>NZ_JAENIK010000011.1:0-745658 GCF_016595465.1 Luteolibacter yonseiensis | reverse complement strand
GGGAGTCTTGCCACTCACCGCGATGTCCAGAGCCTTGAACTGCATATGGAACGACTTGGGCGCGGCATCGCCGATGGCGGCATTGTAGGCCGGAGAGCGATAACTGGAGAGCAGGACGATGGGACGGCCGAAGTGAGCGCGGAGAGCGTCCACGATCCTGATAGTTGGCGTGATGTTCCCCCAGATCTCCCTAGGAGGGGTGGAGTTTGTGACGCCCCGGCGACGGGTGGCAAAGTATTCGGTGAACTCCTCGGCACGGAAATGTTTCACGTCGAGGGTTTCGAAGAATTCGGGAAATGTGCGGAAGTCGGTCATTGGAGTGGTGGTTGGAATTATTGATTTCGGGTGGTGGTGCGTTGGAGATCGGTGATGGCCCGGGTGTTGTTCTCGACCTGACGGGCAAGCTCCGCGAGGGTTGATTCCAGACGGGTGTTGGATGTGGTCTGGGCGCGGACCATCTCGAGCACGATCATGTTTGACCTGCCGAGATCGGCGTAGATGCCTTTGAGGGCATAGCCGCCGACGCCCAAGCAAATCATCATGATCATGGCGTTGGTGCCGAATCGCATGAATCCCCAGGCGATCAGGCCGGGCATGGTGTTCGGGACTTGGACGCCCTCTGGGGTGTCGGCTTGGGCAATGGCGTGGAGTTCGTCGCGTGACATGGTTTCAGGTGGCTGATCAGTTGGGGATGCGGAGCAATTTGAATCCTGAGCCACCGGAGTCCGCGGCACCGACGGAGACGCGTTTCAGGGTTCCGGAATCGACGTCGTAGAGGAGGAATCGCGTGTCGCCGGCCGTGGTGCTCGCGTCGAATTGCGCGGCGTTCACCAGGCCGTTCAAAGTCGAACTGCTCGATCCGGCCGGGGCGGTGAAAATGGTGAGCTTGCCGCCCGCGCCGGTTCCGGTTCCCGCGCCCGGGCGTAGGTTCATGTCGCCGCCGGCGATGTTCGTGCCGAGGCCTCGGGTGGTGTTGATGTTCACGGATGCCGGCGTTGCCGATTGCAGACCCTTCCCGAACGCCACCGTTTGAATGGGAGATGAATCCGACCCAACGATGAAGGAGTTGAACGTGGCGGCCGGAAGGTTTTCACCGACCTTGTGGCCAAGCAGGACATTGCTGCTACCCGTCAGGGTGCTGCCGGCGTCGTTGCCAATCGTGACGTTGTATTCCGCGCCGGTGGTGGGGCCGGCACCCGAACCGATTGCGACGTTTTGCTGTCCCGTGATGTTCAGTCCGGCTTGGGCACCGACGGCCGTGTTCCCGGTGTTCACCGTGAGCTTGTCCAAGGCCTGATACCCCACGGCCGTATTACTTCCCCCCGTTGTCAGCATCCGCATGGACTGGGAACCGACAGCGGTGACGTTGTTCGCGCTCCGGAGAGCCACCAGGGCCTCCCGTCCGAGCCCTAAGTTGTTGGATCCGGTGACCGGATTTAACGATGTTCCCTCGGCGGTGCCGTTGCCCATGAAGGTATTGTAAGCCGCTGTCCCGCTCATGTATCTTGCGGCGGAACGACCTATCACGGTGTTTCCGAGTCCTGTGTGATCGGCGAACTCTGCGGCACCGGCTCCGATGTAAACGCCGTTGTTCGAGGTGAAGTTGTTGGCGAAGGCCGATTTGCCCACGGCCACGTTGTATCCGTTCGTGGTCGAGGAAATGCCCGCCTTTTGGCCAACAAAGGTATTGGCTACCGTGGTTGTCGAGTTCGCCCCGGCGTAAGATCCAATGTAGGTATTGAGCGCTCCGGACAGCAGTGGATCGCCTCCGCCGCCGTTCACCTGGCTCCCGGCCTGATAGCCGTAAAAGGTATTTTCGAATCCAGTGTCAGCAAGAGCGCCAGCGCCAACTCCCGCAACCGTATTGCTCCCGCCCGTCGTCATTGCCGGAGTCGGAGACAGGAGGAAGTTGTTTTGTGAGGTGCTGGTAATCTTGAGGGTGTTCAAGGTCGCATCGCTCCCGGTCCAGACGAAGTTGCCGTCGGTCGCGGCCGTATCGAATTGCGCCTTGGTGCCGGTGACGGTGACGCTCGCCATGCTGATTGCTCCGCTCGTCGGGGTTCCAAGCCCGCTGTTCTGGTAGACGAAATCGCCATCGGTCGCCGCGGCATCAAACCCGCTCTTCGTCGTCAGTGAGAGCGCGCTCCGGAAATTCGCCGCGCTGATCAGCTCCCCGTTGATTCCAGCCTTGAGTAGGTCTGCGGCGGTCCTCGCGCTGGTCTCGGCAGTCAGCGCCGTCGTGGTGGCTTTCAGCCCGAGGGCGGTGGAAAGGTCCGTCTGATTCGACAGCGTTCCGGTGATGCTACCCCAAATTGCGGAGTTCGGCGGATCGATGCTGATCGGATTACCGCCGGACCACGAGATGATTTTCCCGTTCTGAGGCGTGACGGCGACCGGTGTGTAGCCCGTGGATGTCTTTTTCTGCCAAAGAAAATCACCGGTGGATTGAGCCACCAGCGCGGAAGCGGATAGGATAAATGTGAGGATGGTTTTCATGCGCGTCTGTAGAGTGGTGTCCAAAGGGTGACTCCGTCTTTCACCAGTTCGAGTTCGTCGCCCGCGGTGATGGTTACCGAGGTGATGCCGTTCATTGCGGCGAGGTCGAGGAGTTCCCGCCAGTTCTCCGGATCAGTGAGGCCGGTGCCATCCGTGGCGAAGGGTGACTCCGCCTTGAGACTCGCCAACCACTCATCCCTGGTGCCGACGAATGGCGGAGTTTCGGACGTGCCTCGGCAAGCGAGTTGGTAGGCGTCGAGGGCCTGGGAAATTTCAACTGTGACGGGATCGCTCATCGGGTGATGTCTTGGATGACGGTGATGGTTCCTTTGATGTAGGTTCTGACGACGTCCTCGGCGTCGGTGGTCTCAAGGTCGTAGTTCCACGCGCCGGCCTGGAGAGCGAGGGCCTGCGCGGGGATGGAAAGGTGCCAGCCGGCGGCGTCCTCGATGACGATCCCGGTGGGGGTCTCGATTTGGCATCCGAGCAGGTTTCCCGTCCGGAATTGCAGCCGCGCGGAGACGATCGGACTCAGCGGCGGTTCCCCGTTGACCGTGATCCGGATCGACGGGACGCCGTCCCACCAGTCGCCCCGGAGGAAGGAATCCATGTTGTAGGTTCCGGGAATCATCGATCAGGAATTGAGAGGTCCCACCCACTTGACCGGGGAAAGGCGCACGCACATGTAGGCGTCCGCCTCATTCGAAATTGCCGGTTGCCCCAACCGGGTGGCGAGGGTTCCGCCCACTCCTCCGGACATCGCATCAATGTCGAGGGCGGCCGGCATGTCGGTAGACAGCGGGATCGAGTTCCCTGCCTCGGCGGGAATCTTCGAAGTGAGGGCGACACTCGGACCGACGCCGACGAAGGCAGTCAGCGAGGTGTTTGGATCATTCCGGAAATCGGTGCCATTGATCGCGGCAACGATGTTGTCGCAGAAAATGTCCTCGTCAGGGTGGTACTGGATTTCGAACTCGTTGAGAGCTTCGGTCACCACGACATAGGTGATGTCGCCGCCGATGAGTTCCGCGCCGGTGGCGTCCCCGGTGGGGACGATCGATCCGGCAGCAAGAACGCCATCCGCCGGCGGGCCGTCAAGAATGATGGCGGCCGGCATCCACTCCTCCGGATCCGGAAGAACAGCCGGCGTCGTCTCATCCCCGCGCAACACGTCGTTGCTCACCTTGAATTCAAAAGTCCGCGTGCTGGTCGGCTCCCCATCATCGACCTTCCACGAAAATTCCGCCATTAAGATGACGTCGGTGACGTCGTTCGCATCGTTACCGTCGATCGCGAAAAGGTCGTTCAATCCCTCGGTGTTGAAGCTCGGACTCGCACTGTATTTCGTCGTCGCTCCGCTGCCGGATTTCACGAAACCATCCTCGAGCACCACGGCCGGACCGTCGTATTTGCCCTTCGCCTTGCAACCGAAGGTGAGCACGGTATCCGCCTCGAGCTCGCCAATGATCCCGTTGCGGACGAAAACCACTTCGAAGGGGGTTCCATCCCCCCGCTTGGCTTCCGGCATGAGGGCGGGCTTGCTGTCCTGCGGACCACGGACAAGCGTGAGGGTGTCGAGGTTGATCGTAAAGGTCATGGGCGTCGTCTGCTATCACAGCAGTCGCGTGTGAGATTGTGAAAATTCACAAGGAAGTCAAGGAGGGAACACGCCGGCGCGGATCGATGATGGAAAGCCAAAGCCGTTCCAGCACCCAGGGCGACCACGCGCATTCGATCACAGCCTTTTCCAGAAGCATTTCCCACCACTCCCGTGGCCGATCCATCAGCGCCTCCCGGCTGGCGGCGAACATCGCCCCGATGGTCCACGGCTGAAGTTCGTCCATCCGCAGTCCGATTTCCCGGGCAAACGGGATGGTGTGCTCATAGTGAGGCAACGCCATGTTGGGATCAAACGACATGGTCACCCGCCCCAGCGAGTGGACCCGCTTGCCAGTCCATGGCCGCAAGCTCATGGCGTGGAGGATGGAGGAGTTGTGCGGCTTCGGGCTTCCCTGCAGGAAAACCTCATGATCGCGGAAATCCCCATAATGTTCCACGATGTGCCTGATGTATTGCGAGGCCTCGCGCGCTTCGTTCTTCACCGGGATGAGGCCGGCACGGCTGCGGGTGGCGTCGTAAACGCAGGCCTCGAACCCGGTTTCCGCGACCCAAGATATATCTTCCCCGAAGGTGGCCACACAGAGTCTAACGCTCATACACGAGATAGGTTTTTCCATCCAATGCCACCCTCCGGAGCGGACTGCCGGTGAGGATGCCGGCATGTTCGACGTCATACGGAAACGGCTGACCGGTGCGGCGCGGTCTCCGCCGGCCGGGCTGCGCCCCTGGCGTGCTCCGGATGATGAGGCGTTGCCATTTCCCGAACTCCAGGCACCGCAGAAGATGGCCGATGGCGCCGTTGCAAAGGTTGTCGATTTCCGGAATTACGGTGAGGGCCGCATTCAACCGCGGATGTGACTCCGCCTCCTCCTCGGGAATGCTCATCATGTCGCCACCCTCGATCGCGCACGCCTCCACCAGGGCTTCCAGCGATTCCGCGCCGTCGATCGTCGCACACAGCGGTTCCAGGATGCCGAGCGATTCGCGGACCTTCCGGAACATCTCGGCCTTGTTCTTCCCCGCGAGGTGCCAGAAATGAGCCTGCCCCTGCTCCAGTCCGAAGCGGTTCCATTCATCCGGCAGGGTGGTCACCGCCATGCCGGCGGCGGCCGCACGGACAAGCCACCAGTTCCACTGGTGCTGTTCCTGCCACGCGTTGATGTAGGGTTCCTCGGCCACACGCAACATCTCGGCGGCCGCCTGGCGGTCGCAGACCCAGACGCCGGCGTTGCGGTATTTCCAACCGTTCGCCATGCCCGCCTGCTCCGGGAAATGTTTCTCGCAGAATTTCGGGAATCCGGGTGTGGCCCCGCTCGGCTGGTCGGGGCGGATGACCATTCCACGGATACCCGGCATGTCGGGAAACGTCGGCGCGTCGTCGGTCACATAGACGTCGGCATCCACGTAGAAACACCATTGATTGGTGCCGGCAAGGAACGACTCCAGCATGTCCAGCACGCAGAATTTCGCGGTGGGATACCGTGGATGGATCGCGGCCTTGTCCCACACCCGCAGGCCGTGGCCGTGTCGGCGGCACCAATCGTCCAGCGAGTCCCCGCAAGCCGAGATCCACCACGCATCACCGAAGCGGATGGTGTGGACCTCCACGCCGCTGGTGGATACCTTCGGCACCTCGCGCTCGAAGCGGGAGGCCAGCGGAAACCGCGCGTGCAGCCATTCCCGGAGTTCCACGGTGGTCCCGGCCTCGTTGTAGTTGAGATAGACGTGATGCTCCGCCGGTGGCGAAAAATCGCCGTACAGTTGTTTGGTGACTCCGCTGATCCACGGCCATTTCCATTTGCTCAGGATCCACGATTCCCACGGAAATTTCCCCTTCATTCCCGGCCAATCCTCGAAACCCTGGTCAACCATCGCCTTGTCAAACCAGTACGGACCATGCGGCCGGGAGTAATCGATGGGCTCGATTCCCTCGCCCTCCAGCCGGGTCCGGATGCTCTCAAGATCGCGGCTCCATCCGGTTTCCGGATCTCCCCATTTCCGCTTCCCGGGGGTGATCTTCATTTCCTCGGCGGTCCTGTCCGCGAGGAGGACATTGTCATCGTAGACCCAGAAAAATCCCTCGGGGTAATGCTCCGCGGCGAGCTTCAAGGCGCTTTTCAAACCATGTCGGCACTCGATTAGTTCCGCGCCTTTCAGCCACGCCGGCAGGTAGCGGCCCACGATGACGAGCTTGAACGGCTCGGTGAAGTGACGCTCGAGCGAGCGCAGGGCGTAGCGGAGTTCTTCATTTTTTCCGAAACGTCCGCCGGACGGATGAAGGGGGATGATGATGGGGATCATGCGGAGCAGCCAGGTGGGGACGTTATAACTTCTGTCACAGGAGTGCATTCGCCGAGATCACATCCTCCGAAGCCGATCGCTTGAAAGATGCTCACGGTTACGGTGTAATTTGTTGAAGGAAATCCCAAGAAAGTGACGCGCACAGTCGCCTCTCCACCACTCCAAAATCGACCAAGATAAGTTGAGCTGGTTCCCGAGCCAATGCTTGCACGCATGTTGAGACGGCATCCTTCGGGGGCCTCAGTAATCAGCGCCGCCACATTATATGTAAGATATGCCAAGTCATCAGCTGCGGCGTTCTCGTTCTTGTCCGGAATGCAGTCCGCGCCCTCCACTCCATCAACCGCTACCAACGTCACTTCGACTCCGGAAATCGTCGGACACGGCACCCCTCCGCTGCTGCTGCTGACCTCGCTGCTCGACATCTCCGAACTCGCGTCATTGGACGATTCGTCAATATCACTGCTCCCTTCGCTCCCGCTTCCGTGGCTCCCATCACTTCCGCTGGCGTCGTTGCTCCCGCTCCCGCTGCTGGTCGCCAGCCCGCCGCGATACCATGAGATGTCACAGGCCCAGAGTTGTTCAATGACCGCGCTGCGCGTGTCGCCGTCGGAACTGAATGTCACCTCGGCGATGTGCACCGCGCTTTCATTATCTTCCAGGTCGGGGGAGTCGGTGACCAGCTCGAGGCGGGAATCGTAATTGTATTTGTTGATCACACACCACACCTTGTGCATGACGTCATCCGGCTTTTCAGAGATGTCCCATGACGGACCGTCCACCAGTGCGACGTCATCGATGGTCGGCTCGATCGGCTCCACCATGCTGCCATCCGTCTGCGCCGTGCTGTAAACGCTCCCGCGCGAAACGTAGAGATCCTGCCCGGAGAGCGAGACGATGAACCGCCCCCCGGACGAGCTTGCTGCACGGACCGTCTGCTGTGGAATTTCAATGATCGTCCCGTTCGGCGTCTCCTTTAGGCGGCCGCCGGCCACGCCGATGATGCGGGTTGCCTTGCACCACGAGAGAACCTGATTGAAGCTCTCTATCAGGTCCATCCCGATGCGGGCTCTTTCCGGAAATTTCATGGTGAGGTCCAATAGATATCTTTCACGTCTACGAGAACCTTGTCGGCTCCCATCCATTCGAGGCGGCGGGTCCATTTCCGATCCTCCCCTGATCTCACGGAACTGTCCGTTTCCCGAACCCACTCGTAGCCGGATGGGATATTAGAAACGCTTGGAGTGTCCTTTTCTCCGCATTTGGAAGTGGGCCCCGGACCATTTACATAAGTCTGCGTGAGGCGGGCCACCGGGGCCTTGTCAACGTAATACTCCACACCAAGTTCAATCCCGCGGGCGAACATCTTGGCGTGACTCGAAAGCGTCTCCTCACCATCGCCGGGCTTGTCTCCCTTGTAATATTTATAATCCTTCTTTTTCGCCACATCAGGCATCTCCTGCCATTTTTTGATGGCGGCGATGTCTTCGGAGGTGAGCTTGTAGCTGCCGGATCCGTTGATAGAAAATTCCGGGTGCTCATACATGGACCTTGAGACGCTTGCCCATTCAATTTCTTCGTTTGATTCCTGTAGCTCGCCCTGCCCTTCATTCGAAAATTTAAGCTCCACCACCACGGTAAGAATCGCGGATTCCGTTCCTTCCAATGGCGACAAGTCAAGGTCCGACACGATACCCGGATAGTCTCCCCATGTCGATCCGACGGGCGGACTCGCCGACCGAAGATCCGAATGCAATCCTACATACTCGATGGTAGTGAGATATGACGTGGCATTCCTCGATTCCTTGGGAAAACCCTGCCGCCGCTGGTTGTAGATAGGTTCGCCTGCCATATACTAAAATGTTTTTCCTCCCGGGCGGGACATCCTTTTCAAGGATCCATCGATCGATGACAGCAAAGTGATTTGCTCATCCTGCTTCATATCCACCGGCCCGCCCCCCAGCGACAGCCCGCGCCGCTGGTAGTCGTTCACCTCCATCCGCATATCTATCGGCTTGGCGGCGGCCGCCTTCATTGCTTCCGCTAGTCCTGTGATGGGCGGTTCCTTCGATTTTTCGGGAATGCTTTCATCCGCGGCCGTCTGCAGGTTGTCGGCAACAATGGCCGAGGATCGTTTCCACGCTTCGAACATTTTCTGTTCTCCGGCCTGTCGGAAAAATTTGGATGATTCACCGGCCTCGGGAAGCTGGCCGAGGCGCTTGAATAAATTGTCCCCGAAGCTGGGACGCTCGACCATGTTCGCCTCTTCCCACTCCTTGCGGTTCTGCGCTTTCACGGCCTCGCGGGTTTTCGAATCCGCCCCCATCGTGATCACATCCAGCGCGACGGCCTTCATCGCGAGCAGGGTTTTGTTTCCCTTCGGGGAAAAGGCGTTGTCGAATTCATCCGCGGCCGCGTTGATCACCGAGGCGAAGACGTGGCCGATCATCTCACCGAGGCGGATGAACGAGGCGAAGGCGATATCCGCCACGCCGCTCCATGTCTGGCCGTCCTGGATGAAACGGAGGCCGGTGGCGAGGGACTTGCCCAGGTTCTGGCCAACTTTCGTAAAATCGTAGTCATCGATTTTCCGAAGATTCGGCAGCAGTTCCCCGATAATCCCGGCGGTGAACCCCGTGAAAAACTGATCGCTCTTCACCGGAAGGTGACCGATGAGATCGTTTGCCTGTCCCATCGCACCGGCGAATTCCTGAGCGACCGCGGGCATTGCGCCGAGGGTTTTCTCCGCGTCCTTGAGCCCGGGGAAAATGGTGGTCAGTCCCATGCCGCCTTTGCCGAAAATCTCCATCGCCTTCGCAGTGCGCTCGGCGGGGTTTTCGATCCGCATGATGGCATCCCCGATGGTCTCGAACTGCGAGGCCGGATCAAGTTTGAGCAGTTTCTCGGCGTTCAGGCCGATCGCTTCGAACGGATCCGCTCCACCGCTCGCCGCCTCTACGATCGATTTTTGCATCTTGCCGATGTCCTTGCCATACATCTCCGCCGCGCGGCCGCCATCCTGATAGGCGCGTTGGTGTTTCATGACCGCTGCGATCGCGACCCCGGTCTGCGCCGACAGGTCGCCCAGGGCGTCCACCTGATCGAGCGTTTTGAGGGTGCCTGCGGTGAGTGCCGTGGTTGATGCTGCCACGCCTGCAGCAAGCCCCACGGCTGACGCCTTACCGAAAGCCATCAACTGATTGTTGGCCGCGGCCAGTCCTTTGCGGAAGCCCCCATCCCGGAGGGTGAGGCTTGCATAGATACCGCCGATGGATCGGGATTTTGCCATTTACGTTGTTGGTTTGTTCGCGCGGGCGAGGGCGTTGAGGGAGTTTTTCAGCCGGGCTTCCCGGGCTTTCGGGGATTCGTCGCTGGCTTTTTTGAAGTACCTCGGAAGGAAGTCGGAGAATCGGAGACGGCGGCCTTTCGGCACATTTCCAGACCATTGGGCCACCGTGAATTGAATCGCCGCCGTGCGCCGGTCCTCGCGTTTCTGTTTTTCAGTCCAGGCATCGACGTAGGCGGTGGCGAGGGCGGGATGAACGAGGTTCCACTCGTCGGCTGTCAGTCCGAGTTCAATTCGGGCGAAGGCGATTTCTTCGAATCGCTTTTTTTTTCCGTGTCGGTTTTCATGTCCGCCACGATGGCGACCAGCGCGGCGTGGATGGTGGCGGCATCGGCATCGTGGTCGATCGCAATAAACAGCTCCTCGGGATTCCGGTATTTTGCCGCGGCCTCCGGTGGTAGCACCAACCATAGGAGATCCGTGACGGCCGCCGTAGCCCGTTTTGCGTTCGAGAGATCGCGGATGGTGGGAGCCCCTCCGATCTTGGATGCCCGGTAGTTGTAGGCCCGCGCGGTTTGCTGGTCCCACCCGATCCGGACCTCTTCGCCGCCGATGGTGACGATGTGAGAACTGCTCATGCGGTGGTGGCGGTGCCGGTGATGGGGCCGGAAATTTTGAAGGAAGCTGAAAACTCGATCTTGTCGTCAAGCGGGTTGCTCGTGGTTGGCGGCCCGACGATGACCTTGAAGAGGTGGGTGGAGGCGTCGGAATACGTCACCACCGCGTCCACCACCTCGCCGAGATGCGCTTCGAGATAGGTGATTCCCGCGTGGGTGCCTTCAAAGTTTCCGGTGAGTTCGAGCGTCCCGTTGTCCACAAGCCCGCCGAGGAACTCGCGGGCATTGCCGGTGCTCCCGTGGTTGGTGACGTCGATCGCCGTGACGTCGCGCCCGGTGATATTTACATCGGTGAGGCCGCCGATGGCCGTGCCTCCGATGGTGACAGTGATTCCAAATGATTTTTTTGCCATGGTGGTGGGTCAGTTCGTGTTGGTGGATGCGCGGTAGTCGATGATTTCGCCGTAAAGTTTGGTGACGGGGTCGCGGGTGGACTGCTCGCCGGCGAAGGAAAGCGAGACGTCCGAAGCTCCCGGGAGGTTCCTGCCCTCCAGGCCGGTCCGGAATTTTGACATGATCTCAATCGCGTCCTGCTTGGTCTTCGCCCATGCGGAGAATTGGATGAGCGGAAAGCTTACATCCCGGAAGCCGTCGAAGTCGGTTTCGCCATCGTTGCTGACGGTTTGCGCGACAATGTAAGGAGTGGTCGTCGAGGAGTCAGCCACGTCCCAAAAGAAACGGTCTCCGATCAGCGCGGTGAGCGGCGCGCTTGCCTTGATCGCTTCGTAAATGTCGGATTGGTAGCTCATTTTTTTCTCGCTGCGCGCGCGGCGACCCGGGTGAGATGTGTATCCAGGCCGGTGGCCATGGCGTTGAGGACTTCGCCCTTGCTGGTGTCGATCGCCGGGCGGATGAACGGTTTCGCGGCGCTATGACTGGTCCCGTATTCCACGAGATGGGAATAATTGCTCGGATCTGCCTTCTCTTGGAATTGCTTCCCGGTCCGCTTATCGGTCCGGGTGACCATCTGCCGCATCCCCTTGCGAGGTCCCACCCGCGCGGACTTCTCGCCCCGCACCGTCTTCACGGAGAGACTGATGGACTTCTGTAGCAGGCCGGTATCCTTCGAGTTCCCCGCGAAACGCTTCGCCGCCTTACGAATCGGCACCGCGCCGGCGCGCAACACCGCGGTCTCCGCCGATTTGCGGAGCGCGTCGGGGAGGTCATCCAGATTGCGGATGAGCTGCTTGACACCCTTGATGTCGAGTTGGACGGCGGAGGTTTTCATGGAATTCCCTGGGTTGCGACCGTGTCGAGGAGGAGGGTGTTTTTCCGGCCTTCCTCCTGGATGTTCCGGATCTCGTAGATTTTCCCGTCGTAGGAAACGCGGTAGTCCTGCGCATTCATGTCACGGTGACGGATCCGGAATTGTCGGGTGTCCTGGCCTCGGTCCGCATCGGCGATGACGGATTCCCCACCGCCCTGCTTCACGTCCTCCGCCCAAACGCCGGCGTTGTCCGCCCACGTCTCGACGTTGCTACCGGTCGTGTCCCGCGAAAACGTGCGCTTCTGCAGGCGGATCCGCCGGTCCATTTTGCCCGGATTCATGCGAACCACCCCCCTACCTTCTGATTTTCGATGATCGCTTGCAGCGACCACGGCAGGTTCTGGCAACTCGCGAACGCCACCGGCAGGCGGTTTTCATAGAGATGACCCACGAGCAGTTTGATGGCGTGCTTGAGGAGGTTCGGCGCGGCTGCCTCGTCGGCATAGCCGGCCGTGAACTCGATTTGCACCGCGTCCGGACGGTCCGCCACCGAAGGCAGCGAACCGGTGAATTTCACCATGCCAGGCTCCGCGCCGGTGATGACCAGATACTCCTCCGCCGGCAGCGTGCTGAGCGTGGTCGCGCCGGCCGCGTAATATTTCACCGCCGAGACGGACACCAGCGGCGTCCGGAAAAGGCTGAGGGTGTCCGAGTATTGGCCGAACAGGCACGCCCACGACGGAGCGATGACCCTCCAGCCCGAAACCGCGGAAACCCTCCCTGTGACGCTGTCCACATACTCCCGCGCGACACCGATCAGTGCTTGCACATAGGTCTGATCGTCCACCGAATCCACCCGCAGATGCTCCGCAGCCTGATCATAGGTGATCGGCTCGAACGTCGGCGGGGTGACTAGTGTGTACTGCGGGCGCACGGTGGATTACTTGGGCTTTTTCTCTTCCTTTTCGTCGGACTCGACGGCATCGCCGGCGACGAGGAAGAATTTCGCTTCGCCGTCGGGGAGATCGACAACGGTTCCTTGTTCCTGGTGCTCGCCCTTGTGGAGCACGCTGCGGATGAATTTGATTTTCATGTGAGTAATTATTTTCGGGTTGGTTCTTTTGATCTGGGAAAGGGAGGAGGGTGGGGAGAGATGCGCTCCCCACCCTCGCAACCCATCAGGCACCGAGAGCGTCGAGCATCGCGGAGAAGGATTTCGGACGGATCACGCCGCCATCGTAATAGGTGTTCGCCACCAGGCAGTGCATGCCGGTCTTCGCATTGGTCGAATCCCGGATGAGCTCGAGGTTGAGACCACCCCAATAGGCGATGATGTAGTCCGACCAGTTGCCGAAGAAGATGGCGGACGCCACGGCGTTGGCCGTGCCCTTGGTGAGGGTGCGGCTGATGGCGTTGGAGAACTCCGCACGGTAACCGTTGATGCGGTTTTCCTTGTTGAGCACCCATCCGTTATCCGTCGCGGAGGGATTCTCCAGCGTCTGCTTGAGCTTCTTCCGGATCTGGCCGTTCGATGCGTAACCGAGGTTACCGCTCAGCGCGTTGACCGCGTCGATGGCTTCTTCGAGTGCCAGCATGTGGGCGTAGGTGGGAGCCGCGCCGTTGGTGCCGCCTGCCACCGAACCGATGCCCGAGGTTCCAGCGAGGCCGTTCGCTTCGTTGGTGCCGGTACCGTGGAAGAATGCCACTTCCTGGGTGGCGAGCATCTGCAGGATGAGCTGCGCGCGCACGAAGGCCTCGATGTTCGAGGAGGATTGCATGAGCAGCTGGTCGGAGAGATCGATGAACGCCGGCAGGCGCTTGGGTTGCAGCGAGAGCGTGGCCAGGGTGGGGCTCACCTCGTCGGCGGAGGCGTTCTCCGCTTTCTTCGCGGCCGCCGTTCCTTGGATGAAGCGGGGAAGGTTGAGGTTTCCGGTCAGACCGGAGAGCACCGTCGCTCCCATGGAAGCCATGATGGACCGGTTGTAGAAATCACCGATCAGGCCGCGAACTTCCGTCTGGATGGACTGGCCGCCCTGGTCGCCGGTGGTGGAGGTGGTCCCGGTCGCGGTCATGTCGCGGTTTTCACGGCCGCGGCAAACGAGCATGCTCGGAAGCATCACCCCGCGATTGGACGGAATGCCCGCATCACGCGCTTCCTTCGTTCCCTCCTGGACCATCTCCAACTCCACGCCCTCGAGCGCGGTGCCGTTCGCGAGAGAGCGAAGCGTCACGCCGAGGTCGAAGCGGTCAACGGAGCGTTGCTCCTGGCGGTTCAGTTGGACCGGGTTCGCGGACTCGCGGGCGAGTTGGCGGACTTCGGCTTCAAGGGTGGAGTTCACCCCGTCCATTTCAGTCTCCAGCTCGGCGAGCTTGCTCTGCTCGTCGGGGGTGAGGCTGCGGGTTTCGGCCTGGGCCTTGTCGAGGATTTCACGGCATTGCTTCATCAGCGATCCGCGCTTTTCTTGCAGTTGTTTCAGTTTCATGTGTGTGTCCGCTTCTCAGCGGTCTGATGTGTTTTCAGGCGGTGGGATGCTTGCTGGTGAGTGCGAGGCGCCGTTCCCAGTGGGCCACGCTGCGGGTTTCCGTGTCGTTGCCCGTCTTCCGGGCTTCCTTGCGAAATTCTTCAAGCGCGCGGGTCGCCACGTCGCCTTGCTCGGTGTCGGAGTTGGCACCGTTGGTCTTGAGCCACTCGGTCAGTTCCGTGATTTGGGCGGCGATCTGATCAACATGCCGGCGGGCGAAGTCGGCGAGGTCGCTCGCCGGCTGGTCGCGCAGGTATTCGAGCGAGTTGGTCAGCCACGCCGTGAGACTGCCGAGCATGCCCTGGGCATAGGAGATTGGCCCGGTCATCGTGGAATCCCAACGATATCCATAGTAGGAATCATAGTAGCAATCGGCGTTGCCATCCGCATATCTGCCCCGCATTTCCACGGTCAGCGAGGTGCCGAGATAGGCGGGCCACTTCACCGGGTTCACTTCGAAAAGCCGCGCGTCGGTGATCGTGCGGACCTCCATGTCACCACCGCGGGATTCCCACGTTTCCCCATTGTCGCGGGGGATGAACTCGAAGGAGGTGCCCCGGATGATCTTCATGTCCACCAGCCTCATGAGATCCCGACCGGCGACGGTGTCGGGAACCTTGGCTTCCCAATCCAGCGAACGCTCGGAAATGGTGAAGGTGAGATTCTCGTTCACGATGGCGAAAGCCGACAGAGGATCATCCGCATGACCGACGGTCGCGACGATATCCGTATCCTCGGCAAGCGAACGTTTGAAGGTTTCAGGGGTGATGCGCTCCACGAACCGGGTCATTTTCCCGCCGCGGTCGCGGCGGGTCATCACCTGGCTGTCCTCGTTGAATGGGATCGAACCCCGCAGCACGCCGATGTAGCCGGCTTCGGTTTCCTCCGCCGTGAGGTCGCGGCGTTCGAGGGAGTGGTAACCGCGGACTTCCGGTCTGGCGGGGCGGGTGTTCTTCGTTTTCATGCGCGAGATGGTTCGGGTTCGGGCTTCGGATCTTCCTCGGGTTTTTCCTGCGGAGTGCCGCCGCTTGCGTTGAACGGACGGCCGTAGTCGTCGCCGCCGTCCGCCGCCGAGATGACGGGTTCATCCATCTTCCTGCGGATGTCGTTCGCGCTGTAAACCCCGATGTTCCGCATGGTCTGGTAGAACGCGGCCTTCGCCTGCAGGGCGACATTGGCGAGCTGGTCGCGGTCAAAGCGGAAATAAAACCCGGCCTTCTGCTCCTCGGTGGTAAGCAGGGTGATACCGAGCGACTGCTCCCATGCGACAAGGTGCGGATCCAAGGAAAAATTCAGGAAACCAAGCGTCTGTTGCTCGATGCCGCTGCCCCACGTGGTGGAGCTTGTGCTGTCACCGATCAGGAAGGACGGAATGCGGTAGAGGCGGGCGATTTCCTGGAGCTCGAAGCGTCGGGAGTCGAGGAACTGGGCATCGGCCATGCTCATCCCGTTGGTCGCCTTGAAGTCCCAGCCACCATGAATCATTGGAATCCGGCCGGTGTTGCCACCACGGTAATTCTTATCCCACTCGTCACGGGCATCCTTCAGCTTGTCGGGAGATATACTCTGCGGCGTAACGAGGAATCCCGGGAACTGCGTACCGTTGCGCATCAGGTCCCCCGCCTTTTTCGTCTGGGAAAGCGCATTGCCGATGGATTCCCGCAGCATCCGGATGGGTGAAATACCGTTCACCCCGTCCCGGGAGAATCCACGCACGTGGATGATGTCATACCGGGTCAACGTTTTCCCATCGACCTGATAGACGACGAGTCTCTCGCCGTTGCTCCGCTCCACCAGCTGCGGGCTCACCTTGCAGGGTTCGAGCCACTGAATAGAATAGGGGTCTCCGAAGGCGTCACGGAACACCCGCGCATATCCATTCCCGCCGAGTCCCTTGCCGATTTCCATAAGCTGGCGGAGCTCAAAGGAGGTCTGGAGATCGCTCGGATACGATCCAATCAGCCGGATGGCCGGGTGGTTGGTCACTTCCTCCGGGCCCTGTGGAGTGTCGCGATAGAGGAAAATCGGAAGCTTCGCGATCATGCCAGAGAGCAAATCGACGCAGGCCGTCACGGCTGACACGCCGAGAGCGGTGGATTCATTCACCGGCACTCCGGCGGCGGAAGCAGTGCCGAAAATCTCCGCATACCTCCCGCTTTTCAGGTCCACCACCTCCGTGACACTCGATCGCTTCTCCGGAATGTTCCTCCGGTTCGGGAATTCCCGCTGCTGGAGCGGCGCCATTTCGACGCGATGAGACTCACCGGAAGGGTTCGCCTCCCGGTGAGTCTTTCTACCATTGCCGAAAAGTCTGATTCCCATCAGTCCAGGCATTGAGATTGTGAATTTTCACAAACTTTGCAAGGATCATTTTCCGGGTTTCAGAATGAGAAGAAACTTCCCGCCGCTTCCGTCCGAGTCATCGCCCTGCCCAGCGCCATGATGAGCGACACGACCGGGTCGATCTTGTTCGCCGGCGCGTCCTTGTTCGGGAAAACGTTGTCCTTGTGGTCGAGCTTTCCGGTGGTGTTGCTGATCGCCCAGGTGAGCACCGGGTCCCCATCGTGCTGGATGTGCCCGGCCCGGATCAGGGCGTCCAACAGCTTCATGGGCTCGCTCATCATGAGCACCGTGTTCCGGTATTCCACCATGGGAACGCCCCTCGCCTCCATCATCGGATAGACGCCCCAGGCCCGGTTCGGGTCGGACGGCATTTCCAGCACCTCATATTCCCGGCACGCCTCCTCCGCCGCATCCATGAACGGCTCGAGGTCGATGATGTCTTGCCCTGCGACCTCGAGCTTCCCGGCCAAATGCCATTTCCGGTAGTGCTGGTTTTCCGGTAGATCGAGCGCGGCCTCGGTGATCCAGTAGCGGCCGAACACCGCGTATCGGCTGTTATCCAGACAGAAAAGCTGCATTTGCACGGTCAAATCGTGCTTGCTTGAGAGGTCACCCGACAGGTAGCAGGGGAATTCCTTGAACTGTTCCCGGGTGATTTTCTTCTCCAGGGACTGCCATGTCGCGACATTGAAGAAACCATCCTTCGATGACACCCATTGATTGAGGTGTTTCGTCTTGAAGCGCGCCTGTTTTGAGGGGTTTTGCCGCGCGGATTGGAGCTCGGCCAGGAGGAAATCCTCCTCAATCGAAACCCCGTAGTTCGGGTTCGCCTTTTTCAGCGACTCGATATCATCCCACGCGTCCCCCTCATCGATCGTGAAGATGATCGCGAAGGTCGTTTCATCCTCGAACCCTTCCAGCCCTTCGAGGATCCGCTCGCACAATTTCCAATCCTCACGACAGGGCCCGGCCAGATTTGCGCCGGCGGTGGAGATGACCAGGGACAGCGGCTGCGACCGGGCGCCCATGCCAGTCTCGAACGTGTCGATCAGCTCGCTGGTCTTGTGCTCGTGGAACTCATCCACGATCCCACAATGCGGGCTTGTGCCGTCGCCAGGCTTCCCAATGACCGGCTGGAACTTCGCCGCGTCATCCTCCCGGATGAGCTGCTGGGCAGTGACCGTGACGCCCATCCAGTCCGCAAGCTCCGGATCAATCTGGCACATCCGGTGCGCTGGCTTGAACACCTCCAGAGCTTGCTTTTCCGACGTGGCACCGGAGTAAACCTCCGCGCCTGGCTCGTCATCCATAGAGAGCATGTAGAGCCCGATCGCCGCCCCGAAGATTGACTTGCCGTTTTTTCGCGGAACATAGATCCGACCCTTCCGGAAACGACGCGTTCCCGTCGTCTTCTTAACCCACCCGAACACCGAGCAGAGAATGAATTTTTGCCAACCCTCGAGACGGATTGTCTGTGGCTGGCGGGTGACAGGATCTTTCCGCGCCCACTTGCCCTTAGTGTGCGGAAGCAACTCGTCAAATTTACACTTCCGGTTAGCCTTCTGCGGGTCGAAGCGGTAGGGAAAATCCTTCGATTTCGACCGCGCCAGGTCGCGCCGGTGCCGCTCGCACGCGAGACGCACCCACTTGCAAGCCGGGATCCGCCCCGAAATGACCCCGTCAACGTAGACCTCGGCATCCGCAACGTGCGGAAACTCCGGCGGTGCCGGCCGTTTCGTCGCCTTAGAACCCTTCGAAACGGCTCTTTTTCTTTTCGGTGGGGCCTTGGACTTTTCCACGGGAGGCAGGGGTGAGGCCGAACTCGGCAAGCAGACGGGCGATGATATTGTTCTCCGCGGTGATCACAGTGCAAGCTGGGTTTTTCGTCCACCCCTTCACCGGGTCTTCGTAGATCACACCCATGTCATTGATAAAATCCTGCGCCTCCTGCTGCCGATGAACCGCCAGGCAAAGAGTCTCCAGCGCGACCCGATCCGCATCGTAGATCGTCCCAGCCTCCGTCAATCTCTCGACAGCCCACACCCATGTCTCCATCGCGACGCCACGGAAATGTTCCGGCGCATCCCCGATTGGTGCCTTCATCACAGGCTCCAGCAACCGCAGGTGTTTCGATCCTCCCGCCGCCAGCAAGCTGTTAGGTTTTTGCTTCGCCCCCCTCATTTCGTTCCCTGATTTTTACTAAAATTTTTCTGTTGACGCAAGCGCGGGCACCCCACCCCCAAAAAATCCAATTCCGTCCACGCGAAAAAAAGTGACAGGGAACGGTGTGGTAATGAGAGGCTCTCTACTTTTCGCCCCGCCCCCGGGTGGGTGGGGTCGCGGCGGGGGAGGAGGGGGACGCGACGACCTCCCTGCCACGCTCGAGGCCGCTGTGACAGGCCGTGCACACACTCATGAGGTTCGACATGGTGAACGCAAGATCCGGCCTCTCACGAAGCCCTGCGATGTGGTGGACCTGCTGCGCCGTGGCCGTCGAACGCTTCCGCTCGTGGTCGCCGAATGGATCCTCACATAGCGGACTGGCCGCAACCTTCAGTGACCGAACCTTCTGCCAGCGTGAGGAGTTCCGGATTCCATCCACCATCCGTTGCAATGGATCAGTGCGGCGATGCTGCTGGTATGCCTCGCCTCGCTTCGGTGCTGCCGCCTCATGGGCTTCGCAGTGCCGCGCAGGGGCATCAATCAGCGCATTGCAACCTGGCTTGGAACACGGACGTTTCATTTCCTGCACCAGGGGCATGGAAGCTCCACCGTGGTCCATTCTCCTGTGAAGTAGTCGATTTCCGACCACGCCGTCGAACGGGTGTCGTGGCACATGGGGCATTGCGAAACCGGCTCTTCGGGAGCGGTGGCGCGGGATGTATCCGGCCCTTCATCCGAACAACCGGACAAGAGAGATAAGAGAAGCGCGGAGATGGTTTGGAGGATTTTCATGATTTTGATGGTGAAAATTAGGGTGCTTGCTCATGACAAGCTTTCGAGTTCGCGGCCGATGATGACGGCCAGCATGATGGCCCTGCGGAAGTCCCGCCGGTCTGTAGGGATTGGACCTTCGAGGAGCTGGGTGTAGGCCTTGGATATGTCCTCACGAGTCAGCACGCGGGCCGTGCCGGGCGGCACGCCTTCCAGCGGGTAGACCTTGATTCCGAGGATTTCGACGGGGTCATTCATGGAGGTTCCGTGATGCGATTTCGATTTGCTGGTCCGCTTCCCTCCACCCCACGCGGAACGAGTCGCGGAACTGCCCGAGTTCCGCGGGCATGGACGCGCCAATCTGCCTGCACATCCAGCCGGCGAGGAATGCCGGTAGGTGCGGGGCATGCCCGGCGGCCAATTCGCCCCACGTCTTGCACATGACGCTCCAGCGGATCAGCGCGAGTTCCAGAGTCAGTTGCGGGATTGGGGTGCTCATGGCTCTATCGGTTCAAGGCCCGCGCCGGCACCCAACATCCGGACTCGTCGCCGGTGTCGAGCCATTGGAGGCCCATGGCGTCCGCCGCTGCCAACATGCTGCCGTCACCGGGCTTCGCATGAGAATCAAGGCCAATAAGGGCATGCTCTTCGCTGACGTCGATTCGCCAGGTGCCCGGACAATAGAGCATCCCCAGCACCGCGTGGAGGATGGGAATGCGATATGTGTAGACAAGCTGATGGATGAGGCCGCTGGATGCCATAGGACCGTTTTCGGTGAGCATCGCGGTGATTCGGTCAATGTGGTCCTGTGGGACGGTGTAAGTGGATTCTGGTGCTGTTTCGCTCATGGTGGTGATGGTTCGGGTTCCTCCTCTTGCTCCCCGGGCTCCTTGGCGGCGAACCGCCGGGATGAATGCTCGGACCGGCGAAGGAATTCGGGGTCGGTTCTCCGGAGGCGGGCGTCGAGTGCCACCGTGACGTCACCGAACGAATCGGCGCGATCGGGAATGCCTGATTTTCTCTGGGCTTTCATGGGTTGGGAAATTGGATGTCGAACGCGTGGTTGATGGCGGCCACGAACGCGGCCCGGGGGTCTTTTTCTTGCTCGGACATCATCCGGCGGCCGGCGGGGCCATAGCCTTCGTAGTAGTGGCCGCGAGGGCCTTCCTGGGGGTGGAACTTCCAGCCGTTGGCGGAGAGTGAGGCGGCGCGCCTTTGAGCCATCTGGAACTGGTATTCCGGCCAGCTTGGATCACCGGGGAGCACGAGCTCGTAGGGCTCCGCGAGGTGGAGTGCCTCGATCATGCGGACGCTTCGGGTAAGATTTCATAGCCTCCGTCGTCGTCCGTGATCCTCACCTTAAGGGCGGTGACATTCTCCACCCTGTAAAAATGGGGATGCATGTTGTTCTCAGTGGCCCATTGATCGACCGTTTTGGCGACCGCCGCGTTGAGGCTGGCCTGTTGCTCCTTGGAAAAATCCCAGTCCGTCGCGTATTCGCCGCAGTCGTCACACGCGGCGTCCTGCATGGCATCTGTGATGTCGCCGACGTAGTAGGACGCCGGCATTTTCCGGCCTTCGCCCTCCCACAGTTCGATGATTTTCCCTGGGGTGATGTCGTTTTCCTCCTTCAGCGATTCAATTGCCTCCGAGATGTCGTTGTGAGAAAAGTCCTCTTCGTTGGTGCTGTAGCATTTCATGGTTTCGGTGATAGGATTCGAGTTCATGGGATTTGGGAAAATATCTTGTTCATTTCGGCCTGCTCTTCGGCGGACATGGGTTTCACGCCCTGGAGCGGCGGCTTGTTGGCGGCGGGAGCAGGGCCGTGCTTGGCGGACCACTCCCGGGCCTGGGCGAGGGTGCTGTCCGGGCTTTCGAGGTAGAGGACCAGCATCTCCGGCTGGAACCACGCGCTTCCGGTGGGCATGGACTTGGCGAGGAAACGCCGCTGCACCTCCCAATCCTCCGCCGTGAAGGCTTCGAAGATCCTGCGGTTCCGGGAAAAGATCCGCTGCTGCTTCGCGGTGAGATGCTCGGTGGCCTGCCAGGCTTTGCGGAGATTCTTGATCCGGGCGACAAGAACGCCATCGCTCACACTCTCGCCCCCCGCAAGCGGGGGCTGTGGGGGAATGTTTTTCCCGTTACTCCCCGTTTTACCCGTCTTGGGTGCATCTGGCGGACCGTCATTTGCACCCCCTTCGTGCTGTTTGACGGTACGCCGTTTGCACGGGGGTGCAGCATTTGCACCCCCCGAATCGAACGGATTTGCCACCTCCGATTTTTTAAAAAGAATCCTGAACCGATGCGTTCCTTCCGGACCGCCGTTCCGGTAAATCATGATTTCGCCGGCCGCTTCCAACTCTTCGAGATGGGTTTGCACGCTGCGGCGGCTGCACTCCGCCCGGTGTGCGAGAGTGTCGATGGAAGCCCACGCGGTGCCGGTGTCGTCGCCGGAAAAGTCCGCGATGACCAGCATGATGAGCTTCTTGATTTGTCCGCCGAACGGCCGGCGGATGACGTAGGAAGTGGCTGTGAGTGACATGGGGGAAATTAGTTTCGAAGGAACCACGCGTGGATGCGCCGGCAGATCCACCGCGGACAGCAGACCGCCCAGGAATTGCCGAGGGCCTTGTAGCGCGGGCCGTCGGGGCAACCCTCGATCGGCTTGCCGCGGTAGGGGATGAGGGTGAAGTCGTCGGGGAAGGCCTGCAGGCGTTCGCACTCGCGAGGGGTGAGGCGGCGGACGCCCAGCGACGGGCTGGCGACCATGGGAGTGCTGCGACCCGATGCGTTGGAATTCGTGTTGAGTGTGCCCATCACCTCACTCGTGCGGACCTCGCCGAGCTGGTTCTGGGCGAATGCGATCATGGGCACTCCTTGGCCGGGCATCCCACCCCCTGTGGAGAGGCATCCGGTTCTCTCTCCGTCGCCGCCTTCGAGGCGCAGCTCGTGCCGGGAGTTTTCCGCGAATGAAACGGCTATGATGTCCGGACCTCGATCCGCGCAGGGGATTCCGTCGTGACGAGCGGAAAGGGTTCTTGCAATTTCACCAAAGCTGGTAGCGATCAAGTTCTGACACTCGTCGCCGCTAGGCCCGCCGCTACCCTTCGCCCATTTGCTCGTGACGGCCGGGACCACTTGAGGGATCAGCATGCCCATTTGGGCGTCCTGCATGGTGGCGCTGCCGGCGGCTTTGCCGTTGGCGAGCAGGGGCCCTGTAATGGCGGGGATCAAACCCAGGGCTGCGACGGCCTGCACTTCTGGCCGCGCTTCGAGGGTATAGGCCAGCCCATCTGTCCGGATGCCGACACCATCCGGGCCGATGTTGGGGTTTTCCTTCATGGCACCGGCCTGGATCGCCATGGGTGCGATTTCTAGAAATGCCTCCCGGCCGTCACCTCCGCACGCGCTGCCACTGCCGAGAGAGCCTTGCGCAAGAGTGCCGGCAACTCTTTCCCCCGTTTCTCGGCTCGGCGGAGAATCCCGGCGCACGCCTTCGGACTCAAAAAGTATTTCCTCGGGACGGAAGGCTCCAGCACCTGCGAGAGCGAACACACGCTCGCGTCGTTGGGCCACGCCGAAATATTGGGCATCGATGAGTCGCCACGCGATTGCTCGTTCGGGACCGCGCACATAACCAGCGTCCGTCCACCGTCCCCCTGGCGGTGCGAGCGGAACGATTTCTCCGGCCAGTGCAGCCAGAAAGCAGCCGAAGGCGTTGTCGTCGGTGTTGAGGACCCCGGGGACGTTCTCCCACAGGCAAACAACGGGAGGTCGTCCGTGGCGAGCACGGATCTGGTCAATGTGGGAGATGAGGTGTGCATAAATGAGGGTGAGGTTGCCGCGTTCGTCGGACAGTGAGGCACGCTGGCCGGCGAGGCTGAACGCCTGGCAGGGAGTGCCGCCGGCGACCATGTCCACCAGGGCGAGCAGCTCCTCGGGCCATTCGCGGAATTTCGTGATGTCGCCGAGGTTCGGCTTGTCCGGCCAGCGCTGGGCGAGCACCGCGGACGGGAATTTTTCGATTTCCGCGAACGCGATGGTTTCCCAGCCGAGCTCCTCGGTGGCGACGGACACGGCGGAAATGCCGGAGCAAAGGCAAAGGACGTTCATGGATAAAAGGGGAGTTCAGTTGCCGCAAAAACCCTCACACTCGGATTGAAAGTCGAAGTAGCCTTGTCCGCGCTCTTCATCGGTCGAGAGGTCCACCTCGGAAAGGGGCACCCCGGAGCGGTGAAGGAATGGAATTGCGCTCATGTTCCCAGTGCCGCCCTTGACGAGTTGAAGGTCTCTTTCAAACAAAATGGCCCTCTGCCATTCCTCGGGCTCCTCATCCCGCAACCGGCGCCATTCTCCATTGTTGTGAAACGGGCAGTAGATGCAGGAGGATCGAGGGGGATGTGGGTAACCCTTCGCTTCCATCCATTCCAGGCACTGGTGCCTGCGCATCCGAAGTTCGAGCAGTGGCCACCGATTCTGAGACCATGGTTCGTGAGACTCTTTCGCGCGTTGGAGTTCGTCCCATGAGATCCCGATCCATTGAGTCACTGTGACCGTTTTCTGGCCGCGCTTGATGTCGGCAAATTTGCGGAGTGCCCTTGTGATCGGGGTGACCTTGAAATCGACGGTGCAAGATCTTGCCGGGAGTTTTCCGATGATGCCTTCCTCGCACTTCGTGAATGCCGGGATTCCGCAACGTTTGGATTTCAGCACTTCGTAGGTCAGGCTCCCTTGTGTGACGACGTGGACAGGAAACGGGTGGGGACACCTTTGAATCTGGGCAGTGAGCCATCCGAGCCACTTGTAAACGCTGGCTGGTTCCGCCTGGGTATCGGCGAAAATGGCAGCATCCGGCACCGGTCCGATTTCGCCGTGAGCCGCCATCAGCGCGAGACACGACGATTGCACGCCGGCGCCCAGGGATAGGAAATTGAAAGGCGTGGTAGGTGGTGCGGTGAATATGTTCATCAATCTGGGTAGGTGAATTCCTGAGCCTCGATCGCGGCCTGCTGGGCGTGGAACTCCTGGGCCTTCCGCTCCTGATCGGCGGTGGGTTTGCGGGATTGTTTGCCGATGCGGGATCCGTCCTCGTGGCGGTGGGGTTCGAAGATGGTAAAGGAGGCGGTGGTGAGCTTGGGATCGCGGGCCAGCATCCCCATGCCGCCGTTGAATCGGAAAATGAGCGGGGCATCCGGCCCCATCACACCGAGGTGGACCTCACAGCGCGGGAGCCGGGCGATCAACTGCAGGTGGCTGAGACGGGCGAGGAATCCGCCGTTGACCCACCACACGGGCGACGGCGCGCACAGGTGCTTCGTGGTCCACGGGTTGATGAGGGCGCGGCGGAAGAGGTGGCCACGCACGTCATCCATCGGCCGCCACTCATCGGGGATTCCGTGGAAGCGGGCCCAGGGAAGAGCGTCGTAGCGTTCGAAGAAGCCTGCGGGAGCGGGGAGGAAATCGGACTCGCCCCAAAGCCTGCGGAGGCTGGGGACAAACCGGCATGCGATGTATCCGGAGGCGGTGAGGACGTCGCCCTCGTGCCACACCGGCCGGCAGAACACGGAGGCGGGATGCGGGTGCACGAACTGGTCGAGCACGCCGAGCTGGAGCGGTGATGGAAAGGAGCGGGTCATTTTCAGAGAGGAAGGGCGCAGGCACAGCCGCCGATGTCGGTTTCGTCGATTTCTTCCGAGGCTTCCACGCGCCGGCGGAATTCGGAGAGGGTGAGGACTTCCGTCTCAGCGGACTTTCTCCGGTCGCGGAGGATCGAATGGTCACCGACGACCCCGCGCATCTCCGTTTCCCAGTCCTCCCATTTCTCGAAGTGAGCGGGGTTGAACTCCAGGAGGCGTTTCCATTCGCGTTGCCCGGCTTTTATGCATCCACCACCGCAATTGGCGTGGGAGAAGCCGGCCTCATACATCCGGGGAGGTTTCACCCCTTCATATTCCGCCCATGCCAAACACTCCGCCTTGCTGATCCATGGCTTTTCACACAGCGGAGCGACATACATCCACGGGTGGTTCCGGGCCTGCACCTCATCGATGCGGTGGGATTCGTCCCACGCGATGCCGAGCACAAGCCGGGTTGTTGCCTGGCAGCAATAGGCATCCCTCCACCGGTCCAGCAGTTCGCGCTTGAGGATCTTGGAGCATGGGTCAATCAGGCTGTTACCGATGATCCGCTCATCCCGCATCACGTCCCAGGGCGTGCGACCATCGCTGACCCTGATGAGTTGCGCACCGATATTCACGGCGGATTCCTCTAGAAAGCGGTAGTTGTCGGCGTCCTCGATGAGTGTGTCAGCGAAAACGAGCACCATGCCTTCGGTTCCGTGCTCCTCGGCAATTTTCTTCGCCGCCGCCCATGAGGAGATGCCGGAAGAATAGCTCACCATGAACCGGATGGATGCCGGAATTTCGCCAGTGATCTGGAGAGGAAGGCTGTATTGGCGGGAAATCATGTCTCTCCCGGGAAATTCATCCAAAGGACCTCCGTGCGCGGCACGGCGCCGCGCTGGCCGTTGGCGGTGGTTTTCTTCTCCACCCGCCGCCATGAGGAATAGAGGTCGTCGTAGAGGGAGCAGGGATAACCGGAGATCATCACCTTGGCGGAGGTGCCTCTCAGCATCCAGGCCATCTGGCGATGGTCCGCGTCGGACATCTCGTGCACGTAGCCCTTCCCACCAGCCTGGCGGGTGCTCAGCGGGTACGGCGGATCCAGATAGAAAAGGGTTTCCGGGCTGTTGAATTTGTGGAGCAGCTTGCGGAAATCGAGGTTCTCGATGGTCACACCGGTGAGGCGGTCCGCGGCGGCCGCGATCGCATCCGGCACGCCGGCCCATTCGCGGGCGTAGGACTTGCCGGCGCGGATATCGCATGAGCGGAATCCGTTGCTGTCGTCCGGGTCCACGCTGCAGGTGCCGTGGCCGAGAAAACAACGGGTGACGAACCGGCGGGCGGCCTCGACCGGATCCGGGGAGAATTCATAGCTCGCCTCGAACTCGCCGCGGCTGAACGGGGTGAGTTCCAGCAGGGAGACGAGGCGCACCCGCAACTCCGGATCCCGGAGGACGCGGAAATAATTCACCACCTGGGTGTCGAGGTCGTTGTAAACCTCGATGGTGCTGCGCTTCTTCCTGAGCAGGACGCCGGCCGCGCCACCGAAACACTCCACATAGCACTTGTGCGCCGGCATGTGGGAGATCACCCACGGGGCGAGCCTCCACTTGCCCCCGTGATATCGGAGCACGGGACGGCGGAGGTCCTCGGTGGAAAACCAGTCCCCGCCCGCTGCCCCCGCGTCGGCAATACTCTGGAGACTATGTGACGCGGAGGCTGGCCACTCGGCCACGGGCGGGTTTCCTGTCGCCGCACTCGCGGCGGGGAAAAGGGACTGGGTCATGGCTGGGAGGGGGTGGGGAATTCGTTCCACTCGCGTCCGTCGAGGAGGCGGCCGGCTTTCTTTTTGCCGATCTTCACCATGATCTCGGTAGAGGCGGTGTGGCGGTCAATCGTCCAATCGGAACTGTCTGTTCCGTCCAATTCCACCTGGCGTGAATCCCCATCGTAGCAGTTTCCAATGGTTGCGGTCACGTGCTCGCCCCACTGCTTGAACAGGAAGGGCACGCCGGCGGCCTGGCATTGGTCGCGGAGGCTCCGCGCCCAGTCCGGGTGCATGGGCCTCGCCTTGGGTCCGGACTCGCCGCCGGCGATGACCCAGTCCAAGAGATCAATCCGCTTGGTCCGATGTTCCGGAGCAACTCCCTTGAATGGATATCTACCACCGCAGACGTCGGAAAAATAGAGCCCCGATAAATCCACCGGTCCGAGCAGAGGCTCGCACGAGAGGAACCGGACCGTGGCCGGGATGTTGAGGAGCACGGGGACGCGCTTGTCCGCCATCTCCTGATTTTCGACAGTGGTTCCCATCCAAACGTTAGCAGGAAATCTCTCCCGCCAGTGGTCGGGGACCATGCGCATGACGTTCTCCGGTCGCTTCGTCAGAAGCTGCCAGTCGAGGAAAGGCGTTGCTTCGATCAGCCGGAAGAGCTCCGTGCGCATGTTGTCCATGGTGGCCGGTGGCAATCCCTGGGCGTCGGCGCTTGCTTCGAATTCGCGGACCATTTGCGTGCCGTCCCACCGGGCCGTCACCCATCCATCCGGAGCGATGTCCGCAGGGAATCGGAGGTCGCCTTTCCAGTCCTCGAAGATGTCCGCCAACGAGGCACAGAACACCCGTGCGCGGGTTCCGGCGGCTTCGGCCTTCCGGTTCCACTTAACTGGGGCCTTCCATGCGTCTGGGACGGCAAGGATGCGGGTGCCGCTGTCGCCCCACACTCCCCGGATCCCGGGAAACCTCACGGCCTCGCGCGCGGCGTAGCAGTGGGCACACCCGGGGGAAACCATGGTGCATCCACGGACGGGGTTAAACGTGTGATCGGTCCATTCAATGGATGTGTTTTCGCTCATGGCTGTCTTGAAGTGAGGGCCGCGTCACGGGCGGCGGTGAGTTCGGAGAAGGCATCCGCGCTGCCGCCGCGGTCGGGGTGCATGGATTTGGAGAGGTCCTTGTAGCGCGTCTTGATCTCGTCGGCGGTGGCGTCCTCTGGCAGTCCCATCAGAATCCACCAAGGCTTGGGTGCCGGTGCCACCAAGGCTTGGGTGCCGGTGCCGGCAGGGCGAGGAAGCCGGTGAAGGTGGCGCGGATGATTTCCAAACCGCCGTGGCGGAGTTCCGTGCGGCGGGCCTCGATGATGTGGTGGATGGCCTGCAGGTTCGCCTCGAGCTTCGCGTAGCGGTCCACGGCGATGCACACCTGTTTACCCTCCCACGTGAACCACACGGCGACGCCTGGGTCGCTGGGATTGTCCACGCCCAGCGAGCAATTCGAGGAGATGACGACGTCACCCACCGCCTTGCCGCTGTCGGAACCGAAGAGTTTCAGCGAGCATTGGACGTTCTTGATCGCGCCGGCGAGCTGGGTTTTGAAGGAACTGGAAACCCGGGCCTTCGCCCGCGGGAAGCGGTCCGGCCAGCAAAGTGGGAAAGCGGGGATGTTCATGCCTTCCCCTTTCTCTTTGCCTCAAACTCCCGTTCAGTTGGGGTGATGATGCTGATTTGAATCCCGCTGGGGAGCTCCATCTCGGGCATCTCCGTTCTGACGTGGCCAATCGCGGCTACCGCTGCATCGTAGATGGTCTCGCCGGCGTCCTGCTCGGTGATTTCTCCGGTCAATTCGACGCCATAGGGTTTTCCATTGATCGACTTGCGACCGTTTATCAGGACCCGGAATGTGGATCCGGCGATGATGACTTCTTTGCTCATGGGGTGGGTGCGGTGAGGTGCATGATGATTTCCACGCGTGGGCAGGAGCGGTCCGCGTGGTGGTGGAGGGCGTGGAACCGGAGGTGTTTGTCATCCATCCCGAGGGCCGCGCAGATGCCGTCCAGAATGGCTTTGCAACTGCCGATGGCGTTGTCGTCGTCCCGGTGGGTGGACGGCCAGTAGTAGGCGAGGGAGTAGCCCACGGGCTGCGGGCGGGCGGTGCCGATGGCTCCCAGGGTGACGAGGTTGGCGGTCTTCTTGGCTGCTTTCTTGTGCTTCGCGATGGTCCGCCAGTGGCCCCGGCCGTTCGGGGATATCTCGTAGGGCGGAATCCGTAGGACGATGGTGAGGGTGTCGTCGGTGAGGGTGGACGCCGGCAGCGGGGGTAGAGGTTTCGGCGCCGCTTTTTTCTTCGCGGCCTTCTTCACCGGCTTTTCAGCGCCCGGCCGGATCAGGGGGAAGCGCTGGCGCAACCGGTCGGGGCGGCAGGCTCTCATTTCAGTATCGGCGGGAGCATTTGGGGCACACGCCTTGGCCGTGCCGGGTGTAATTGAGGCCGGTGCCGCAGGCGCGGCAGATGCCGAGGAAGTTTTTGCAAAACTTGCCCAGCCAGTATTTCAGGCTGCATTGGATCCGGCGGGCGTTCATGGCTCCTCGGTGGTGCGGGTGAGGAAGGCGCAGAGGAATAGGCCGAACGGTCCGAAGGCTCCCAGGATGGCACCCACCGCGAAGGAACAGAGAACATCGTCACCGATTTCGAACGGCTCGGTTTCGTCCATTTGGAAATCGTAGAAAACCCAGATGGCGATGATGAACGCGCAGACAGCCCAGCAGATGAGATAGTAGTAGAGCATGGATTTTGTGGGTTGGAGATTGGTCGCCCGCCCGGGTTGCCGAGGCAGCTACCCCCCGGCGACTGCGGCAACGGGGGCGGGCGTTTGTGTCAGGTGGGGGAGATTTCGCGGATGCGGCGCCTCACGGCCGCCAGACGGATGGTGCTCCAGTCGTTGAGCCAGGCGCGTTTGCCGAGGTCCGCGGCGATGGCGCGGAGAATCGGTAACGAATAGGTGGCGACGACCGAATCGTGAGCGGCCCGTTCCGTGGGCGATTCCGGGCACGCTGCCGCCCCTGGTCCCGCTTTGCGGTCCAGTGGTGGGGTGTTGCCCGCACCGGGCGGGCGGTAGTCCGTCTTGCGGACGCGGAGGATGGCGGGGAGGCGGCTCATGGCTGGTGGAGGACGGTGTAAATTTCGGAGAGGATGCGGGCGAAGCCGTAGACGACCCATGGAGCGAGCACGCAGGCCGCCACGGTGAGGAGGGCGACGAGCGCGGCGCCCTTCGGTGTGTCAGCCCTCTTCATGGCTGAGGGGGTGACGGCGGTTGTTCCACACGTCCTGGGCGGACCACAGGGCCCCACACTGGGCGATGATTTCAGCCTCCTCGTTTTTGAGATCGGCGATTCCCACCACGTGGGTCGGGAACTTCCACGAGAGAGGGCATTGCACCAGATACATCCAACGTCCGTCCAGATGCGGAGCGATGGCGATGACGTCATGCACATTCGGCTCGTTCATAAGGAGCGCGCGCAGGGCATGGTGTTCGGCGGCTTGTTCCTCGCTGAGAGGTCCGCCGGTGAAGCGAAACGCGGCCGCGCGGTCGGCAGGTTCCAGCGTTTCCCACGCCTCGGCGGAATCCAGACTGCCTCCGCTGGCAACCTGCAGGCTGGCGTCGGGATTGACGATGTAGGTGCCTGGCGCGAAATTGGAGGCGATGGGGGTGAGCGTGCTGCCGATGGCGGCATGCATGCCGGCGTGAGAGATCTGCACCACGATCGAGCAATGAGCCTGGTCGGGATGACGCACGCGCCACAGCGAGGCGGCGGCACGGATGTTGGGGAGGTCGTGGGTCATGGGATTTTCAGGTTTCGGTGGTGGGCCTCGGCTTCGAGGCCGGCGAGATGGCGGGCGGACCAAAGTCCGAGCGGGTTGGGTTTTCTCAGGGTGTCGATCCACCGGATCACCCGGTGGTCCGGCCACTCGTCGCGGTCGGTGAAGTCCATCAGGCGAATGCCTTGCGGTGTCCCGCAGCGTGCTGACGCCGCCTGTTCTTGCGGATTTTCCGCTGATTTCTAACTCCGTAGGATCCGGGCAAATCGCCGGATCTCATCGTCTCAAAATTAAGTGGTGTCAGTTGTTTCCCTGGGTAGGGAGGTGTTCCGACCGGCAGGTCGGTCTGGTTTCTGGAAGCGGCGGCAGCGAGCGCCATGGCTACGGAGACAACTGATGGTTGACGCTTGGGGTGCATGTGTTGGTTTCAGGTTGGGGGTGATGTTCAGGCGGCTGGAGCTTCCGCGGTGCGGGATTCGATGATCTTTCGGAGTTGGGCGAGGCTCACCCGCTTGGAGGCCTCGCCGAGGTCCACGTGTTCGCGGATCAGCCGGCGGGCGGTGGGTTCGGAGACGCGCAACCGTTCGGCCACTTCGGCGATGGTGAAGAGCTGCAGGTCCTTCGCCTGCGGTTCCAACCGGTCCGCGAGCTCCTTGCCCGCGGCCACGATCACCGCCTTCATCACATCGGACGGAAGGTTCATGGCTCAGGCGTGGTTTGGGTTCGGGGTGGAAATATGCTCATGATGGGAATGATTTGATTGGTTCAGTGGGGGAGCCCTGCTAGGCCTGCGGGCATGGACTGGAAATCATTGGAGGTCGTTGTCGGATCCGTGCTCGCGCTGGTCGGGTCCGTTCTCACTATTGTGGGTGGCGTCCGTGTTTCGAGGGCGTCTGAATGGAAGGCGCGGGTTGAGGGCGAGTCCCACCTTCGGAAGCTTGCGGAGGACCGCATAAAGGCTCTTGAGCAGGAGAAGGCGGACATTGATCGGGCACACCGTGCGGAAATGGCGAAGCTTCAGAAGGAGCACCTTGATTACTGGGAGTCGGTGAAACAGCACCTTCCCGACAAACGGAATCCCTTCGACCCGACCAGCGGCCCATTTTTCTCTTTCTGAGATTTCGTCCGCCTGTCCCATCTCATCCCTCACCACCTCCACCCAGTAGGTGAAAGGCCCCATAAGGCTGCCGGTGACGCACAATGCAGTTGTCACAAGAAGCCAGCAGGAGAAAGCCTCCAAAGGGATGGTGACCGTCCAGGACTTCATTTCAGACTGTGGCTTTTGGTTTGCGGCCCAGAAGACGCTTGGATGTTTTCGCGACCAGTTGACCCAGGAACTCCGGGAGCGACAGGTTGGCGGTGATTGCCGCTTGGCGGAGTGCGGCGTGTTCGGCCTCCGAAAGGTCCCGGAGATCCACAGCAGTGAGGCGGTCTTGCGCTTTCATGCGCTTACAAAAAGCAGAATTTCTGACGCCGTAAAGAAGAATTTCTGCTTCACGTAAAATAATTGTATGATTTTCTGCTAACAGTGGTATTTGTGGCCCGTGATCAATTTCGAAGACATTGACAAACGACTCGCGGGCATCGGGAAGGATCGTTCCTGGCTTGCAGAACAATCTGGCAGAAAACCTAACTCCATAAGAGTCGCGCTGGCTGCTAATTCGGACCCGAAAAATCGAACTCGATTCCTGCAGGAAAAATTATCAGCCACCATTGAGGCGGAGGAGCAGAGACTAGCTTTACCGGTGAGGAAGGATGAACCAATTATTCCCGGCTACTCCCAAATCTTCCTGAATGATGAGGAACTGGATATTGCGGACCAGGCCAGCCGGATCGTTGACAGCCCCTCCCTAGCGTCTTTTTGCCGTGATGTGATCCAAGCGGAAGCGCGCCGGATCATTCGGGAGGCGCAAGCTGGAAAAGGAGTGCCGGCGCTCCACGCAGTTGCAGATGAACCCGATCCCGATTTCACGCAGATGCAAGGGAAGGTCATCTATCAGACCAAAAAACAGAGCGGATCAAAGTCTACGCCTACTGGCCGTGCCTGACTTGCCAGCAACATGCATAGCCACAACACCCCATTTAGCACGTGAATTTTCGATGAAAATCTCATGATTGACGTCCGTCAAAATTCTATCTAGAAGCCCCGACACTATGAAAAAAATCCTCCTCATACTTGCCGTATTATGCAGTTTCGCCGCCGCGCAGGTCGATATCAAGGTTCGCGTTGATCCACCGGTGGAAAAATCGCTCCGAACCGTGAAAGGCAAAGAGCTCGCCGACGCCTATAAGTTGATTGCTTTGAAGGTCACGAATGACCGGATTGCCGCTGTGGGCGTGGACGTCGCAGACAAAGAGATTCAAGCACACATCACCAATTCAAATCCCGACGGTTTTTTGATCACTCGAGAAGAATTGTTAGAGCGTTTAAAGAAGGGAGACAAGTTTACCGTCCCCAGATACAATAAGAATGCGCCATGCGTAGCCTGTAAGCCCGAAAAGCCGAAAAGGGCCACAGATCCCGACATCTGTCAGGCATGTAAAGGAAAGGGAATTGTCTATGCCACCCAAGACATCATTTATAAATGGTAGTTCAGCACTCTGCGTGGGTGATCTCCCTCGACGCCGGCACCGCTTCCGGACACTGGTCGGTCACCCACCTGTCCGGCGCGTAGAAATGAGGCTCTATCGCCTGCAGCCCGGCAAAGGCCTGATCCACGATCAGATTCCCATTTTCGTAAAGATGGTTCCATGCCCGGATCATTCCGGCCCTGCTCCAAAGGATGGCGTGCGTTGCGAGACATCCCCCGTTTACCCTGCGGAGCACGCCCGGAACGACAACCGGCATCTTCTTCGTTTGCCGACTGCCGCCCATCATCAGGGCCATCCACCCGTCTGGGAGATTGCGGAACGCAGGCAGGAACAGTTCCTCGAACTCCGGAAAGAATCTGCAATCATCTTCGAAGATGAAGAGATGCTCTACTTCGTCCAGGATCGCTTTTTCCAGCGCGTCCCTATAGTCCGCCGTAGCGTAATAGAAATGGGGACTACGACGAACCAAGGGATTAAAATTCCGAGGGATAACCCGATGTTTCCCGGTGGTTCCGGGGAGCCATTTGACCGGTCCGACAATGCCGGCGTGAGCAGCCAGCGATGCGAAGAACCTCTCATGCCGAGACGAAAGGTGATCCGGTCCGAGCATTATGGCTCTACTGTCGCGAAACATGAAATCTTGTTATTTCAGATGCAATCCATCAGCAAGCCATGAATGAACCAATGGACTACCAATCCCACCTGAAAGCACACTCCGCCAGACAGGAGGCGGAAGCCTCGCGCCGGCGGCAGAGCGATGCCGACCGCCTCATCGCTCTTCGCGTCTCCTGTGAGGACGCAGAGAAGATCATCCGGGAAATCATCGAACCGGAACTTGAAAAGATGCGGGCCGCGATCGAGACGGCGGGCCGGGAGTGCACGCTCAAGGTCAGCCGCCGGAAGGTTCACGACATATCTTCGGAATTCGAAATCGAGATCAACATCCGGTCAGTCAAACGAACGCTTCATTTTCAGGCAAAACCACAGGACCGCGCCTTCATGGTTTCCCACTACGACAGCGGGAACGCCTTTGATGGTTCTCTGGAACTGACGTTTCTCTACTCGGACATCACCACCGCCTTCGTGCTGAAGAAGTGCGAGGAATTCATGCGTGCCGCCTTCCCCGTATGAATGAGACCCGCTCCGTGTTGGTGAAATACCGCACCGTTTCCATCACGGTGTTCCCGTGGTCGCCTCGCGCCGGCGTGGAATATTGGAAATTCCGCAACGGGAAACGGTTCGTGGTCCGCTCCACCTTGGAAAAGGCCAAGGCGGAGGCGAAACGGATCGCGGAAGAGACCTACCTCGGCGGCGTGAAACTCGGCGCCCTCTCGACAGCGCAGACGGTGGCCATCCGCCGCATGCTGGAGGTGGACCCCTCGCTTGCCCTGGTTGATGAGTTCATCCTCTGGCACGCCAAGCGCCTGCCGAAAAAGAACTGCAGGGAGGCCGTGGAGGAGTTCCTCGCGGTGAAGCGCGCCAACGCCGGCAGCTCGCCGCACAATGTGAACATCCTGACGCGGCACCTCTCCGTCCTGCCGGACAGGGACCTCCACGAGATCGGTCCCGCCGAGCTCCCTCCCCTCCCCGGCTCGGCCCGCACCCGCAAGAACCGCCGCGGTGCGTGGATTACCTTTTTCAAGTGGTGCGTGGAAATGAAGTATCTCCCCTCCGGAGAAAAGACCGCCCCCCAGTGCCTTGAAAAACCGAGGGTCATCCGCAAGGTCCCCACCACGTGGGAGCGGAGCCACCTGGAGACCATGATCCAGAACGTCACCCCCGGCTATTTCGCCTGGCTTTGCTGTGGCGGCTGGGCCGGCATCCGTACTGAGGAAATCTGCCCGGATCCGGAGAGCGGGAAAAGTCCGCTCGACTGGGCGGACTTCAAGTGGGACCGGGATCTCATCATCATCCGGCCGGAGACCGACAAGAACGGCCACCGGCGGGTGGTGCCCATCCTCCCCGCCCTCAAACAAGCCCTGTGGCCGATCAAGAAAACCTTTGGCCGGGTGGGGCCGAATCTCCCGCCACACACCCCCAGGCGCGGCGGTGCCGACGCGGAGACGACCAGGCTGGGCAAGCTCGTCGGAGGCTGGCGGAAAAACGCCCTGCGGCACACCTTCATCTCGTGCCGCGGTGCTGACGTGGGACTGGCTCAAACCTCCATGGAAGCCGGCAACAGCGAGAGCGAGGCCAAGAAATCCTACAACGATGCCAAGGGCAAGGATGAGGCGGAAGCGTGGTTCGCCCCCTTCCCTCTGATACCACAAAAGTACCTCAGACCTGTGGATAATGACTTTCCCCCTGTTTCGGAAAAGGTTGAAAAACCAACGAAACGGAAAACTGGAGGAAGCTGAAAACCATTAATTGAGGGTTCGAATCCCTCCCTGTCCGCCATTCTCAATTGAGAATAATGATCGAGCTTCGGCTTGGTGAAATTCGTCAGTCCGTGCATCACGGCCCGGATATCCCGCTTTTTCTCCGGCATTCGCGGACCAGTGACTTCGCGATGGAGCGGTCCCACCAGAATCCATCCGCAGGCTGGCCGGGGATCGGGTCCCTGCCGGTGTTTTTCTTGAGAATTTCGGCGGCGGCGGACATCTGCTTGTCGGCTTCCGCAGCATCGCCCCGTTCACGACAGGCCATCGCCATCGTGGCGTGGATGGCCGCCTGGCAGGTGGATTTGATCAACGGGTCCCGGATCCCCGCATGCCCTGCTTCCATGGCTGCGCCGGGGTCCCCGGAGCGTAGGTGGTACAGGCTCATGGCGAGCGCGTCCCACGCATGGTAGCCGGATTCACGGGACTTTCCGAGAATCTCCGCCACAGGACGCAACATCTCCAGCACGTCCTTCCCGGCGTGACCAAGCAGGCAGAATTTCATCAGGTGCTCCGCCTGTACCGCACCCCGGGGTGGCATGTGTGTGTGGAGTATTTCCAAACGATAGCTCCGGTATTCCTCCGGTGAGGACTCGATGAACGCGGCTCCGATCACCAGCAGGTCAACGCCGCGCAACACCTTGTCCGGCTGGTCGAAACGGTTCGCCTGCAGCAGGAGCCTGTAGCATGGAAGTGCCTGGTCCATGCGCCCGGCCCTCGCGTTCCAGTCACCCAGCGACCGGAAAACGGTTGCGGCTTCCAGTGATGGCTCGATCGAGGAAATCGGGTATTCCTGCCGCAACACGTCCGCCTCGTCGATGCGGCCTTGGTCGAGAAGCATGGCGACACGCGAGACGTTCGCACGGGCCACCGCCTGCATCCGCAGCCGGTTCTCCTCCTTGCGAGCCGCCTCGGCCGTTTTCCGGAGGCGGGACTGGAGATCCCGCGAATGTTCCGCACGGCGGTAGAGCACGGTCGTGAACATCAGCGCGGTCACGAGGAAAAGGACGAGGGTGGCGGCCAAACCCACTCCGAGGCGGTTGCGGCGGATGAATTTTCCGGCCAGGTAAACGCGGCTGGGCGGCCGCGCCAGAACGGGCTGGTTGTTCAGGAAACAGCCGAGGTCCATCGCCAGGCCGTTGATGGTCTGGTAGCGTCGGTTCCTGTCCTTTTCGATCGCCTTGAGGACGATCCAGTCCAGGTCGCCACGTATCGCGTGGATGAGTTGCGCCGGTTCAGCCCCACGGTTTTTGGAGATTTCCGCAAGCGCCGGTTTTTCCTCCGTGGCCAGGCGGACGGACGGTCTGACCACCTCCATGTCGAGCATCTTCCGATGAAGCTTCGACTTGCCGAGACCCTGGATCTGCTCCGGGGCCAGAGGGGTGCATGATGTCAGCAGTTCATGGAGCAGGACACCCATGCTGTAGATGTCCGCCCGGGTGTCGGTATCCAGGCGGGTCACGTCGAACTGCTCCGGGCTCGCGTACACGGGCGTTCCCAAAAACTGGTCATGCGAGGTGAACACTGTTTCGCTGCCGATCCGGCGCCCTCCGGTCGCCTTCGCGATGCCGAAGTCGATCACCTTCGGCGAATGGGTCCCGTCTTCCAGACAGTCGACGAGGACGTTCGAGGGCTTGATGTCGCGATGGATGATCCCCTTCTGGTGGGCGTGCTGGATGGCGTTGCAGATCTGGATGAAAAGATCGACCCGCTCGCGGATGGTGAGTTTTTTACTGTCGCAATAAGTGGAGATGCGCTCTCCCTTCAACAGCTCCATCACGAAGAACGGCTGCCCGCCGTCCGTGGTTCCGGCATCCAGGACCTTGGCGATGCCCGGGTGGTCCATCATCGCGAGCGCCTGACGCTCGGACTCGAAGCGGGCGAGGATCGACTTCGAGTCCAATCCATGCCGCAGGACCTTGACCGCCACGCGGCGGCGGATCGGAGCCTCCTGCTCCGCCTCATAAATCACTCCGGACCCGCCTTCTCCGATCAATCCGATGATGCGGTAGCGACCCAGGATGGAACCGGGCTTTTCCTCCTCCATGCCTACCAGCTCTCCCGCACCTCCGACGGGTACCTGATTGTCGGACAAAAGCTGTCTGGCAATGCGCACGCGATGATCGTCCGCGTCACAGAAGTATTCCGAACTCGCTTCCGACAGATCCAAAAGGCTGATCATTTCCTCCTTGGCGGGGTCTCCCGGCAGATAGATCCGGTCCAGAAAGCGAAGCCGGGCCTCCCTGCCTTCCAAGGACAAGGCCACCTGGTAGATGGCGGACTCCATCTCGCTCGATTCATTGCCGCTCATGCTTCCGGTTCCGGGTTCATGTCCCGGGGTGAAGGACAGGGGTCATGGAGAGCCGGCCGCCTTCGCCCTCCTGATCAAGACGGGCCGTCGGGCGACGGTTTGGACAGCGGCCTGCGGAAGACCGTTTTCCGGAATCATATCCCTCGCCCGGTGCCTGGTCGTGCGGTCGCATCCGCACATCCTAGAAAACCCTGTTTTCCCGGTCAAGCGGCCCGTCGGGGAAGCGGAACCGGAGAGTTTGAGGAAGATTGGAATTTTTTTGGCGGTTCGGCCCGGGAGAAGGCGCACTCTCGTGGGAGTCCCTGCTTGTCGGATTCCACAACCCGCTCCTGCCAGCCAGAAAAACCGTCCGGGCCAAACCCATCCACCACCCGGGCACTCCGCGTTCTCCATCCCGCCATGTATCTCCGTCGTTCCATCAAAAGCAATTCCCCTCCACCCGGGTGCTCCCCGGCCTTCCTGCGGAAAAATACGCCGCGGGCGGCCCGGTTCCTCCTCTCCGCCACAGTGGTGGCGGCAGTCCTGCCGGGATGGATCCATGCGGCGGTCAGGGGAGTGTATGTCGGGAATGACTTTTATCCTCCGATCACCAAGATCGAGGCTGCCAGGACATCCGGATTCAACAGGCTTTTCCTGTTCACCCTCCATATCAGCGCCAATGGCGACGTCTATTACAACGACACGCCGGTCGTGCGGAATGGTGTCTATGTAGGAGATCCCGCGTGGGCCTCGTCGCTGGCCGCCCTGCGCCCGGAGATCCACCGCATCGAGCTCGTCATCGGCAGTTGGGGCGACCAATCGTTCAGCAATATCAAAAGCCTCGTCGCCAGCGACGGAACCGGATCCGGCAGCCTGCTTTACAAATCCTTCGAAGCACTGAAAAACGCCACCGGAGCGGACGCGATCCAATTCGACGATGAAAGCACCTACGACGTTTCCTCCGCGGTGAAGTTCGGAAAAATGATCGCAGGGCTGGGCATGAAAGTGACCTTGTGCCCTTACACCGCTCAAAACTTCTGGGTGAATGTGAAGGCGCAACTGGGAGCGGATGCGGACGCAGTCTACCTCCAGTGCTACGACGGAGGCGCGGGAAACAATCCCGCCACATGGAACAACGCCTTCGGCGGCTTCAAGGTATATCCGGGATTGTGGGGAAACACCGACACGCCTCCCTCCGTCACCTCGAAGATGCGCAACTGGCAGCAGACGCAGGGAATGGACGGAGGCTTCATGTGGCTCAACGAGGCATTGCCATCGGATGCCCGGAAGTGGGCCCAGTCGCTTGCTTACGGACTGGAACCCCTCAACGGCCTCGTTGCGGCGGACTTCGGCGTGAACTATGCCGGTACCGGATTCACAGGGAACCAGGGATTCGGTTTCGGTCCCTGGACATTGAGCACCACCGGGGGCGGCAGCTACATCAGCGGCGGCACATCCCTCTTCAGCATCTGGAACAGCGCGGCCAATGGCAGATCCACCGCGGTCCGCTCCCTTTCCTCCCCATTGAAGTCCGGGCAGTCCCTTCTGGTGGAACTCCAGATGAACAATCTGGACAATGCGAACAACAGCAACCGATTCGAACTCCGTGACAGTGCCGGAAACGTGCTTTTCAGCTACTTCCACCGTGGGGGCGACAATGCCGACGGACATTACACCGATGCGATCGGAACCCATCCGGCTCCCGGTTTCGCCTACCATTTCGGACAATTGGACAGCTTCCGGTTCTCGCTGGACAGCGCCACGACCTTCACCTTCACGGACATCACCACCGCCAGGAGCGTGAGTGGCACCTTGTCCGGAGCGGCGGTCTCACAAGTCGCTTTTGTGAGGACCAACGGAGCAACCGTTCCCGGCAACGGCCAGGATTTCAGGTTCACCGGCCTGGTGGTCCATACCCCGACAACCCTCCCTGTCGCGCTGGCAAAATCGCCCACCGGATGGACGATCCGATTCGACGCCACTCCCTGCCTGACCTATCGCGTCCAGCGTTCCACACGGCTCGATGGTGGATGGAATGGCATTGGCGAGGTCTTCGCGCCATTCAACCAATCTTCCTTCACCGACACGGATCCACCTGCCGGCAAGGCATTCTACCGCCTCATCACCCCCTAGAGGCTCTCACGAATTCTTTTCCTCCGCAGGCGACATAGGGTTTCTCTCCAAGCCATCTCCCAGCCGGAGGATGATCGGCAAGGTGGGCCCGCAGGGATTTGAACCCTGGACCAAGGGATTATGAGTCCCCTGCTCTAACCGCTGAGCTACAGGCCCTTACCATTAAAACAAGCTTTCACCTGTTGCGGAACGACGATCATTTACCATGTCGCCATTCCTCGGGCACGTTCTATCCGGGTGGCGAGGTAGGTGGCAAGCAAACTTGGCAAGGTGGGAACGGGAACTTCAAGCGGTGATGAAAAACGGGGCGCAACAATTCTCCGAAATTCAGAAATCCGCTGTCGGGTCCGGGGAGGAAATGTCGCGTTAACGGATGCCAGGCGGATCCGGCTTTCTCCCCGATGCTCCATGATCGCGCGGAAATGGTTTTGCGGAATCCCCCATGGCAATCACACCCGCTTCATCCACACCGAACCATCACCATGACCCACCTGATGAATCAACCAATCCGCCTCGCCATCCTGGCAGCCGCGATCATCCTCCCGACGGCAGGAGCAGCTTCCGCCGCTGTTCTGGCTTCAGATGTTTTCAATTATCCCGCAGGCACCTTTTCCACCGACGCTTGGAATGGAGGAACCGGGTGGAGCGGCGCCTGGCGCGACAGCTCCAACAACGCGACTTATGATCCCTCCATCGGCACCGATGGCCGGCTGCACACGGAAAGCGCCAATGCGGCGGACCGGCACAAGGGAGTGGTCCGCACGCTTTCCGATTCCTACAACGTCGCCGAGGACGGAACGTTGTGGGCGAGTGTGAGCATGTCGGTGAATTCGGTCGGCGAAACCGGACAATATGCCTGGCTTTCGTTCATGAACGGCACCGCCGAACCCTTCCGCTTCGGCAGGCACGATGCCACGAACACCCATTGGGGGCTCCAGGCCAGCACCAATGTGCCGGGCACCAGCCCCGGCAGCACCATCGTTTTCGGACGGATCGACACCCTCCTCTTCAAGATGGAATATGTCGGTGGAAACACGATCTACAGCCTCTGGGTCAACCCGACGGGTTCCGAGACGGATCTCGGCACGCCGGACAGCACTCTGACCCGTGCCGGAAGCCTGGTTTTCGACGGGATCCGCATGCAGTCACGTGCAAGCGCGACATTCGACGACTTCACCCTCGGCACGACTTTCTCCGATGTGGTTCCGGAACCGTCCTCGTTGCTGATGGCCGTTTCGGGGAGCTTGCTGCTTCTGTCCAGAAAGCGCCGCCGCGCGTGATCTGCGGGCGATCAGGGCAAATCAAAACAAACACGCAACGGGCTGGCGGCATTCCGGCCCGTTGCGGAACCCCGTCCGCCAGAACCGATACCACCCCGCTTCACAGGAGCTGACCAGCCGTCTGCCTTTCGCGGGCAGCGGCGGCTCCGCCGAGGGATTTGATGAATTCCTCATATTTCACCAGTTCCATCCGCCCGTCGTGATGCTCGATGATGCCGGTGAGGCTCTCCACCCAGTCACCGGAGTTCAGGTAATGGGTGTCGCCGACCTGCTTGTCTTCCGGCGTATGGATGTGGCCGCAAATGATGCCGTCGCACTCCTTGTGGCGGGCGAGTTCCTGAAGGAGTTCTTCGTAGCGATCCACGAAACTCACCGCCGACTTCACCCTCGCCTTCACCGTCTTGCTGAGTGAGAAATACTCTTTCCCCCGCCACGAGCGCCACAGGTTGTAGATGCGGTTGACCCGCAGCAGGAAATTATAACCCACCGCACCGAGCGAAGCCAGCCAGCGGTGGTTGGTGGAGACACTGTCGAATCCGTCCCCATGCACCACCAGATAGCGTTTTCCCGTTTTCGTGATATGGATGTGCTCCTTGGTGAAACGGATCTGGCCGAATGCCAGTGGCAGGAACCGCTCCAGGATGTCATCATGGTTTCCCCTGAGATAGATCACCTCGGTGCCGTCCTTTTCCGTCATCTTGAGCACCTTGCGGATGAACCGGCTGTGACGGTTGCTCCACTTGCCACCGCGTTTCAACGCCCAGCCGTCGATGATGTCACCATTCAGCACCAGTTTTTCGCAGCAAAGGTGCTTGAGGAAATCCACCACCTCGTCCGCCTTGCTGTCCGGCGTGCCCAGATGGATGTCTGATAGAAACACCGTGCGGCAGGAAAGCTTCGGACGCTTGGAGATTTCATAGGGTTGCGGGGAGGCGGACGTGATGCCGGCCATGTTTTCCAAACGGCTCTCGAAGCTCCTGACGACCTCCTCCCATCCCAGTTGCTCCGCGGTTTCGCGCGCGGCAAGGCGCAGGTGGTTTTCCGGACGGATGCCCAAGGCGGCGACCGACTGTTGGAGGAACCCGTCCGCATCGCCCTTCGCCACCTTCAAACCGTTTTCACCCGAGCGCACATGCAGCCCGGCGGCGGCATAATCATAGCTCACGGTGACCAGACCGCTGGCCATTCCTTCCAGCAGCACGTTCCCGAAGGTTTCCGTCTCACTCGGAAAAATCAACACGTCCGCCGAAGCGTAATGCCTGGCAAGATCCTCACCCAGCCTCATTCCGGAGAAATGAAGATGATCATGCCGGGCCGCCAGTTTTTCACGCAGCGGCCCGTCTCCCACGACGACGCACCTCACATCCGGCACGGCTTTCCTCATTTGTTCAAAGACGGCGATCGCGAGGTCGAAATTCTTCTCCGCCGCCACACGACCGACGATGATCGCCACCGGGGCTCCGGGCCTGGCACCCCACTCGGCACGCAATGTCTCGCAACGTTTCGCCGGATGATACAACCCGGTATCCACCCCCCTGCCCAGCAGATGGACATTGGTGAATCCGTCCGCCAGAAGCTTGTCCACCGTATCCTGGGATGGGGTGAGCGTGCAGTTGGCCCGTTGATGGAAGCGCCGGAGATAGGCCATTGCCACGGGCTGCAGGCCGCCCATGCGGTATTGCTCCATGTATTGGTGGAAATTCGTGTGAAAGCCTGTCGCCACAGGGATGCCCAGCGCGTTCGCCGCCTTGAGCGCGGATTTCCCCAAGGGGCTTTCCGTCGCCACATAGATGGCATCCGGACGTTTTTTCAGCCAGCGGGCACGCAGTTTGAATGGCTCCGGCAGTCCGACCCGGACCTCCCTGTAGCCAGGCAATGGCACCGAGGGCGACGACGTCTCGCCCGGACCGGCCGATTCACCGGTATGAATGACATGGACCCGGTGTCCCCGCTTTCTCAGACCATCCGTGAGACGGCCCAGTGTCATGGCGACGCCATTCACATCCGGGGAAAATGTATCGGTGACGATGTCGATTTTCATATCTCTGCGGTTCTTTAAACCGCAGGAAAACACAGCATATCGAACCGTGTCCTACGGTTCGATATAGGTGACGATTCCGTCACATGTCCGGATAGAGCACCTTTTCGAGGAACAATCCGTCCGCCGGCGCACAAAGCGGGGACTTTCCGCGAGGCAGTCCCGCGGGCTGATCCAGCAGGTCGGCGAAGTCGTCGAGCCGGATGCGCCCCTGCGCCGCATGGACGGCCCCGCCGGTCAGGAGGCGGACCATCTTGTACAAAAATCCATCACCCTTGTAGGAAATCTGGTAGCCGTCCTGCAGTGTCGTCAGTTCGACGGACTCGATGGTCCGGCACCAGTCGATGTCGGGAGTCTCATTTCCCCGATAGGCGGCGAAGGCATGGAAGTCGTGCCGCCCGATGAAAAGCGCGAGCGCGTCCCACAGCACATCCACATCGAGCTGGCGCGGAACGTGCCAGGCGAGACCGGCCTTGAGCGGCGGCAGAACCGGATCGGTGCAGAGGTCGTAATGATAAATTTTCCCGATAGCGGAGAACCGGCTGTGGAAATCCGCCGGCACCTCCTCGCAGGCCATGATACGGATGGTGGCGGGCAGCTTGCAGTTCAAGGCGGGAACCCAGTTGAACGGGTTCATTGAAACTCCTTCCGGAGCATCGAAATGGGCGATCTGTGCGAGCGCGTGCACGCCGGTGTCGGTGCGCCCGGAACCGTGAAGCCGCAGCGGCTGCTTGGCCACTTCCGCCAGCGCCACCTGGACGATGTCCTGCACGGTGTTTCCGCAGGCCTGGGACTGCCAGCCGTTGTAAGGACGACCGTCGTAGGCGATGGTGAGTTTGAGCCGCATCAGGCAAATCAGTAATCGTTCTGCGGATGCTCGGTGTTCTCGATCGCCTCCTTGATCGGACGCTTGAATTTCAAGTCCTGCTCTTTCACCTCACCATTCACGGTGACGGTCTCGCGGACCAGACATCCCGTGACGAGCATCAGGGCTGCGAAGGAAAACAAGCAGGTGAGTTTGAATTTCATATTCATCGTTGGCGGGTGTGCATGAGACAGAAGTTGAAGAGACGCCACAAGACGAAATCTCACGACCCGTCCATGGGTTTGAGGGAACCTCATTCGCCCATCCACGTGTTCAAGATCTCCACTGCGGCCGCCTGGTCGATGACGGACTTCTGCTGCTTCGCCTTGCGGCCCGCCTCGCGGAGTTTCGTCGCGGCGGTGGAGGTGGTCAGTGTTTCATCGACGAAAACCAGTGGGACGTCGGGAACACGGGCGCGCAACAAATCACCGAAGGCGCGGACTTTTGCCGCGGAACTCCCCTCGCTGCCGTCCATGCGGACCGGCAGGCCGAGAACCAGGGTTTGGATCTTACGTGCCGCCACCAGTTGGGCGATCCGTTCGATGGGATCGCCTTTGGCCTGGTCGATGGTTTCGACCGGATGGGCGAGGATGCCGAAGTCGTCGGTGGCGGCGACGCCGATGCGGGCGTCGCCATGATCGATGCCCAGCGCGGGATGGGAAGAAGATGAGTGTTGAGTGTCGATGGTTGAGAGAAAGAGTATGATTTTCCAATGGAAAGCAGCAGGCGGGCTTGAGTCTATTTCTTACTCTCAACCAACAACTCTCAACTTCTCACAGCAGCTCCTTGGGCAGCAGATCGGAAAGTTTCTTGATCGAATCCGCCTGGTGGCGGTTCGCGATCAACAATGCGTCCCCGGTTTGCACCACGATGAGGTCGTCCACGCCCAACAACGCGACCCGGGTTCCCGGACGGGCGTTGAAAATGATGTTGTTCTGGGAATCACTCTGCGTGATGGCTTCGTTCGCCCGATTTTCCTCACCGTAGTTTTCAAGATACTTCGCGATGGAGATCCATGAGCCCACGTCGTCCCAATCGAAGGTCGCTTCGATGTTGAGGACGCGGTCGGCATTTTCCATGAGCGCGTAGTCGATGGAGATGGGCGTGAGCTTGGGGAACTCGGTGGCGACGGTCGCGACGAGATCCGGCGCGTCGCGGAGCACGGAAATGAAGTCGGCAAGCTGCGGGGAATACTTCGCGAGTTGTTCGATGACGGTCGGCAGGGACCAGACGAACATCCCGGCATTCCAGGAGAAATTTCCTTCGGCGAGGAATTGCTCGGCCAGTTCCGGCGCGGGCTTTTCACGGAAGCGGCTCACCTCGACGGGAGGATTCGCGCATTCAAGCCCTTCGATGACCGCCGGCACGCCGCGCTCGATATAGCCGTAGGACGGACAGGCCCATGTCGGACGGATGCCGATGGTGACGAGACCATCGGATTTCTCCGCGGTGGCCAGCGCGTCGCGCATGACCGAGTGGTAGGCGGCGGTGTCCTGGATGAGCTGGTCGGACGGCAGCACCATCATGACAGCGTCCGGATTCCGTGCGGCGACAAGGCCGATGCCGAGGGCCACGGCAGGAGCCGTGTCACGTTTCGCGGGCTCGGCGAAAATGTTTTCCGCCGGAAGCATGGAAGCGATTTCCCGGACGGCATCCACCTGCAGTTCGTTGGTGAGGATGAGGATGTTCTCAAGAGGCACCAGTCCCTCGAGCCTGCGGATGGTTTGTTCCAGCAACGTGCCGGTTCCGAAAAGGTCCAGCAGTTGCTTCGGCTTGGAGTTGCGGCTCAGAGGCCAGAAGCGGGTGCCGGATCCACCGGCGAGGATGAGGGCGTAGGTGTCGGAAAGGGCTGGCATGCGCGCCAATACTGGTCGGTCTGATAGAAATAAGGAAGCCGGAATGCTCGATTTTTTTCTTTTTCAGGAGTTGTCGGTAACCCGGAAAAGCGATAGTTCTCTCTCATGGCAGACGAGTATTACGAGACGACGAATCCGGCGTGGATCGAAAACAGCGCGCTCACCGCACCGGCCCTTCTTGGCGCTGCCGCGGGATTGCTGTTGGGCGACCTGATGCACCCGAGCGCCCGCCGCGGGGTGGGGATCGGTCTCGGTGTGCTCGGCGTCGCGGCGCTGCTGCCGTTTGTCGTCGGCGGCGTCACCGGGCTGGTGGCGGGTCCGCGCAGCAAGTTCGGCGTGCGCCGGAACATCCAGCGCATCCGGGACGCGGGCATCGTGGCTCCGGCTTATGATGACGTGGAGGAAGAGCTCCGTGAACAAGGGCTGATCTGAGTTCTCCCATGAAAATCGCGGTCACAGGAACCACCGGCCGCGTGGGTGCCGCGCTTGTGCGGCACTTTTCCCCAAACCACGAGATCGTTCCTCTGCCCAGGAGCATATGCGATCTCGCGGATCCCCGTTCCTTGGCTTCCGCACTGGAGCAGCTTGAGTGTGACGTGTTTCTGAACCCGGCGGGCATCACCTCGTTGGAAATGTGCGAGGACCATCCGGAGCTCGCGCGGCGGGTGAACTCAGATGCTCCGGCCGAAATCGCGTCGTGGGCCGCCGCACGGAACGTCCGTGTCTACCACTTCAGCACCGACTATGTCTTCGCCGGTGAAGATCCCGGCCTGCGCGACGAGGAGGAAATCCCCCACCCTCTCAGCGCTTATGGCCGCAGCAAATTGGCTGGCGAGGATGCGGTTCTCGCCTGGCCTGGAAATGGCGTGATCCGCGTGTCATGGGTGTTCGGCCCGGAAAAAACATCATTCGTGGATCAGATTTTCGAAGCCGCGCTCGCGGGACAGCCGCTGGCCGCGATTTCCGATAAATTTTCATTACCCACCTTCACCAGCGACTTGTCGCAATGGACGGAGCACATCCTCTCACAGCACGCCACCGGCGTGCTGCATGCCTGCAACTCCGGCGAACCGGTGAGCTGGCATGACATGGCCGCCGCAGTGGTGGAGGAAATGCTGGCCTGCGGTGTCATTTCCTCGTTGCCTGGCATCGGACGGCAGTCTCTCGCGGAAATGCGGTCGTTCCGCGCCCCACGGCCCAGGTTCACGGCCATGGGAACATCCCGCCTCGCCGGCCTGCTTGGTCATCCGCCGAGGCTCTGGCGGGAGGCGCTTGTCGAATATGTCAGGTCCCGTTGTTCAGGGGCGTGTTGACGGAAATATCACCCGTGCGGTCACCGGGAAATGGTCCGAAACCTCCGGCTTGTCCTGGGAAACGATCTCCGCGGAGGCGATCCTCGCTCCCTTGCTAACAAGAATGTGATCCACTTTCAACCCGTCCCTGCGGCCGCTCCAGAAATGCAGCGTCCGCCGGTTTTTTTCCGCAGCGTGCAGCGATTGATAGGTGTCCGCCAATCCGTGGGACCAGGCCTGTGTCGAGCCCGCCAGCGGCCCGCTCCGGCCCGTCAGATAGATCAGCCCGGGATTGTTTTCCATCGAGTTGAAATCCCCCACCAATGCCACCGGCTCCTCCGCGTGCTTCCGGGCGTCGATCCGCCGCGCGATCAACAAGGCGGCGCGCTCCCGCGATGGCTGGTTCCGGTGGTCCCAATGCGTGTTCATGACGTAAAATCCTCGCCCTGTCGCACGGTCTACCAGACGGAGCCACGCCGCCACGCGGGGAATTTCATTTCCCCAGGACTTCGAACCCTCCTTTTCCGGAGTGTCGGAAAGCCAGAAGGTTCCGCAGTCCGTCGAATCCGGCTCGAACCGGTCCCGCTGGTAGAAGATTCCGGCATATTCGCCCGCCATTTTTCCGTCATCACGGCCCACTCCGAAAAACTCGTAATCCGGCAGGGATGCCCATAGGTCCGCAGCCTGACCATGCAGCGCTTCCTGGATGCCGATGACATCCGGCCGTTCCCTGCGGATCATCGAAACCGCTCCCACCACTCGCTTGCGCCATGACCTGGATTCGCGGTCTCCGGGATTTTCATAACGCACGTTGAAACTCATCAACCGCAGTTCCAGGGCACCGTCCTCTCTCACGGGAACCGCTTTCGGGGTTTCGAACACGCGGCGTCGCTGGCAACCGGACAGACAGATCATCATCAGGAAAAAGACGGAGCATTGGAAACACGGACTCATCGGAGATTCCCGTCACGCTAGATCAGCCGACGCCAAGGGAAAGGGCGATTTGGAAAAACACACCCGGGTGGCACGCATCCCCCATTTATGGGATTCCGCGTGTTCTTGCCTCGCCTCGTGATTCCACCAAGACTGCCGGTCATGAACTTCCGCCGGCGCCGTAGCGCCCATTTTATCGCCATTCTGATGTTTGCTGTCCTGCCCCAAGCCTACAGCGCGCCTGTGAGTCTCGTGGACGAGGCCCCCGTGCGAATCAGTCCGGTGGATCAGAACACCATCTTGGTCGACTTCGGAAAAGTGGCTTTTGGAAACTTGCAGATCACTCCTCCGCCGGGTGGCAGTGGAAAAAAAATCATCGTTCACTTCGGCGAGGCATCCGCCGGCGGACGCATCAACCGGACCCCGCCGGGCAGCGTGAGGTATGCGGCTACGGAGGTGGAGCTCAAGGGAAACAAGCCCCTCATCGTCGCCCCCGCCGCCGATGCCCGGAACACCAAACAGCCCGAGGCGGTTCTCACACCGACGGAATTCGGCGTATTGATCCCCTTCCGCTGGATCGAAATCGAAGGATGGACCGGGGAAATGAAACCACAGGACATCACTCGACGCTCCGGTTTTTCCAGCAGTTGGGACGAGGATGCCTCGTCATTCGTTTCATCCGACGAATCACTCAACCGTATCTGGGAACTTTGCAAGTATTCCATCAAGGCGACCACCTTCGCCGGCGTTTATGTGGATGGCGAGCGCGAGCGTATCGCCTACGAGGGTGACGCCTATCTCAACCAGCTCAGCCACTATTACACCGAGGGGGACATCGAAATGGCCCGCGATACCTTCGACCGCCTGATGAAATATCCCACCTGGCCGACGGAATGGGCCACGCACATGATCTTCATGGCGCACGCCGACTGGATGTGGACAGGAGATGTCGAATGGCTCGCCGCCCGCTACCCCGGGCTGAAAGGGAAACTCCATCTCAGGCATGCACGGGCCGACGGGCTGATCGTCACTCCCAAAGATGAGATCAAGAACGATCTCGTGGACTGGCCCGCGGGTGAGCGCGACGGCCATGTATTCAAACCCGTGAACACGGTGATGAACGCCTTCCACCTGCGTGGCCTCACCTGCATGGCGGAACTCGCCCGCGCCTTGGAAAGAGAGGGGGACGCCGCCTACTATGAACAAAATCTGATGACGGCCCGCGCCTCGTTCCACAGGGTGCTCTTTGATCCGGCGCGTGGTCTTTATCGGGACGGGGAAGGCACGGATCATGCGTCCTTGCATGCCAATCTCTTTCCAATCGCTTTCGGAGTCGTCCCGCCGGACTGTCGGGAAAAGATTGTCCGCTGGCTTGGAGGGCGCGGCATGGCATGCTCGGTTTACGCAGCACAATATCTGCTGGAAGGACTTTTTGAAAATGACGCGGCCGCCCAGGCCATCGAGCTCATCACCGCGCCCAACGACCGCAGTTGGAAACACATGCTGGACAGCGGCACCACCATTACCTGGGAAGCTTGGGATCAAAAATATAAACCGAACCAGGATTGGAATCACGCTTGGGGAGCCGCGCCCGCGAACCTGTTTCCGCGCTACATTCTCGGCGCATACCCCCTGGCACCCGGTTGGACTCGTGTGAGCATCGCTCCAAATCCCGGCAACCTGAAAAATGCGGGAGGAAAAATTCCAACTCCGCGCGGCCCGCTTCACGTCCGCTGGGAGAATGGCGGGACATTCAAGCTCACACTCTCTCTTCCTCCCGGATCAAGCGCCCGGGTCAGACTTCCCGCAGGTGAAAAATCCGATGGCGTTTTATCTGATGGTAAACCTGTCATGGCCTACCGCGAGGGCCCATGGTGGGTGGTGGCGCAAGATGTCTCAGGCAAGGTTTCATTGGAGACACGGAATCCGTGACCAGCGCGGACAACCGTGGAGATGGCTTCGCCCGATCTGTTCATCTCTCGATGCTGAATCCCCGGCAGTTTTCCAGAAGCGGGATCTTCACCGCCGTCAGATTCCTGATGTGGTGCGCGACGTTCGACTCTTCCGCGATTTCCCTGATGAACGACTCCAGTTCGTCCTTCTCGCCCATCGCCTGCAGTTCGACAGTACCGTCCGGGAGGTTCTTCACCCAGCCACACACATCGAAACCGCGCGCCAGTTCTTTCACGGTGTAGCGGAATCCGACACCCTGCACCCGGCCTTCGAAAATGACTTGTTTGGCGATCATGGAAAACTTTGAAAATGGGCGGTTGGGTTCAAGGAAGGGTTCACCTGCCCCCAAGCGCGTCTGCCGTCGTGGGCTCGAATGTATTGAGAAAACGAATGCGCGTGGGAGATGGCCGGGTGAGCAGGAGGTGGCGCTTGTCTGATGAGGTGACTTTTTGGCCGGGTTTCGCGGGAGACTTCCGGCCTGCCAGGCCGGCGACGATCCGCAGCGCGACCTCTTGCAAGCGATCCGCCGCGCCGGCATCGCTCATTTCGATCTCCCACAAAACCGCCGTGGACGCCTCGCCATCTGGAAACAATACATAACGGTCGGCCTGCCATGCGGACGCGATTTCGGCGGCAGCGCCCGGCTCGGTGCCGAGTTCGAGCCAGGAACGCAGCCCGAGGAGACCGCCCGACTCGGTGAGAAAGGCGTCCTCGGGTGTGGCGGGAAGCTCGAATACCGGAGCCTCGCGCGCGGACTCAAGAGGATGCAGGATCGACCGCGTCGTCCGCGGCGGATTGCGGAAAAGCGCCTGGAATTTTTCATTGCCTTGGACGTGCGCGGAATCCGCCAGTCCCTTGCCGATCGTGAGGGGAAACCGCGTGAGCGTTTGCATGAAAGGCGGGAGGCTGGCGACAAGCAGTCCGAGCTCCGCGTTTTCCTTCATGGGCATGAAGCCGATGGTTTGGGCGCTCGCCGCATAAAAACGTGCTTCAGCACCCGCAGCGGCACCTTCATGAACCGCCTCCCTCGCCCGCGCCGCGTCGTCGCCCGGGTAGGCGGGCGGCGGCGGGAAATGTTGATTCAGCACGATACGGGTGAGCAGCCGCAAAAGCACGGCCTGGTCCGGGATGTTCTTCAGATCGACCCGATCCGTCACCCACCCCTCGCCGGTGACCTCGTCAAACCACCCCAACGCCCCGACCGCCCGCACGGCGGAGAGCTGCGCGAGGAGATCATCGTCCGGCCTGAGCCAGCCGATGTGCTTGTAGGCTTCCTGACGATCATCGATGCCTGCCGGACCGAATTCGCTCTCGATGGCGGCGGTGATCCTGTCACGGAGTTCCTCCGACGCCAGGCGGTGGAGCACCGGAGAGGAAATGAAACGAAGACCGGATTCCTTCTCCGCACGATCGATGAATTCCTGCGGCACGGAAAGTTCGCCACCGCCTTGCGCGAGCGAACGGAGCGACTCGTTCTCCCGCCTGAGCATCTCATTCTCCTCGCCTGCGATGCGGAGCTGGTTTTCAAGCCCGGAAAGATCCGCCGGTGCGGCACTGGAGCGCCAATGCAGTCCTTGGAGAATACCTGCCGCTCCGATGACTCCGCCGAGCAGCCAGGGCAATAGGGTCTGGGGTGAGGGCACGAAAGAAATCGTTGGACTTCAGCGGCCCTTCTTCGAAGGAGCGGTTTGCTTGAACGGATCCCCTTCAAGAGCGGTGGATTTTTTTCCGAAAACCTCCTCGTAATATTTGCCCGGAAGATAGTTGAAGGCCATGGGAGCGCTGCGTTTGCCTTCCGCATCGTAGAGATACTTGATCTCCTGCACCGGGATCTCCTTTCCGTCACGGGTGCGCTTGACCCGCGCGTCGAACATCAGTTCGGAAACAAGCAGCCCGGTCACCTTGTGGTAGCCGTAGGATACCTTGAAAAGCTCGTTGCCCTGCCCATCCTTGATTTTGCAACCGAGCGGGTTGCCGCTCGAATCCATCTTGTAGGTGGTGACCATGGTCACGACTCCGTTGACACGGGTTTTTTTCGTGAGCGTCTTGCTGTCCGGACTGCGGACGAAGATGGACTCCGAACCGTCCTCGTGTTTCATCTTCCGGACATTCGGCCCGTCGATGGTTTCCTCCACTTCCGCCGCGTGGCACGGCAGGGACAACAACAGCCCCAAGGCGAGAAGTCCGGTTTTGCAAGTTGCCAGCAAGTTCATAGGCGGCAAACTAAGCACCTCGCCCCGCAACTGCAAGCCGCCAATTTCACCCCATGATCTGGAAAACCCGCCGCCTCACGCTCGACCTCTCGCACCAGGCGCGGGTGATGGGAATCCTCAATGTGACTCCGGACTCGTTCTCCGACGGAGGCGAACATCTTGCGGTGGAAACGGCCCACTCCCACGCCCTCCGGATGATCGCCGAGGGTGCGGACCTGATCGATATCGGGGGCGAATCCACGCGCCCGGGAGCCGCCGCGGTGCCGGAGGACGAGGAAATCGCACGCACGGTGCCGGTCATCCGCCGGTTGCGTGCCGCATGGGATGGGTTGATTTCCATCGATACCTCCAAGGCCGGAGTCGCAAAGGCGGCGCTGGAAGCCGGCGCGGACATCGTGAACGACGTGAGCGGCCTGCTGGCGGATGCCGGAATGGCGCAGGTATGCGCCGGCAGCGGTTGCGGCGTGGTGGTGATGCACATGCAGGGCCGCCCGCAAACGATGCAGGCGGCACCCCGCTACGAAGATGTGGTGGCCGAGGTGCGGGCATTTTTCCAAGAACGGTTCCGCACGCTGACAGCCGCGGGTATCGCGAAGGAAGCCCTGTGTTTCGACCCTGGCATTGGTTTCGGAAAAACGCTCGGACACAATCTGGCGCTGCTGCGTTCCCTTGGGGATATTTCCGTGGAGGAAAGACCGCTGTTGCTGGGAGTCTCCCGCAAGTCTTTCATCGCAGGAATATTGGGAAGTGACAGCCTCACGGACCGCGAGTGGCCCACGGTGGCGATCACCGCGAACGCACGGGAAAAAGGGATCATGCTGCACCGCGTGCATGCGGTGCGGCCCAATGTGGAGGCCCTGAGAATGACGGAGGCGATCCTGAATGGAACCGTGGCGGATGCGCGGCCACCTGTGACCCGACCATAGGAGACGCGTTTAGTTCCTCGGCACCGCCTTCACGTTGCCGACGGCAAAACGATATTTCGCGATGGCCTCGACAATGCCCGTGGCGATGGCGTTCTGATAGGCGCCGTTGTCGATCAGCTTGGCTTCGTAAGGATGGCTCATGAAACCACCCTCCAGAAGGATCGCCGGGTGACGCACCCCCGAGAGCACGCTGAACCGGGCACGCTTGATGCCGCGGTCGAGGGTGTTTTTTCCAAGCCGGCGCAGGATCGAACCATGGACCGAGGTGGCGAGAGCGATGTTCGCCGAATCATGCTCGTTTCCAGCCCGCGCCTGGTTGTCGGAAGCCTTCCAACCGGATCCGTAATGGGAGATGCCCGGCGGAGAAAGGGTGAATGTCTCGATGCCACGGGCGGAACGTCCACCGGAATTGAAGTGGATGCTCACGTAGATCGCATCCTCCTTCACCGCGTTCGCGAAATCCACGCGTTCCTGCAGCGACTGGTAGACATCCGTAGTGCGGGTCATCACCACCCGGAAGCCTCTCGCTTCCAATTGCTTTTTCGCGATTTCCGCCACCTTGATGTTGTATCTGGCCTCCGTGCCCAGAGCGTTCGTGGCACCGGGATCCTTCCCTCCATGGCCGGGATCGAGCACCACCGTACGGAAATCCCCGGCATTCTGGATGAAATTCGGCCGCAGCACGGGATCGATGAGCTTCGCGAGGTCGATCTGCGAGACGTAGATCTTGTCTCCCTGGGCCGCGATGGTCTGGCTGAAGACAAACTTGACGTTGTTCATCAGGCAATCCGTCCCGCCCACCTTCAACTGCATCTCGACCTTGGCGTTCTCAAGAATGACGGTGGCGCCGGAACGGGACATCTTGGTGAAATTGTAGAAGCTCTTGATGTCATCCACCGAAACATACGAGCGGCCGTCGATCTTCGTGATGTTCCACTTCGATGCCGCCGGGGCCGGAGCGGCTGGAACCGGGCCAAGCATCGTCACCGCGAGCAGCAGGCTCGCGAACAAGGACCGCAATCGGAAGCCGGATCGCGAGGGATGTTCCATGGGAGAGTAAGGCGGCACGGGTTTTGAAGGAGTCTATCCATTCAAAAAACGGATGACAACCGGATTTGTCTGCCAATACGGCGGTCTCCGGGCCGCTTCCGGGGATTTCTAGCGGAAAATGGACCAAACCGGAAAAATATCCCCCCGACAGCGGCATGGAGAGCCTGATGGTCGGGCTCCCCGTCGGGATGGATGCCGGAGAAAACTACCGGCCCGATCAGGCGATACTCTCCTGCCGCCGGGACAAGCAACGGCCCGGCACCCGATTTGAGCTGCGGTCAGGCGGAATGGGAGATCTCTTCCCCTCGCGACCGGGACTGCCGCCGTACCGCACGGAAATTCCAACCCTTCCGACACCGTGCGAGATCATCCGAAGTTCCCCCTCCAGGATCCTTCCGGGAATTTTGGATCAAATGCGACAAAGCACGGCGACCCAGCGTCAATTTCATCTGGGATCGAAAGCGGGTCCGATCGATTTCATTCTCATGATAAAACCGGGACATCGGCGGCAAGATCCCGGACTCCAATTTCAGTCACACCTGTCATGATTTCGGGCCTTTCTTACATATGTATAATTCGCCAGCCGCCGCCGTAATGCCCATTTCGCCAATTTCCCTTGGAGTTAAAAAATCGTTCCTCTTTATTTTTTTCACCACAAATCCTTCTTCCTCCAAACGGGACAAGTAATCCGGCCCATATCTGCGGACATGGTCTTCCTGACCGAAAAGACGGAGCCTCTCCTTCGGATCTTCAACCGATGGGTCCTCAACCGTTTCCTTCGCAGTAATCGGCACCAATAAAATCGCAATTCCGTGCCGGGTTAGAACGCGATGGAATTCTCGCATTGCCTTACGGTCATCCGGAACGTGCTCCAAGACGTGACTGCAATAGATGAAGCCGAAAGACTCGTCAGGATACTGGATATCGGTTATGTCCATCTTCACATCCACATTCGAAACAAGCAAATCGGCCGTTATGTACCCCTTTCCGATCAGCGGACGGAATTTTCGTTCCAAAATGCCCTCAGGAGCAATATGCAGCGCCCTGCGCGGCGGCTTGGTGAGTAGTTTTGATTTTCTGGAAAGATAAAGCCAGACGAGACGGTGCCGTTCAAGAGAGCCGCAGTGAGGGCATCGGGCATCCTTGCGGGGGACTACTCCATATTCACTGAAAGTTTTCGAGCTTTTATCACAAAGCGGGCAATGGCGTTCGCCGGCTTCATATTTAGAACTCTTTTGAAATGCTCCGAGCATCCTTTTTATTTTTTCAATCATCGGATTTTTTCTTTTTGAGCGAAACACGCCAACTTTCTGAATTCCAGCTGATTTGAATACTTCAGATCAGAGCCTGCAAGTGGAATCAGCCAACCTCTGTTCCTCCGAGGTGGCCACCCCCCTCCATCAATCCCCCGACTTCAGCACCTTGATGAACGCGTCCTGAGGGATGTTCACCTTGCCGAACATCTTCATCTTCTTCTTACCTTCCTTCTGCTTTTCGAGCAGCTTGCGCTTCCGGGAAATGTCGCCCCCGTAGCACTTGGCGGTGACGTTTTTCCGCATCGCGGAGATGGATTCACGGGCGACGATCTTCCCGCCGACGGCGGCCTGGATGGCGACAACGAAAAGATGGGACGGAATGACGTCCTTGAGCTTGCCGGCGAGCACGCGGCCATAGGACTCGGCCTTGTCGCGGTGGACGATGGTGGAGAACGCTTCAACGGGATCACCGGCGATGAGCATGTCCATCTTGACCATTTTCGCAGGACGATAGCCCGCGTGTTCGTAATCCATGGAGCCATATCCGCGGGTCATGGATTTGAGCCTGTCATTGAAATCCACCAGGATTTCGGAAAGGGGAAGGACGCAGGAAAGCATGACGCGCATGTCGTCGATGGTCTCGGTATTCGTGACGTCACCACGCTTTTCGAGCACGAGCTGCATCATGTCCCCGATGTATTCCCCGGGAACCATGATGTAGACGTTCACGATGGGCTCGCGGATTTCCTGGATGGTCTGCGGCTCGGGAAAGAGTGTCGGGTTGTCCACGATGAGCTCGGTGCCATCGGTGAGCGTGACTTGATAGATCACGGACGGATAGGTGGAGATCACGTCCATGTTGAATTCGCGGCGCAGGCGCTCCTGGATGATCTCCATGTGAAGCAGGCCGAGGAATCCGCAGCGGAAGCCGAAGCCGAGGGCGGTGGAGCTTTCCGAGCCGTAGGTGAACGCGGCGTCGTTGATCTGCAGCTTGCCCATCGCAGCCTTCAGCGCCTCATAGTCCGAGGACTCGACCGGATAAATGCCGGAGAAGACCATCGGCTGGATCTCCTTGTAACCGGGAAGCGGTTCGGGACACGGGTGGGTGTTGTCGGTGATGGTATCGCCGATCTTCGCCTCATCGGCGGATTTCATGTTGGCGATGACGTAGCCGACGTCCCCCGCCACAAGCTTCTCCCGAGCGTTCATCTTGGGAGTGAAAACACCCACCTCCTTCACCTCGTAGGTCTTGTTGGTGTGCATCAGCTTCACGCGCTGGCCTTTCTTCACCGTGCCGGAAAAGACCCGGACGTAGGAGACCACACCCCGATAGGTGTCATAAATGGAGTCGAAAACCGAGCAACGCAACAGCTTGTCAGGATTTTCCACCGGGGCCGGAACACGGGCGACGATGGCTTCGAGAATGTCCTCGATGCCGATTCCCGCCTTGGCGGAAGCGGGGATCGCGTCCTCGCCTGGAATCGCGAGGATGTCCTCCAATTGCTTGCGGCACTTTTCCACATCCGCGGCAGGAAGGTCGATCTTGTTGAGAACCGGAATGATGACGAGATTCTGCTCATGCGCCAGATGCAGGTTCGCAACCGTCTGGGCTTCCACCCCTTGAGCCGCATCCACCATCAGGATCGCTCCCTCACAGGCTGCCAGCGACCGCGCCACTTCATAGGAGAAGTCCACGTGCCCGGGTGTGTCGAGAAGGTTGAGTTTATAAACAATCCCGTCCTTCGCCTTGTATTCCATCGCGACCGGGTGGGACTTGATGGTGATCCCCTTTTCCCGTTCCAGATCCATCGCATCAAGGAGCTGGGCCTTTTCGTCGCGCTGGGCCACGGTATTCGTCGCTCCCATCAGCCGGTCGGAGAGCGTGGTTTTCCCGTGGTCGATGTGGGCGATGATGGAGAAATTTCGGGTCAGCTCGGTGGACATGGGCGGTGGAAAAAATCGTGGACGCCGGGAGGGAAAGCAGGAAACCGGCGACAAGGCACGAAAATTTGACAAGTAACCCTCGGGAAGTGTCCACAGATCAACGCGCGGGAGCCAAAAACCGGGAAAAGTCCAGTTTCCAACCCATTTCGCACCGCCTCATGGGCAAGACCGGAATATCTCTAATAATGCCGGTGGACGACAGGGCGGATCCGCCCGTGCAACGCAGTCCGCCGCCAGCTGATTTTATGAAACTGTCCCGGGCCGAAGCCGAATTTTCCGGAGATTGCCAAGCCAACAATAATTGAGGTGAGGACAATCAACCAAGCGAGAGTGCCACCATGGACCGCGGCCGCATGGATTCCGTAGATGAGGACGACGAGATTACAAAGGAGATAGATGATGGGTTTCATGGAGATGGGTTTTTCAGCCTGCCGGTAGGAACGGTAAGCGCCAACGAATGATCAGCAATTCCAATGCAAACTGCCAAAATTCAAAACAAGTTATTAATTATGAACAACTTACCTCAAATCAACATCATTCCATTCGTGACTTCGCGTTGCATTTTCCAGCATGGTGTCGTGCATTATACCACAGCAATCCGCCGCCGATGTCATCATCCGAGTTTGCGACTGCGGCCTTTTTCATTCGTCGCGCCGCAGACCGGGCAGTTCACGGTTTTCACGTGGCTGGTGTCCTCGAAGGCATGAAGGCAGAGCCGGCAGATCACGCGGTGGGACAACGAACGTTTTTCCAATCGGTTGTGAAGGTATCTCGACGCCATGGCGATGAACACCACGACGATGAACGCCCCGAACGTGACGTATATAACAAGATCAGCGAGCGTCAGTTCCATCGGCGGGTTGGTTGGTGAAGCCAATGCCCACCGAAATCCAGCGGCTCGGCCTGGTGAAATCCTCCTTGAAGATGATGCGTTGGAGCCATGCCTCCAATTCAGCGGCACCGGGTTCCCCACCCTTCTCCAATGAGACACATTCGGCCACCGAACCGGCGGCGTTGAGGCGAACAAGGAACCGCCAGGAGGTGGAAGACTTCCCGGCGTCAACCTCCGCGGTGAATGCGGGCAGTTCCGCAGGCAACACTTCGCCAGCCACCCCGGAAAGCGGATAAATGAACGGGGCGACCTTCATCTCCCCTACCGGCGTTGTCCCGGGGGAGGTTACCCGATTCTCGGGAAAAAACGATTCCCCACGCGCCGCGAGCCGGAGTGTTCCTACCAGATTCAGGGGCTTGATGTCCTTCAAGTCAGGTACGTATGGAGGCGCCTGATAGCGGACCGAGGTCATCGCGGCGGCTTCCAGAGCCGGCAACCCCTGCCATTGGGAAAGCTCGAACCGGGACGGAAACGGTCCGCCCTCGCTCGCCCGCAGCGCCATCGTCCGGCCTTGCACGTCGTTCTGAAAGTAGATGAGCGATCCCCTCCGCAGTGCGGTTTTTTCGGGCGAATCCACTTTCACCCGCACGACCGTGATGAGGAAGGTGAAAGCCGAGGCTGCTACAGCCACGGCGACAAGTTTCGGGAAGAGCGGCTGCCGGTCGCCCCGCCACCGGAAGATCCATTCTGGCGCACCCGCCGGTCTTTGGGGTTTGACGGTCATGCTCCCGTTATTTCGCCTGTGTGTTCGGGACGACATCCGCCTTGCCGGAAACCGTCTTTCCGACCAATGCCATGCGGAACCCCTTGCCGACCACCATCTCCGCCACCTCGCGCTCCTCTCCCACCGGCGTGCCCGCGTCGGTCTGGAGCAGGACGATCGCCTTGGTTTGGACGCCGTCCTCACGGAGCTTGTCCAACCGTCCGGCCAGTTCCTCGCGGGTCACCGCATCCCGACCGAGGTGAATCCGCGGCCCGCCGTCGCCAGGCCCCAGCGTTACAACGAGCGATTGGTCGTAGCGGTCCATCTGGAAACGCGACGGAGGCAGGTCCACCGACACGCCGGACTGCATCACCATCGACGGTCCCAACAGGAAAAACAGCAGCATGAGCGCGAAAATGTTCAGTATCGGCACCGCGTGCAAGAATCCCGGACGCTCGGGCAACGTCATTTCCAACTTCATCCCACCGGGTCTTTCTGTGGCTTCGCCGTTTTTTTCGCACCGGCCACCTCTCCCCGGAAAGGCGCGAATTCCTCCTCCTCACGCGCATCCGCGATGAGGTGCACCATTTCGATGCCCGCCCGCTCGATGCGGTGTACCAGACGCTTCGCCCGGCCGAGGAAATAAAGGTAGAACAGGTATAGCGGCACCGCGACCGTCAGTCCGATGATGGAGGTGACCAGCGCGGTGAACACCCCTGCGGAAAGTTCGGCAGGACCGGTGAAACCACCCTTTTCGCTGACCTTTTGAAAGGTTTCCAACATTCCCACCAGCGTCCCCAACATGCCGACAAGGGGAGCGAGCAACGCGGCCCCAAGGATGGACCTGATGTTTTTTTCGATGGCGGGCACTTCCATTTGCCCCGCCTCCTGCGCCACATCGCGGAGGTCCGTCCTCGGCAGGTAATAGCGCAGCAAGGTCGCATGAGCCACCCTCGCCACCGGCCCGGGAGTTCTCGCCGCCTCATGCAGGGCTTCCGCGAACGCGCGCCGCCGGACGTGGTGGGACAGCCCCGTAAGCAGGTTTCCCACATTCACCCGGGCCCGGTGGAAGAAGAAAAGCCGTTCCACCACGCACACCACACCCACAAATGCCAGTCCCAGCAGCACCCACACCAGCGGGCCACCCTGCTCGATCAGGCCGGAAGGTTCCATCAGTCCTGCTGCAATCATCTGCGGAGACCGTATGCGGTCCCCCGCCCCGCTGACCAGCAAAAGCTACGTGTGGTGGAAGGACCCCGTGGGAAGCACTCCGACACCCTCCGCCTCTCCGATGTTCGATGTTGCAAGTTCGATGCCGGAAGTTCCAACTAGGGCCATGCTCCACACCGCCTCAGCCCTCAAGAATCTCCTGCTCCAGAAGTCCGTGCGCACCGGCACCTTCACCCTCGCTTCCGGGAAAGAGAGCGATCTTTACATCGACTGCCGCATGACCGCGCTCGACCCCTTCGGCGCGAACCTCATCGGCGATCTCGGCTGGCACGCCGTGCGCTCGAAAATCCACTCCGAGCAGCTCCAGATCGACGCCATCGGCGGCATGACACTCGGCGCGGACCCGATTTCCCTGGCGGTCGGAATGACCTCGGCCCTCAGGCACCCGGACGAGGCGCTGCAGGTCTTCACCGTGCGCAAGGAGCCGAAAGGCCACGGCGCGGGCAAGCAGATCGAAGGAAATTTCAAATCGGGCGCGAATGTCATCGTCGTGGATGACGTCATCACCACCGGAGGTTCCACCCTGAAAGCCATCGACGCCATCGAGCGCGAGGGAGGAAAGGTCGCCTTCGCCCTCGTTCTAGTGGACCGCGAGGAAGGCGGCCGCCAGGCCATCGAAGCGCGCGGCATCCACGTCATCTCGCTCTTCAGCCGCAGCACCCTGCTGGACGAGTGATCCGCACGCTCCGTGCGGAATTCATCCGGGAGACGCCGGGCCACCTTGAGAAAACACGCGAGGAAAGGTCCATCCACGGACTCGACCGGAACATCTGCTAAAAATGCATTGCGCTCCCCGCCCCGCTGGTTTTGTCTCTCCGCGCTGTCAGGGGCCGTGGAGGTTCGGCAAGCGAACCCCGCCAGGCCTTGATCGGAGCAACGGTAGTTTGTCCGGGCTTGCCGCGGATTCCCTGGCGGCACTTTTTTTGCTCAGAGCTGGTCCGCGATGGCCTCGGCCAATCTGGAAAAGGAAGCGTCGGTCTCAGCCAGAGTCATTTCCCGCGAACGGCGGAAATCGGGCGTGAACACGGCTTTCTCCAACTCCCGCACGGTCGCGGGATGGGAAAACGCGAGATTCAGCTCGCGATTGATGCGCATGCTCAGCGTGTCCAGGTTCGCAGAGCCGACGCAGGCCCAGTCATCGCAGATCATCACCTTCATGTGCGTCATCCTCGGGTACCGCATCACCTTGGCTCCGGCACGGATCAGATCGCGGGCGGTGGACAAATTCCCGACATCCATGATCGTCGAGTCTCCACGCGCCGGCAGCACCACCCGCACGTCCACCCCGCGCCGCGCGGCGGCGGCCACCGCCAGCGCGATGTCATCGTAGGCGAAATACGGATTCTCAATCCATATCCGTTTCCGCGCGCCACGGATGGCGAGCAACGTGGCGTCGAGGATCTGGCGTTTGCCTTCCGCCGGATCCGTCCGCAATATCCGCAACGGGATTCCGCCCGTCACCGGCTTCGGCTTGCCGTAGATGACCGACTTGCGGAACAGCGCGAAATCCCCCCACGGCCCGGCTTTCCGCCATGCACGGGTGAACTCGCGGGACAGGGACTCCACCACCGGCCCCTCCACCTTCACCATGAGATCGTGCCATTCGGAATAATACTCCCGCCCGATGTTCATCCCGCCGAGGATCGCGGTCCGGTGGTCGAAAACGAGCAGCTTCGTATGATCCGCCACCAGCCATGGGTTCAACACGAGACGGGCGCTGAGCCTGGAGTCCTTCTGCAGATAGTCATGCATGTCCGCAGGTGGCGAGAATCCTTCCGGAGCCGGTGTTTCCGGAGCCGCCGTCTGGGCGAAATGACTTCCCATGTCGTCGAAAAGAACATGCACCTTCACCTCCCCCGCACGCTTTTTGAGCGCATCCGCATAGCGCACGGCGATGTCGTCATTGTCGAAAATGTAGACCTGCACATCGATGCTTTTGCGGGCCGCCGCCATCTGGCGGTCGAATTCAGGGAAAAATCCGGGTCCGTCCACCAGCCACTTGAGTTTGCCAGCCTTCGCCCTTGGGAAATGCTCGCGGTCCAGCCGCTTTTCAAATTCCTCGCTACCCGGCGCCTCCGCGGTCAACGGCTCCGGAAGCACCTCGAAGGGCACGTTCCCGCTGATAACCTCCCGAGGCCGGTGCCAGAGTACCGACAATCCCAGCCGTGTCGTGGTCACAGGCTGGCGCAGGGCCGCCACCGCCGTGGCCCGGAACGCGGAACCCGCCAGATTCCCGCTGCCCCTCAACATGTCCGTCGCCTGGAGATTCGATGAGCCGCTGCCACAGGAATCCAGCAGCAAGGGCATGGCGACCAAGCATCCATATCGATAAATCCGCCTCCGGCTTCCTCCCATGCCCGGCAGCTAACCACCATAGGGACCAGTCCGCAAGGGATGCTTCCCGTATAAATCTTGATGCATTTCCACGCCACACGCTTTAGCATCATCGTCCAGTGGACCGTTCGGACTCAAAAAAAGAACTCTTGGATGATGCGGATGACAAGCGGCAGACGCTGGCCACCACCCGTCGCCAGTTCTGGCAGATCTCCAAAGCCTTCTTCGCCTCCGAGCGCCGGCGCAAGGCGCGGGGATTCCTGATCAGCCTGCTGGTCCTGGCCCTCGCCACGGGGGCGGTCCAGGTGCTCATGAGCTACGCGGGAGCGGATTTCATGACCGCGATCACCCGCAAGAATCCGACGGAATTCTGGCACACCTTGTGGAAATACATCGGCACCATCCTGCTGGCGATCCCGATCGGGGTTTACTACCGCTGGGTGGAGGAACGGCTCGCGCTCCTATGGCGCGAGTGGATGGCCCAGCACCTGGTGAAACGTTACTTCAACAACCGCGCCTATTTCCGCCTGCTCGGTTCCGAGAGTGTGGACAATCCTGACCAACGGATCAGCGAGGACGTGAGGAATTTCACCACCAGTTCGCTTTCCTTCATGCTCATCGCCCTGAACTCACTGGTCACATTGGGAAGTTTCATCGGCGTGTTGTGGCTCATTTCCGGCAAGCTGGTTGCGATTCTCCTGGTTTACGCCGTGGCGGGGACGGCCATCAGCATCGTCATCGGACGCAAGCTGGTGCGCCTGCACTACCAGCAATATGAGAAGGAAGCGGACTTCCGCTACGGTCTCGTGCGGGTCCGGGACAATGCGGAGTCCATCGCGTTCTACCGGGGTGAGAAACGCGAGCATCTGGACCTGTTCAACCGGCTCACCGCGGCGGTCACCAACATGCGCCTGATCATCATCCGCAACCGCAACCTGGCGTTTTTCACCAACAGCTACAACTATCTCGCGCTGGTCCTTCCGATCGCCGTGGTCGCCCCCATGTACATGCGGGGCGAGGTGGAGTTCGGTGTGGTCACCCAGGCGGGAGGGGCCTTCGCCACCGTCCTGACCGCCGTCTCCCTCATCATCACCCAGTTCGGCGGGCTCAGCGCCTATCTCGCAGGAGTCCAGCGTCTCGGCAGCCTGTGGGACGAACTCGACGAACACGATGCGGAGGAACAGCGCATCAACTACGAAAAAACCAAACAACCGGAGGAAAACAGCCGCATCGTCAAGCTCGAGGGCCTGACCATCTGCACCCCGGTGGTCATGAGGACGCTGGTGGAAAAACTGAGCTTCGAGCTGCGCGAGGGCCAGAGCCTCATCATCATGGGACCCAGCGGCACCGGGAAAAGCTCGGTGCTCCGCACCATCGCAGGACTCTGGCCCGGTGCCTGCGGATTGCTGGAGCGCCCCGCCGCGGACCAGCTCATGTTCCTGCCCCAGCGCCCCTACATGGTGGAGGGCTGCCTGCGCGACCAGCTCCACTACCCCTACCCCGACCGGGGAGCCTCGGACGAGGAGATCCGCGATGTCATCGAGAGCGTGAATCTCGCCAGCGTGCTGGATCGTGTGGAGGGGGATCTGGACCGCGTCGCGGACTGGAACCACATGCTTTCCCTCGGGGAGCAGCAGCGCATCGCCTTTGCCCGCCTTTTCCTGAGAAAACCGAAGTTCGCGTTCCTTGACGAGGCCACCAGCGCGCTCGACGAGGAGAATCAACAGGACCTCTACACGCTCATCAAGGAATCCGGAATCGGTTACATCAGCGTGGGCCACCGCACGACGCTCATTCCGTTTCATGACCGCATGCTGCTTCTCGACCGGGACGGTTCGTGGAAAATCGAGAATGTGACGGAAACGTAAGGAATCGCTTGTTTTACGGAAAAATCCGGGCAGGCGAAATTTTTGAACTCGACGGACCCGCCCGGATTCTTTCACCTCGTTTAATGAAAACCCCGCGTGGAATGAAACGGAATGGATTTACTTTGGTGGAACTGCTGGTGGTCATCGTGATCATCGCCGCGCTTGCGGGACTTTCCTTCGCGGTCCTGCCGCGTATCCAGCGCAAGGCGAAGGCCACCGCATCCCTTTCGAACCTGCGCCAGTTCGCACCGACACTCACGGCTTATGCCGGCGAGCACTCGCTGACCCTGCCTCCGATCAAGGGCCTCGGCAAGGATTCGGACGGAGTCGAAGTGGAACTCCTCTGGACGGAAGTCTGCCTCCAACAGATCAATCCGGACACCGCGGTCGCCAAGTTCCGTGACAAGCGCTGGTGGGAAACCACGAAGCCTTTCGCTCAAAACCCGCTATACAAAGCATGGAAGCCTGATGCTCCGGGCTACGCGATGAACGCCATGCTCGCCGAGAATGTGGAGGCAGCCAAGGAAAACGGCGGAGCCACAGGAGACCTCCTGGCCGTGCCCGTTTCATTGTCAGTGCTCTCCGATCCAGCCCGCACTCCGCTTGTCGCTCCCGGCACCCTGATCAGCTACCGCTACGACACGCAGGCGGAAATCAACCAGTTCCAACAAGGTTCGGCCAAGGAGCTGCTCGTTGAAGACAAGCTGCCGATCCTGTTTGTGGATGGTCACGTCGAGTCGCTGACTCCGAAGGAATACATCAGCCGCGAGCTCTATCTGATGCCGAGATCACAGCAATAACCGTGGTTCGCACCGCCAGACGTTTCTGACAAAGGCCCGGTCCGATTTTTTCGGCCGGGCCTTCTTTTTGAGCGTATCACACCGCCGGGGTCAGACCACCGCCAACAACTCCCTGAACCGCACGTAGGCCGCCTGCCACGCGGCTTGATTGCCGGGAACGAACGTCCGGAATTCGAACGATCTGCGGATCAGGTCCCGGCCGGCCTTGAAATCCGGAAGTTCACCGGTGCCGACCATCTGGGTGATCACATTTCCGCACGAGGTGGCTTCCACGGGACCTGCGACCACCTCGATGCCGAGGGCGTCCGCGGTGGCCTGGCTGAGCAGTTCGTTCTGGATGCCTCCGCCGCCCGCATTCAGACGGGAATACGAGGAGCCTGTCAGTTCGCGGATCCGCTCGTAAACCACCCGGTATTTGAGGGCCAGCGATTCGGTCGCCACCCGGAGAACCTGCCCTTTGTCCTGCGGAACCGCTTGGCCGGATTTTTCACACCAGGCGCGGATCTTGGCAGGCATCTCGCCGGGGCTGGCAAAGACGGCGTCGTCGGGATCAATGAACGCGGTGAAGGATTCCGCCTCATTCGCCAGCGAGGCCATTTCCGCGTAGGTCAGCTTCTCCCCGTCCAGCTCCCACTGCCGCTTGCACTCCTGGATGAGCCACAAACCGCCGATGTTTTTCAGGAAGCGGACGGTGTTGTCCACGCCGAGTTCGTTGCAGAATCCATAGCCCAGCGCCTCCGCCGAGGTGATGGGCCGGTCCGTTTCCACGCCCATGATCGACCAGGTGCCGGAGGAGAGCCAAAGTTTTTCAGAGCCTTCCATCGGAATGCCGGCCACCGCGGCGGCGGTGTCGTGCGAGGCCGAGGCCACCACCGGGATTCCCGCCCTGCCGATGAATGCGGCGACCTCCTCACGGACCGGTCCCAGCACCGTGCCGGGAGCCACGACTTTCCCGAAGATTTTCTCCGGCAGCCCGAGCGCCTGGATCACCTCCCTCGCCCACTCGCCGGTGGCGGCATCCAGCAACTGCGAGGTTGACGCGTTGGTCCGCTCCACCGCTTGTCTGCCCGTAAGCCAGTAGGCCAGCAGGTCCGGAATGAACAACAGGTTGTCCGCATTCGCCAGCGCCGGACTGTTTTTCCGCAGTTCCGCCAGCAGGTGGAGCGAGCTGTTGTAAAAATTCGTCTTGATGCCCGTCCGCGCGTAGATCTCCGACTCCGGCAGGATCGCGTGCATCGCCTCGGCCATGCCCTCGAACCGGGCATCACGGTACTGGTGCGGCATGCCCAGCAGTTCGCCTCCTTTTTCGATCAATCCGAAGTCGCAGGCCCATGTGTCGATGCCGATCGAGACAATGGCATCGCCATGCCTTGCCACCGCCCTGCGCAACCCTTCGAGGATTTCCCGGTAAAGTCCGATGACATTCCAAAACGAGCCGCCCGGCAGATCCGTTCCCGGGTTGTCGAACCGGTGCACCTCCTCCAGTGTCAGGGTGGAAAGGTCGGTGGTGGCGGCGATCACGCGGCCGCTGCCCGCGCCAAGATCAACGGCGATGAATGTTTTTCCGGCTGTCATGAGTTTCACGCGCATCGTTTTTCATGCCTTGTCATGATGCAATCCTGAATCGGCGGCCCACTGAAACACGCAGTCCGGATTGATCCTTGCCACGGGGCGGTGCTTGCGCTGGTCTGCATTTGAAAATTCCTACCCATGTCGAAATCCACCTCATTTATCACCTGTCGGCTTTCCGTGATGATGTTCCTGCAGTTTTTCCTATGGGGTGCCTGGTTCGTCACCCTGGGTGCCTGTCTGGATGCGAACGGCCTGGCTTCCATCATCGGAGCGTCCTATGGCGCGGCTCCCATCGCGGCGATCCTCGCGCCACTTTTCCTCGGCTTGATCGCCGACCGCCTGTTTCCATCGGAAAAAGTCATGGGCGTGCTGCTTCTCATCGGTGGCGCCGCAATGCTGGCCGTTCCCGGATTCGCCGCGAAAGGTGACGCGGGCATGGTGAAAAACCTCTTCCTCGTCCACCTGCTCTGCTACATGCCCACGCTCGGACTGGGGAATTCCATCGCGTTCGCGAACATCAGCGACCAAAGCAAGTTCCCCGCGCTGCGCGTGTGGGGCACCATCGGCTGGATCGCCGCCGGACTCATCGTCGGCTTCCTCGGATGGTCCACGAGTCTGAAAATCTTCACACTCGGCGGCATCGCCTCCCTCGCGCTCGGAGTGTTTTCCTTTTTCCTCCCCCACACGCCTCCTCCCGCCAAGGGGCAGCCGATCAATCTGGCATCCATCTTCATGCTGGACGCCTTCAAGCTGCTGACGAAACCGGCCTTCGCCGTTTTCATCCTGTGCTCCACCCTGGTCTGCATCCCGCTGGCCTACTACTACAGCACCACCTCCATCTTCCTCTCGGACATGGGCTTCCGGCAGCCGGCATCCTCCATGAGCATCGGCCAGATGTCCGAAATCATCTTCATGCTGCTCATCCCGTTTTTCTTCCGCAAGCTCGGGGTGAAACTCATGATCCTCATCGGCATGCTGGCATGGGTGCTGCGTTACGTCCTCTTCGCCTACGGCGCGCCCGACCAAACCGTCTGGATGCTTTTCATCGCCATCGCCCTGCACGGCATCTGCTACGACTTCTTCTTCGTCACCGGATTCATCTACGCGGACAAGAAAGCACCCGCTTCCGTCCGCAACCAGGTCCAGTCGATGCTGGTTTTCTTCACCCAGGGAGTGGGGATGTACATCGGCTATCAGGTCGCCGCCTCGAAAAGCGTGGCGGATCACGCTCCTCTTGCCGCCGCCATCAAGGCCGCGAGCCCGGCGCAGGAATTGTCCTTCGGCCAACAGCTCGGACAGATGTTTTCGGTCGGTCTGCCGGAGGTGGATGCCAGGTTGCTGGAATCCGCTTCCGCCCAGTGGAAAACCTTCTGGCTGCTGCCCGCCGGGATGGCCGCGGTGATCGCCGTCATTTTCTTCGCCGCCTTCTGGGACAAGTCCGCGGATGGAAATGACGCGAAGCACTAAGATCCGCGTTTCATCCCACGTCTTATCATCATGAACACCGGGCGCCGCCAAACCATCAAGTCCATCGCGGCACTCGCCACGATCCAGATCCTCCCGAGCCGGTTGCTGGGACTGAACGGCCAGACGCCCCCGTCCGGAGAAATCACCAAGGCCATCATCGGCTGCGGCGGGATTTCCGCATCGCATCTTCACATGCCCGGCCGCCTGCTCGCGCTCTGCGATGTGGACAAATCCCATCTGGACCAGCGGATGAACGACGCCGGGGCGGAACAGAACGGCATCAAGGGCTATCACGATTTCCGGGAAGTCCTCAAACGCGAGGACATCGACGTCGTCCACGTGGCCACGCCGCCCCATTGGCACGCGCTCATCGCCATCGCGGCGGCGAAATCCGGCAAGGACGTCTGGTGCGAGAAACCCATGAGCCGCACCATCGGCGAAGGGCTGGCCATGGTGAAGGCCGTGGAGGCGAACAAGCGTGTCTTCCGGCTCAACACGTGGTTCCGCTTCAAGGACAATTTCTACGGCATGGAGACGCCCGTGAAGCCGCTGAAGAAGGCCGCCATGCACGGGTTGCTCGGCTGGCCGCTGAAAATCACCGTCTCCGGTGTCACCGGCTTCGACTGGAAGCTCGGCATCTGGACCGGAAAAACCAATCTCCCGGTGCAACCGGTGCCCGAGGGATTCGACTACAACTTCTGGCTCGGTCCCGCTCCTGAAAAACCCTACAGCGCGCACCGCACCCACGCCTCCTTCCGCGGTTACTGGGATTACGACGGCGGCGGCCTGGGTGACATGGGCCAGCATTATCTGGATCCCGCACAATACATTCTCGGCAAGGACGACACCGCCCCCATCTCCGTGGAAATCGACGCGGACCCGCAGGACTCCGATGCGGTCGGAACCTGGCGGCGCATCGAGTTCACCTACGCGGACGGCTGCAAGATCGTGCTGGATGGCGCGAACAAGGAAACCAACGCCGCCTACATCGAGGGACCGAAGGGGAAGATCTTCAAGGGCTTCCAGTCGGACATCCCGGATCTGCTGAAAAAGATCGACGCGCTGCCGAACCCGGAACCCCAGATCACCGATTTCCACGAATCCGTCCGCACCCGCAAGAAATTCGCGCTGAACGAGCAGAACGGATTCTGGTCCTGCACCATGGTGAACATGGGCATCACCGCCCACCGCCTGAACAAAAGCCTCAAATTCGACCCGAAAACCCTCAGGTTCGACGATCCCGCCGCGAACGCGCTCATCCACCAACCGATGCGCGGGCCGTGGAAAATCGACGCCTGAGATCCCCTCCTTTCCTCCACCCTTCCGCCATGCCGTCACCTGTTAAAATTCTCTGCGTCGGAGCCGGCCACATGGGCCGCTCCCATGCCCTCGCCTACCACACGCTCGCTGGCTTCGAAATCTGCGGCATCGTCACCCGCTCGCCGGAAAGCCGCGCCGCGCTGAACGCCGGGCTGGGTGGAAACTATCCCGAATTCGCGGATTTCCACGAGGCCCTGCGCGTTTCGAAACCAGACGCCGTTTCCATTTCCACCTATCCGGACACCCATGCGGACTATGCCTCCGCGGCTTTCGACGCCGGGTGCCACGTCTTCATCGAGAAACCCTTGGCGGAAACCGTGGAGGCTGCCGAGCGCATCGTCGCCAAGGCCACCGCGTCCGGAAAAAAACTCGTCATCGGATACATCCTCCGCCACCACCCGAGCTGGATCAAATTCATCGAGGTCGCCCAAACCCTCGGCAAACCCCTGGTCATGCGGATGAACCTGAACCAGCAATCGTCCGGAGCGAACTGGCAGACCCACAAGAACCTGATGTCATCCATCTCTCCCATCATCGACTGCGGCGTGCACTATGTGGACGTCATGTGCCAGATGACCCGCTCGAAGCCGGTCCGCGTCTCCGGCATCGGCGCGCGGCTCAGCGACGAACTTCCGGAAGGGAAGATCAACTACGGCCACCTGCAGGTCACCTTCGAGGACGGCTCCGTCGGCTGGTACGAAGCGGGCTGGGGCCCGATGATGAGCGAGGTAGCCTTCTTCGTGAAGGATGTGGTGGGACCGAAAGGCTGCGTCTCGATCGTCGCGGACAAGGCCGCCGCCGAAGGCCAGAGCGCGAACGTGGACGCCCACACCCAGACACAGGCGCTGCGGCTCCACCACTCCACCCTGACTGCCGAAGGCACCTTCGCGAAAAGCGATGACATCCTGCGCCTGACGGACGAGCCGAACCATGACGAACTCTGCCACCGCGAGCAGGAGTTTTTCCTCAACGCCATCCACGGGGACACCGACCTCACCGACCACATGCAGGACGCCCTTTCCTCCATGCGCATCGTGGAAGCCGCCGACGAAAGTTTCCGCACGGGAAAAACCGTGGAGCTGTAATCCCGGAAAAACATCACAGCTTCCAAGCTTGGGTTTTCCCTCTTCGTCTTGAGTCTTCCGTCTTCCCGTCTTATGTCTTCGCGCGTGCCGCGACTCCCAGCCTGGTTGGAAAGATACCGCATCCTGCCGAGGTGCGTGCTGGTCTTCGCCGCCGCGCAGTTTCTCATCAATCTCATCAACACCGCGCAGTTCCTCCTGCTGAACCTTTTTCTCAAGGAACGGGGTCTGGATGATCCCGCCATCGCGGCACTCACTTCGCACCGTTTCCTCGCCACCTTCTTCCTCGCCCTGCCCGCCGGGCTTTGGCTGCGGGGCAAGCCGCTGCGCAAGCCCCTGCTCGTCGCCTCCATCCTGTTTCCCGTCACCGCGTTGTGCGCGCTTGAGACGGTGCAGTTCGGTTACATGAAAGCCGCGTCGACAAGCTTCGTCGCCATGGGATTCGCGGGAATGATCCTCAATGTCGCCAGTCTTCCCATGATGCTGCGCCTGGCTCCGAAGGACCAGTCCAGCGAGGCTCTGAGCCTGCTCTTTTCGACGTGGGGCGCGGCCAGCATTTGTGGCGGAGTCCTGTCCAGCGCGCTCCAGAGCATCGGGCGGGTGGATTTCGGGACGTTTCATTTCGTGCTCAACGAACATTCCACATTGTTTGTCCTCACGGTTTGCGGACTGGGCGCTCCCTTTCTTTACGCCCGCATTCCGGACACCGTTCCCGCGGAAAAGTCCGCACGCCACTGGCTGCATGTCCACCGGGAGGACTTCCCATTGCTGCTCCGCGCCCTGCTGCCCACTCTCTGCATCGCCACCGGCGCGGGATTGAGCATCCAGTTCCTCAATCTGTTCTTCAGCCATGTTTATCAACTGGACTCCGCGAAATACTCGCTCTTCGGCTCGATCAGCTACGTGTTGGTGTTCATCACCGGTCTCATCGTCCCGGAAGTCCGCCGGCGCCTCGGCTGGCGCGGCGCGATCCTCGGAGTGCAATCCGCCGCCGTCTTCATGCTCGTGGTGATGGGCCTTACCGAGCTGTGGAAAGACGCGGCATGGGCGCTGCCCGTCGCGCTGGTCTGCTTCATCTTCCGGCAACCACTGATGAACATGGCGGGTCCGTCCACCAGCGAGCTATCCATGTCCTACGTCGGCGAGCGCAACCGCGAACTGATGAGCGCGTGCAGCGGAGCCATCTGGAGCGGCGCATGGTGGCTGGCCGCACGGATGTTCGAGACACTCCGCACCCACCACCTTCCCTACTGGCAGGTTTTTCTCACGACCGCCGTACTCTACCTTTTCGGCACCCTCGCCTACAACGGTCTCATCCGTGCGGTGGAGCGCAAGGACGTGGAAACGGTGTGATGCCATTTCACACAATTTCAGGTGAAGCTCCGGATTTGAAACGTGAGGTTCGCTGTGATCCGCAAGATCAGGAACCGTCCTCCCAGCATCGTGCAAACACACAAAAAAGGCCGTTTCCAAGATGGAAACGGCCTTCTCAGTGAATCTGGAAAATCTCAGTTCGCAGCGGCTTGGGCCACCACGTTCACGCGGCGACCTTCCTTGTCGAACTGCACGCGGCCGTCGATAAGGGCGAAGAGGGTGTGGTCGCGGCCGATGCCGACACCAAGACCCGGATGCACCTTCGTTCCGCGCTGGCGGATGAGGATGTTGCCGGCGATGACAGCCTGGCTGCCGAACTTTTTCACGCCGAGGCGCTTGCTGCGGGAATCGCGACCGTTCTTGACGGAGCCTTGTCCTTTTTTATGGGCCATGGAAGTAGATGGTGAAAGGGGTGATGAATTAGCCTGCGATCGAGGTGATCTCGAGCGTGGTCAGTGCGCGGCGGAAGCCGATCTTCTTGTGGAAACCTTTACGGCGCTTGAACTTGAAGGCGACGCCCTTTGGTCCGCGGTATTGGTTGATGACCTTGGCGGTCACGGATGCGCCAGCCACGGTAGGAGCACCGATTTTCACGGAATCACCTTCGCCGACGAGCAAGACGTCAAACTGGATTTCTGAATCGACGGCGGCGTCGAGCTTCTCGACGTCGAACTTGTCGCCTTCTTGGATGCGGTATTGTTTACCGCCGGTTTTGATCACTGCGTAGGCCATGGCCGGATGGGAATAAAAGTTGGTCCACCCCTGTGGGCGGGCGGGGAGAACACCACGCCCCCCCCACATGCGCAAGATTTTTTTGCCATTAATCCAAGTTTTCAGGGATTTCCGCCCCCCTTCCCGTTCGTTTCTTGACAGAATAAAGGTTCGAGCCGCTCATGAAAGCATGAAATGGCCGATGTTTTTTGGAAATCTGCTGCTGGTCGCGAACCTGAACGCCCAAGCAGCGGAGGGAACGGAGCTGCTGGACAAGGTCATTTCCTACCCAGGGTCCTATTCACAGGTTTGCGACGTGTTCACCTCGCCAACCGACATTCCCTACAGGGCGTTTGAAATCTCCGGCCACAGGGAGGCCACCTTCTCCCGGGTGAAATCCGCCGCAATCAAGGAGAACCGCGAATCGCTGGTGCGGGCGGTCCGGGCCCGCCTCCTTGCCATCGACCTTGCAAAACCAGCCAGAAGCCTCCCGGTGGATCCCTCGCCGGACGAAAATGAAAATCACGAAATAAGCAGCGGGGCGGACCCCATGACTCTCAATCCTTTTTTATTGGACCTGATCCGGGAAACCCACGCCATCGAAGCCCTGCAGGAGCTGCTGATCATCGAAGGCAAGCTGGTGAAAGGCATCGCCTCAGCCAAAGACGATGCGAAGGCCGCGCCACCCGTCGTCGATGGTTGGCTCGTTGCCGAAGAAAACGAACCATCCACTTCCCCGGTCGGTTCGGATGACATCGGGGAAAATCCCCCTGAAAGCGAAAAAGACCCCACTCCGGAGGAGATCGCCAGACTCGACCGCAAGAACCATCTCTTCCAAGCCCGCGTCGCCCAGCGCGATGTGGTGATGACCATCGCCTTGCTGCTGCGCGAAAAGTCTTACGCCCCCTATTTGAAAACCACCTTCGAAGCCGCTTACGCGAAGGGCCTGAAAGCGCAGTTGAAAGACGAGGGAGTGGATGACTTCAAACCGGGTGACCCTCTGACGCCCGATATGGAAAAGATGCAGATGCAAATCGACAAGATCACCGGACTCCCTTTCCTGAAATTCCGCTCAGTCACCATCCCCTACAGCCGGGAATCCCGGGATGAAATCCGCGCCGCAGCCGCACAATGGATCTCCGAACATCCATAATCCTGCTTCTCGCGGGTGTACTGTTTCCGGGAGCCGCCCACGCCATCGAAAAAAAACCGGGGCCGAACCACCATCAGCTCGTCCACATTTCCGCCGGCACCCATGTTCTCGGTGATGCCGGGCACAAGCTCAACCGCCCCCATTCGTTCAAGACTCCCGGCTATTTCATCTCCGACTGCGAAACGACGAACGCCCAGTTCGCCGCGTTTGTCGCCGCCACCGGCTACCAAACGCACGCCGAGCGCAACGGCTGGAGTCTCGTCGGCGGAGAAGGCAGCGCCGAGTGGGAATGGAAACGCATGGATGGCGCGGATTGGAAGCAACCATTCGGCCCCGGAGGTCCCGACGCCACGAAACTTCCCGACCACCCTGTCACCCAGATTTCCGGTGAGGACGCGCGCGCCTATTGCAAATGGATCGGCGGCCGGCTTCCGGACATCGACGAATGGGAGGTCGCCGCCCGGGCCGGAGCGAAAACGCCGTTTCCATGGGGACGGGATTTCCAGCCGAAACTCGCGAACACCTGGAACGGCGCCGACCATCTCAAAAACACCCGCGAAGACGGATTCGTGCTTACCTCACCCGTCCGCACCTACCCGCCGAACGCATGGGGACTCTACGACGTGGTCGGAAATGTTTTCGAATACTGCGAGGGACATCCGTCCTGGATATCCTCGACGGACGCCGACCGCCGCATCTGCGGCCGCGGCGGTTCATGGTGGTGTTCCAGCCATTGCTGCGGCTTCCACAACCTGCTGGACATCGGCAGCATGTTGAAAACCGCATCGCTGCCGAACCAGGGGTTTCGCGTGGTGTTTGATTGATCACCACACTCCCGTCTCATCAAGGATGCGGGCGATCCTCTGGCGTTCCGGGATCTTGATCTCCGGGTGAGTATTTGCGGTGGTGGATAGGAAAACCTTCTGAAGCCGTGAAATCACCCGCGTTTTCACCGCATCGGGCAGGCTGCGGAAGGCCTCGGAATAGACCATGTAAGAGCAGTGGTATTTGAAAAGGCGGGTGTTCAATTGGAAATCCGCCAGCGAGTCTCCCGCCGCGGTGCGAGGGATTGCGGCGGCGAACTGCTGTTGAAACTCCTCGTCCCCCTCCACTCCGTCCTCGCCCTGGCCTGTCTCGCCGGTGAAAAGGAAGCAATCGACGATTTTCTTCGCCGCCTGATCCGCCACCCGTCCGGCGACGCCTTGGTCCGGATCCGCCTCGGGATTCACGGACTTCGACAAATGCTCGGCCCGCCGGTAGTTCATGGATGCGGCGGTGAGAAGATTGTGTGCCTCACACTGATGCTCCAGCACCATCAACGCCACGATGTCGCTGGTCAGGCGCGGGTATTTCGCCGGATCGATCTTCCCGTTCAAATCCACCAGCGGAATCACCGAAGGTTCGCCGGAATCCGTTTTTTCGTAAGTCCGGTTTCCGAGATGCGGCAGCGAGACCGAACCCGTCACCCAATATCCTCCCCATCGCCCGGGGATGGGAGTCTGCTGGGTGACCAGTTCCGAGCCCAACGCCAGCAGGGGGTGGCCGTCCGCGTCCGGATAAACCGAGCGCACCAGGAGACCGGGCACGTTTTCCGTCCGCCCGGTGGCATGACAGGACAGACACTCGCTCGTATCCCGCTCCACCTTGACCGGTCCCGTGCCGTTTCCGATGTCGATATGATAGAAAACCGGCCCCAGCCGGGCATCCTGTATCGCCACCTCCACCGCTCCGCCGGGGACGTAGCCGACGTAACAATCACTGGAAAAATACAACGCCCGTGGATTTCCCGGATGGATCAGGCCGTTCTGTTTGCTGGTTTTCGAAAACACCAGGACCTGCGACGCCTCCGGAACCCGCAGATCCTTCAATATCCCGCGCACCCGCTCCAGCGGTGAGGCGTCCGGCAGGGATGCCCACCTGCCCACCAGCTCTATGACCCGATCCGCCGCCGGAGTATCCGAATACGCCACCGGAGGCAGATCCCACGCGTCCACCTGCTGCGCCCGCAACGGCAGCGCGAAACAGAGAAGGATGAGGAAACGCAAAAGCATCGGCAGGACTACCGGGGAAGAATGATGGATTTCTCAAACATCGCGAGACGGAGAGAGGATGAGCCCATCGGTTTCAGCGCTTCCTGAGAGAAATCCCATATCGTCCTGAGCTGCGGCTGGTTCCGTGCAGGGGCACCGGGCGAGGCGCGAGCAGACGGGCTGACGCCCACGCATGCAATCGTTGTGAGATGACATCGAGCAGGAAACCGATGAGCAATCCGACACACGCACCGCCAACTGCTCCATAAACCAAAATCCACCAGTCTCCCGCTTGTCCCTGGAAAATGGATTGAACCAACCAGGCACAGAAGGCACCGGCAAGAATGCCGGAGAAAAGTCCGCACTGGAGTAAAAACGCCCGGATACCCGCCGCCGTGCGCCCACTCCGTATCGCGACAAATACGGAGGAGGAGATCACACCGACACCCAGAAGAACCGCCCCCACCATGCATGCCACCAGACCTACCGCAATTCCAACGCCGATCAGAATCAAAGCGACGACGCCAAGGACGAGTGCGAAGAGTGCAATGGAGGAATGATATCAGATCCGCCTTGGAGTTCCCAACCCAATCAGAGTGAGGAAATCAGCCGATGAATCCGCTCCCCCTCACACACGCCGCAACAATGTCCCGACCACCTCTCCGGCCTCTTGCGCCATCCGCCCGAACTCTCCGGAAATCCGTTCATCCCGCACCACCCGTTGCCAAAAAATTTCAGCCCAGCCTGCAGCTTCCCGCCACGATTCAGCCAGCGCGGGCAGGGGTGGAGCGGGGGAAAACCGGCGGGGAGTGAGTTCGCCCTGGTTTCCCGGGGACCATAACATCGGCAGCATGTCATAGGCTGGGGTGACCTGGAGCGGCAGCGTATCGCTGAGGAAAAACGCCAGATTTCCGAAATGCATGTCGGTGTTTCCGATCAATTCGCCAAACGCCTGCAGCCGCCGGATCTTCTCCAGCGAACCGCTGTCGATCAGTCCATGGCGGTGAAGCTCAGTCGTAGCATCCAACCAGTCTCTCGACAAATTCCCGATCAAGGCGGCAGCCAAGGCCTCGAGAGACACGACACCCACCCGTCCGCCAGGCCCGCACCGATCGAAACGGGGGACTTCCAGGAACCGACGACCGTCGGCATCCAGCAGACGCACCCCCGGATTCGCCAGCCCCCACTCCGCCAGAACCTGATGGGCGTGGAACTCACACACCAGCAGGTCCGCCCAGCGCCTACCCACCGGCTCATCCATGCGGGCGGAAAATTTTACCAACACCGGCTGAAATCCGCCCGCGTCATCCCGCAGTGTCGCAAGGAACTTCGGCTGTTCGCCACCAGCCGACGAACCCGGCATGACCTCAGCGAATCCCGACGCCCGCGCCGCATAGAACGCCTTTCTATTTTGCCAGGCCACCGCTTTTCCATCCGGCAGATCAGCAGATCTCGCTAGGGCGCGACGCACCATTTCGTCTCCCACCACCAGATTTCCCGGCAGATCTTCCCCAATCGCCTGTTGGTAAACGATCACATCATCATCACTCCACTGGCGCGGGTCGTCCGGTAGTTGCAACGTCCTCGAAATACCATGGGAGATGAGCCGTCCGAGGAACCCTTGCGGCCGGGCGTCGCCGAGAAAAAAAGGAAAACCGCTCCACAATCCATTTTTTTCTGTAAAAAATCCCGCCCACTCCGGCGGCGCGGATGCCCAATTCATCCGCCACTGCCGCTCATGCATGGCTTCGAGTTCCGCCCACTGCTCTGCCCGGCCGGACGCATCAATCCGGTAGATCCGCCAACGGTTCCCAATATTGCGAATCCTCCGGCGCAACAAATAGCGCGTGCTGCGTGTGGCCCCGAGAGTCACCAATTCATCTCCGAAGTCTGGCAGAATCCTGACAATCGTCGTCCGGTTCACCCGCGCCAGCCCCCCCAACTCCGTAGCCGAAATCGGCCCCCGCGCCCTGATGAGCGGGATGAGGGTTTCAAACGTAATGTGTGCGGGGCGTGCCATTGACCCAACGGATTATGCATCATAAAATAATGCATTGCAACATTTATAAAAAACTCATTTATAAATATTTATAATTTTAATCTAATATATTACGCATCAAAATAAGATCGTAAATTTTACCATTTTTCCTCCGCGTGGAGAAGTAGCGGCAAAATTCACCGATGGATGCCTCGGCCATGTCACCCATAACCGAAAGCCTGAAGATAGGATTTCAATTTCCCCATATGAGGCTCCAAGGCTGCCGAATAGCGTTCCCAGCGGCCCACCGCTCCTTGGTGGATCGGCTGGGTGACATCGTGATAGGTCGGGGCGTACAGGACTTTCCTACGGGCGTTGTCCTGGAACCGGATCTGGTCCGGGTGCCACTCCAGACCGAGAAACCCGGTCACGCGGCGGCCTTCTTTTTCCAGATCCCCGACGACATCCTCGTAGCGTGTCTCGATCCAGTCGAAGCCTCCGAACTCTTTAAGCCGGAGCCAGACATCCATCAGGTCGGAGTAGTGTTTGACGGTGCGTTCCAGGCTGAGGAAATTCACATTGGTGGCGTTGAGCGTGATGTTCAGGAAAAAACAGCTGATCACGACATCCCGGGGATCGCGCAGGGCGATGATGGTTTTGAGCTCCGGAAACGCGCGCAGCCATGATGGAAGGGACATGGTGGCCGAAGGATTCTTGTCCAACAACACCTTCGCATCGCCGGTGCCGGAAACCTCCCGCAGCATGCTGCTGAAATACCTGCTCCGCATTTCCGCCAGGCGCGCCGAGGTGGCGGTCCGGTCTCCTTCGGGCAGGGTGTCGAGCTTGCTGGCGATTTCCTGCTGGAAGGCGGTCGATTCGTCGAACGCCATCAGCCCGGGATGGGCGTCGAGAATCTGCTCCATCAGCGTGGTGCCGCTGCGGGGGTGTCCGCCGAGAAAGGCGATCCTGTGCCTCGGGGGTGGACCAGCGCATCCGTCGCGCCAGCGGAGGATGGATTCGCGGCCGAGTCCTGCGAGGGACTGCCTGCGGATGTGGTCCGTTTCATCATAGCTTCTTTCCAAGGCGGCGATGTCGGTGATGGTCCGGATCTCGGCCTTCGCTTCGAGCAGCCACCGGATCGCCTCGTCATACCGGCCGAGCTGGTCGAGCACGACGCCCAACAGGTGGCGGGCGGCGTATTTCACATACGGGTATTTCGGGACGTCCTTGATGAGCTGGCGGAGTTCACTCTCGGCCTCCTCATGATTTTTCCGGCGGTGCTGGAGAAACGCGCGGAAATACCTCGCCTGATCATCACGCGGATGGAGGGCGAGACAGGATTCGACGCATTCCCATGCCTCGTCCATACGACGCTCCTTTTCAAACCAGACGGCGAGCTTGATGCGGGCGTCGACAGAACCCGGGTCCGCCGCGAGCGCGGCTTCGTAGCAGGTGCGGGCCTCATCCAACTGGCGGAGGCTTTGGTATTGCTGGCCGATCATTCCCAGCAGCGACGCGTTCCGGGAAGCAAGCTCGCGGGCGCGGCGGTAAGCCTTGTTCGCAAGAGGGAAATCGAGCTTTCCCGCGGCGGAATTCCCAAGCTCGAACCACAGCTCGGCGATCGTCGGGTAGCGGCGGAGGAGCTCCTGATAGATGGGAATGGCGGCTCCGTGATTTCCTTCCAGCAAATGCTGCTGCGCCTTCCGCCATCTCGCGGTATCGCGGGGGTTGCGTTGCAAATGGGCCATCGCGCCTTGCATGTGGATGAGTTAACCCGGCTATCCCGACACACTCCATTACAAACCACCCGCCGCCGGACGAACCGACGGCAGGTGATCCGCCCATGTTTTCCCATAAAATCAGGGACCCGTCACCTTGAGACGGGTGAAGGTCTTTTCAGAACCGGCCGGCAAGGTATATTGCAAAGGAGCCGCGTTGCTCAGATTCGGATCCGAAACGGGGACATCGGTCCAGACGGACAGGTTGGTGGAGGTTTGCACGGTGAAATCCGTGCCGTAGACGCCGGTATAACCCGCGCCCTTCGGCCAGGAGATTTTTCCAGCCTGGATACCCGGACTCGCCGTGGATGCGGAACCGGAGAGGCCCATGAAGTATTCTATGCCGTTCGGCACACCGTCGCCGTCATGGTCCTGGGCGAGCGTCTGGGAGGGAGCGTTGGCGGTCGCCCACGCGGAGAAACCACCCGAGGAGGAGCCGGTGACCACGGTGAGAACACCGGTGCCGGAGAAACGGCTGTTATCCTTGAACGTGGCGGTCGAAGCGGTGGAGCCGTAAGTACCAGCCACCTGTTGCGCCGCTCCATAGAACAGGGTGTCCACGGTTTCCGCTCCGGTGACATCCACCTTGCCTCCGTCGATCACGAGCTTGTTCGTGTCCGGGATGGATGTGCCGGTCACCGCGAGCGTGCCTCCCGTGACGGTGGTGGTTCCGGTGTAGGTGTTGGGACCGGAGAACAACACCCGGCCGGGGCCGCTTTTCGTGATGGATTTGGTGTTGCTGATCACCCCCGAGATCACCAGATCATCCGCCGCGGCCCCGTCGCTGACGACCAGGCTCAGGTCGTTGTACAGGTTGAGAGGAGAGGCGATGGTCGAGCTCGTGGCCGCCGCATTGATGGTGTAGACGGAACCGGACAGGGTCCGGATTCCATCCTTGGCGGGAGTTCCGGTAGTGGAGCCCGCGGTCATGGTCAGCGAGCGGATGTATTGCTCCGCGCCCAGCAACCAGTTTCCTCCGTTGATGGCGATCACGGGAACATCGCCGCCACCGCCCACCGAACTACCCAGCGAGTGGACGTTCGGAGTGCTGAGGGTCGCACCGGAATTGATGGTGATCAGCTTGCCCGGGGCGAAGGCTGTGGCGAACGCGCCGCCGGTGGCGACCAGCGTCCCGTTGTTCACGATGATGTCACTGTTGTTGGTTCCGGCGCTCATGGTCAGCGAGCCCGATCCGTTTTTCACGAGGGTTCCTCCGGAACCGATCAACTGGCGACCGAGCGTCTGGGCGTCCGAACGGTCCAGAACCAGCGTGGCGGCCTCCAGGGTGATCGCACCGGCTCCGCCCAACAGGCCTGTGGTTCCGCCGGTTCCCACGGTAACCGTGCCGCCGGAGAGGATCACCGGACCAGTGTAGGTGTTGTTGGTGTTGATCGACAGATTTCCCGCTCCCGTTTTTGTCAATCCGGTGCCACCGGTGATCGCACCGGTTCCGGACAGGGAGTAATTCTTGGTCGGATTGTCAAACGTCACGACCCCCGGCACAACGGTGGCATCCAGCGTCACGCTGGTGTTTCCAAGGATGTCGCCGAACGTGACGATGGAGCCGTCCGTGTATTTCGCGGGCGACCAGTTGTTCGTCGTGTTGATGTCCCAAACGCCGTTCACGGCACCGGTCCACTGGATTTCGGGAACCGCCACGGCGGTCACGTCCAGATAGATCTTCCCCGTATTCACAAGATCGTCCACCAGCGTCGCGGTGATGCCGGAGGGCAGCGTGCCGAGGGTGAGCGAGGCGATCGAAAAACTGCCGGTGGTGGTGGCCATGAGGGGATACCGGCCGACCACCGGAGTCACACTCCGGACATTGATGGTGACGGGGTATTCCAGCATGAGATCCCCCGTGGTGATCGGCGCGACGGTGGTGCTGGAAAGCGAAAGGAAGTCCACCTTGTTGGTTCCGACAGGTTCCGGCAGATCGCTCAATATATAGAAACCGGAAACCGAGATCGCGGGTGTGGAACCCGAACTGGCGACGCTCAGGGAAGTATCGTCATACATGAACAAACCGGTGCCGGTCAAACGTCCCGTCACACTGAAGGTCCCTCCGTTGACAAACACGTTGTAGATGTTGGTGCCCGCTCCTGCGAAAGTGGTGGTTCCGCCACCCGTCAGCCTCACTTTCCTGCTGTTCCCGGAAATGGGGCTGTTGATGATGAGACTCCCGGTATTCGCGATGGAGAGGGTATCCTCAGGCATTCCCTCGCGGAGAACAAACGTGCCGCCGGAGATGGTGGAGTTGCCGCTGTTGGTGATCTTGGAACCCGCCCCTCCGTAAGACCAGTTCGCGCCTGTGACCGCGGTCATGCTGGCGTTGTTCAGGGTCGTATCCATCGACCACAGGCCGTTTCCGGTGACACCCAGGTTGTAGGTTCCGCCGTTCACATTCAGAACGCTGCAATTCGTGGCATAGCCGATCGCGTCGGGGACCGTCGTCGTGGCGGTGGCGCCCGGACTGATGGTCAGGCTGGAACCACCGCCACCTCTCGAAATGGCAAGTGTCCCGGCACCGACGACCACAGGTCCCGTGATCGGATTGTTGCCCCCGCCGAGCGTGAGCTTCGCGGGACCGGCTTTGGTGAATCCGGCGGTGCCGTTCAGGTTCGCGGTGATCGCCGCGTCCACGTTGGTGGTGATGGATTGGGGCGCGGTCAGGGTGAGGGTTTGAGAAGCGGCTGGCGCGATGGTATAACTCCCGCTGTTGAAAATGATGCCGCTCTGGACGGAGATATTCTCCGCGAGCGAAACCGTGTAGGAACCGTTTCCTCCACTGCCGAAGGAGGCGACATTGATCGGGTTCCACACGATGTCGGCGGTGCCGTTCCACCAGTTCGCGGTCGTCGTGTCCCATGATCCGGATCCGTTCTGGGCGCCGGAAGTCGCGGTGTCGCCATCCCAGGTGACCGCCACCGGAGCCGCCACCGAGACGGTGACCGGCTCGCTGGTCGCGGGATTCGCGGGATACAGACTGCTCGAAACCACCAGGGTGTAGGTCCCTATGTCCGCCGCCGTCGCGGATGAGACCGTGTAGGAAATGTTTTTGGCGGCGGCTCCCGGGATATCGGTTCCGTTGCGTTTCCACTGGTAGGAGAGGTTTCCGATCCCCAGGGCGGTGCCGGTCAAGGTGAACGAAGCGCCGGTGGCCGCGAGCGAAGTCTTCGGAAAACAGGAAGTCACGACCGGTTTGTCGGTCACGATGAGACCGGCCACCGCGCAGTTCGCCGGATCCGGCCGGTTCGGATTGGTGAAGACGATCGAATCGTTCGTCAGCACAGGGCTGGCCCCAACCCCCATCTTGTCCGGCAAGAGGGTGAAAGCCACCGTGCCCAGACTGTTGAAGTCCGGATCGCTGATTTCCACACTGGATGTCGCGGTGGTTTTTCCACCCCCGATCAGACCCACCATATACCCGTTTGGAAATTTCGCGTTCAAGCCGCTCACCTTGAATTCCCACCCGGTGTTGTCGATATAGCTCCAGGTCGCCTCATAGTTCCCCGGGGTCATGTGCGACTGGACGACGGATCCGGCCGGCCAGGCTTCTCCGAAATCCGCATAGGTGGTTCCCGGTCCGGTGTAAGGGCCGGCCCACAGGTTCGTGGCATTGAGATCGACACTCATCCCGGCGAACGGGATGCCGTTCACGACCGCAGGATCTTTGATAGCGATCGGATCCGTGTTGGTCCAGTCCGCGACCTCCACGCCGAATGCCTTGGCCGTCACCGGAAATCCGGTTGTCTGGTAACCGCTGCCGAAGCCCACCGTCTGTGGAATGGCCCCGGATTCATAATACCAGGATTGGAAGTTCAGCGCCACTGTGGAACCCGCTTCAGCGGCTCCAAGCATCAAGGCCGCGGCAGGAACCGCCAGGGCGCCCCGCAGGGCGGTTTGCATGTTATCATTTTTCATCTTGTTGGGTATTGATAAAATTATGGCTCGGGGTTCCGCATGAGGCTGGTTGAGGAACAGGTGTTGTCCCCTGCTCATGGGAGATGCGGAAACAGGTGGGGCAGGGAATTCCGTTGTTCCCGTCACACGAAAAGGAATGGCGACCGATAGGTTTCATGTTGGATGTCCAATCCCGGCGAAATGATGACCAAGACTCTTGTAGCCCGTGATAATCATCTATTAGCTCGTGCTAATATCAGGGTGAAAAAAAGGCGCAAGCTAAAAGAGACGGATCGAAATCCTGACAGCTTGTTCCGTGCCATAAACCGGATGGAATGACGGACCTGGGTATGATCCCTGATCATCAATTCGGGCTGAACCGCTTGCGAAAATCCGCAGTGGCGAAGCACCCGCTTCCATGGAGATTTCCAAGGCTGGCGTACGAATCCATCTCCGCACGGATGCGGCATTCTGTTTCCGGGACTTATCGGGAATCAACCTTCCCGGAGCCTCAATCCTTGCGCTTCAGCAATGGGAAAAGCACGACGTCGCGGATGGTGGGCGCACCGGTGAGCATCATGCAGAGACGGTCCAGTCCGATGCCGATGCCACCCGCCGGAGGCATGCCGCATTCGAGGGTTTCGATGAAATCGTAGTCCACCTTCTGTGTCTCTTCGCCGGACTGGGCTTCGAGGCGGGCGCGTTGCACGTCGGGATCGTTCAGTTCCGAATAGCCTGGTGAAATTTCCTGACCGTTGATGATGAGTTCGTAAACCTCCACGGTTTTGCCGCCGGGGCTGACCTTCGCGAGGGGCACGAGTTCGCTGGAAACGCGGGTGACGAAGCAGGGATCGAAGGTCTTTTCCTCCACCAGTTTTTCGAAGACCTGCTGGATGACCTCGTGGTCCTCCATGTTTTCGGAAATCTGCACGCCCTTCTCCTCGCAACGGGCGCGGCGGCCCGCGGCGTCGATGGTGAAGAAATCATCTCCGGCGGCTGCCGCGATGAGATCGTGGTAGCCGGCGCGCTTCCATGGGCGGGCGAGGTTGATGGTGCGGGTGACGTTGCCCTCCTCATCCTTGTGCTCGATCTGGAGGCCGCCGCAGAATTTCTCCGCGAGGTGGCAGGTGAGTTCCTCGACCATGTCCGCCATCTCCTCGAAATCGGAGAAAGCCCAGTAGGCTTCCAGCATGGTGAATTCCGGATTGTGGCGGCGGGAGATGCCTTCGTTGCGGAAGCTGCGGTTGAGTTCGAAAATCTTCGTGAAGCCACCGACCAGCAGGCGCTTGAGGAAAAGCTCCGGCGCGATGCGCAGCGTGAGCGGCATGCCGAGCGCGTTGTGATACGTCTCGAACGGGCGGGCGGCCGCACCACCGGCGATGTCATGGAGCATCGGTGTCTCCACCTCAAGGAATCCGCGGTCCTGGAGGAAGCGGCGGATCTCGGCGATCATCAGCGAGCGCTTGACGAAAACCGCCGCGCTGTCGGCATTCCCCATGAGGTCGAGATGGCGCTTGCGGTATTTGATCTCCCGGTCGGCGACGCCGTGCCACTTGTCCGGCATGGGGCGCAGGGACTTGGAGAGCACGGTGAATTTTTCCAGCTTGATGGTCGGCTCGCCGGTCTTGGTGAGAAAGGTCTCGCCCTCGATGCCGATCCAGTCGCCACGGTCGAGGCATTTCCAGGCCGCGGCCTCGGTTTCGCCAAGGTTCTTGACGGAAACGTAGCCTTGGATGGAACCGAGGACATCGGCGAGTTGAAAGAAACACGACTTGCCCATGTCACGCAGCGCGGTGATACGCCCGGCAACCTTCACCTGCCGGCCTTCCTCGAAATCCGCCCGGAGTTCGCCCGGTGTGACAGAGACCTCGAAGCGCGCGCCATACGGATCAATGCCGAGCTCACGGAGTTTTCCGAGCTTCTCGCGACGGACGGCGATCAGTTCTGCTTCGGTATTTTGCGGCTGCTGCGGGGTGACTGCTTCACTCATGACGGGGACGGGAGTAGGCGGCGGGCGCGTAACCCGCAAGAGTTGAAACAGGTAAGGGGCCAGAAATTGTGATTTTCTCCCAAATAATTTTAATTATCCCCATGCGCGGGAGCAGGGAGGAAAGCGGTCAGGAGCCCCCTGATGAATTCTTTTCGCCCATTCCCGACCGCAGCAGGAACAAGCCATGCCTAGGAACAACAGGCGGGCTTTTAGGAAAAGCGGAGTTTCAACATCATTCACTTTATCAGCGCTTCCTTGCTTTCAGCAAGCCTGCATATCCAGACAATCCGTTGCTCATTATTATTGATCAGCCAGTTGGAGCGGGTTTTTGATTTTTGCAAATGACCCCCCTTCATTTTCTCCCCATCGCCTCCATCCCCGCCGTCCGACCCGTATTCATGATCGTGACGGGTGTTTTTCTCATGATCATCGCTTGGCGGCTCGCTAAAAACGCGCCTTCCCGGACCGCAGGCTGCATCAGGACCGGCGCTTTGTTGCTCGGACTCGGCTACGTGGTGCTGCTGCCGCTTTACGAGGCTGGAAAAATCGAGACGTATTCCGCCGCGAAAAAAACCTACGTGGGTAGCGAGGAGACCGCCCTCTCATGGCACTGCTTGAAACTGGCGGTGATGAACAGCGGCTGGTTGGTTTTCGGACTCGGCGTGGCCATGCACGCGAAGGTGTTCTCCCCAGCCATTCTCCGGAAACCCGCCACCGCCCCCCTCGCGCCTCATGAGTCCGTTGCTTGAAGCCATTTTGGAAAAGAGCCTGTTGTTCGACTCCATGGGACTGCTCGGCCTGGTTCTCCTCCTGGCCGCGGCGCTCAAGCTCGCCCGTGTCCACCGCTCATGGGGGAGCACGGTGCTGGCGCTGGGCGCGGCCTCGCTGCTCTGCGTGAGGCTCTACTTCCTGCTCGCGCCCCACTTTATGAATGACGATCTCCTGCTCGCCATCGGACCTCTGGGCATCAGCCTGACCATCGCCCTGCCACCGTTGATGCTCACCTTCGGCCTCGGAGGCATCGTCTGGGGCCTGTGGGGACACGAACGCCTGCTCGACGCACGGACCCGGCGCTGATCCGTCATGGAAAATTTACCATAGTCGAAAGGTGGCATCGGTGCTACCTCTCCCGCGGATGTTTGAAGTCAGACAAAAGCCCGACATGGTCGAGCGCGCCTTGCTGGTGCGCTTTTACTTTGATGCCCGCGAGGCAACGGAATCCGAATCACTGCTCGAAGAACTCGGAGAACTGGTGAAAACCCTCGGCGTCGAGGTGATCGATTCCGTGCTCTGCCGCAGCCGGGAAATGCACAAGAAATTCCTCTGTGGCGCCGGGAAGGCGGAAGAAATGGCAGCCCTCGCCCGGGCCCATGAATGCGACGTCATCATCATCGACAACGGGCTGGCCCCTTCCCAGCAGCGCGAGTGGGAAAAACTCGCAGACCTCTGTGTGATCGACCGCGAGGAGGTGATTCTCGACATTTTCGCCAAGCGCGCCCAGTCCAAGGAAGCCCGCCTGCAGGTGGAGCTCGCCCGCATGCAATACGCCCTGCCCCGCCTGGCGAGAATGTGGGGCCACCTTGACCGGGAATCCGCGGGATCCGGCGGCGGCGCGGGGGGAGGTGCCTCGCGCGGCATGGGTGAGAAGCAGATCGAGGTGGACCGCCGCCTCGCCTATCAGGTGATCGACCGTGCGAAGCGCGAGATCGAAGCCGTCCGCAAGCAGCGGAAGACCCAGCGCAAGGAGCGCGAGAAATTCGGCACGCCGCATGCCGCCATCGTCGGATATACGAACGCGGGGAAATCCTCCCTCCTGAACAAACTCAGCGGTGCGGACGTCATGGCGAAGGACATGCTCTTCGCCACGCTCGACACCACCACCCGCCGCATCGAGCTTCCGGACGGCCAGCCTCTGCTCATCACCGACACGGTGGGATTCGTAAGAAACCTGCCTCACCGTCTGGTCGAGGCGTTCAAGGCGACGCTCGAAGAAGCCGCCCTGGCGGATTTCCTCATCCACGTGCTTGATGCGACATCGCCGGAGATCGAGCGGTTCCACGACACCACTCTGGAAGTCCTCGCGGAACTGGGCGCGGCGGACAAACAGACCATCACCATTCTCAACAAAATCGACTGCGTCACCGACCCGTTCGAGCTGATTTCCCTGGAAAAGAAATTCCCGGGCGCGCTCCATGTGTCCGCACACACGGGACAGGGCCTCGAGGAATTGCTCGGATACTGCTCGCAAGTCCTGGCCGATCGGGTCCACGAACAGGAATACCGCATCCCGCAGCAACGGGCGGATCTCGTCAGCCTGCTCCATCGCGAGGCCAAGGTGCTCTCGACCGAATATGAGAATGACGACATCATCGTCATCGCCGTTGTTCCCGCCGCCATCGCCGGCAGACTTGAATCATTCGCCACCAGCCCCGCGTAACTCCCCCTTCCGCTCCACCTCCATGCTCCGTTTCGTCACTCCTCTTTTCCTTTCCCTCGTCACGCTTGTCTCCGCCCAGCAGCCCGTGCTGGTGACTCCTCCCGTCCCGGCGGCACCGGTGCCGGCACCCGCCAGACCCGTGCTCCGCGCCCTGCCGCTCGGTGGCGACGACGACATCAATTCCAAGCCACTGCCCGCCGACATCGGCGAGGGCGGCCAGGCGGTTGTTCCGGCCCAGCCCGCTCCCGCTCCGGTCAAGCCGGCGCTTCCACCGGCCCCGCAGGCGACTCCCATCGAAACGGTTTCGCCCCCCTCTCCGATCAACATCAAGCCCGTCGGCGATGATGCCGTGCGGCTGCAGATTTTCCTTGATGAGGCGAAGTTCGGTCCCGGCATCATCGACGGACGTCCCGGCCAATTCACCGACCTTGCCGTCCAATCCTGGAACGAGGTCCAAGGACACCCGCTCACCGACTGGACCGGGGTGAACACCGCCGCCCGCAAGGCCGTGCCCCACCCCTTCGCGGTGGCGCTGGTGCCGGAGTTTTCGAAAGACTGGGTGGATCCCTCCCTGCCTGCGACGGACCGCGCGAAACAAGCGCTCAAGAAGCGCATGTCATATCGCAGCACCGCGGAGTTTATGGCGGAGCGCTACCACTGTGACATCCCCTATCTCATCACCCTGAACAGCGCGAAAAAAATCAACAATCTCAAGCCGCGCGACAGCATCGTGGTCCCCAATGTGACGCCGTTCCAGGTCGAGGCCCTCACCGAAACGGGCTTCAAGGAAGACCCGGCGCTCAGCCTGCGGCACGCCGTGGTAGACACCAAGATCAACCAGGTCCGCATCTTCGAGTCGGCTCCTCCCGCGCTCGCCGTTCCCGAACCGGGCACCGTCGCCGTCAACACCGTCCGTGCGAACCGTGGTCTCGTCGCCTCCTTCCCGATCACTCCCGGCAAGCCGAAGTTCATCAAGTTCGGCACCTGGGAACTCCGCAACATGGTGCAGCTCCCCTGGTGGCGCTATGACAAATCCCTGCTCGAGACCGGCAAACGCAGCAGCGAGGCCCTCAACATTCCCGCCGGTCCGAACAGTCCCGTCGGAGTCATCTGGTGCGGCACCAGCAAGTCCGGCATCGGCATGCACGGCACCTCGGACCCGGAAACCATCGGCCGCGCCCGCAGCGCCGGTTGCATCCGGCTGGCGAACTGGGATGCCATCCGCCTGCCCACCCTCCTCCGCCCCGGTGCGACGGTGGAAATCCGGTAAGAGACGCCTCTTCTCCGACGTTCAATGTCCGGGCGTCCGTCGTCCGCTGTTTTCCGTCCCTGATCCACGATTCCGACGATGAAAGTCCTCCCGCGTCTCATCCTGCTGGCCGCCGCCGGCTACCTCATCGCGGACGGGTTTGTTTTCAAGGGGCCGGTGAGCCGTTGGGCGGGTTCCATCATCTCGCCTGCGTCCGCTCCCCTGGCCGCCCGCGTCGACGGCCATCCCATTACCATCAGCCAACTGGACCGGGCCTTGGCGGAGTCGCTCTGGCTTGACGGAAAAACCCCGGCGTCCCTCAAACCGGAAGAGCTCAAGGCAGCCAGAGAGACGGCGCTCCAGGAACTCATCGACCACGAACTGCTCCGTCTCCAGGTCAAGGCGCTGGCCGCGCAACTTCCCGTCACCCCTGAGGAGATCAACGAACGCCTCCGCCGCTTGGTCGGCCGCTTCGAGACCAAGGGAGCTCTCGAAACGGCGATGAAAACCCAGGGCATCCCGAGCGAGCAGGACCTCCGCGACCGGCTCGCCGCACGCATCCGGCAGGAAAAATTCCTCGCACTCAGGCTGGCACCTTCCAGCCGCGTCACCGATGAGGAAGCCCGGGAATGGTTCGAGCGGAACCAGGCCGCGGTCGCCCTGCCGGAACGCATCGATGCCCGCCACATCTTCATCCCCACTCTCGATCACCCGCCGGAGGAGGCGAAGCAGAAACTCGACGCGGCACTCGTCGAACTCACCGAAAAGAAAAAGGATTTCGCCACCCTCGCGAGGGAACTCAGCGAAGATCCCGCCACCAAAGAAAACGGTGGCGCGCTCGGTTGGATGACGGCGTCCCGCCTGCCCGAAGATTTCTCGGTCCCGGCCTTCTCACTGGAAGTGAACAAGCCAACCCTGTTCCGCACCAAACTGGGCTGGCATCTCGTCGAAGTGACGGCCCGCCAACCCGCCGGGCCGCGCACCTTCGAGCAGGCAAAACCCGAGATCCTCAACGCTCTGGCTGCGTTGAAAAGCCGTCAGGCCACGGAGGAAATCCGGAGCTCGTTGCGCAAAAGCGGCTCGGGAAAAATCGAGGTCTTTTAGTTGCCGGACCATTCGACCTCCACGAGGAAAATCCCGCCTTCGTCCAACCTGGCTTTCACCTTGCCACCCAGCAAGCCGACACAGGCACGGACAATCGACAACCCCAACCCCGAGTGCGCCTCTTCCTGGTGGCTTGGATTCTTGCGCCAGAACCGCTCGAACAACTTGTCCAGGTCGCGGCCATTCAAGTCCGGAGCCGGATTTGAGATCCTCAGCATGTCCGGAGACGCATCCAGCGAGATCACACTTCCGGCGGGAGCGTGAGATACCGCGTTTCCCAACAAATTCTGCAGCACGGTGGTCCACAGCACCACGTCCGTCCGGAATACTCCTGGCCGGGTCCGCGGCCGGATGGTCAGGTTTTTCGCAGTTGCCGCACCGGACAAGCGCTCCAGGACAGCCTCGACGCCCACTTGGATATCCACCTCCACAAGCTCGACCGCCTGGCTCCCCGCATCCGTCCGCGCGAGCAGGGAAAGTTTTTCCAGCAACGCCTCGAGCTCATCCGCGACTTTCACGATTTCCCCGCACCTTTCCGGGGTCGCCTGATCCGGCCATGTGGCTCCCAGTTCCGCCATCATCCGCAGTTCGGCCAGCGGCGTCCTCAATTCATGGGCCGCATGGCTGCTGAAGCGCCGCTCCCGCTCGAAAGAAGATTCCATCCGCCCCAACCATTCGTTCAGGCTTTCCCCCAAGGGCACCAGTTCTTCCGGCTGGCCGGCAAGATCCAGCCTCCGTTCCAGCCGGGTCACCGGAATCTCCCTCACCTGCCGGCCCAGACTCTCCAAAGGACGCAGTCCGCGTGCGAGCACCATCCAGAGCAGCGGCACCGTCAGCACCAGCACCAGCGCGCTCACCCCCGCGATGACGCTGCCGAGCACCCACAGGTCATCCAGCAGGCCCTGCGTGGGCCCGGCGACGATCAGCCATAAATCCTGGTATTCCCTCTTGTCGTCATCCTTCGGCACGAACCGCTGCACATAAAACCGAGCGGGCCGCCCGTCGGTCAGATGATCGGATACCATGCGCGCCCCGCCATCCTGCGGCACCGGGAACTCCGGCATGAGAGTCCTTCCCGGCAGGGCCAGCGATGGGGAAAGGACCATCACCGATCCATCTCCCCGCCGGATCTCGAAATAGTCCTCGCCTCCGGAACCGAAGCCCGCGAAGTCCTGCACGGTGAGATCGATCTCAAACTCCTCGTCGTCGATTTCCGTCGCCGTGATCAGGGCGGTCGCTTTCGCCACAAGCGTGTCGTCGAACTGATCCTCCAGAACTTCCTTGGTCACGAAGAATGTTCCCAATCCCCCTGCGAGGAGCAGCAGGCACATGGAGATGCCCAAGGCCACCGTAAGCTGGACGCGCAAGGATTTCATGGTGTTTCCAAAACATAGCCCAGCCCGCGGCGGGTGGCGATGAGCGGCGGCGTCCCGGGCGGGCAAAGCTTCCGCCGCAAGGCATAGACGGCGGCGTCCACCGCGTTGCTCAGCGGGCCATCCGCCTCGGAATACAACCGCGCCTCGATCTGTTCCCGCGAAAGGACCTGCCCGGGCCTCCGCGCGAGGAGTTCCAGAAGCGAGAATTCCCGCGCGGTGAGAACGATCTCGCTTCCGTCCCGGAAAACCGTCTTGCGGCTCGTGTCGATCTCCAAGGGGCCGATCCTGCGGCGCGAATCGGCCTGTCCGTGCTGGCGGCGGGCGAGCACCTCGAGACGGGCGGCCAGTTCGGCCAGTGCGAAGGGTTTCGTCAGGTAATCATCCGCCCCCTCCGTCAAGCCTCGCACCTTTTCCTCCGTGGCATCCAGCGCGGTGAGCACGAGGACGGGCGTGAGGATGCCGTCGCGGCGCAGGTCCCTCAATACCGACAACCCGTCCTTTCCGGGCAGCATGCGATCCAGGACGATGGCGTCATATTCAGTGCGCCTCGCCATCCATTCGCCGTCCTCTCCATTTTCCGCGGAGTCCACCGCATGTCCCATGCGCGCCAGCGCCTGGCAAAGCGTGGCGTTCAGGCGCCGGGCGTCTTCTATGAGCAGCAATCTCATCGCGTCGGAACAGTGGAGCCGGAGACGGCGGCTGTCCACCTCCGGCGGGGGGAAGTGTCAGTCATCCGCCTCTTCCTTTTCGCTGAGAACGGCACCTGACGGATCCAGCAGAAGATCCACGTCCGGCATCCGCTTGCGTTCGATTTCGATGCGATAGCGCACGACCTTTCCCACGGTCTCCCTTTCCACGTCGTCCAGGGTGCCGCCGGCGGCTTTCCCGTCCACCACCGCACGAACCGCTTCCGGCAGTTCGTCCGCGGTGATTTCCTCGCTCATCTTCACCAGCGTGCCATCCGGAGAAACATGGAGCCGGAGCTCGCGCTTGTCCGGCAGGTCGATCTCCACCACATAAAGCATCCTGCCCTGGATGTCGTAGGATTTGGCTTCATCCACCTTTCCCTGGCGGCCGTACTGCCGGACGGTCTCCTGAACCGGCGCGGGACATTCATCCAGCCTGATCTCACCCGCCGGCACATGACCCGCGAGAGCGAGGAAAACACATGATCCAATGATCGGTTTCATTTTCGTGAGGGGTGGTTGGTTGTCGTTTCAGTTTCCTTTTTCCAACTTGCGTTCCAGAACCTTTCCGTTCTTCGACAGCAGGAATTCATAATCCCTCTCTTGGGGGCGATCGATCTCCACCCGGAAGCGGACCGACTTGCCGGAAATCTCGCGATCGATGTCATCAATCCTCCAGCCGTTCTTGAGCAGCTTCCTGATGGAATTCCGCACGGCGGCGGGACACCCGGCAAGACTCACATCCTCCGTGCTGAAAACCACATGCCCGGCCGGAGTGAGGTGGTAGGTGATGTCCCTGCCGCCAGGTCCGTCCACATCCACCACATAGCGGGTGACGCCTTTCTTGTTCACGCGGTCGATTTCGTCCAGCCTTCCTCCGCCGAGTTTCGCGGCGATGGTGATCTGCACGCCCGGCGGGCAGTCCTTCAGCCGGACTTCCTTCGCCTGTGCCGCGAAAGTGGTGGATACGATCGTGAGTAATAGGAATGCTTTCATCATTGATAGGGGTTGGTGATGACGCAAGCTAACCACCCAAGATGATGCCAGGATGAGGAACCCCGGCCTATTTCCGGAATTCCCGCATCCGGCGGAAAGCAACACGCGGCCCCGACGCCCGTCACTCGGATCGCACGTCGTACCAGAACTTGTCCGCCACCTGGCGGTCGTTGCCACGGAAAACCTTCCTGACAAAGGCGGGGTTCCGGAAAAGATACCAGTCTCCGAACTGGTCGAACTTCCGGCACGAGGTGACAAGCGGCGCACGCCAGAGCGTTCCCCATCCGAGTCCGGATTTCCTACCGTGGGCCTTGAGACGGCGGGCGAAGTCCACATCCTCCACGGACACGAACCGGGTGTCGAAACCACCGATTTTGTCGAAGTCCCGCTTGTGGCACCAGAACATGCCGAAACTCACACCGGTGAAGGCGAGGTAGGGCAGGATGGAAACCGCACTCGCGATGATGCCGGGCGACCACCTCTCCGGCAACACCATGGCACCGCCGCCAACGGTTTTCCCGGCACACAGGATACGGAGGATCTCACGGAAACTTTCGGGGTGCATGCGGCTGTCCGCATCGCAGGTGACGATGATCTCCCCGGTGGCCGCTGCCGCTCCGGCATTGCGGATGACAGAGAGATTCTTCGCATCCTCCCGGACAATGACGCAGCCATGGGCGCGTGCGATTTCCTCGGTCGCGTCCGTGCAGCGGTTCAGGACGACGATGGTTTCCACTCCGGCGTCCAGCCCGAGGGCGGCATCCCGGGCCGCTTCAAGGCAGCCGGTGATGAACGCGGCTTCATTATGCGCCGGAATGATGAGGGAAATGCGGGGTTTCATGAAGGGAACGGTGGAGACGGGGAATATGATCTACGAATGGAATTTTTCCACCCCACGATCATTCATCCGATCCGGTTTCATTGATCGTCTTCCTTTTCCTTCCCGGTCTCTTCTCCGCCAAGCAGTCCGCCGAGAATGCCCGTGACATCGCGCACGGCTTTCGTTCCCTCCTTGAGGATCTTCGTTCCGGCCTCGACAGATTTGACAGGAGCCTCTCCAAGCATGGATTGGGTGAACTTGATCACCTTCTCCCCCGTCTCGGGAATCTGCTCGAACATTCTCATACCGGCGGCGGTCATGAGACGGTCGGAAAGATCCTCCTTCGGATCGTCCAGCGTTCCCGTGATGTGGAGCGGTGCCCAAAGCAGTCCCCTCTCGCCAGCGATAAAAACCAGAGTTTCCGCGCCCGGAATGGTGGCAAGCGTGCCGGGGGCGAGACCAAGTCGGAAAAGGCCGTCGATCTCCCGGCCACGGATGGTCATGCCTCCCTCCAGCCGGACCAGTCCTTCGCTGGAGAGCACCAGCTTGGAAAGGGTGAGTTCTCCCTTTTTCCACCGCCAGTCGGTGCGGGCTTCCTGCAGGGTGAGCACGCGGAAACGGCGGGTGTCCGCGTAGGCGGCGAGCGTGTCGAGCAAGGGCAGTGCCGTGACGACGGCATTGTTGATCGTGAGCGTGCCATGGGCCTGCGGAGCTCCGGATGGATTGTCGAGGGTGAAGTCCGAGACCACATTCCCGGTCAGGCGTTTCGCCCAGTCGGGTCCGAAAACCTCGTCGGTTTGAATGCCTGTGACGCTCCCTTGCATGGCGAAGCGGCGGGTGTGGATGTCGTATTCCCCGGTTCCCTCCACCCGGCCGTTTTCCCACGCCCCGACCAATGCGTCCGTAAGAAAAACCTGCCCGCCCTGATAGCGCGCCTTCACATGCTCCAGCCGCAGTTCGGGAACAATGGCGAAGGGCAGCTTCACCCTGCCTCCATCGATCCTCGCGCGGTAGGCACCATTTCCGCCCGTCCGCTCCGCGCTGAACCGCATTCCGGTGGCGGTCACCAGACCTTCCTCCAACAAGGCCTTCACCGACAAACCGCCCACATCCACGCCCTGCAGCTCCGCATCCCGCGGGAACCAACCCGGGCGTGCCGACGGCTTTTCCGATTTTCGCTCCTCCTTCGCGACCGTTTCCTCATCCAGCTTCCTCCGAGCGTCGATCGACACGTCCAGCCGCTTCACCCTCGATCCATTGATCTCCCAGACCCCGCGCCCCACCCCGCCAAGCCCGATCTCGGTGTGCAGATCATCCGCCCGCACCTCGCTGACCAGGCCATCTCCGGTCGCCTCAAACAAATCCGTGTCCACCGCCAGCCCCTGCCAACGGAATGGGGCGAACCCGCCGGTAACGCCCGCGACCTTGCCCGCCTCGGCCGAAAGGAATTTCCGGAACGCGTCACTGTGCAGATAACTCCGTATCACCGCATAGCCGGCCCCCAGCCCCACCACACCGGCCACGAGCAGCCCGACCGCAGCCTTGCCCAACCAACGCTTCTCCCCGCCACCATTCCGTCGTCTCGATCTCCGGCTCATTTTTGTGGATGCTAGCTACGCCCCGCTCCACCGCAAGCTCACGAAAAAATCGGATTTCCCGGAAAAAACCTGATGCGATCCGGCTGCCGAATCGCGCAACAAGGGTGACCCGTTTGGGAAAATTTCATGGGCAATCCACCAAATTCGTGGTTGTTCTTCTCATCCTCCGCCATGAAACGCCGCCATTTCCTCTCCACCACGTCCGCCGCCATCGCTGCGGCAGCGCTTTCCGGTTGCAACAAGAGCGATCTGCCGGTGCTCCGTATCTACACATGGGCGGACTATCTCGCACCGGAGCTCGCGGCGAAGTTCGAGAAGGAAAACGGCTGCAAGATCCAGATCGACACCTTCGATTCGAACGAGGCGATGCATGCCAAACTCTCCGCCGGCGCCACCGGCTACGACATTCTCACGCCCTCGTCCTACATGGTGAAAACCCTGGTCAGGGAAAAAATCCTGAGTCCTCTCGACCATTCGAAGCTTCCCAACATCCAGCACGTGGACGCGGACTACCTCAAGCGCGCGCTTGATCCCGGCATGGCGCATTCCGTGCCCTACATGATGGCCTGCACCTGCCTTGCCTGGCTCGGCAGCAAGGTCAGCGACCCCGTGGCCTCCTACGCCATGCTCGACCGGGCGGACCTCAAGGGACGCATCACGCTGCTGGACGACATGCGCGAAGTACTCGGCGCGGCACTCCGCTCGCTCGGATTCCCCCTGAACTCCAAAGATCCCGCACAGCTCGCGCAGGCGCGCGACATCGTGATCCGCTGGAAGAAGAACATCGCGAAGTTCGACAACGAGCAATACAAGTCCGGCATCGCCTCGGGTGAGTTCCACCTTGTGCAAGGCTACGCGGGCGACCTGCTGCAGGTGGCCGAGGAGAATGGCGACATCGTCGTGAAGATCCCTAAGGAAGGATCCGCGTTTTCCTGCGACGACCTCTGCATCCCGGTGAAATCGGAGAAACAGGAGCTCGCCCACAAGTTCATCAACTTCGTGACCGATCCGGCCAACGCCGTGGTGAACATGAATTTCATCGCCTTCCGAGCTCCGAACAGCTCCGCCTACAAGCTCCTCAGCGAGGATTTCCGTGGCAATGAGGCGCTTTTCCCTGCCCCGGAGGTGTTCGCGAAATGCGAACCCATCGATGATCTCGGCGACGCGCTTTCCCTGTGGTCCAAGACCTGGGACGAGGTGAAAGCGGCCGGCTAGAATATGATAACCCATTGACCGCTCAAGCATCGGCCAGCCAAATAAAGGTAGCCAATTGTGAAGATTTCGTCACAATTGGTCGAGGAATTTTCTCCCTACCTCAAAAAGCCGGTCATGCGATTTCTTTCATCACTCACCCCCCTCCTCTGCGCCTTCACCTCATTGTCAGCGGCTCCCGTCATCACGGAGTTCTGCGCCAGCAACCAGACCGGTCTTGAGGATGAGGATGGCAAACATTCCGACTGGATCGAGATCCACAATCCGGACGCCACCCCTGCGGACCTTACCGGCTGGTATCTCACCGACAACGCCGGAGCAAAAACGAAATGGCAGTTTCCCTCAACGACCCTGGCCCCGAATGCCTATCTGGTCGTCTTCGCCTCAAGCAACAACCGCCGCATACCCGGTTCCCCGCTGCATACGAATTTCGCGCTCGGCGCGGGAGGCGAGTACCTCGGCCTCATCAAGCCGGACGGCGTCACCGTGATTTCGGAATACGCCCCCAGCTTCCCGGCGCAATTCGGAGACATAAGCTACGGCATTCCCTCGAACCTTTCGACCACCTCGCTCATCACGTCCACGGCGACCTGCCAATGGAAGGTCCCGAGCTCGGCATCCGACCCCGGGTCCACGTGGAAAGACATCTCCTTCAACACCACCGGCTGGACGACCGCCACCATGGGCATCGGTTATGACCGGAACACTTCCGGAGTGAACTATCTGCCCCTCATCGGCACGAACGGCAACACCGATTCGGCGATGACCTCGGCTGGCAATCCCTCTTGTTATGTCCGGATCCCCTTCACCGTGCCTTCGGGCACCACGGTCACCGGTCTGAAGCTCCGCATGAAATACGATGACGGATATGCGGTCTGGCTGAACGGCCAGCCCCTGCTCGCGAATTCCGTCGAATTGAAACGCAACGCTCCCGCCACCTTGAATTGGAACAGCGGTGCCACGGCCAAACACGATGATCCGGTCGCCGTGGTCTTCGAGGAAGTGAATGTCAGTGAAAACATCCCGAACCTTCAGGAGGGCGCGAACGTGCTTTCCATCCAATCCCTCAACGAAAGCACCAGTTCCGGAGACCATCTGTTGAATTTGGAGCTCCAGGCGGACACAACGGTCTCCGGCCCCGCCATGGCTCCCGGTTATTTCGCAACGGCCACTCCGGGTTCCCGCAACTCCGGTCCCTCAGGTCTGGTCATCCCCCAGCCGGTGACCTTCAGCCGCCCTTCCGGCACTTCCGCCGCCACCTTCAATCTCACCCTCGGCGGTGCGCTCGCCGGGCAGGTCATCCGATACACGCTGGATGGCACCGTGCCGACAGCTTCATCCACCCAGTATTCCGCTCCTTTCGCCATCTCCAGCAGCAGGCTCGTCCGTGCCCGCATCTTTGACACGGCGACAGGCGCTGTTGGATTCACCTATTCCGCCCAATATGAGCTGCTGGCCACGGATCTTTCCAGCTACGGTTCCACCGCGGCGGTGTTCCAATCCTCCCTGCCCATCGTGGTTCTGAACAACAACGGGAAGGGCGAGCTCGGAAATGACAACGTCGAAAAACCCACCCGTATCCAGATTTTCGACCGGGCAGCATCCGGCTATTCCTCGCTCGCAGGCGCTCCCACCCAGACACTCACCGCCGGGGTGAAACTCCGTGGCCGCAGTTCGGCGAGTTTCCCGAAAAAATCCTATGGCATCGAGGTGCAGAACGAGAGTGGCGATGGCATGGATGCTTCCATTCTCGGAATGCCCGCAGGCGAGGATTGGGCCCTCATCGGTGGTTGGAGCTTCGACCGCGCCTTCATGCGGAACGCATTTATTTACGAACTCAGCCGCCAGGCGGGACGCTGGGCACCGCGGACCCGCCTCGTCGAAGTTTACTTCAACCAGGATGGCGACAGTCTTGAATACACGGACTACCGCGGCGTTTATGTTCTCTGCGAAACCATCCGCAACGCCCCGGACCGTGTTGACATCGCCAAACTCGAAACCGCGGACACCACAGAACCGAATATCAGCGGTGGCTATATTTTCAAAGTGGACCCTGCCGAGGCGGATGAGTTTTCATGGTACACCACCCGGGGCCTGCCGAACAACGATGGTTGCAAACTGGTCATCCACCGTCCGAAACTCGCATCGCTCGACACATCGCAGTCCGCTTACCTGCAGAACTATTTCCAACAGTTTGAAAACGCGGTCGCCAGCGAGGCGGCCGCCAACTTCACCACCCGGAACTACCGCAACTACATCGACTCGGCAGCCTGGGCGGACCACAACCTCTTCTCCACCTTCACCAAAAATGTGGATGGCCTCCGTCTCAGCGCCTATTTTCATAAGGACCGTAACGAGAAAATAGCCGCCGGCCCCGTCTGGGACTTCGATCGCTCCGTCAACAATACCGATACCGGGGACAACCGCGACGCCGATCCAACCGGCTGGCGGGGCACGGGTGACGCCACCTACTATTTCAACTACTCATGGTGGCAGTGGCTTTTCCAGGACGTCGAATTCCGCCAAGTCTACGTCGACCGCTGGCACGCGATGCGGAAAGGTCCTCTCGCCACCGAGAATGTGAACGCCGTGCTGGACGGATATCTCGCGGAGTTCAAACCAGCCGACGCCGAGAATCCGGCCATGCGTGACTACAGGAAGTGGTATGGCTCGCTCACGTCGAATGACATCATCTTCGAGACCAACGCCATGAAAACATGGCTCTCAGCCCGCGCGGCATGGATCGACGGCCAGTTGGCGGGACTGCCCACGATATCACGAGCCTCGGGACCTGTCGCGGCGGGGCTCGCCACGACGATCACCGTCCCGGCGGGCACCACGGTTTATTACACCACCGACGGCACCGACCCTCGTGCGGTCGGCGGCGGAATCCGCCCCGGCGTGCCATCCCTGACGTCCAGCGGCCAAATCACCATTCCAGCCTCCATGCGCCTCATCGCCCGGGCCTACCGCACCGGCTCCTACGCCACTCCCGCAACCAACTGGAGCGGCGTGGCGGAGGCGACCTACCTGGTGGATGAAACCTACGCCACCGCCGCCACCCTGGAGGTCAGCGCGGTGAACTACCACCCGCTGGAACCGACGGCTGCCGAAACCACCGCCATTCCCGGCGTGACGGATTCGGATTTCGAGTGGATCGAGCTGAAAAACATCTCCGCCGCACCCGTCAATCTGGAGGGGATCTCCTTCGTCAAGGACGCGCCGGTCTCTTCTTTCAGCCTTCCGGCCTACTCGCTCGCGCCGGGACAACGCGCGGTCATTGCGAAAAACCTCGCAGCCTTCCAACTCCGCTATGGCGCCACAGCTGCCTCAAAGGTGGCGGCCACCTGGTCCGGCTACCGCTCTCTCGACAACGGAGGCGCGGAAATCACCATCCTCGACCGCAGCGGTGCGACTCTCGCCGACCTTGAATTCGACGACGAAGGTGATTGGCCGACGCGTGCGGACGGCACCGGCAGCTCGCTCGTTTATATCGGCGGCGGCTACAACAACCCGCTTTCATGGAAATCCAGCACCGCCGTGCATGGTACGCCCGGTGCGGGGGATTCCACCCGCGGTTCCGCCGTCATCAATGAAATCGTGGCCAGCCGGACGTCCGCGCCGGACGCCATCGAGCTATACAATTCGGGCGGCTCCAATGTGGACATCAGCGGCTGGTATCTCAGCAACAGCGTGGATGCGGCGACGGAAACCAGCTACCGCCAGTTCCGCATTCCGAACGGCACCCAGCTCGCCCCGGGCGGCTATGCGGTTTTCAATGCCAGCGATTTCGATCCCACACCGGCGGAACTCGATACCGACATCGTGCTGGATGGAGCGCGGGGGGGAACCACCTGGTTGATCTCCGCAGACCCCACGAGCGGCAAATTGCTGAATTTCGAACAGAAGGAAGACTACTCCCCCACCCTGGTGAACGTCTCCCAAGGCCGCTCTCCCAACGGCACCGGTGGAATCGTCCCACTGGGTTCCGTCACCTTGGCGGCCGCGAATTCCGCACCGCGCATCGGCAGCGTCCAGGTCAGCGAGATCCACTACCACCCCTCGGGTGCGACGCCTGAGTTCGTGGAAATTTCCAATACGGGAACAGGTCCGGAACCCCTCGGCGGCTGGACACTGCGTGGAGATGTCGATTTCGACTTCCCCGTCGGTTTCACGCTGGCTCCGGCGGAGGCCATCGTCGTCGTCTCCTTCGATCCCGCTCTCTCTCCATCGCTCGCCAGCTCCTTCCGCTCGCAATATGGAGTGGCGGCGGGAGTGCGCCTCGTCGGACCGTGGTCATCGGGCGACACCCTTTCAAATACCGCAGGCACCGCCCGCCTCAGACGGCGTGTTCCTCCTCCGGCACAGGATTCCGGCCATGTCGGCCTGATGATCGAGGATGAGGTGAATTATCTCTCCACCGCCCCCTGGCCTACCGGAGCGTCCGGCACCGGCTCCTCCATCCGCCGCCTTGGAATCTTCCGCCAAGCGAACGACCCGACCGCGTGGGTAAGCCAGATTCCGAATCCGGGCGGTGGCGTCGGCGGCTATCTGGCGTGGAAAATCGAAAACTTCACCACACCTGCCGATGGGGAAGCTTCGCTTGATGCCGACTCGGACGGACTCACCAACCTCGTGGAGTATCTCTTGGGAACGAATCCCAACACACCGAACAATCTCGCAGGGACCGTTCAAGACAATGCCGGATCCCCGCGCTTCGTGCTCGACTACACGCTCCGCCTTGATCGGGACGACGCAACACTCACCGCGCAACAGACCGGCGACCTCACCACCTGGTCACCCGCCACAAACGACGCACCGGTTTCCAGCAATGGCATCACCGAGCAACGCCGCGCGTGGCTGCCTGTGGAGGACAAGGGATTTCTCCGCCTGAGAGCCATGGGCAAATAACCCCGCTCCAGATGACCGGGACCGGAACGTGGAACGTTCCGGTCTCGGGCTTTTCTGAATACCCTCAGAACCAGCGGCCACCCCACTGCTGATCCGCCGTCTCCCCATGCCTCACGGAAGGCCCGCTCATGTCTTTCCACCACGTCGGTCCCTTCCTGCTCATTGAAATAGCGGGTCGCGGACCAGGAACGCAGGTGGGACAGGAAATCATCCACCGTCCACATGACCGACATCTCAAAAGCAGGGGCGTCTATCTTTTGGAATGGTGGTTCGACGTCGCGATAGCCGTTGTGCAGGATCGAGCTCCGTTCCGGCCAATGGGGGGCGATTTCCTGCTTCAGCTTTTCCAGCACCAGATCCACGCCAGGACAAACCCGCGGCCAGTTGTAACCCCAGAAGGCAAGGACGCCATCCGGTTTCAACACACGGGCCGCCTCCCGCCAAAAACGCGGCAGGTCGAACCAATGGATCGCCTGCGCCACGACGAGCAGATCCAGGGAATCTGGCTCGATCCCTGATTCCTCCGCCGCCGCCTGCCGGTAGGAAACCTGCGGATGACCCGCAGCCAGGGTCAACAACTCCGCGCTGATGTCGGTGGCGATCACCTCTTCGAAAAACCGGGCGAGATCCAACGACGCCTGGCCGGAACCACACGCACAGTCCCAGGCAAGCTTTCGCTCCCCACACCGGTTGGCGAGAAATTGGTACAACTCGTCCGGGTAGCCCATCCTTCCCCTTACATACTGCTTCGCGATTTTTGAGAAATGATCGTCCACGTTTTCACACAGGATGGTCCGGCAGGACCCGGACCGCCATGAAAATGGAAGGACCGTGAACCTTTCCGGCAAAAAAACACCCCGTCACCTTGCGGTGACGGGGCGTCTTGAAGAGGGTGGATGGAAAATCAGGCGGAGGCGGAGGCCTTGGTGCGGCGGAGTTCGCGCATCAGGCTGCGGGTTTCATCCTGCCAGGCGTTGAGCACCTCGCGCGAGAGCTGGACGCGGTCGGCGACGGATTTTTCAAGTTCGTGATAGTTCGCCGAGAGCTTTTCAACAAGCTCGTGCATGGCGTCCGCCGCGCGATGGGCGGGCGAGTGATGTGGATGCTCCCGCATTTCGGCGAGGTGCTTCTGGGCCTTCCGGCGGGCCTCGCCCATTTCGGCTAGCAGGATGCGGCCGTCCGGCACACGGCGGAGACCGTCGACCAAACCGAGCTTGGAGAGCGTCCAGATGGTCCACTTGCTCGGATCCCACTGCCATGGCTTCACGCCGTTGCGGTAGTCATGCTGGAATTCGTGGTGATAGTTGTGATAGCCCTCGCCGAAGGTGAGGAACGCCATGATCGCGCTGTCACGCGCGCTGTGGGTGGTGGAGTAAGGCTGGCGGCCGACGGTGTGGCAGAGCGAGTTGATGAAGAAGGTGCAATGCTGGGCGACAACGATACGGGCGATGCCGGGGATGAGGAAACCGCCAAGCGCGCCCATCCAGGGATCAAGGCCTTGCGAGGCGTTCCATGCATACCCAAGCGCGGTCGGAATGACGATCCCTACGACGAGACCGATCCAGTGCACATAATCGTGCTGGAGCATCACCCACTTGTCCTTGCGGAGGTCCGCGACGTTGTCCATCGGAGGCTCGGGATTGAGCTTGAAGAGCAGCCAGCCGATATGGGCCCAGAAGAAGCCTTTGGAAATATCATAAGGATCCTCGTCATGATCGACGTGCTTGTGATGGCGGCGGTGGTCCGAGGCCCAGTTCAAACAGGAGTTTTCGAACGCACAGGCCCCGAAAATGAGGGTGAAGAGCCTGACGGGCAGTTTCGCCTTGAAGGACAGGTGAGAGAACAGGCGGTGGTAGCCGACGGTGATGCTCATCATTGTCGCGGTGACATAGAAGAAGAACATCGCGAACTGGAACCAATCCAGGCCAACCTTGAAGAGGTAGATGGGAACGCCGACGAGGGCGATGAGGGCGGTGCCGATGAGAAATGAACTTGTCGTCCAATTCACCCGGTCGAATGGGATTCGATACATGTGATTTTCGTTTTGAGAGCCTCACGCAGCCGGATGTTTAACCGGGCGGTCGTTGCAATCGCACAACAATAGCGGAAGGACGAGGCTCAATACGCGACATCCCCCACCATAGCAAGCCCCCGTTTTTTCAAAAAACCGCCGGGTTCTGTGTTGACAAAACGCGGCGCATCCCGCATCTACCGCGCCCCGAAGAAACTGCGGAACCAAACCAACCAACCAAATATCATCGCATGCGTGGAGTGATCATGAAAAAAGGCGAGCCCGTTGACCGTGCTCTGAAACGCCTCAAGACCAAGCTTGATACCGAGGGCATCCTCGAAGAAATGCGCCGCCGCCGCGCATTTGAGACGCCGACCGAGCGCAAGCAACGCAAGCTTCGTTCCGCATCCAAGCGCAACAAGATCCGTTGGCGCTACTCGAACGCACCGGCAGCCACCGCTGAAACAGCTGAATAATTTTCCAGGTTCCGCAAAAATCGGGAAAAAACGGATGCCCTGCGGCATCCGTTTTTTTATGCCCGGATGCGAACGGGCCGGGCATCCGCGGAAAATCCGCAAAAAATCATTTCTTGCCAACCCTCGTTCCGGCAGGTAAAGGCATGACGTCCATTCTGCAAATTCGCAGAGGGGCGCGCTTCGTCTGGTCTCTTACGCCATGGTCTCAGGAAGTGTTGAATGTGATGGCGTATTAAGAACAGACAAAAATGGACATCTACGTGGGCAACCTGCCCTACTCCGCTACTGAAGAAGACGTTTCAGGCCTCTTCGCCGCTTATGGACCTGTCGAACGGGTTAAAATCATCACCGACCGTGAGACTGGCAGATCCAAGGGGTTTGCTTTCGTCACCCTCGGCGACCAGAGCCAACTGAACGCTTCTATCGAAGCACTCAACGGTTACGACTATCAAGGCCGCGCACTCCGCGTGAATGCCTCCGAGCCGAAAGAATCCAAGCCCGGCGGCTTCCGCTCCGGTGGCGGCGGTGGTGGTGGCTACGGCGGCGAGCGCCGCGGTGGTGGTGGCGGCGGCTACGGTGGTGGCGGCGGTGGCTACGGCGGTGAGCGCCGTGGTGGTGGCGGCGGCGGTTACGGCGGAGATCGTCGTGGCGGCGGTGGCTACAAAGGCGACGGCGGCTACAAGGGCGGCGGCGGCTACAAAGGTGGCGGCGGCGGCGGTTGGGATTGATCCTCCGTTTTCATCATAACTTTTAAAAGCACCCGGTTTTCTTCAGAGGAAACCGGGTGTTTCGTTTCAATCCAGGTAGCACCGCATCACCCGGGGAGTGATCCCGGTGAAAATCTCCCATACGATGGTTTCCCCCTTCGCCGCGATCTCCGTCACCGGAATATTCGGCCCGAAAATTTCCACCTCATCCCCTTCACAAACATCGCCGGCATCCGTGACGTCCACCATCATCTGGTCCATGGTGACCCGGCCGAGGATGGGCAGGCGGCGGCCACGGATCCACACATCCGCCCCTTTTCCCGAAACATGACGGGGGTAGCCGTCGCCATAGCCGATGCCGATGGTGGCCACCCGGGTTTCGCGCCTGGTGACGAACTGGCGCCCGTATGAAACCCCGTGACCTGCGGGCAATGTCCGCACCAGCGTGACCCGGGACTTGAGGGTCATCACGGTGGACAGCCTGGCCTGAAAACCATCCAGCGGGGAGATTCCATAAAGCATCAGGCCCGGCCTGGAAAGATTGCAATCGCCGGCCGAATAGCCGAGCAAACCGGCGCTGTTCGCAAGATGGACCCACTTGAACCGCGACGCACCACCCAGGCTGGCGAGAATGGCGTGAAACTCCTCAAACTGCCGCAGGGTGAAATCACGGTCCTCATCGGCGGATGGCAGATGCGAGCCGAGTCCTTCGATTTCCAAATGTTCCAGTCGCTCCAGCAATGCCAGCGTTTCGGGGAGATTCTCCGCCACAAAGCCTCCGCGTCCCATACCGGTGTCCACCGCAAGATGGACTTTCAGCCTTATGCCCCGTGCGGCGGCAAGGCGGTTGAACTGCCCGGCCTCCTCGATTGAGGATATGCACGGAGTCCACTCCCGGGCGACGATTTCCTCGCGCTCTTCCGCCCATGTCGCTCCAAGCAGGTAAATCCGGGTATCCACCCCCGCATTCCGGATGCGGCGGGCCTCCCCCACATTCGCAACTCCGAAAAACGCGATGTCCTCGGTCGCCAGAGCTCTCGCGATTTCCTCCAAACCGTGCCCATAGGCACCCGCCTTCACCACCGCCATCTGTGCTCCGCCGATGGCTTCACGGGCGACGGACAGGTTTCTCCTCAGGGCACCAAGGTCGATCTCCGCCCATGCGCGCGGCGGAGACACTGGAAAGATTTCGTTCACGCCCACGAAGCTAGCCGTTCCCCTTCCGGAGGCAAGAGCCGCGGGCGATTATGTCCGGCCGTGGAGGCACAAAAAAACCGGGAGGCCACGGTGGGCCTCCCGGCAGGACTGATTGGTCAGCAATCAGGAATTACTTGGACTTCGGATAAGCCCATTGCACGGAGTTCTGAGCACCCCAAACGGTGTCCTCACCGTCTTGGGTGAGATTCTTGCCGTTCATTTTGACCGCACCGCTGGACTTGATGATGTTCAGGGAGGTAACGCTGTTGTCGAGCTTCAGCACAACCGCCTTGCCGTCGTACATGTCGTAGTCGAATTCACCGGCAAGAGCTTGGGTGAACGGAGTCGCGCAGATCGGACGGGATGGGTTGCCGGCGGCGCTCAGGCCTTTGCCGTCGGATTTCATCATGATGGAGAAGCCGACTTCACCGTTTTCGAGTGCTTTCGAATCATCGTTGAAGTTGTTGTCAGGCTTCTTGGTGTAAACCGTCTTCGCGTAGAACATCGTTTCCGATTGGGCGATGCCCGCGCGGATCAACTGACGGAACTTGGAGTTCGCGTCCGGGCCGCTGGAAGCGGTGCTCTCGGTGTTCTCGGCGACGACCTTGGCGGTATCGTCGTCAGGGAAGTTGCCGTATTCCGTCTCGAACTCGAAAAGTGCGAGTCCGATCTGGCGGGCGTTGTTGACGGCTTCCGTTTGGTCGGCCTTCTTACGTTGGCGGATGACCATGGGAGCGGTGAGACCGGCAAGCGCCGCGATGATGACGATGACGACGAGAAGTTCCACCAGGGTGAAACCACGACGCATTCTGTGATTGGTTTTCATAGGTTTATATTGTTTATTTGGTCTTATGCGATTGGGGCAAATCGCCCCGGATTTATATATTCCCGACGATGTGGATCGAAGAGAATGGACAAAAGTATCGCCGCCCAATTCCTTAGCAAGCAGGAAGTTGGTGGATTTTCAAAGCAGCGAAAATCGCGCCCCGTTTCGCACCTCTTGGGTAAGATGACCTCTTGGGTAAGATGACGATCTCACTCCGGCACCCTAACACGAATCGCCGTAGAGGTAATTTGACACAAGTCACTCACAATCTGGCCAATTGCCGGCTCGGATCCTTCCGAAAATCACTGAGCAGCCGGTATTCCCCTTTCGTGATCGGATACGGTCCGGCGAATTCCATCGCTCCCCGCTGGCCCACCCGGCTGCGGCAGGCGAATGCCTCGCGGTCCGCCAGGTAATACAGGATGAAGTAGTGCCGCTCGCGGTTGTGGGTCTCGGCCATGAAGTCCGGCAATCCTTTCTTGGTCACAAAGAATCCAAGGTCGGGAAACACCCGGGACTGCATGTCCAACCGTTGATACCCGAACGATTCCGGCTGCTTCCTCACAAGCATGATCTGGTCATTCGCGGCGGCTGACATTCCATTTTCCACCAGCGCGTCATTCACCAGCCCGCAGGAAATCGTCATGGCTCCGGTGGTCGCCAAGCCCAGGATTTGCAACGACCGCGTGATGTGGGAGAGACTCGTCACCATTTCACTCTACTTAAGATCAGCCTTCGCCATTTCGCAAACGATCTTGCCGGATCAGGGATTCGATGGAGCGCGTGTTGGGCCGGTTTCCTTCCGAATCAATGAAAAAGGCGGTTTCCATCGGCACCAGGAATTCCACAGCAGAGTTGATGCCGACCAGCCGCCCATAGGCATCCACGACCGGACCTCCGCTGTCTCCGGGTTGCAGCGGGATATCGATCTTGAACCGGCGGTTCCGCGTCAGTCCGCCTTGTGGAGCCAGCGTCGTGCCCAGCTTGCCGTCGCCCGAGCTGAATCCCGTCGCAATGCCGCCGTGCATGACACGGGTGCCTTCCGGAAGCCATTTGTCCGGCTGCGTCCATTCGTAAAAGTAAGGCGTCTTCACCGGGATGTGCAGCAGGGCGAGATCATCATGCTCCGACCGCCACACAACCCGTGCCCTGGCCGGGGCCAGACGGCCGCCCTGGCCGTAGATGATGAAGACATTCCGGTCCGCCATGTGGGCCAGAACATGGTCGGCGGTGAGAAAATAACCGTCCGGGGTGATGGGCGCGGCAGATCCGCCATCCGCATCACCCGGAGCCTGCGAGGTCGAGAAATTCCGGTTCACCCACCGGTCCAGGCTGCCCTGGTCCGTCACCACCACCGCGCTGACCCGCTCCATGACCATCTGCCGGGTGGTTCTGTTGGGAGCCACCGTATCGGGAGGCGGAGAAACCGAGCAGGCCTGCGCCAGCAATCCTGCCAGCAGCACCCCCGCCATCCTGAAAAATTTATCCATCCGCGAAGACCTAATCATACCCGCCTCCATACGTCACATCTGTTTTCAACTTTCCTCCAACAATCGCCCGATCACCCGCCGGAAGGGCGACGGCATCGCCAGCGACATCACGTTCTCCGCCTCCACCCACACTTCATCCGGCCCGGGTGGGAAATCTTTCGCAAGCTTCGCACCGTCATGAGCCCGCAGCGTCACCCGATAGCGCGTGATGGTGTAGGTGCTCACATCCAGCACCGGCAGGGATGAAATTTCACCGGCCTCCCGTGTGGGCAGCTTCCACAACCCTTCGCGCCGCTTCCCGCCTTCCCGGTGCAACAGCACCCTTCCCTTCCGGTCCCGCAGCCACAGCGCGTGTTCATCCACCGCCGTCACCGTGGTTTTCTGTTTTTTCACGGGCAACGTTTCCGGCTCGCGCGTTTTGCAGAATTCCGCCACCGGGCAGCTCAGGCAATCCGGCACGCCCGGCCGGCAAATCCGCTGGCCCAGCTCCATCAATGCGGAGTTGTAAATCCGGGGATGCTCCGGGTCGGCCAGGATTTCCGCCCACTCCCACATCTGTTTCATTCCCGCCGGACTGTCCACCTCATCAGAAAAATCCATCACCCGTGACAGGACCCGCGAGACATTCCCATCCACCACCGCCGACGGCAGATCGAACGCGAACCCACGCAACGCCCCCGCGGTGTAACGCCCCACCCCCGGCAGCTTCATGAGCTTTTCCAACTCCTGTGGAAACTCCCCGCCATGCTCGGTGATGACCGCGCGCGCCGTTTCCCGCAGCATCCTCACCCGCCGGTAATACCCGAGTCCTTCCCACGCCTTCAGCAACCGCTCATCCTCCGCCACCGCGAGCGAATGCACATCGGGGAAAACCTCCAGAAACCGCGTGTAGAATCCCCTGCCCAGCACCGTCGCGATCTGCGTCTGCTGGAGCATTACCTCCGAGATCAAAATCTCATAAGGCTCCCGCGTCCGCCGCCACGGATAATCCCGTCCGTTTTCCGAAAACCACCCCTCCAACGCCTCCCGGAACGCCACGCGCACCTTTAGAGCATCCTTCTTCCATGGTGGTTTCAGCATCCGGGCGAAGACTCAACCATGATGCGCGGCATTCAAAACAAAATTTGAGGCGACGGTGTGAGCCGCGCGGCGGACATTGCTGGAGCGACGGTTGATACAGTTGTAGCGGTCACAAATAAACAGATTTGTAGAAGGACCTTGAACAAGGAAATGCAGCGACCGTTTGGCGCGTAGCCATGGCAAATACCCACGCCGCTGGTGGAGCCGACGCCCTTGCGAACGAGGGAATTCCGCCTTCACCGCCCCCGAGCAGACGCAGGACGCGTCGGATTTGGCGGCGTCCGCGTGGATGGCAAGTTTGGAGTGCTTCTCCATCAGCTCACATGAACAGTGACCACATCTCCCGCAAAAGCCACCGGAATTTCCGCCATCGGATTGCGGTTGAATTACGGGCTTAAATTCCACTGGAGGACCCAAGGCCAAGTTGCTATGAAGCACGCGGATTTGAATAACAGCAATGAGTTTTCCGCTTGGTTGCTGCGGGTTGCGGCATTCCAGGTCGACGATCCGCAGGCCCAGTTTCCTTTCACCGCCCGGCTGGCGAAGGAAAACGGATGGACCCTCGCTTACGCCGGCCGGGTGGTGATGGAATACAAGCGCTTCATAGCGCTGGCCGTGGCGGCGGGCCATCCGGTGACACCGTCCGAGGCCGTGGACCAGGCCTGGCACCTCCATCTGGTTTACACGAAGAGCTACTGGAACGACTTCTGCCGCGGGGTGCTCGGTCGGGATATCCATCACTCGCCAACGATCGGCGGTACGGAGGAAAGCGCGAAATTCGACGACTGGTACCGCCGGACGCTTGAAAGCTACCGCCGGATTTTCGGCGACGAGCCGGATCCTGGGGTCTGGCCGTCTCCAGAGGACCGGGCGCGGCATGCTGGCGGCGGCCGATGGATCGATCCACAGGAATATTGGCTCCTCCGCCGGCCGACCTGGCTGCGGAAAATCACACGAACTCTCTTTTCCAAATGATGACAAACATTACCCACACGCTTGCGGAGATCCCGGTGCTCAATTGGCGGGGACCCGAGTTTCTCGGATTCTACGCGGTCTCGTTCGTGATCGCACTGGTGTGGTCGCTGGTCCGGAAAAACCGGTCGATGCGTTCCTTCGACGCCAGGGGCGGGCACCCCGTCGCGCTCACCGATCCTTATGAAATCGCATTCCTAGCAGGCGGTGCCAGCCGTTGCGGCCAGCTCGCGGTGTCCCGGTTGATGCAAAACGGAACGCTCGACTGGCGCAAAGGTGGGGCGTTCCGTACCGCCGGATTGGTGACCGGCGGAAACAAGCAGCCAATGAACGGGATCGAAGGCGCGCTCTATCAAGGCGCTGTTTCCCATCGTGACACAGGCCTGCCTCTGACCTCGGTGACCTCATTGGTGACGCCGCAGTTGCGCGGGATCGAGTCGAGGCTGGCCGCCATGGGCCTGAGGCCGACCATTTCCGAACAGAGGGGGCTCGGCTTCTCCGTCGTTCTACCGCTGGTGGGGCTGATGCTGATTGGCGTGGTGAAGATTTTCATCGGCCTGTCCCGGGAGAAACCGGTCACGTTCCTGCTGGTGGCGGAGTTCCTCACGCTGCTTGTCACCTTGATCGTGGCGTCCAACCAAAAACGCCTCACCCCGACCGGCGAGCGGACTTTGGAGTCGCTGCGGCAAAATTATTCCCCAGCACAGGGAACGGCGGCCGATGCCGTGGCCATGAGCATGGGGGTGGCGTTGCTCGGTCCGGCCGCGCTGGCGGGTTATGCCGCTTTGTTCCCCGAAAGCGATTTTTCCTTCCAGAAAGATCTCGCCCAACTTGGCCATCCCGGAGCCGGAACATCGTCCGGAGGATGCTCGAGCGGTTGTTCCAGCGGAGGAGGAGGCGGTTGCGGGGGAGGTGGCTGCGGCGGTTGCGGCGGCGGCGATTGACCGCCACCTTTGCCCGCTCATCCAAGTGTAGGGAATCCCCACAACGAAAGCGCGAGGTCGAACAACGGAATCTGCAACTGCGACGGAAGCGAATCGAGAATGACCACCATGACAGTTTGTCTGGGATATTGTCATGATTTCGCCGCAAGAAATCCAATCTTACGGACAATTGCTTTCGCTTCCGCCGACTGCGTCGCCCATTCCATGAATGCCTTGGTGGCTGGCGAAGCATCGGAGCGGATGAAATAATAGCAGGGGCGGATATACGGATAGTCATTTGCCCTATCCAATGGTGGCGCGATGCCATTGATGGAAATCGTTTTGATGCCTTGGGCTTTGGCATAGGAGAGGCCGGCGTAGGTGATCGCGTTCACATCCCGTACCAATCCCTGCACCGGAGTCTCGCTGCCTTGGAGCTTGATGGATCCTTTCGCATAGGGACGACCATTCATGGCGATTCTGCTGAATTCCTTATAACTTCCGGACGCCGTATTGCGCGTGCGTAGCAAAACCGGGGCATCCATACCGCCCACGTCCCTCCAGTTCGTAATATCGCCAGTGAAGAGGCCTTCGATTTGTTTCGCCGTGAGGTTGTTCACCGGATTGTTCGCGTGCACCAAAATCACCAGACAATCATATGCCGCGAGGTGTTTGTGCAGTTGGATCTTCCGCTCCTCGAACAGTTCCGCTTCTTCCTGCTTGATCTCCCGCGAGGACATCCCGATATCGGCAGTGCCGTCCAACAGGGCCTTGAATGCCGTATCGGATCCTTCCCCTGCAACTTCGAATTTCGCTCCGCCGTGCTTCGTCTTGTATACCCCGCCAAGTTCCGGCACCAGTTTTGCACCCAAGGTGTCGGCCCCTTTGAAGCGGATCAGATCCTGAGCAGGCTCGGCTGCGGACAGTGCGAACGTCATCAGCGGAAAGATGAGCATCAATTTGGCGAGCATAAGGACCGTCTTTCGTGATTGATCTAACAGTAAAATTCGTGGGATCTGTCGAAACATCGGTGTGATAATTACATCCGGATAGCAATACACCTGCCAGCATCACAAGGAATGAAATGGGATTGATTCCATTCAGGCGCATGGTGTGAAATTAATTTTTAGAGACCAGCACGATTCGTCCCATGAACCGTCGCCAATCTGAGGAAATTTGACAATAAAATCCGTTTCACCCTAGCCCAATGATTTCTGATTGAGGGAAAAGACAAACAGCCATCGGAGATGTGAGGCCTTGACAGAGCGATATCACCCGGCGATGGCCCGGCAGTTGGATCAAGTGAAGACGTCAATGACATTTCCCCATCCAAAAACAAAAACGCCCGGACTTGCGTCCGGACGTCTTGTGAAAACCAATTTTCGGCTGACGCCGTTATTAGCGGGAGTAAAGTTCGACGATGAGCTGCTCGTTGACGAGCGGGTCGATGTCGGCGCGGTCCGGGACGCGGGAAACGGTGGCTTCCAGCTTGTCCTTGTTCGTGTCCAACCAATCGACGCCGGGCGATGCCTGGGTGAGGTCGGTCATGCGGATCACGAGTTGTTGCGAGGAAGGCTTGCCTCCGACCTTGATCACGTCGCCGGGCTTCACCTGGAAGCTGGCGATGTCAACGGTGCGGCCGTTCACGAGGATGTGGCCGTGGTTGACGATCTGGCGTGCCGCCTGGCGGGTGTTGCCGAAACCAGCGCGGTAGACCACGTTGTCGAGGCGCAGCTCGAGAAGCTGGAGAAGGATGACACCGGTGACGCCGCGGCGGCGGGCTGCTTCTTCGTAGTAGCCACGGAATTGCTTTTCGAGCACACCGTATTGGAAACGAAGCTTCTGCTTTTCGCCGAGAGCGACGGAGTATTCGCTTTTCTTCTTACGACCGGCACGGACACCGTGCTGGCCGGGTGGGAAGTTGCGGCGTTCAAATGCTTTGGAAGGGCCAAAGAGGGAGACACCGAAACGGCGGCTGATCTTTGCGCGTGGTCCTGTATAACGAGCCATGGTAAATTTTCTGGAAAGGTTGGATTAAACGCGGCGGGCTTTCTTAGGGCGGCAACCGTTGTGAGGAATCGGTGTCACGTCGCGGATCGAGAGGATTTCAAGACCGAGACCTTGCACGGCACGCACGGCGGACTCACGGCCGGAACCGGGACCCTTGACGCGGACATCGACTTCCTTGAGACCGTGTCCCATGGCTTGGCGGCAGGCATCTTGCGAAACCACCTGGGCGGCGTAAGCGGTGCTCTTCCGTGAACCCTTGAAACCCATCTTGCCGGCGCTGGACCAACCGATGGCGTTGCCACTCGCATCCGTGACGCTGACGAGGGTGTTGTTGAAAGTCGCGGTCACGTGGACGATTCCGCGGGTGACATTCTTGGAGCCTTTGGCCTTGTGAATCTTGATTTCCTCTTCACCGCCGCCGATTTCGGCGAAGATGTCGCGCTTCACTTCTTTCTTCGGCGCTTCAAAAGCGGCCGCTTCAGGAGCTGGAGCGGGAGTGGTGGCGGGTGCTGGAGCTGCTACGGGCTCAACCGCCGCTTCCGCGACGGAATTTGGTGTGGTTTCTTCAGACATGATTACGAAAGATTACTTCTTGACGCCCACGGTCTTCTTCTTGCCCTTGCGGGTGCGGGCGTTGGTGCGGGTGCGTTGGCCACGGACCGGCAAACCGCGCTTGTGACGGATGCCACGGTAGCAGTTGATGGAGGTGAGACGCTTGAGTTGTGCTTGACGCTCACGGCGGAGGTCACCCTCGACAATGATGTTTTCTGCCTGGATCACCTGGGCGATACGAACGAGTTGGTCCTCGCTGAGTTGGCCGGTGCGGATGTTTGGGTCGATCCCTGCGTGTTCGAGGATCTTCGCCGCCGTCGGGCGACCGATGCCAAACATGTAGGGCAGAGAAGCTTCGATGCGCTTCTCATTGGGGATTTCAATGCCTAGGATACGTGCCATAATGTGCGTGATTTCGCGTGACCACGAAGGTGCGGCCGGATCGCTCCGACAGCTCGCGGGGCGGGTGGTTTAGCAGACGGCGGGGTGCTGGCAAGCCGGAAATGGAAATTTTCTCGAATCGGGTGCGGATTTGACCAACCCGCCGCCGGAGCCGCCGAAATCCGCGCCAGATAAGGATTCCACCGCTCCGGAGGGACTTCCCTACTGGACAAAGCAGGGACGGGTCTTAGTTTCGATGGCACCTACCGAGCACTCATGGAATTCACTCAAGACCCCGGCTACCAGCTTCCACCCGATGATGTCGCAGCCATCGATGAACTCGGAAAAGTCTACCAATCCTTCCGCGCGGAACTGGCCAAGGCGATCATCGGCCAGGACGACGTCATCGAAAAACTGGCGATCAGCCTTTTCGCCCGCGGCCACGCCTTGCTGATGGGAGTTCCCGGTCTGGCGAAGACCTTGCTGGTCTCCTCCGTCGCGCAGACTTTCGACCTGTCCTTCAACCGGATCCAGTTCACGCCGGACCTGATGCCGGCGGACATCACCGGCACCGACATCATCCAGGAATCCGGTGTCGGCGGGAAACGGGAGTTCGAGTTCATCAAGGGACCGGTTTTCGCGAACATCGTGCTCGCGGACGAGATCAACCGCGCCCCGGCGAAAACCCAGTCCGCCATGCTGGAGGCCATGCAGGAGAACAAGGTCACCGTCCTCGGCAAAACCTACCCGCTGCCGCCGCCGTTTTTCGTCCTCGCGACGCAGAACCCCATCGAGCAGGAAGGCACCTACCCGCTGCCGGAAGCCCAGCTCGACCGGTTCATGTTCCTCATCGAGGTCGGCTACCCGACCGCCGCGGAGGAGAAGGAAATCGCCCGTGCGACGACCGGCACCGCCCGCCAGGCTCTCAGCCACCTGCTCGACGGAGACAAGGTCATCGCCTTCCAGCAGCTCGTCCGCCGCGTGCCCGTGCCGGAGCACCTTTTCGATTATGCCGTCCGCATCGTCCGCAAGACCCGCCCCGGCGAGCCGGAATCCCCGCAATGGATCAAGGACACCGTCGGCTGGGGAGCCGGTCCGCGCGCCGTGCAGTATTTGATCTTGGGGGCGAAGTCCCGCGCGGCCCTGCGGGGCAGCTACATGGCCTCCCTCGAAGACCTGGAAGCCATCGCCCCCGCCGTGCTCAACCACCGCGTGATCACGAATTTCTCGGCGGAATCACAGGGGATGACTTCCAAGAAGATCATCGAGCGTCTCATCAAGGAGATGCGGGAGGACTGAGAATCAATAACCGAGCCTTTCTCCCGTGCACTCCTTCATCGACAACACCCTGCTCTCGCGCCTCGGCTCGCTGCCCATCGAGTCGCGTGTGCCGATGATGGGAAATGTCGCGGGCAAGCACCGCTCGCCCCATCGGGGCTCATCCGTCGAATTCGCGGAGTACAGGAAATACGTCCCCGGTGACGACACCCGGAGGCTCGATTGGAAGGCGTTCGCCCGTTCGGACCGGTTTTACATCAAGGAATTCGAAGCGGATACGAATCTCCGCGCCTACTTCGTTGTGGATGCCTCCGGCTCCATGAATTTCACCGGCGGTGGAGAGCCGAAAATCCAATACGCCCGCCGCATCGCCGCATCGCTCGCCTATCTGCTGGTCAACCAAGGGGATGCCGCCGGCCTCTCCATCTGCACGGACAAGCTCCACCTCGAAGTCCCGCCCAGCCGCCGGGCGGCCCACCTGGAGCGGTTTTTCACCACTCTGGGAAAAGTCCAGCCGTCCGGCGAAACCGGCTTGATCGAGGCGCTGCACACCATCGCCGAAAAAATCGGCCAGCGGGCGTTCGTGGTCATCCTGTCAGACCTCTTCGCCGACACCGCCGCCCTCAGCGACGCACTCCAGCACCTCCGTTACCGGAAACACGACATTTCGGTCTTCCACCTGATGGATCCGCTCGAGATCGGCTTCGAATTCGACCGCCCCCACCGCTTCGTCGATCTGGAGGACGGCACCGCCCTGGTCGCCGAGCCGAACCTCATCGCCGACGAATATAAGGCAGCCCTGCGCGATTTCCTCACCGCGGTCCGCGCGAAATGCCACGACGCCGCAGCGGACTACCAGCTCGTCACCACCGATACACCGCTGGAACCGCTGTTGCGGGATTTCCTGACAGCGAGATTACCGAAATCGAAGCACTAGGGGTGAAGCATTAAATCTTAAGTATTAAATTCTAAACGAAGAAATGGAAGACGGCGCGGCAGTCTATGACCTGGAGGAGCGGACTTTCAAATTCGCTCTCGACATCCGGCGTTGCGTTGGAGGAACGAAATGGTCTCGGGAACAATGGACTGATGTTGATCAATTGCTCCGTTCGTCCGGTTCGGTCGCGGCAAATTACATTGAAGCAAACAACGCGGTCTCCAAATCCGACTTCTTGTTTCGGATCCGCCTTTCAAAAAAGGAAGCCAGTGAATGCCGCCTCTGGCTGCGCCTGCTTGGCGAAACCTCGGATCAAGAGTCTCTCAAACAATCCCTCCGCACGCTCTACAAAGAATCGGACGAACTCGCACGCATCCTCGCGACCATACTCCGCAAATCGCAAAACTAGCGATGCACATTCATCCGTTTAGAATTTAATACTTAAGATTTAATGCTTCACCCCTAGTGCTTTTCCTCAATCCATTCCTCCTCTGGTTCCTGCTGGCTGCGGCGGTTCCCATTGCGATCCACCTGCTGAACCGCCGCCGGCACAAGACCATCCAATGGGCGGCGATGCAGTTCCTGCTCAAGGCCACCCGCGAGTCCCGGGGAAAGAAAAAGCTGCGTCACATCCTGATTCTCACCTGCCGCGCGCTGGCCGTCGCCGCGCTCGCCTTCGCCGCGGCGCGCCCCGTCATTTCCGGCCTCATCGGTTGGGGCGGCGGCTCCATCGATACCGTCGTCCTGCTGCTGGACCGCTCCGCCTCCATGGAAATCAGGCCCGGCGACGGTCTCGACTCACGCCGACAGATCATCATCGAAAAAGTCCGCGACGCCATGAAGAGCCTCGGGGCAGCCCGCCTTGTCCTCATCGACAGCGCGGGTGGGAAACCTCAGGAAATCCCCTCTCCCGAAAGCCTGGCGGAACTATCCTCCACCGCCCCCACCGACAGCGCGGCGGATTTTCCCAACCTGCTCACCCGCGCGGCGGAATTTCTGGCAGACACGCCGGGAAGCACGGAAATCTGGCTTGCGTCCGACCTGCAAGCATCGAACTGGCGGCCGGATGACGACCGCTGGGGTGCCGCCCGCGCGGCGTTGGCGGCATTGCCACAAAAGCCCGCCGTCCGGGTGCTGTCGCTTACAGGTCCGACATCGTCAAACACCTCGATAAGACTTCTGGCTTCACGCCGCACCGGTAACGAACTCCTTCTCGATCTCGAAATCCTGCGGGCCGCCGAATCCCGTGGCAATGCGACTCTTCCCCTCACCACCCAGCTCAACGGCACCCGCACCACCGAGAACCTGACACTGGCAGGCCAGTCCCTGCGCTTTCAGAAACTCATCACACTGCCAGCCAACAGCACCTCAGGTTCCGGTTGGTTGTCCATTCCCGCAGATGGAAACCCACGCGACAATTCCGCGTTCTACGCCTACGGCCCGGACAGGCCCATCCGGTCCGTGATCGTCGCTCCCGCCGGCGAGGCGGCCGACTATCTCAGCCTCGCGGCGGCACCTCCCGGATTTGGCAATCACACGGTGGAACGCGTCGACCCTGCCAACGCGGGCGCGCTCAACACCAGCAGCCTCGCCACCATTCTCTGGGCCGCGCCATTGCCCACCGGCAGCAGCTTCGAAACCATCAGCCGTTTTCTGACAAACGGCGGCCACGTCATTTTTTTCCCGCCCGCGGCCTCCTCGGACACGGCTCTCTTTGAAATGAAATGGTCTCCGCCCGCCGAAGCAGCCGCTGGGAAATATTTCATCCTGAAAGACTGGAACCACAGCGACGGACCGCTTCGCGACAGCATCGATGGTACGCCCATACCCAGCGAACGGCTCAAGGCCATCCGCCGCCAGATTCCGCTGGGCGACGCCACCTCCCTCGCCCGCTGGGAAGATGGAGAGCCCTTCATCGCCCGCCGGATCGTCGACCGCGGCACAGCATGGTTCGTCGGCTCGCTGCCGGATTATACCTGGTCGAATCTCGGGGATGCGGATGTTCTTCTACCAGCAGTCCAGCGAGTCATCGCCGCCAGCGCCGACCGCTTCGACGCCTCCTACCTGGCCACCGTCGGCTCGGAGGCCGCGCAGCCACTTCCCGGTGAAACCCGTACCCGCATTGATGACTACGGCACCCGGGATCCGGCGAACGCCGCCTACGAAACCGGCATTTTCCGACTCGGAGAAAGACTTCTGGCCATCAACCGCCCCGGCCAGGAAGACCAACCCGAAATCCTGACCACCGAACAGCTGGACCACGCTCTCGAAGGTACCAACCACACGCTCCTGGATCAAGCAGGACAATCCAGCGATCCATCCCTCTCGCGCGACGTCTGGCGTGGATTCCTCATCGCGGTGCTGCTTTTTCTCATTGCCGAAGCCATCCTCTGCCTTCCGAAAAAATCACATCCGCAGGTGGTTCCGAAAAAAGCCATCCCCTGAATAACCCGTTAGGTCCAGACCTATAAGTTCCATCCCTTCATTTGCTTCACCTATCCCCAACACCCCACACCCTCTGGACCGGCATCATCGCGCTGGTCGCGGTGGCGGTTCTCTGCGTGCTTTCATGGAAGCGCAGCCCGCATCCCGGACGCACCGCCGCGTTGGAAGGACTTCGCCTCCTCATCGCCGCGGTCGTGGTCGTCCTCCTCTGGCAACCGGAATGGCGTACGGTCCTGAATCCGGACACGAAGCCGCAGATCGCGATCCTGTGGGATGATTCCAAGTCCATGACCACGGTGGATGCAGCGCTGCCTCCGGTCTTGTCCGAAGCGGCCGGAGTCGTTTCCCGGGCGGAGTGGGTGAAAAAAGCCCTCGACTCCGAACTCTGGAAACCGCTCCAGGCGAACGGCGCGAATGAAATCACCACCTCTTCGTTTTCCTCACCACCCGCCGAAGCTTCCGCATCCTCAGGCACCGATCTGGAAGCCCCCCTCTCCGACCTTCTCGCGAAACAAACCAATCTCCGCGCCGTGGTCATGCTGAGCGACGGAGACTACAACCTGGGCCAGCCACCGGTCGCCGCCGCGCAAAAGCTCCGCCTCCGGGGCGTGCCCATCTTCCCCATTCCCGTCGGCAGCAAGGTCCGTCTGCCGGACATCGATCTCCTCTCGGTCACAGCCCCGACCTACGGCATCGTCGGGGAAAACGTGCAGATCCCCTTCACCATCCGTTCGTCGCTGGACCGGCAGGTGCGCACCATCGTGCGCCTGCGGGATGAAACGGGCAAGGAGCGGACCAAGGACATCGTCATTCCGCCGAATTCCGAAACCTATGACTCCATCCTCTGGCGCTTGGAGAAGGATGGCTCCTCCACCCTCGAACTCTCCATCCCCGTGACCGATGGAGAACTCATCGCGGCGAACAACACGCGGAAGTTCACCATCTCCGGCAAGCCGGAAAAGATCCGTGTCCTGCTGATCGAGACACTCCCCCGCTGGGAATACCGCTTCCTCCGCAACGCTCTCGAGCGTGACCCTGGAGTAGAGCTTTCCTGCCTGCTGTTCCACCCCTCGCTCGGCATGGGCGAGGGCAAGGACTACCTCAAGGAATTCCCCGCCAAGATCGAAGAACTGGCGAAATACGACGTCATCTTCCTGGGTGATGTCGGCACCGGGCAGATCACCCCGGAGCAATGCTCCCTTATCCGTGGTCTCGTGGAAAACCAGGCGTCCGGCCTCATTTTCATGCCCGGATCTCAAGGCAACCAATTCTCTCTGTTGGACACGGATCTGTCCGATCTCCTGCCCGTCATCCTTGATGAAGCCGACAGGCAGGGCATCTCCGAAGGCATCGCCTCGCCCCTCACCCTGACCACGGAAGGCCGCGCATCACTGCTCACCATGCTGGGCAACAGCGAGGAGGAAAACCCCGAGATCTGGCGACGGCTTCCCGGATTTTTCTGGAATGCCGCCGTGGTCAAAGCCAAGGGCGGAGCGGAGGTCCTCGCGGTGCATGGAAACCGCAGGGGGAAATTCGGTCCTGTTCCGCTGCTCGTCACCAAGCCCGCGGGCAGCGGCAAGGTGCTCTTCATGGGAATCGACTCCGCCTGGCGCTGGCGGCGTGGAGTGGAGGACCTCTACCACTACCGCTTCTGGGGCCAGGTCGCGCGCTGGATGTCCTATCAACGGAACATGGCGGCGGGACAACGCGTCCGCCTGTTTTTCAATCCCGAGCGTCCGGAGCCCGGCTCCACCGTCACCCTCAATGCGAACGCCTTCGACCCCAACGGCGCCCCACTCAAGGAAGGCACGGTCGCCGTCGATCTCACCTCCCCGGACGGCCGCAGCCAGCGCATCGAGCTTCAGAAGAACGAGACCGCGTGGGGAGCCTACAGCGGGCGATTCAAGGTCGATGTCCCCGGGGCATGGAAACTCCGCGCCACCACCAGCGGAGCCGAGGACAAGCCGCTCGAAACCACCATCCTCGCCCAGGGCACCGAAGTTGAAAAAATCGGCCAACCCTCCCGGCCGGAAGTCTTGGAGGAAATGGCGAAGGTCTCGAAGGGCCGCATCATCCAGCCGGACCAGCTCGCGGAACTCATCAAGGAAATCACCGCGCTGCCGGAACCCCGCCCGCTGGAAAACCGGATTCCCCTGTGGTCACACTGGGGAACCGTTCTGGCGCTCGTCGCTCTGCTGGGTGTCTTCTGGGTGGGCAGGAAATTGAATGGGGCGTTCTGACCGGCTGGCAGGGAAATTCCCCGCCCCCCGTTTTAAGAGACTTGCCCTGACGGGCCGCCCGGAACAGCCTGCGCGAGCCTGAAACCAAGCGATACGCCATCCACCAAGCTCCCGCCCCGCATGCCTGCTGCCGGGGGAGTGAGGAAGCGGCTTGTTTTCTATTTCAGCGGTTTCGACCCCCGCGGCCCCGCACACTACCACGCGCTCTACGACGAACAGGCGAAACTCCACACACCGCTCAACGGGCTGGAACTGGATGTCGGAAAGCGCCGCCGCTCGGGAAAACTCGCGAACGCCTGGACCATCACTTCGAACGGTGGAGAGACGGTCACGGATTACGAATTCCTCCGCTGGGACGACATCATCCGCAACCGTTGGCCGAAGAACGAATGGCAGCTCCTCAAGTCCGCCATTCCGACCTACTGGGTGTTCTTGAAATCGAACCTCGTCGGCAGGCTGCTGAAGATCGCCTGGGCGTCCGCGCTGACGGTCTCCTATCCCATCATCGCCTTCCTCGGATTGCTGATCGTCGGGCTGCTGTCCGCGGTGGCGGCGGGAGTTCTGCCAAACCTGCTGGGATGGCCCTGGTGGATCGGAATCCCTCCGGCAGCGGGCATTCTCCTGGGAACCATTTTCTTGGGACGCTGGCTGGACGACCGGTTCCGCAGCTTCTGGCTGCTACGGGTTTACGGGGCCATGCAGCCGTGGGCCTATGGCAAAATCCCGGAACTCGACGAACGCATCCGCGAATTCGCCAAAGACATGGTCGGGAAAATCCGTGCGAGCGACGCGGACGAGGTGTTGCTTGTCGGACACAGCGTGGGGACGATCCTCACCATTCCCCTGGTGGCGGAGCTGCTGAAGCTCGAACCCGAACTCGGTACGAAAGAGCAGGCCTTCGGGCTCGTCTCCCTCGGAAACTGTCTGCCTCTCGTCAGCCTGTTGCATGGCTCCAAGCAACTCCGCACCGACCTCAGGACCGTCGCCACCGCCCCGGGTGTGCGGTGGGTGGATTTCTCCGCCAAGCGGGATGGTGCGAGCGTGACCCAGGTGGACCCGCTGAAAGTCTCCGGTATTTCCCGGCCTACTGGTGTGCCGGTGCGCCCCCAACAGTTCCCCGCACGCATTGTGAAAATGTTTCCTCCCGAGGTTTACGATGTGATCAAAAAGGATATTTTCCGCATTCATTTCCAATATATCATGGCCGGACAGATCCTGACGGACTACGACTTCTTCGCGATCACCGCCGGGCCGCGGAGCCTGGCCGAACGATTTCCTGAGTAAAAATTTCCATGGCCTACACCCCTCCCTATCCGGAACCACTGGACCAATCCTCGCGGCGATCCCTCTGGAATCTCTTCAAGCGCGGCCGCCGCTCGTGGCTCGCGACACTCTATGAAGGCAGCTACTCCGGCAGGATGTCACGCGTGCGGCTCCCGGGCGTGCAGCTTTTTCTCGTGAAATTCCCCGACCTCATCAAGGAGGTGCTGGTCGACAAATTCGACCATTTTCCGAAACACGAACTTTCCGAAACCGCCCTCAAGCCGCTTCTCGGCGAAAGCATCTTCACCACGAACGGCCCGGTCTGGGAACGCCAGCGCCGCATGCTCGACCCTGCCTTCGGCCAGGCGAAGCTCAAGGAAGTCTTCACCCTCATGACCGGTGGCGCGGATGCCATGGTCGCCCGGCTCGACGCCGTGAAGGACGGCGACATCGCCGATATCGAGATCGAGATGACCCACGTCACCGCGGACATCATCCTCCGCACCATCCTGTCGGAATCTCTCGAAGGCGAGGGAGCGAGGAAGATTTTCAACGCCTTCAACCTGTTCCAGGAAAAGGCGGTGGTGATGATCCAGCTCAGCTTCTTCCGCCTGCCGCTGTGGCTCGCACCAAGGCACTACATGGTCTGGAAAAGCACGGGAAAGGAAATCCGCGAGCTTCTCGCCGTGCCGATCCGCAAGCGTTACGAAGCGCACCAGCGCGGCGAGAATGCGGGGCACAAGGACATCCTGCAGTCGCTGCTCGAAACAAGCGATCCGGTGGATGGCTCGGTTTACACGCTGGAGGAACTGGTGGACCAGGTGGCGATGCTTTTCCTGGCCGGTCACGAAACATCGGCCAGCGCGCTCTCCTGGTCGTTGTTCCTCCTCTCCAAGTGCCCGGAGATCCAGGAAAAGCTGCATGTGGAAACCTGCCAGCTTCTCGGCGACCGCCAACCGGAGTTCAAGGACATCCCCCGCCACCGCCAGATCCGGAATGTCTTCCGGGAGACCATGCGGATCTATCCGCCGGTCGGGTTCCTCACGTTCCGCAAGGCGACGGGAGGACAGAAGCTGCAGAAGAAGGATCTGCCGGATGGCTCGCCCATCGTGATCTCTCCATGGCTGGTCCACCGTCATCGCGATCTGTGGGAGAGGCCGAACGAGTTCGATCCCGACCGCTTCGAAGGCGGGCTCGACCAACCGCCCTGCGCCTACATTCCCTTCGGCCAGGGACCGCGCATCTGCATCGGCGCGGCATTCGCCATGCAGGAGGCCATGCTCATTCTGGCGACCCTGACGAGACGTTATCGCTTCGAACCCGCCCCCGGTCCGGAGCCGGAGCCGACATCCCGCCTGACGATCCGCTCGCTGGATGGGATCTCACTCCGCGTCTGGAAACGACCGCAGGTGAAGCACGAACAGACGATCCCCGACGAGCCGGCTGAAGCGGCCGCGGCCCCCGCCAAGTGCCCGTTTCATTGAGGCAAACAGCTTGTCTCCGCGCCGCACCAAAGGCCGCCCGCAGGCCTCGGACTACCTGCGGAGAATTTCCGTCTTCTGTGGGGCGGTCACCCGGTAGCGGATACCGGCCCAGACGATCTGCCGCCCGCAGGCGGAGCTGAGGATGATGAGCAGGTGGACGACATTGATCAGCGGATCCAACCACCAGCTTCCTTTGACAGCTTCATCCAATGGCGCCGCCTCTCCCTGGTCGAAGCGGTATTTCAAGTAACCACGCCGGACTTCCGTCCTTTTCAGATTCAACAAAACCGCCACGCCGATGAAGACCAGCATGTGGAGTTCGCCCATGCCCAGCCGCACCAGGCAGGTGGAGAAACTCGCCAGGAAAAGCAGCGGGATCATCAGCGCCATCCACCACAGCAGCGGCTGATAGATACGCAGTTGGAAATACTGGCGGCGTCCGAATTCAAACAACGCGGCCCAGTCGAAGTCCACCGGAGATGGCGCGGCCACCGAGCGCACGTAGCGCATGCGCTTTCCCGCACGCCTCGCCAACTGGCTGATGCGCGCATCGTCATTGATGCTGCCTTCGAGATTCTTCGGGATCTCCAATTCTTCGAAAATCTCGCGTGTCACCGCCATGGAGCCCCCCCACAGACACATCCGCCAGTTCGGGCCGATGAGCGGCTCGATGGCGGTGCCGATGAGCGTCACCACCCTGTTCGGCATGGATTGATCCGCCGGGACAAACCAACGGTAGCCGGTGGAGCAATCCGCCTGGGCCATGTTCAGCGGCAGCACAAGACATGAAAGCCAGTCCTTGCGACCGAAAAGATCACCATCCGCGAACGCGACGATGCGGTCGGCATTTTCCAATGCCCTGAAAGCGGCGAGCTGGTTATGGACTTTCTGTCCCGTGTTTGCGGCGGCACCCGCCACGATGAGCGTCGCACGGCCGGAGCCTTCCATCCGCGCGCGGATCGCAGGGTGCGCGGGATCGTTCTCCGATTCGGTGACGAAGATCACCCGGTAGTCGGGGTAGTCCTGTCCGAGTGCGAAATCCATGAAACGTTCGAAATTTTCCGAAACACCCTTCACCGCGATCACCAGCGCGACACGGCGTTTCTCATAAGGCTTCACCTTGCCATCCAGCCAGCGCCGGTGCTCGCCAAACAAGCGCGCCGCCTTCCGGGTCTTCACCAGCGCGGCGGCGGATTGCAGCACCCAACACGAGGTCAGCAACTCCAGGGCGACATTTCCAGCAACGCTCATCCGTCGCGCTTTCTGGCGGCGGCGCGGGACATTTGCAAGATCCTTGTATCACGGGCACGAAGCGGGTAAGCCATCCCCATGAACTTTGAAACACTGAGCCTGTGGGCGGACGAGGAACTGAAATCCCTGGTGAAAATCCTGCCTGCGGACATTCAGGAAGCCGCGAACAAGGTCACCATCTCCATGGAGGAAAAACCCGGACGCGGCACCTATGACGAGGAGCTGGAGGGCGACGAACTCGGACTCTTCGAAGGCCCGTCCGCGATGGACGAAAACGATTCGGCGGAAATCCCGAGCATCCGTCTTTTCCTCACCAACCTGTGGGAATGGGTGGGCGAGGACGAGCAGGACTATCGGGACGAGGTAGGCACCACCTTCCTCCACGAGCTCGGCCACTACCTCGGCTGGGACGAGGATGAGGTCGCGGCGCGCGGTTTGGAATAAGCCGTGCGGTTTCCACTTTCTATCCTCCGGGATGAGGTGTAATCCATAGGTCAATATTTCAATTCAACGACCATGGACATTCTCGGATTCATCAAGGGCGAACTGCTGGAAATCATCGAATTCAACGACGACTCGCGCGACACCCTGTCGTGGCGTTTTCCGGACGAGGACAAGGCGATCAAGAACGGCGCGCAGCTCATCGTCCGCGAAAGCCAGGCGGCCCAGTTCGTCTATCTCGGCCAGTATGGGGATTGTTTCGGGCCGGGAAAACATTCGCTGGTCACGGACAACATCCCGGTGCTCACCCGGTTGAAAGGCTGGAAATACGGCTTCCAGTCCCCCTTCAAGGCGGACGTCTACTACATCACGACCCGGCTTTTCACCGGCAACAAATGGGGTACCGCGAACCCCATCATGATGCGGGACGCGGACTTCGGCGTGGTGCGCCTGCGCTCGTTCGGGACCTTTGATTTCAAGATCGTCGATGCGCCCGTTTTCCTCAGGGAGGTCGCGGGGACGGATCATCATTTCCGGTTGGATGAATTCGCGGATACCATGCGCTCGCGGATCGTCAGCGTGTTCAGCGACGCCCTCGCCTCGGCCGGAGTGCCCGCTCTCGACGTGGCCTCCCGTTATTCCGAACTCGGCGAAGCGCTGCTGCCGATCATCAATCCGCAGGTGATCTCGAAGTACGGCATCGAAATCACCAGTTTCATCGTGGAGAATGTCTCCGTGCCTCCCGAGGTGGAGGCCGCCATCGACAAGCGGTCGAGCATGGGAGTCATCGGAAATCTCAATGACTACGTGAAATTCCAGATGGCCGAGTCCATGACCAAGGGTGGTGCCGACGGCGGAGGATCGCCCGCAGCCGCCGCAGGGCAGATGGCGATGGGCTTCGGCATGGCGCAGGAAATGATGAAATCCATGCAATCCACCCCGCCACCGCTGCCCGGCGCGGGCAGCACGGGAATCCCCGAACTCCTCAGCCCGGCACAGGCGGCGGAAATTCTCGGCGTGTCCGAAGCGGACGTCATCGCGTCGATCGACGCCGGGGATCTGAAAGGAAAGAAAATCGGTTCCGCCTACCGCATCACCCGCACCGCGCTCGACGCATTCCTCGCGGAGTAAATCCTCGCCATGGCAGAAGTCAGCGCACTGCGGAAACATCCCTGCCCGGAATGCGGCGGGGATGCGGAATGGAATCCAGCCAAGCAGGCTCTCGCCTGTCCTTACTGCGGCACCGTCCTGCCGTGGTCGGACGGCGTGGAGCCGACCGGAGCGGGAATCGTCGAGCACGACCTGGAGCAGGCCCTCGCATCCGTCGGCATCCAGGATCGCGGGCTCCGGGCGGAGAAGAAATCCGTCAAATGCGAAAGCTGCCGGGCGATCAGCATTTTCGATCCGGACCGCGCCGCACAGCGTTGCGACTTCTGCGGCTCCCCCGCCATCGTGCCGGTGGACAGCATGACCGATGTCATCACGCCCGAAAGCCTGCTGCCGGTCGTGATCCCCGCGACCCAGGTGCGCGACCTCCTCCGCACGTGGTACCGCAGCCGCTGGTGGGCGCCGAACAAACTGAAGAGCGCCGCCCTGACCGACACCCTCCACGGCATCTATCTCCCCTACTGGACCTTCGACGCGCACGTGGATGCGGAGTGGACCGCCGAGTCCGGCTATCATTATTACGTCACGGAGACCTACCGCGACTCCGACGGCAAAACCCAAACCCGACAGGTTCAAAAAACACGTTGGGAATATAGCGAAGGCCGGCTCGCTCATTTTTTCGATGACGACATGGTCCCCGGAACCGTCGGCATCCATACCCAGCTTCTGCGCAAGGTGGAACCCTTCCCCACCACCAGCGATCTGAAACCCTACGAACCCGCCTTTGTCCGAGGCTGGACCGTGGAGCGATACCAGGTCGATCTGCGCCAGGCATCCCAAACCAGCAAGCAACAGATGGACGACACCATCCACCAGCTCTGCTCACGCGACGTGCCGGGAGACACCCACCGGAATCTGCAGGTCACCTCCCGTTACCAAGGCCGCACCTTCAAGCACATCCTTGTTCCCGTCTGGCTCGCCACCTACACCTACGGCAGCAAATCCTTCCAGGTCGTGGCGAACGGCTACACCGGAAAAATGGCGGGAGAGCATCCGCTGAGCTGGGTGAAGATCACCTTGGCGATTCTGGCGGCGCTGATCGTGATTTTGATCATCGTGGGGCTGAATCAAGGGTGAGGCGTCAGGGCTTTTTCAACCAAATGAAGCGCTTGCCGGGCTGCAATGGAACTGAAATTTCCAAGCCTCCACCCGCAGATTCGAGCAGATTCTCCGGAGTGATCAACGGCGCTGAAATATCGGCGGAACTTTTCAATTCCAATGGAATCCGGATCGTCTGGGCGGGCAGATTGATGAACGGAGCCCCGGCCTTCCATTCCACCGCTTGAATTTCGCTCGCTTGAAAAAGACCTGCCAGACCGGCATTTTCGAAAAACTGCGCGACTTTGGTGGTCTCAGTGGAATTCCAGACAAACCCCAAGGGCGCGAGAGCCACTTCGGCCGCATCATTCATGCCGTCGTTATCCGTGTCGTCCGCGGCGGAAACCACCCGGCCGTCGAGGTTGACGGTGAACATCGGTCGGGCGGAATCGTTGGAGTTGAGCACCAATTGTCCGACAAAATTTCCAGCCGTCCCGGCATCCATCCGCACCTTGATGGTGGCATCCGACAATCCCGCGACCGTCGGCGGAAATGTGGCGGTGAAGCCTTGCGCTCTGCTGGCTGACAAATCCAGTGGAATGAAGCCGTCGTTCCTGATCCTGATCTCCAGATCCGTCGGCTCATGTTCAATCGCGGTTTTGACCGACCAATATTGTTGGGGATAGTTCACGACAGGTCCGTAATCATCATAAATCACAAAACGGGGCACGGCCACGAAAGCCGTGCTGACATCGAGTGGAACATTGCTTGAGGAAACTCCGGTGATCCCGAATTGCCCGATCGCGTTGTTTCCCCATGCCCAGATGGAGCCGTCGGTCCGCGCGGCGATGACATGCCCGTCGCCTGCGGACACGTCCGCCCAGTTTTTATCTGTGCCGATACGGGCGGGAGAATATTGGGCGGTGGTGGCTCCGAGTCCGAGCATGCCGCCGGAATTGACGCCCCAGCTCCACAATGACCCGTCGGTCCTGAGTGCCAGCACCGCGGAATTTTTCCCGGAAATCTTCCGCCAGTTGTTGTCCGTGCCCACCCGGACGGGAACCATCGAGCTTCCCCCGGTGCCGCCATTTCCATAGGTTCCCCCGTTCCCGCCCCAAACCCACAAGCTGCCATCTTCCTTGATTCCAAAGCTGGTCCAATCGACGCAGGCGGCCGATTTCCAATTGGTGGCATTGCCCACCCGGACCGGTTCGGTCCTGCTTACGTTTGTGCCGTCGCCGAGGTTGCCGTGACCATTGTGGCCCAATGCCCATAACGAACCGTCCTTGCGGATGCCGAGATTGTAGCCGGAGCCGGTCACGAACGACCAATTGCTGGCGCTGCCCACCTGAACGGGCACCCAAGAGTCAAAAATCGGGACATATCCCACGTAAAAATTACCCCACCCCCAAAGCGTTCCGTCCTCCTTGACTGCAAGCGTATACCTGTCATCGGCTGAAACGGACCGCCAGTGGGAATCCGTTCCTACTTGAACAGGATAAACCGATGAATACGGGCGTTCGAGTCCGATTGCGGATCCCCAGGTCCACAATGCTCCGTTTGAGTCGATGCCCACCGTTCTGTCATCCACACAGTCGATGACGGACCACGCGGTGCCGAGTTTCAGGGCGGAAGGGGGCGCGTGGCTTCCGTAAGGTCCGGCGCTCCAGAGAAAATTATCGTCCCGGACGACTATTGAGGAATGGCTCCCGGCACCCACCAGTGGGGCGGCGGCTCCATGGGTGATGAAGGATAGCGCCGCCATCGCGATTCCAAGTCCGCCGGTAAACGCTGGTTTTAAGAAATGTCTCATGGGGTGGAAAGCGGGGACTGCGTGGCAAAACGAAAAAATGACTTCTGGCCATCAAGCGGCTGAGGAACCAGCAAACGCCCGCCACCATCAACGCTCGCACCTGTGATGCCGGCTCCGATAAAATCCGAGAGGTCGGTGGATTTTTCCAACCTCAATTCAAACGTCGCCTTCCGGGTCACCTCGTTTTGCTTGAAAAGGGCTCCACCCTGATGCGCCGCGCGCAATACCGCCTCGGTCACCAATCCGGCGCGATGTCCTTCGGCACGCAATACGGCCAGCAACCCAGGATCGGGCGTGTCCCAACGGAAACCCATTTCCGCCAATTTCACCTCGGCCGCATCGCTCAGTCCGTCGCCATCATTGTCGTCGGTGAATGAATAGACTCTTCCCGTCAGATTTATCACGAATTCGGCTTCATCAGGATCATTCGAAGAAAGTACCAGGCTCTCGGAAAGCAGCCCGGCACGCGTCGCGTCCAGAGTCACGGGGAAAACCACCGAGCCTCCGGGTGCGAGGGTGGCGGGCACGGCCAGACCTGCCGAAAAACCGGGGGCGGTTCGCACGTTGCTGATTTGCAGCGTGGAAGAACCATGGTTGAAAATCGTGAAATTCGCCGATGTCGGTGAACCCTCGGTGGTGGACGAGAACGTGTACTTTTGTTCTCCGGACACAGCCAAATGGGAGTCATGTAACGGGATGGCGACGGTCGAGACGGAAATATCCGGAGTCGGCGTGTAAAATACCGCTGACGGCTCAAGACGATCTCCACCGGAAACTCCGAGTTCGCCGCCCTCGTTCGCGCCCCAGAGCCAGACAGTCCCTCCGGAGCGCACCGCAGAGGAATGAAGGTTGCCCGCGTTGACGGACTGCCAGCCGTTGGCCGTACCGACCCTGACCGGGGAAAGCCGGCTGACAGTATCGCCTGTTCCAAGCTGCCCGCGGCTGTTGTTTCCCCATGCCCATAGCGAGCCGTCGGTCTTGAGCGCGAGAGAGTGGGCGTAACCGGCGCTTACCGCCAGCCAATCGGTGTCGGTGCCGACCGGTACAGGAACATTCGTTCCAGTCGTCGTGCCAATGCCGAGCTTGCCCGTGCCATTCGAGCCCCATGCCCAGAGAGTTCCATCGGACCGGATCGCCAGGCTGTGCGTATCTCCTGCCGATACCTTCGCCCAGCCAGCCAGCGCGCCGATACGGCCGGGAGTATAACGGTTGCCCGAGACACCGGTTCCAAGTTGCCCGTAACTGTTCTGGCCCCACGACCAAAGGCTGCCGTCCGCCTTGATGGCGACGTTGAAGCTGTTTCCCGCGTCAAATCCAAGCCAGCCGGTATCGGTCCCGAGTTGGATCGGGGAAATCTGATAGGAGAAGTCAGGTCCCAACCCCAATTGTCCGGAAGGACCATAGCCCCAGACCCAAAGCGACCCATTCGTTTTGCGGCCGATTCCATGGCGTTCCCCGATTGAAACATCCAACCAATCGTTGTCCGTGCCCACTCGAAGGAACGATCTCCCATCGCCGGGCGGCGGCTCCCCGACACCCAACATCCCTAAATCCGGAATACCGCAGCCCCATAGTGATCCATCCGCCATTTTTGCGAAAGTCGCCCTTGATCCGGCCCACACATCCACCCACACACCGTTTCCCAGCGGCGGGCAGAATGTCCGACGGGTGAAAATATCACCTACGCCGAGTTGACCACCCATGTTCGGCCCCGACGCGATAAGACGTCCGTCGGCTCCTACCACCATCGTGTGGCTCGACAAGGCGACAATGCCAGCGGTGATATCATTAACGGGAAAAAACAGCCCGAGGGAAAACAGCAGGACTCCCTTTCTCCCGCAATGATACTTCAAGCCAAACATGCGTCAGCCTAGCGGCCTCTCCATCGGATTCGCAAGATATATAAACTTTCTTCGAAACCGGTGGCCGCCGTCACAAGACCGCCCGGCCCACCTTCTTGATCGCCGCCGGGTAGAGGCGGTGCTCCAGCACCTGGATGCGGGCGTGCAATACCTCCGCGCTGTCATCTGACAAAATGGGCACGCTTTCCTGCAGGATCACCGGACCGGTATCCATGCCTTCGTCCACGAAATGCACCGTGCAGCCCGCTTCCTTTTCCCCCGCGTCCAGAGCCTGTTTCCACGACTCCAGTCCGGGGTATGCCGGGAGCAGGGACGGGTGGATGTTCAGGATGCGGTTGGGGAAGGCGTCCAGCAGCGGCCGCTTCACCAGGCGCAGGAATCCCGCGAGACACACTAGCTCCACCCCGGCCTGCTTCAGCCGCAGCGCGGTTTCCGCCTGAACCTCATCCGGGAATTTCGTCTTGAATCCCCCGCAGTCGATGATGCCGGTTTCGATGCCGTGCTTCTTCGCCCGCTCGAGGATGAACGCGTCCGGATTGTCCGACAGGACCAGGGCGATGCGGGCGTCCAGCGACCCGTCTCCGATCGCGTCGAGGATCGCCTGCATGTTTGAGCCGGAGCCAGAACCGAGAATACCGAGTCGCATGCCAGTGGTTTAGGCACAAAAAAGTTCCTGCCAAGTGCCAATTGCCGGCGGATCTACTTGGCGCTTGGAAATTGGCATTCCACCCGCTAACCAGTCGCCCATGCACGACGCCCGCATTGACGCCCTCGCCCGACAGTTGGTCCGCTATTCCACCACTTTGAAAAAGGGCGAAAAAGTCCTGATCGACTTGTATGACGTGCCGGACTCCATCGGACTCGCCCTCATCCGCGAAGTCCGGGCGAAGGGGGCGCTGCCGTTCGTGAAAATCCACCAGAGCCGCATCACCCGCGAGATGATGAAAGGCGCGGAGGACGCCCAATACGAAATAATGGCCAAGCACCTGCTCGCCGAGATGCAGGACATGGACGCCTACATCGCCATCCGGGGTGGAAACAACATCGCGGAAAACTCCGACGTCCCCGCCGACCGCATGCGTCTCTCGATGAAACACCTGCGCCCGGTGATCGACCACCGTGTCAAGAAGACCAAGTGGTGCGTCCTGCGCTGGCCGTCGTCCTCCATGGCCCAGCAGGCCGGCATGAGCACGGAGGCATTTGAAAAATTCTACTTCGACGTCTGCCTGCTGGACTACAAGGCGCTCATCCCGGCCATGAACGCCCTCAAGAAGCTCATGGACAAGACCGACAGCGTCCACATCACCGGCCCCGGCACGGATCTGCGGTTTTCCATCAAGGGCATCAACTCCATCGTCTGTGGAGGGAACTACAACATCCCGGACGGCGAGGTCTTCACCGCTCCCGTGCGTGACTCGGTGGAAGGCGTCATTTCCTACAACGCCCCCACCATCTACCAAGGCATCCCCTTCGACTCCATCCGGCTGGAATTCTCCAAAGGAAAAATCATCAAGGCCGAGGCCGGATCCAAGACCGCCCAGCTCAACAAGATCCTCGATAGCGACGAAGGCGCGCGCTACATCGGCGAGTTCGCCCTCGGTTTCCACCCGGCCATCCGCGAACCGATGCGCGACATCCTGTTCGACGAGAAAATCGCCGGGTCCTTCCACTTCACTCCAGGCCAGGCCTACGAAGATGCCGACAACGGCAACCGCTCGCAGGTCCACTGGGACATGGTCAACATCCAGCGCAAGGACTGGGGCGGCGGTGAGATCTACTTCGATGGCAAACTCATCCGCAAGGACGGCGTCTTCCTGGTGAAGGCTCTTGAAAAGCTGAACGGCTGAAGTGTCCCGAAGGGTTCACCCATCAGCGCGGAATGCGCCAACGGGTGAACCGGATCGGAGGAAAAGAGCCGGCAGATCCAAGGAATTTGCCCAGCCCTGGTAGCGGGCTGACCTTGATCCCTGTTTTACCGACCGTCGTGCGCCGCTTTCAGCGCGGCGATGTCCAGCTTCTTCATCTCCAGCATCGCCGCCATCGTGCGGTTCGATTTTCCGGCGTCCGGGTCACCCAGCAATTCCGGCAGGATCGAGGGAACGACCTGCCAGGACACGCCGAACCTGTCTTTCACCCAGCCGCATTGCTGGGCCTCGACCGGACCGCCTTCTGCGAGATGATTCCAGAAATGATCCACCTCTTCCTGCGTTTCGCAATCGATCTGGAAGGAGATGGCTTCGGTGAATTTGAAGAGAGGTCCGCCGTTCAATCCGGTGAACGCCTGTCCATCCAGCTCGAACGCCACCACCATCACCTCGCCCGCTTCATGGCCGTGATGCTCTTTTCCCACCTCGCCGTAGCGGCTGACATGGGTGATCTTCGAGTTCTTGAAGATGGAGATGTAAAACTCCGCCGCTTGTTCCGCCTGGCCGTCGAACCACAGGCAGGGCGTGATCTTTTGTTTAGGTTGCATGGCCGTTTTTCGGTTGGATCCGGAATCAGCCCGGACACTCGCCGCAGGTCATTTCCCGCGCGGCCTTCTGCATTTCCTCCTCGCTCACGTCCCGGACGTGCGTGGCGATGGACCATGCATGCCCGAACGGGTCCACCACCAGCCCGTAGCGGTCTCCCCAGAACATGTCCGCCGGTGGCATCTTCGCCGTGGCTCCCGCCTCCACCGCCCGGGCGAAAAGCGCGTCCACATCCGGCACCTGGAGGTGGAGCGTCACGGACGAACCGCCACGGGCATTCGGCCCGAGGCACTGCCAGTCCGGCATTTCATCCACCAGCATCACCATCGAGTCGCCGATGCGGACCGCCGCGTGCATGATTTTCCCATCCTCCGTCGGGATGCGGCGCACCTCCTCGGCATTGAAAGCTTTTTTGTAGAACTCGATGGCGTCCGCCGCTCCGGCACAAACCAGATGCGGGGTGACAGTGTGCATGCACAGCTCGGATTCGGCTCTGCCGGTCGTGGTTTCTTCAGTGGTGCTCATGGCTTTTTGGCAATTGTTGTGGTTGGAACGATGGATCAGATCGATCCATTCAGTAGCACAACGAACGGCGGATCGCAAACAGGACAGGGAATCCGAAGTTTTTCATTTTATCCGTTTTCCCGCGCCGCGACAGACCAACCATCCGGGAGCCGCCGATCAGGGGGCGGTGGAATCCGGAGCTCCGGGGAAATAACCGGAAACACCGGGTCGTATCGCTTGCCCCTCCGCGGAATGGCACCATCATTTCTCCAACCCATAACCCATGAGATTCCCGATCCTTACCTTGTCTGTTTTGTTGATACCCGTGCTCCCCGCCGCCGAGGTGGTGAAGGCCGGGGCCGGCTCCTACCTGAACGGCCTGCCCGCAGGGGTGAAGGGGCCGCCGGAAATGATCTATAAAACGGATGAAGCGAAGGGTCCGATGCCGACGAACGACTGGTGGAGTTCGCTGGCGTGGATGCCCTTGTCAGATGCGATGTTTCCCCATCCGCTGGCGGTGAAGGCGGTGGAATCCGGCCTGCGCGTCTGGTATCCCGGCTCCGCCATCGCCGCGAGCGAGGCGGCCATCATGGGCGGCGGTGGTGAGGACCTGGTGATCGGTCACTCGGCGGTGGCTGAATTCTCCGAAGCCCGGGTGGCGGACTGGAGCGACTGGTTTGTCACAGCGCAGATGGGGGAAAAGACGAAGGGCATGCGGCTCACCTTCGGCCACGGCTCTCCCTTCGTCTTTGCCGAATATGCGGGCGGCGATCCGGTGGTGACGCTGAACCAGGAGGCGACGTTGTTTCACGGTGGGGAAAAGGACGCGGTGCTGGGAGTGAAGATGGGCGCGAGATACTATGGCCTGTTCGCTCCCGCCGGATCGACGTGGAAAGGCATCGGCACGAAAAGCCTGGTGGCGGTCACCCATGGAAAGTCCTATTTTTCCATCGCCCTGCTGCCGGATGATTCCGCCGCCACCTTGGAGCTTTTCCGCAAACACGCCTACGCTCCTGTGACGGATTCCAAGGTGGCATGGTCGTATGACGAAAAATCCGCCACGGTGACGACAACGTTTTCCGTGACGACAAAGCCCCACGAAGCCAGCGCTCCGGGCACCCTGCTCGCGCTTTATCCGCACCAATGGCGGAAAACGAATGCCTCGCTGAGCGGCAAAACCTATCAGAGCGTGCGCGGTCCGATGAAGCTGGCGGCGGGTGCCGGGTTCTCCACCACTGCGGCACTGCCCGCCGTATTGCCCTCCCTGCCGTTGACCCCGAGCGTGGATAAGACCGAACTCCGGAAAAATCTGGCGCTCGATCTGAAAGACCCGCCGCAACTCACCGGCGACACCTATTGGCTCGGCAAACAGTTGGGCAAGTGGGCGACGATGATTCCCCTGGCGGAGCAGGCGGGCGACACCGCCGCGGTGGAGGAATGCACCCGCCGCATCCGCACGGCGATGGAAAGCTTCCTGACCGCGAAAGACCCTGCCGATACGGATGTCTTCGCCTATGAGCCGAAGTGGGGCACCCTCATCGGCTACCCCGCCAGCTATGGCAGCGACCAGGAGCTGAACGACCACCATTTCCATTACGGCTATTTCCTGCGTGCGGCCGGAGAGCTGGCCCGCCGTGATCCGGCATGGGCGGCGAAGTGGAAGGAAATGCTGGACCTGCTGACCCGGGACGTGGTCGGCACGAACCGCCAGGACAAGATGTTTCCCTTCCTCCGCTGTTTCGATCCCTACGCCGGGCATTCATGGGCGAGCGGACATGCCAAATTCGGCGATGGAAACAACAACGAGTCCTCCAGCGAAGCGGCGAACGCGTGGTTCGGACTGCTTCTGTTGGGAGAAGCCACGGGGGACAAGGCTCTGAGGGATCTCGGCGCGTGGCTCTACGCCACCGAGATTTCCGCGATCGAGGATTATTGGTTCGACGTCCGGGACGACCTCCATCCCGCCAGCTACACTCCCTCCGTCGTCACCATGGTGTGGGGAGGAAAAGGCGCGAACGGCACTTGGTTCAGCGGAAACCCCGAGGCCGTGCATGGCATCAATTTCCTGCCCGTCACGGGGGCCTCGCTCTACCTCGGCCGCTGGCCCGGATACGCGGAGAAAAATTATACCGCCCTCGTGAAGGAGAACCTGGCCGGCGACACCGCCGCCGCATTGAAAGACAAGAAGCCCGCTCCCTCCCACGACGGCACCGGCTTCGACCAATGGGCGGATGTCATGTGGATGTACCGCGCGCTCACCTCTCCTGCCGATGCCCTGCGGATGTGGGAAAAACGTCCCGCCGATTTCAAACCGGAAGCCGGCAACTCCCTCTCCGCCACCTACGCCTGGCTGAATGCCTTCAAGGATCTTGGAACCTTGGACAAGGACGTCACTGCGGACACGCCGTTCGCGGCGGTGTTTCAGAAGGAAGGCAAGCGGCACCACGTCGCTTGGAATCTCGGCTCCGCGCCAATCATCGTGAAGTTCAGCGATGGGACTTCGGTGGAATGCCCGCCGAAAAGTGTGAAAATGAAACCCTGAGTCTTCAACCCGCGAAACAAAAAGGGATCACGCACCCGGCGTGATCCCTTTTCAGATTGAAGACGAGGCCTGCTGTTCAGCGACGACGGCGCGCAAGACCAAGCAGAGCGACGCAGCCGAGCAGAGCGGATGAAGGCTCGGGAACAATGTAGGCCGAGAAGTCCTGGGTGTTCGCACCGGAACTCCATTGGTTGGGAGCGCCGAAGGTGCTGGTGGACCCGTCGTTATAAGGAGAGGTCAAGGTGATCGATGGCGAAGGATTCGCCTCAAGCTTGAATATCTCGCCGGAACCCACTCCGCTACCCACATAACCCACGTGGTTTTCTCCGGCCGGTCCGAATACGAGAGCGGAGGAGGCATCGAAGATAGCGACCTGCGTGTTGGTCTGGTCGATGGGGAAGCTGCCGTCGTATCCCGGTCCGCTGGTGTTCACGTAGGTGGCGTCGCCGATGTAGATATTGGTGTGCGCCCAGCCGAGGGTCGTGAAATTATTGACGGTGTTGATTGCGGAGTCGAAGCCGCCGCCGGCGGTATTATCCTCATGGAAGGTGAGAATCGTTCCGGCCAGCACGTTCGACCAATAGGACGCGTTGGAAAGGGTGAAAAAGCCCACATTGGTCGTGCCAGCGTTATCGATCCTGACCGACCATCCACGCATGTCCACGGTCGAGCCGGCGGTGCCGTTTCCGACAACAACCAGCTCGAACCAGTCACCCGGCGTGGTGGTGCCGGCGGCATTGATCTCGTTGACGATTACAGAGGCTCCGGAAGCCAGCGAGGGAGCGGCCAACGAAATGGCGGCGACAATGAGTGAAGGCAGGTTTTTCATATGGGCAATGATCGTAGGATGGGGTAAGAACCAGACACATACTCCGACGACGTGACGACTATTTCAACGAAATCGAAAAAAATCTTCGTTGCCGTCAAATTATTTTGCCTTGGCGGGTCGGGTCTCCGTGCTACCACAAGGCCATGAGCGACACGGCAACACGCATCCCGGAAGACATCAAAACGGCCATGAAGGCGAAGGACACCACGGCGCTCAACGCCTTGCGCGCCCTGAAGAGCGCCCTGACCAATGCCTCGATCGAAAAAGGCGGTCTCGGCACTCCGCTTGATGAATCCGAGGTGCTCGCCGTCGTCAGAAAGCAACTGAAACAGCGGGTGGACTCGTGCGAGCAATTTGAAAAAGCCGGACGCCCGGAGCTCGCCGCCACCGAGAAGGTCGAGATCGGGATCCTCTCGCGTTACCTTCCCGCAGCCCTGACGGAGGAAGAACTTCTCGCCATCATCGAGCAGGCGGTGGGCGACACCGGAGCAACCGGCAAGGCGGACATGGGCAAGGTGATGAAACGCGCCCAGGAACTTGCCGAAGGCCGCGCCGACGGAAAACTGCTTTCCGCAGCGGTGATGAAACGTCTCGCCTGACCACCGGAAACCCGGTTGGCCTCGCGGCCGGGACACGCCGTGGAATACCAATTTCCTGCCAAGAAGACCGAACCACCCGACCATCCCGATCATGTTAGATCTCGCCATCATCGGCGGCGGAGCTTCCGGCTTCTTCACCGCGTTGCAATACGCGGAAATGACACGGGGGAAACGCGTCGCGCTTTTTGAGAAAGGCAGCCACTTCCTGCAGAAGGTCCGCATTTCGGGCGGAGGCCGCTGCAATGTCACCCACGCGTGTTTCGATCCTGCGGAGATGTCGAAAAACTACCCGCGCGGCGCGCAGGAACTCCGCGCCGCCTTCCACCGCTGGCAACCTGCGGACACCATCGGGTGGTTCAGGTCTTGCGGAGTCGAACTCAAGACCGAAGCCGACGGGCGCATGTTCCCCGTGACCGACAGTTCGGAAACCATCATCGGCTGCTTTCTCGAAAAAGCCCGCCAGGCAGGGATCCCCCTCCATCAGAACCACGCGCTCACCGCCATCACCCGCGAGGACGACGGCGGCTTCACGCTTGGTTTCGAAAATACCGCCGGGCCGGTCCGGGCCCGGGCGGTGTGCATCGCCACGGGTTCCTTGAAAGGCAGCTCGCTGCTCCAGCATCTCCTGAAACTGGAACAGACGCTCCAACCACTCGTACCGTCGCTTTTCGCATTCAACGTCTCGGACCGGCGGATCAGCGGACTGGCGGGTGTCTCCCACCCGAACGTCTCCGTACGTTGCGAAACGGGGGGAAAACCCCGCTCCGGACCAATCCTCATCACCCACCGTGGTTTCAGCGGCCCGGCCATCCTGCGCCTGTCCGCGTGGGAGGCGCGGGATCTCGCCGCGGTGAACCACCACTTTCCCTTCCTCATCGACTGGTTGCCGGAAATGGGATCCTCAACGGTCCTCGAAAAATTCGAGGAAAGCCGCCGGACCCATGGCGCCAAGCTGGTGCGGAACAGTCCCATCCCGCCCATCTCGCGCAGGCTGTGGGAACGAATCGTCAGCTGCTGCGGCATCACGGATGAGACAACCTGGGGCCAGTTGCCGAAAGCCTCTGTCAGAAACCTGCTGGACGCGCTAAAGGCAGCCCGCTTCGAGGCCCAGGGGAAAACGACCAACAAGGACGAGTTCGTCACCTGCGGGGGGATCGATCGCAAGACCATCGACTTCCGCACCATGCAAAGCCGCAATGTTCCGGGGTTGTTCTTCGTCGGCGAGTGCGTCGACATCGACGGCATCACCGGCGGGTTCAATTTCCAGGCGGCGTGGACGACGGCACACATCGCGGCGACGGAGCTTTCGAAACTCTGAGCAACGGAAACGCCGCATGCGTTCCGCTTATTTGCTTTGCGCGGAAGGCCTGAGACCTGAAATTACCGCCCAGAGATGGATTTCCTCAAACGACATCCCTTCCCCGTTCTCGCGCGTTTCGAGCGGGTGGTGGCATTGTCCTTCGCTTTTCCAGAAACGACACTCGCCCCTCTGGTCCCGGCGGGTTTGGAAATCGACACCCATGACGGCTACGGTTTCGTGACCGTCGCCCTGGTCTGGACCAAGGGGTTGCGGCCCGCCGGTTTTCCCGGAATCCTGGGGCGGGATTTTTTTCTCGCAGGTTACCGTATCTTCACCCGGATGCGCGACGGATCCGGAAGAAAATTACGAGGACTCAGAATTCTGCATAGTGAGACGGACAAGCGTGGCATGGTTGTCCTCGGAAATCTGATGACCGGATACAATTACCGGAGAGTCACCTTGGAAACCACTACGTCAGGGTCAGGCACACGGATCATCACAACACTTCCCGACGGCCGGACAACGCTCGACATCACTTATGATACCGGGACAAGGGATGCGGCGCTGCCACACGGCTCACCCTTCGCGGATTGGCGGACGGCGCGTCGTTTCGCAGGCCCCATGCCTTTCACTTTCAGCCCGGAAAATGATGGCCGGTTCGTCGTGATCGAAGGCAGGCGGGCGGACTGGACACCGCGTCCCGTCGCTATCCGCGACTGGCATGTCGGACTGTTCGAGGAACCCCCTTTGGCCGGCACTGCACCGATCCTCGCCAATGCGTTCACCGTGGAAAACATCCCCTACCGGTGGAAACGGGGGCGGATTGTCAGACCGGGAGGGGCGTATGAATGAGCGCGGCAGGTGGCAGGGCATGTGGACGATTGTCAGGTTCAACTGGCCGATCTACGTCACGGCTCTCGCGGTCATGTTGGTCGCGGCCTACGGGTGTCTTGCCAGCGGACACCTGCAGCTGGAAATCGCTTGCGGAGTGGTCATGGCGGGTTCGCTGTATTTCCTGGCAGGCTCGCTGGGAGTCTCCCATTGGGTCTACGACCGCTCGGACCTGTACCGGTGGTCGTGGCTGGTCCGTGCCATGCGCGGGGCGGGAATGGAGCGGATCATTTTCTGCCATTCGGGCTTCGACGAGGCATCCGGCCAACTGCGGCAGCGTTTCACCGGGACACGATGGACGGTGCTCGATCACTACGACAAATCCCGGATGACGGAAGCATCCATCCGGCGAGCTCGTGAGGCGCACCCGCCCACACCCGACAATCTGACGGCACCTTATGACCGGTGGCCGGTGGATGGCGGATCCGCCGATGTGGTGATGGGCCTGCTCGCGATCCACGAGCTGAGGAGTAAGGATGAACGCATCGCCTGGTTTGCGGAAGCAGGGCGCTGTCTCAGATCCGGCGGGCGTGTGATCCTCGCGGAGCACACGCGCGACTTGGCGAACTTCGTTGCGTTCGGTCCCGGATTCCTGCATTTCCACAGTGCCGCGAGCTGGCGGACATGCTGGCAACGGGCGGGCCTGCATGTCACCGATGAGTTCCGGGTGACACCCTGGGTGAAGGTTTTTGTGATCACTAAACCATGATGGAAATACTGACCTTTTTGCTGAGGCTGGCCGGAGCCGGACTGGTCCTGCTGGCGGTGTCGCACATCCCCATCGGCCGTCATTTGAAATGGACCGAGGATGCGAGAGGAATGTCCCCGGTAAACCGGTCCATATTCCACGTGCATACGATTTTCATCTGCGTGGTGCTGGTGATGATGGGGCTCCCCTGCCTGTTGGAGCCCCGGATTTTCCTCGAACCATCCCGGGCGGGCTCGTGGCTCGCCTGGTCAATCTCCGCATTCTGGGGACTGCGGCTCTATTTCCAATGGTTCGTCTATCGGGCGGATCTCTGGCGGGGCAAACGGTTGGAGACAGCCATGCACTGGTGGTTCACCTTCGTCTGGATCGGACTCGCGGCCCTTTTCGCCCTCTGTGGAATGTGGCAGGCGTGGATCAGCGGCTGACACCTGTCTTTGGCGATCCGAGCGCCCAGATCCATACCAGCGTGAGGAACGCGAGGTTCAGCACCACCATTCCCGGAGCTGAAATCAGCAGGTCCCGCGCGAGGAGTAGCTCCAGGAAGTTCATCGAGATGATGGCCGACGTCTGCACGAAGGCACACGACTTCCGCCGGTAGCGGCTGTATGCCCAGAGCCCCAACAAAATCTCCATCACTCCGATGGCGGTCGTCGCGGTGCCCGCCACGGACTCTCCGAGTATCCTTTCCACGATCTGACGGTGCCTCGGGATGCCGTCCGCCAGCTTGCTGAAAAGTCCGTGAAACACCCAGACGGATCCGATGAGAATCGTGAGAGCGAGATGAAAATTCCTTGAAGCCGGGCGTGGAGACATTCTGACGATTCGGTAACCGTGACGGGTTCGGATACGCGGCCAAAGCCGGAAGATCAGTCGTGGAGATAGGTCTTCGGACGATAGAAGCAGGCGAAGGGAATGAAGACCGCGGCGGTTCCAAGGACCAGCCAGGTGAAAAAGCGGAAGTAAGCGGCGCCTTCCAACTTGCTCTGGCCGCCGGAAAATTCCGTGCGCTGGAAGCCCGCTTCGGTGATCTTTTCCGGAACACCCAGTTCGGCCTTGCGGCGGCTCAGCCAGCTGGATTCGGACGAAGGCCCGCTGCCGCTGACTTTTTCAATAATGATGCCGATGTCCCACTTTGTCTTCTCCGTCCGGTCCGGACCGGCACTGGAGATGCGGGCGTGGGAGGAGTCGATGACATCATAGACCAGCGGATTTCCCCATGGGTCCTTGAAGTCCCGGAGAATCTCCCTGCCTTTTTCTTTCGAAGGAAACTGTTCAGCCGAGGCCGCTTCGATCCGCTCCGCCGCGGTGAGGAAATTCTGGCGATCCGGGATTTCCAATGAATCGAGACGCCCCTGGCTGCAGCGGGCGACGAAATCGTCCGCGGTGCCGGTGACCGCGTCATACCCCGGCAGGACCACGTTGCGCGGCGAGTTCTGCCAGTCGGCGGGGAGTTTGGCGATGGCTTCTTCCAGCTGGATGTTGGCGGCGGAAGGGATGGCGATGAAGTGGTTCACCTGGGCGGTGAATTGGTTGCCTCCCCACACGGAGAGCCAGAAGAGGGACATGACCCAGGACTTCATGGCTTTGGGAGCCTGGGTGTAGGCGAACTCCAGACCGACGATGGCGACCATGATTTCCGCAGCGGTGATGATGAAAAAAGCGGCCATCTGCCATCCGATGGAAGGACGCTGGCCGGCGTCGATCCATGTCTGGACGAGGGTCACCAGCGCGAACGACGCGGTCATCAGGATCATGCCAAGGCCAATCTTCCGCAACGGTGTCAGGGGGAACACCCTGTTCAGCCACGGATAGATGACGAAGGTGAAGAGCGGTATAAATGTGAGGATGAGGATCGGGTTGATCGCCTGGATCTGCGATTCCAGCCAGGTGACGCCGAGGAATGTCAGGTTCATCTGCTCGGCCTGGAGCACCCAGGAAGAGCCGGTCTGGTCATAGAGCGACCAGAAGACCGCGATGAAGGTGAAGAGCGGAATCAGTTTTCCGAGGGCCACGATGCCGTCACGCGAAAAGGCTTCTTTGAAAAATCCCGCACCGGAAGGCGGGATGTGGACGAAACTGTTTCGCCCGAGCCAGAACATGAAGGTGGCGATGGCCATGAGCACACCGGGGACACCAAAGGCCCAGTGGGGGCCATGCCATTTCAACAACCACGGAGTGAGGAGGGTGGAGAAAAACGACCCGAAGTTGATGGAAAAGTAGAACCAGTTGTAGATCCGCGTGATGAGATGATGGTTTTTCTTCCCGAACTGGTCTCCCACGTGTGCCGAAACGCAGGGCTTGATGCCACCCGACCCGACGCAGATGAGGAACAGGCCCGAGTAGAGCCACCAGGGTGAGTTCCCGAACGACCCCATGCAGGCAAGTGCGGCGTGGCCAAGGCAGTAAACGACGGAAAGCCAGAGGATGGTCCGGTATTTGCCGAATAAAACATCCGCGACGAGCGCGCCCAGCAAGGGGGTGAAGTAAACCCAGCTGGCGAACTGGTGGTAATTCTCCACCGCTTCGTTCGCACTCATTTCACGACCACCGGTGCCATCCATGAAGTGCAGGTACTGGAGCATGAACACCACGAGGATCGTGCGCATGCCATAGAACGAGAACCTCTCGGCGGCCTCGTTTCCGATGATGTAGGGGATGCCGGGCGGCATCTTTTCAGTTTCGAGAGGGGCGGTGCGGTGGGACATGGGGTTTTATGGTTTCAAGGTCACTTCACGAAAAACGGTTTCCAACTGGGAGACGATGCCGGGCCAGCCGAGCGTGCCGGCGGTCTCCAGGGCTCCGGCGGAGAGCTTCGCGCGGAGGTCCGGATCCAGCAGCCTTTCAGCGGCGGCGAGGAAGGCCGTTTCATCTCCTTTTTCCACCTTCAGCAGATTTCCGCCGTCGGTGCCGTGCCAGCCTGCGGCGGCGTAGTCGTAACCGAGCGTCGCAAGACCGCTGGCCATGCCTTCGATGAGGACGTTTCCGAAGGTCTCGGTCTCGCTGGGAAAGAGCATGATGTCGGCGGAAGCGTAGCAGGTCGCGAGTTCCTCACCCAGAAGATAGCCGGAGAACCGCACTTCGGGGTGGTCCCTCTCCAGCCTGGCGCGCGCCGGTCCATCTCCCACGACGATGCAGACCATGTCGGGACACGTCTCCCGCATGCGGGTGAACGCGCGCAGGGCGAGACCGATGTTTTTTTCCGTAGAGACGCGTCCTACCACCAGGGCGATGGGCAAAGCACCTTGCGCGCCGAATTTCCGACGGAATTCCTCACTCCGTTTCCCCGGGTTGAACAGCCTGGTATCCACCCCGCGCCCCAGCACCGCGACCTTGGTGAAACCCGATGCCACGAGCTTGTCCCGGGCGTCCGGCGAGGGCACGAGCGTGCGGTGCAGGCGCTCGTGGAACCATTTCTGATAAAGCCAGACCTGCCGTCCCACCCAATCGACTCCATATTTCTGAAGGTACTCACGGAAGTTCGTGTGAAAACCACCGACCAGCGGGATGCCCAACCGGATCGCAGCACCGGCGGCGGAAAACCCGAGCGGCGTCTCGATCGCGACATAGACGACATCCGGCCGTTTTTTCCGCCACCGGCGGAAAAGCTCTCCAGGCAATGGCGCGCCGACCTTGATCTCCCAATAGCCGGGAAGAGGCCAGGAAAACACGGTGGTCTCGCCGGGTCCGCACGCCCTCCCCGAGCGGATGACCTCCACCTCGTGTCCAAGTTCCCGCAATCCGGAGCAGAGGCGGTGCAATGAAAACGCGACTCCGTTGACATCCGGCGCGTAGGTGTCCGTGACAACTTCGATATGGAGGCATTCTTCACGCATCATCAGATCTCGGGTCATGGGTGTCCCCGGCGGGCCATTTTCACCCAGCCATGTTTTAAAATCGACAATCCCTGCAGGTACCAGGGGGGCTCGCTGTTCGCCACACCGCCGGCAATGAGCTTCGCCACCTGGAGGGCTGTCGTGAACTCACCGCTGAGCGGATTCAAATAACGGGGGTAGCGGATCAGGGCACCGCAAACCAGTTCCTCGACGGTCAGCCGCCTGGACCGGCGGCCACAGGCGAGATGGTCCAGCGTGAGGCCCCATCCCGCATAAAAGGGCATCCCATGCGTCACCACCGGCACCTGCCTCAGGATCGCTTCGAATCCCACGGTGGATGTCATCGTGTGGACGACATCGCAGATATCCAGCCAATCGAGGACGTTCCCCTCGGTGACGATCAGATCCGCCACTCCCGCAGCCGCATCCGGAATGATTTTCCCGTGACGGGCACCGGCCACCAGGTCCGGATGGGCCTTGAAGATCAGATACGCTTCCGGTTCGAGCTGCCGAACCCGCCGGAGCAGTTCGCCATTGGACTTGATGTCGGGGCTTCCGGCCTTGATCGACGCATCCGCCTCCACCTGACCCGGCACCAGGATCACCTTTCGTCCCTGTGCCATGGCTCCATCCCACGTGATCCCGTGCGCGCCGACATTGTATTTCGTCAGACGTTTTTCCCGGAGGAACTGTAGCAACTCCCGGGCATCCGCCATTTCGGAAAAAGTGAATGATCCCTTTTCCAAGATTGATTCGAGACGGCTCGGCGTTCTCGGATCGAAGTAAATCCCCTCGTCATCCACGACCCAGGAAAGCGGTTTATGGAAGGTGGCCCCGAGTCCGGACGAGCGCAGGAATCCATCCTCCACCCGGACCACAGGTGTCTGGATGGATTCGGAAGCCGGAGCCCCACCCCAGAGCAGACACTTGCCGCCCGGGAGGGATTTCATCATTTCCACCGCACCCGCGGTCGAGTCGGCATGCATGAGTTCGGTCCCGGGGGCTGAAAAAAATCCGGCCGCCAGCGCGCGTTGCCATGGCGTCCAGCCAACCGTCACCCGCGATCCGGCATCCTCGGCGGAGATGGAATGCTGGAGCGCGACATGGTCGAGAACGCGCTCCAATCCACATGGCTCACCGCTGTCGGGATCGAAATAATGACAATACTGAAGATAGGCGGCCTCAAAAAGCCGGGAAAGGCTCACAACGCCGCGCCTCCTGGCCACCTCGCCCCGGCAACGGTCCTCGGTGAGTCCCCAACCCGCGTAAAAATTCCAGCCGTAGGTTTTCACGCGGCGTCCATGAATGAGGCCCTCCATCCCCATCAGGGAAGTGGCCGCGTAAATCTCATCACAGAATTCAAAGCACCGGGCGGGCGAGATGTCCGGAGGGAGCAGCCGCACCCGGGGTTCTTCAAAGACCCAGGGTGAAAAACACGAATGCTTGCCCCGGTAGCGATGGTCCGGATGCGCCCGCAGATAGACCACTCCCGTGGGATGTTCATCCAACGCGTCGCGGACCATTCGATCGAAGTCCGAGGGAGCCACCGCGCCACATTCAAGCGACTTGTCCCCTTTTGTCTGATCGACCACCATGACTCCGGACTCCCCAGGGAGCCAGTCGCTGCGGAAATCTCCGGGGTACCAATTGTATTTCGAAGCCCGGGTTTCCCGGAATTTCGCCAGCAGGGACTCGACTTCGTCCGGCCGGCTCCGGGCACGATCCATCCATCCGACGGATTCTCCTGTCTCCAGAGCGGTGACCAGATCGCTGTTCCCGGAGGCATCGTAGTAGATCCCCTTCGAGTCGGCGACCAATCCATACACCGTGCTTTTTCCCGGTTTTCCGGACCTTACGAACGCATCTTCCATTACCAGAAGCGGTGTCCCATCCTTCCTGGCGGCACGGACCGCGGACCGGCCGCTCGGCCGGTATCCCCATCCCGCCGACACGGTGGACCCGCCGACACCAAGTTTCGAGACCATCGCGTCAAATCGCGGGTGACTCCGCAATTTACGGAACAACCATTTGATTTGAAGCTCCTCACGGGCGGACATGAGCCACAAGGTCCCTCCCGGCGCCACCGCTTGTCAATCCTCTCCTGCCCGCCGGAATTGTGAAAAGGGCTATCGCGCTAGGCTTGACAGCAAGTCCGAAAACATCTTCAAGGGCCTGCCGTTGAGCGGCCATCCTGGTAGAGCAAGCACATTGCAAACCGCGAGCTTCGTGCTTGCTGAAGAATCCACTGAATCCCATTCCATGACCCACTACCGGTTCACGCTAAGCATTGTCAATTTGGTAATTCTGGTTCCTCTCGCGTCATGTGCGTTCATGTCCCAGCCAGGCCCGCAGAAAACAGCGATCAAGGAAGGCCAGGTTGCTTACAACCTCGTCGACATCCATTCCCGCGCGGATCTTCCCAGCCCTGCTTCCGACTACGGGATCGGACATGCCCCACCCCCCATCAAGGGAAGCGCTTACTCGGATAAGGTTAGGGCAAGAGACTCCCTGCGGTTCGTCATCACCGATCTTTCCGAACAAAGTCCGTTCTCCACCCACGGCTCTCCGTTCACCTTCGGACCGATCGAAGTCCCGGAAGACGGAAGAGTGAACATCCCCTACGTGGGCGAACTGAAGGTCATCGGCAGGGACACCGCCGATATTTCATCCGAACTTGACGAAAAATTGAGACCGGTTTCCAAGACCGCCCAAGGCTCCGTCGGCCGCACCGCCCGCATCCCGCACACCGCCAACGTCATCGGCGAGGTGAGGAACCCCGGACCCGTCCCCTTGGAAAAGAGCTCGATCACCTCGCTGGACCTGCTCGCGGTTTCCGGAGGCCCCATAGAGGCGGATCATCTTTACAAATACACGCTCCGCCGGAATGGCCAGGATTACGTATTTGATTATCAAGGATTCCGAACGAACCCGTTTCCTGTTGAAGAAGGGGATCTGCTGACCGTGAACTCGGACACCTCGCACCGGTTCCATGTGATGGGAGCGATCAACAAGCCGATGACAGTTCCATTTCCCGTTCCATTCCCAACCTTGGCGGATGCGATCGGCGCCGCCTCCGGATTTGACGAGAGACGCTCCGACCCCTCCGGCGTTTTCGTGTTCCGCAAGGGCAACCCAGACACCGTCTACACCCTCAACTTGAAAGACCCGGCCTCGGTACTGCTGACACAGCGGTTCGCGATCAAGGGAGAAGACATCGTTTATGTCACCGAGGCTCCGCTCACCCGTTGGAGCAGGCTGATTTCGCAACTGTTGCCGGTTTCCCAATTCTCTCAAGCCGCCTATAACTTGGATCGCATCCGTCAGTGACCAAACCATCGGAAATGTTGAAACTGTCGCCATTGCTTGTACCTCTGCCCTGGCTCATCCTGTCAGGCTGCATCCCGGAGGGGCGGCCCATCCCAATCCATCGCACGCCGGCCCAGAGCCGTCCCGCCACGGGACCAACGATCGCAGGAACACCTGATGCGCCTGAACTCAAACGTCTGAAAAACGGCCACTACCGGGTTCGCAAGCCATGGACCGTCCGCGTCGGTGGGCGTGACTGGCACGTCCCCGCGGGTTACACTTCAAATGGAATCACGGCTCCGGTGAAAATGAAAAGCATGCTCGGAGACGGAGTGGAGCACTCCACCACCTGGGCCGCGGTCTTCCATGACTGGCTTTTCACCCAGCCGGGCATCAGCCGGACACAGGCGGATCAATTGTTCCATGAGTTGTTGTTGGCATACGGGGTCCCTCCCCACAAAGCCCGATTGATGCATGCCACTGTTTCCGCTTACTCGCTTTCCAAGAGCCTGCGTTGACATTTTTCCCAGCCAATCCCTATGCGTGCACAGGTTTCCATCCCCAAACGATCTCCTTGGGCAAGCCAGATACTGGTCATCCGCGCCTTGATCAACCGTGAGACGGCCACCAAGTTCGGCCAATACAAGCTCGGTTTTTTCTGGATGCTGTTTGAACCGCTGGTGGGCGTGGTCATCGTAGGCATGCTGATCGGCTCCATCGCCGGGCGCACGGTCCCCGAGATTCCATACTCCTACTTCGTGCTCAATGGAATGCTCCTGCTGAGGCTCTTCACCAGCCCGCTTGGAGGAGGGGTGAAGGCCCTTGAGTCAAGCCAAAGCCTGCTCGTCTACCCCACCGTCCGGCCATTGGACCCGATCATCGCGCGTTTTCTCTTTCATCTGATAAACACAGTGCTGGCCTTCGCGGTTTTCTGCCTGATCGGGCTTTGGGTCGGCATAGACATATCTTTCATGGATTTGGACACCCTTGCCATCTGCTATCTGCTGACCTGGCTCAGCGGCTGCGGTCTCGGGCTGATATTCGGCGTCGGAGCGGCCCATTATAACGAGGTGGAGAAGATCTTGCTGGTGATCCAGCGCCCGCTCCTGTTTGTCTCCGCGGTGATGTTTCCCATCTCCGCCATGCCGGGGCAGGCCCAGGAATGGCTGCTTTGGAATCCGTTGGTCCATACGATCGAACTGAGCAGAAAGGCGCTATTTCCACTCTATCATGCCGAGGGTGCCAACCTGCTTTACCCGGCCATATTTGCGATCGTAACCACCGCGGTGGGGCTCACGCTTTTCCAGCTCAACCGCAACTTCCTCACCCAAAACTGACAACGGATCGCCATGATCGAACTGCGAAACGTCACCAAGTATTACGAGGTCCGGCACGGAGTCCGTTACATTCTCAACGATGTTTCGCTCACGATCCCAAGCCGCACCAACGTCGCCGTCATTGGCTCCAACGGAGCCGGCAAATCGACATTCCTCCGTCTCATCGGCGGTTCGGAACCTGCCAACAGCGGTACGATCCTGACAGATTCCGAAATTTCGTGGCCTCTTGGCCTGGCATCTGGTTTTCAAGGAGTTCTCACGGGACGACAAAATGTGATGTTCGTCTGCAAGATCAATGGCCTCAGCCGTGGGGATACCCGCCAGGTGATCCGGCAGGTGAGTGAGTTCGCGGAAATCGCCGAGTATTTCGACATGCCCGTGCAGACGTATTCGTCAGGAATGCGCGCACGCTTGGGATTCGGTCTCTCCATGGCCTTTCGCTTCGATGTCTATCTGATCGACGAGCTCACGTCCGTAGGCGACACGAATTTCAAGAATAAGGCGAAACAGGCTTTCAACCGGATCTCCCGTCATGCGTCGCTGATCTTCGTATCCCACAACATCAACACCCTCCGCGAATCCTGCCAATCCGGCCTGTTCCTGCGGGATGGCAAGGCTGATTTCTACCCGGACATCGAGGAAGCGATCGCGCATTATGCGGAATACGCCCGCGCCCACAACCACAAGGTCGGCAAGGACGGGGCGATGCGGGGCCTCGATTCGAAGAAAACCCGCATGGCCGAGAGCAAATTCGCTCAGAAGACAGCACAGGAAGCCCAGATCAATTCACAATCCACGCAACCGGCCGTGGACCCCGATAGCAACTCTCAACCACCGCAATGACCGCCACCTATATCCACACCCGCAAAAAGGCCGGAAAATTTCATGCCGTGCTGCGCACTTTGGCAGTCCTCTATGTGATCCTGATACTGGCCGCCATCGGCTATCTATGGACAATGACGCAGGACCGCTATGAGTCGTCCGCCTCCTTCAAAATCGCGAGGCAGGATTCTTCGGCTACCGAGGCCGGATTGGCCCAGCTTGTCATCCCCGGCATTGCGGACTCGAGTTCTTCTGATTCCCAACTGGCGATAGGCTTTGTCGACTCCGCCGATCTTCTTCTGGATCTGGAAAAGGAGTTTTCGTTGATCAAACACTACAGCTCGCCTGAGAAGGACTTCGTTTTCCGGCTTCCTGCGGATTCCCCGCTGGAAGAACGCCTCAAATATTACCGCTCCCGCATCAGGGCGCACTATGACAAAGATACGGGGCTGACCAAGATATCTGTGGACACCTTTGATCCGGTGCTGTCGGAACGCATCGCCGACTACGTGCTGAAAAGGGCGGAAAATTTCATCAACCAACTGAATCAGAATATCGCCCACCAGCGTCTTGATTTCATCCAAAACGAGCTCTCACGGGCCGCCAAACACGTTGAAGATGTCAACACGGAGCTGATCGCCCTTCAAAACAAGCACAACATCATCAGACCCGATGAGGTCATCATGGACAAACTGAAGACCGTGCATGAACTCCGCATGGAGCAGTTGAAGATGACAGCCGAAGTGGACTCTCTCAGCCGGGACTCGCCAAGCTCCCCACGCGTCGAAACATTGAACAGCCGGCTGCGTTCCCTGAACGAGCTGATCGACGTGGAAATGGCGAAACTCTCGGGCCCTGAACAAAACCGCCTGAACCAGATCCTTTCACAATACAAACAACTCGAGCTGAGGCTGGAATTCGCCATCAGGCTCCGGACAGGAACCGAGACCCTTCTTGAAAAAAACCGTGTGGAAGCCATAGCGCAGTCCCGGTTCTTTTCGGTGATCCAGACCCCGTTCCTGCCCGAAGACGTCAACCTGCCGAAACGGCCTTATACCACCGCTACCATTCTGGTCGTGGGATTCCTGTTTTTTCTTGTGCTGAAGGCTCTCGTCCATTCCGTTCTCGAACGTGCGCCCTGATCCAACCGCCAAGGAATCATTCAACCGCCACGGCCCAACGCAGCAGATGTTTTCTTATCAGGAACAATCAGGGAATTTCGCGGCTTGGACCCTCACCCCGCCACGTGATTACAGCAGCGCTGACATCACCGCTGTCATCTGCATCCGCTCTCACGCCAAAAATCCCTGGGTCCTTGATCGCCTGGCCAAGCTGCCGGGATTCTATGATCCCGCTCCGCGATTCCAAATTGTGGATTTTGGTTCTCAGGAGCCCTATTCGGATTCACTCAGGAATCTATGTGAAATCAATGGATTCGATTACCACCGGGTCGACGACGACGGGGTTTTCTCGCTCAGCATCGCACGAAACGAAGGAGCCGAGAAAGCCACCACCGATCTACTCTATTTCACGGACATCGACTTCGTCAGCACGCCCGGTCACTTCGGAGATCTCGCGCGATATGCCATCCAGCATGATTATTCCATCATCCGGGACATCGTCCTCAATATCCCGGCCTATCACCTGACGGAAAACCGGAGCGCCGAATTTTTTGAGGTTCCTGCGGAAAGCCGCGCGCGGTACCTCGCACAGCTCGGCGCCCTGGCGATGGAGGGCCCCAAGGGGGAGTTCGCGGAATTCATCGCCCCATACTCTAACAATTTTCTTTGCACCCGGGATTTTTTCATGATTTCGGGTGGTTACGACACGACGTTCAGAGGCCACGGCTCGGAAGACTTCGAGCTGATGATCCGCTTCGCACGGCATACGCGGAGCGTCGAGCTTCCTGAAGACCTGACCACGGACTGCCAGTCCCCCGTCCGTGACAGCTTTTTCAAACCCCGCCCGTACCAGGGTTTCCGGCGGCTCGGTGAGGCGGTGTCCTACCGCGCCGAAGCCACGGGCTTCAAGACCTTTCACTTGTGGCATCCGACGCCCGTTGGAGATCCTTGGCGGGATCTCAACGACTGGAACAGGAACACCTTCCGGGAATCCGTCGCCAAATACGACGGGCCTCCCTCGAATCTCGCCAAAGTGGATCACCTGTCGCGGGAGCGAAAGGCTCTGTGCGTTTGTAAAGACCCCGAGCACTACGGATATTTCCTGCCTTTCCGCGTGCTTGGCTACGAGCTAAGTGTGCTACAAGACGATTCGGAACAGGAGATCCAGCGGGCCCGCGAGCTGATCGACTCCCGCCAGGTAGATGCGTTCATGATTTTCAACCCGTATATGAAATCCCATGCGGGATTTCATGAACTTTACCAGCTCGCCAAAGAGCGCGGGGTTCAAGTGGTGGTGGTTGAACGCGGCGCGCTTCCCTCGACGATTTATTACGCTCCGGACGTCTCATACAACGATCCTGATTTCCTGGATTATGATGCGGCCCCGTTCACCATTGATGACGAGGCGACCGGCAAGGCCGAAGAAATCTGCAAGAAAATCCGCACCGGCGCATGGACATTGGAAACCCTCGATGGCTACTGGGAAACCCGCCGCAAATACGCTCCGCTGGAGGCCGGCAACAAAATAAAGATCTTCATCCCCTTGCAACTGGCGGATGACCTGGCTGTCACGAAATTTGTCCGCGCGGCACAGAATTATCCGGAATTCGAGGCAGCCATCCGCGAAACCGCCCGAATTCACGGTGATATTGTTTTCGTGGTGAAAGCCCACCCCCTGAATCGGGACGTCTTTTCTGGAAGTGAACCAAACATCATCGTTTGCAACAATCAGGAGAACGTGCATGCCGTCATCGATACCTGCGACTTCACCGTTTGTTACAACTCCGGGGTCGGACTGCTCTCCCTCATCCACGGCAAACCGACCGTCACGATTGGCAACGCGTTCTACAATGTCCATGGCACCGGCCACCGGGCCGACAGCTTCAATGAAGCGGTCAATCTCATCGCCAGAGGGAACTGCCCCCCCCCCGATCCCGCCGTTTTGAAAAGATTCCTCGCCTGGCTTCTCACCCGGAAATATTCGTTTTTCAAGGCGGACGATCACATCAGGTCATTCCAGCACCGCAACTCCCATGGCTATAAGGATATCATGGTGACCCACTTCAACTGGAACGGGACAAGCATGCCGCTGGGCAGGACTTCCGCCATGAGCCGGATTCAAAAAGACTCCTACATCAACGGACGCCTGGGACTCGCCATCGGAACCAGTCCGGATTGGTTCGGAAACCTCGGAATCCACAAACGCGGCCCGTTCAAGTCGTTCTTCCTGAATTATTTCAAACGTCCCTACAGACGGTTCATCGCCCGCCTGAAGCCCTGAATTCCAGCATTTCTGTTCCATGCAAGGCATCCTCTGCTCCAAGCATTCCATTGGCTACCTGCCTTTGCCGAAAGTTGCGAACACCTCCCTCAAGCATGCGATGTTCATGTTGGAGAACGGCGTGAGATTCTCCAGCGCGGCCACCGGCGTGCCCCATATTCATCATTACTACAGACACAACTCCGTGGAAATCGACAAGGCCGCATTCCGCTTTGTTGTGATCAGGGATCCTATCAAGCGCTTCCTCTCCGCCTACTCGAACAGGGTCATCCACCATCGGGAGCTTTCAGAAGAAAAGGTCCGCTTGTTGGCGGACAAGAAAAAACGTCTGAAAATCAAGCCTGGGGACTTCGAGCTGGATCCGGACCTGAGCACCTTCATCAGGCACTTGGAGAAATATCAAAAAATCCCTTCCATCCTCATTCACACGCGCCCTCAGTCCTCACTTGTCACCGACCTTGGCTTTTTTTCAAAAGTCTATCGCATCGAATCCATGGATGAGCTCGGCGATGATCTCTCTGAAATAACAAATCACGCGGTTCCGATCCGCCACTCGCAATCCGGAGGTCCCAAAATCGATGTTTCCAGCCTCGCCGCTTCGGAACTTGAAAAGCTACGCCGGTACTATCAGGAAGACTATCGGCTGTTGAGCAGATTCTATTCTTTTGACGACATCCGGGAGAAATGGGCCGGCAAACACAGTCCTTGACTTGCCAAGCCGCCGGGAGATGCCATCATGCGATCACACCACAATCCAAGGATCCATTACGCCTCTCTCTCACCGACCTTATGAGCCATGGTAAAAAGGATATTTCCAAGCTAGGCCAGATTCACGGAAAATCCACACCCGCCCGCCTCGCGGCATTCATTCGCAGGATGCTCGGACGGAAAGCAAAGACTTCCTCCCCCGAAGACCTTGTCACCCTGGATTGGAGGACCATTCTGACAAACAAGGGTGATCAGAATTGTCCACCGGAAATTTTCCGCCAACTCGCCGAAGAAGCCCGGATGGCCGGGGATTTCAAAACGGCGGAACACTTCTGCTCGAAGGGACTTGCCCGCCAGCCGGACAATTTATGGCTCGCTCAAATTCATGCGAGGATAGCCGATTCAACCTCGGATTCATCGACGCGTCAGAAGCGTTGGAGACGCGTTGTCGAGATGGGAGGGGACAAAGCTCCGGTCAAGGCATTCACGACCTTGGCGGATATCTCGTCCTCCCAAGCGGAATTCTCACAGGCCGGAGAAATCCTTCGACTAGGCCTGGCCATTCACCCGGACGATGCCGCTCTGAAGCAAAAACTTGCGCGCATCTCCTTCCGCAAGCGGCCGATGACACCCCCGCCATCTGGAATCCCGGATGGAGCTTACACAAAACACCTGTTTGAAGACTTCTTCGAGCCGTTCTCCCAAGGCACGTGCTCGCTTCCCTTCCCGCTGAAAAATCCATATCATCCGCTGCCGGAGTTGTTGGATTTCGCTGACTATGTCGCCCCATATGACAGCAATATGCAAGCTGGCAGGATCAACGTCTTCACCAGCTGGGCGGGCGGAAATCACGACATGAATCTCCTGGCCTCCCAACAAGCGGAGAGGGATGGGAAGACACACCTCATTTTGCAGGACGGTTTCGTCCGCCCACCGGAAGAAGGTGCGGGACCCGCGCAAAAAAGATCCATCCTGATCACCACGGGAGCGGCATATTATGATGCATCCAATCCATCTTCAATACAGTCGGCACTCAACTCGGACGAGTATCGTCTGACCGATGAACAGAAGCTCCGGGCCACGGGGATTTCACAGAAAATTGTTTCGTGGCGTATTTCAAAATTGGAGTCCCATCCCCGCATCGATCTCCACAGCCGTATCGCGAGCAAGGGGCGGAAACGGATTCTATTGGTCGACCAACCGGTTTCAGCCCCCACCGTCAATCACGGATTCGGCTGCGGCATGAGTTTTCTGAGGATGTGGAAATCCGCACTGGCACATTCGGATTTTGATATCCTGGTGAAGCTCCATCCCGAGACAATCAACAAAAATTCGGAATCATATCTAACGAAACTGCTACCCGCCAGCCTTCCTCCCCAGGTTGCTGTCATTGACTTCGACGTGAATCCCTACTGCCTGCTTGAGGCGGTCGATCTGGTATTTGTCTGCACATCTCATTTGGGATTCGAAGCCTTGATGGCAGGAAAGGAAGTTCATTGTTTCGGAATTCCATTCTACGCGGGATGGGGGCTGACCCGCGATCACATACCCGCACCGGCACGTAGGAGAAACCGTTCCCTGGAGGAGATATTTCATCTCCTTTACATCAGGCATTCAAGATACTCCCTTCCCGGGAAGGGCTGCGTTGAAATTGAAGACTACCTCCAACATCTCGCCGACACGCGGGACCGTACCGATGCCTCCCCGCCAACAAGCGACCACCATACGGAGGACGGAGATACAACACATCCTTCTCCTACCGTCCAGCCGACTTCTCCGATACGGATTCTGATTGTTATTCCCAGCGCCAGAAACGGAGCCACGGGACGCTATATCCAAACCTTGGGAGAATCTCTGTTGCGTCTGGGCTGCGAAGTCAATGTCCTGGCGGAGGGATACTGCAAACCTTTCGACAACGGACTGAAATGGCGCTCCTATCCCTTCGAAGGCGCATCGCTCTCACCGGAGGTCCGTGCGGATGTCATCGGCTTTTCGCCTCATATCGTATATGCCAATGGCGTGCGCTCCCGAGTCCAACGAGCGGCCCTCGAAATCATCCACCTCACCGGCGCGCGCCTCGTCATGCAGTCCGAGGACGATGACCTTCAGATTTACGAGATCAGGCAGGGAACCGCCGCCGGCAAAGTCCTGCCCTTGTTGGATAAACCGGTCATCACCCAGGATGAAATCATCCACTATCTGGGGGCCATCGACCTCAAACACAGCCTGTCTGTCTTTCTCGACCCCAGCTACGACAGATGGATTGAACCGGTCACGCGCGCTTTATGCTATCGGCTTGCGTCGCTTCACACGGCGATTTGGCATCCCTTCGCACAAAGACTCGCCAGGGAATACGGGGTCCCCACCCTGGTGGTCCCTCCCGTGGCATCGAAAGAAGACTTCAACCGCACCCCGTTGAGCGGCGAGGAACGGGACCTCGTATTGGCACGTCATGGCATCAGTTCCGACAGGGTGGTCATCTTTATCGGAGGAGCCTTATATAATTACTCCAATGAATATGCGGTTTTTCTCACCGCGCTTAACATTGCGGCAACCGGTACGAGCACTCCATTGGCGCTCGTGGTCACCCCGGGCCGGTCCGCGCTGCCTGTGGCAGGCATGGCGCGCGAACGCCTCCATTCCACAATTGAATTCGCATCACCCGATCTGGCCGACGACGGCGACTACATGGCCATGCTCAAGGCCTGCGACATTGTTTGTTCGCCCGGCCTCCCCGACACTTTCAACCGGTTCCGCCTGCCGTCGCGGCTGGTCAAGGCGATGGCCATGGGCAAGCCGATACTCACCTGTCGCTGCGGGTTCGGCGAGTCATTGGAACATGGCGTGAATGCCTTCCTCATGGACGGCGACAGCCCTACAGCATGGGCGGCAGGGATCGCCGCGAGCACGGAACCTGAGACTCGTGCCAGAGTCGGACGGAATGGAAAAAATTACGCGCTGGCGAACTTTGACAGTGATCTGGTGGCCGCCGATTTGAAGGACGCAATCGTCACGCTGCTGGCGACACCCGGCCGGCGGATCGGAGACAGCATCGTTCCTTCCGAGGAGCAATCGGATTTCACAGCGAACGTCAAACTCCTGCTGCTGCCCTATGGCCGGAACAGCCGGCCAGCAAGCATGCGGAGCGCGCTTCTCAAGGTATCCGAGACAACATACTGTCTCGATACGGTCGTCCATCTTGGCGCGGGGCCTTGCGGAGAACTGGAGGATTATCTCCGGTTGGGCGCCCGCCGGATGGTTTTGGTGGAGGCACTCGGGGAGGAGGTTGCCAAGCTCCGGAAATTTGAAGACGCCGCAGGCCGCATCCGGGTTCGGCAAGCCGTGGTGGCCGAAAAAGCATGCGAAAAAACGGCCGTAATTTACAGGAATGTCAGGGAAGACAGCAGGGATCAGATCTTCTTGTCGTTGGATCCACCCCGCCCATGCCTGGAGCATCTTCCCAATTTCGAAGCTGCCGAAAAAATCACTGTAACAACGACAACCATAAGTGAAATCTGTGACGGGATCGACATGGCCGGACCTGGCAATCTGCTCGTGCTCGAACTCAACGAATTTGAAGCATCCGCGCTCGCAGCAACTCCACATGAAGTGCTGCGGAGATTCCAGTGGATCGCCGTCAGGGTCTCAAACTGCCACACTCGACATGGAATAGGGAATGCCGGATCCATGCAAACCGACATGCTCTCCGCTGGTTTCCACCATGTCCCCACTCCTCCGGACTTTGGGCAAACCGGCGAGCTGCTGCTCTTTCAACGAGGACATTCTGACACAGCTTCCAGCGACACACGATCGTCCATTAATTGCCTTGCCAATGGTATTTAAAACCATTCCTTTCTGCCACACAAGTGTCTCGGTGGGGAGCCTCGCACCGCAGTCTCAAATTCCAAACATTTCTCTATGAACAAGGTCATTATCATCGGACACTCGCAAACCACGGCTACGGATGTAGAGGAATGTCTGGAGAAAAGCGGGATGAACCCACCGCGGCCATCACGACGCGAGCGCCTGCTCCCAAAAGAAATCACACGCTCCCTGTGTTCCGCCTATCAAATACCTCCGGCTGGGAATTTGACGGACGAAGCAGATTTCCAGCAAATTCCCGCTGATCCGCTATGGAATGACCTTCCTCTTGATCTGACGCTGGGGAACGTGGGCCAGGGCCTTTGGGGATGGGCGGATACCCAGGCGATTTTTTGTCTGGAATACTGGAGTTCGTTTGATTCCAAGACGGTGTTCGCGCTCATTTATGACGAGCCCCATCATTCCCTTTCGGAATCGATGCTTTACGAAGCCGCCGAGCCTGACGAAACCCGCCTCCGGTTTTTATTGGACAATTGGACCGCCTACAATGGCGCGCTTCTCCGTTTTTTCCTGCGTAATCCAGATCGCTGCCTCTTGGCAAATGCCCGCCAAATTCTGGCAGCACCCGATTTTTTCCTTTCGGAATTGGAAAAACTCGGAAGTTCCATCTCCCCCTCTCCCTCCTCCCCCAACATTCCGGCATCGTCGCGTTCCATGCCGCCCATGCCAAAAACCCCGGCCCTGCAGGATGCCTTGGCCGTTCATACGGTCGACCCGGACGCCGCCATGACATCCCTCCGCGCGGAAGCCGCCGAGTCGTTTATCCTCGATCATGTCCTTTCAGACAAGACCGCCTGTCTACAGATGTACGATGAGCTTCAAGCGAACGCTCACTTTCCTTTGCCAGCCTTCAAACCCACGGCGGATCGGGGTGCGGCGGCATGGCTGGCTTTGATCGCACAGCGTCGCGCGACTTGTGCCACCATCACACAACTCCACAACGAACGCTTTTTGCTCATCACCCAGCTCCATCAGCTGCAGGAGGAATTCGAAAAATTTTACCTCAAAGACAAGAGGTGGCAGAAGCCAGTATCCATCTCTCGGGATGGGCGATGCTCGGAGGCGGCCGATCGCGTCAAACAACAGTTATCCTACAAAGTAGGCAAAACAGTTGTTGAAAAATCCCGCACACCCGGCGGGTGCCTGAGCATGCCTTTTGCCTTAGCCAAGGTGATCAGCGCGCACCGCCGGCAACTTCGCAAATCTCCAGGTAAAAAGCTCCAGCCAATTCAAACATCCGCGGACGCGGCCGAAGCCGACCGCATCAAAAACCAGTTGTCATACCGCGTCGGCAACGTCTTGGTAAAACATGGAGCGAAACCGCTTTCCTGGTTGAAATTGCCGTTCCTGATCCATCGGGAATACCGGGACTTCCACGCATCCCGGAACAAGGTTTCAAAACCCACCTCGCGCCCCTCCTGACACATGTCCACCGTATCACATTCCTCCTTGCTGGACATCCTGGGTCTGGTAGCCCCCCCGAAGACCGTCCTCGTGGTTGGATCCGGCTCGGGAACAAGTCCGTTCATCCGCTGGCTCCGGCAACAGTCTCCCGACCAGGTCTGCCTGGTTGAAGCCGATCCCAACCGATTCTCCGCCCTGCGGAAAAACCCGATGATCAAAGCGGATTGGGAGACACTGAACAGAGTCGTCACCACGGAATCCGTTTCCTCCCGCTTTTACCAGTTGAGCAACTCCGCCGAGAGCTGCCTCTTGCCGGCGGCCGCACTCCAGAAAATCTGGCCTGACGTGTGTGAAGTTCCGGCTGATCGGACCGGGAGTGAAACAATGGAGGTGACAATGGCCGCACTCATCCGGAACCGCCAGACGCCACCCAACTGGCTCTTCATCGACTGCCTGCCGGCGGCACTGCTTCTCCAGGAAATACATCCGGCCCTTCACCGGCTGGATGTGGTGATGGCCCGGGTGGTGGCGGACACGTCCTACTCCGTTCCTAACTCCAACAAGAAAGCGGTTGATCGCTGCTTGTCGGCACAGGGATTTCACTGCGTTCTGCTGGAGCCAGAACGCCATCCGGCGTTTCACACCGCCATTTATGTCAGGAGCTTCAAGGCCCACGAGTCCCGCATCGACCAGCTGGAAAGCGAATTACAAGAGGTGAAGTCCCGGATGGAATCGCAGCGTGAGCAGATTTGCTTGGCGGAACGCCAGCTTGCGTCCATCAAAGAGCTGTTATTACCGGAACCTCAATGAACCAACCTCATTCAGTGGCTGCAAGACCGCGGGTTTCCCCGGCCGCATCCCCGGATCGTCTGCCGGAGCAAGCCTTGGAACAATGGCGCCAGGGGGAATGGAAACTTCTGAGCGGAATCTCCCAACCAACCGTCGAGCAGCATCCAAGGCGCGCCCAGTTGGCGCTGCTCGTCGCGTCATCCCACCACCAACTGGGAGACCGCGAGGCCACGTTGCTTTGGGCACGCCTCGCGATCAGCTGGGGGGCGGAAGAAACCGATCTCGCCCGAATACTGATTTCCGGTGTTCATAACACGCTGGGCCGTTGCTCGGCCCTCGCGGCGGATCACGAGCGGATGGCATCACATTTCCAACAGGCCGTGATGCGCAATAACGAGCCGCCAAGTCTCTTCACAAGCCAGGACCGCACCATCAGGGAGCTTGCGAACTTGAACCTGCTGCAAGAGGCGACAGCAATCGTGGAAAGGCAGATCACCGCCCTTCAAAACCTATCTCCAGACTCCAGCCGGGAGGGAGCGCTCATCGCGATCCTGAAATCCGAAGTCGGACTCCTGAACCACGAACTCGCAATGGCCTTGAAACGAGGCCAGTTGCGCGGCCATACATCCGACGAACCGGCGCCTGACGGAGATATCGCGGAATCCGAAGCAATCTGGCTGAAAAATCTGAGCAACCGCGCAAGTTCGCAGATTGGTCAGGAACTTTGGGTGCTTGAAAAAACCAGCTACAAGCGGGGCGGCTTTTTCGTCGAGTTCGGAGCCACCGACGGCATCCTGCTCAGCAATACCCACATGCTCGAAAAGGAATTCGGGTGGAACGGCATTTGCGCCGAGCCCAATCCCACGTCATTCCGCGAGCTGGAGAAGAACCGCGGTTGTATTGTATCGCCAGCCTGCATCGGTCCCATCACAGGCGAGCGTGTGGAATTCATCTTCGCAGAGGCCTACGGCGGCATGGCCCGTGATGCGGATAGCGACAATCACAAGGACAAGCGCCAAGCTTATGCGGACAATGGAAATACCGCCATTCTCACAACCATATCTCTTCATGACTTCCTGGTCGAGCACCGCGCCCCCAGGATCATTGACTATCTCAGTATCGATACCGAGGGCAGCGAGTTTTCCATTCTCGAAACATTTCCATTCGAACGATGGGATATTCGATATCTGACCATCGAGCATAATTTCACCGCCCAACGCGAAAAAATCCGCAAGCTGCTCGAAAGCCGGGGCTACCGTTGCCAGGAGGCGCAATGGGACGACTGGTATTTCAAACCGGAGCACTCTTGATGCGGCACAACATCCCAATCTAACAATGATTCAGGAAATCAACCGACTGATCGCCTGCGGAGACCACACCGCGGCTCTCGAGCTGACTGAGAACGCGATCGCGAAACACGACAAATTCTTCATCTATTACGAAAAGAAATCCGAAATCATGCGCCTGCTGGGAAGGCAGCGGGAATCAGATCGGTTCCACGACAAGGCAACCAAGCTTCGCATGGCGGACCCGGCCTCGGGAAACGGCGGCCCCCGACCACATGCCGCCCAGCCGGCAACAACACCGCCGGTCCATCCCGCCGGTCCCAAGTCCACCTTCTGCGGAATCCACGACCGCTGTCCGGACACAACCCGCCGGCGCAAGGCGGAAGGCGGTCTCCGGCTGCAGGGAAAAGCAAGATCATGCGCCACCGGAAGCCCCCTCGTAAGCATAATAACGGTAGTGTATAACAACGCCGTTTCACTGGAGCGCTGCCTCGCTTCGGTATTCTCACAGGACTACCCCAACGTGGAGTCCATCGTTATCGATGGCGGAAGTGACGAACCCACTTTGAAAATCATCCGGGAAAACGCGCACCGGATCGACTATTTCGTCTCCGAACCGGACCTCGGCATATATCCCGCGATGAACAAAGGCATCCGGCTCGCACGCGGCCGCTATATCTGCCTGCTGAATTCCGACGACCAGTACGACCCCGCGTTTGTCAGCAAGACCGTGGCCCTCGCCATGGAAAGAGGAAGCCTGCTGGTTTCCACCGATTACATCCATGGAGAAAAACCGGTAAAGAGCCGCGGCGCGAATCCCGGAATCCTCCTCGGCCACCTGAATCTCAACCACGGCACGTTTCTGGCCCACCGCAACTGTTATGACCTTGTGGGCCCCTATCCGGAAAATTACACCATCATGGGAGATGCCATGTGGATGCGTGGAGCTTTTTTAAAAAACATCCCGTTCGACCACTTGTCCGAACCACTGCTGGTCTTCTCGGAAGGCGGACTGTCGTCAGGCTCTTCCGGCGCGACCCGTGATCTCTTCATCACCGAGGCGATCAGAGGCTACCTTTCGCAATACGACTTCCTCGATGAGGAGAAAGCGAAGGAGATCTATCTTCTGCGTTTCAATCCGAATCGGATCAACGCCGTCCTTACCATCGCAAACAGGCATCGGGATCAGACATCTTTTACCGAGGCCTTGTCCTGCTACATGGAATACTGCTTCCGCGATCGTGAAAACTTCATCATCCCGGACAAGGACCCGCGGGGATTTTTCCCGATATACCTGACAGCCTGCAAACAGCTCGGCATTCCATTGGACGCAATCCGCCACCGTGCCGGACACGGTTGCTTTTCCGAACATGTTTCCAGAATCAACCGGGCATTGGAGAAACGGAAAAAAACCGCGCTGCGGACAATCCTGCATTTTGTGACGGTTTTTTCCGCACCATCCGAAACCTTCATCTATGATCTGGTTCTTCGTCTGGAAAACCAGACCCGGTTCGACAACTTTGTATTGTTTGAACATGAGAAGCTCGCAACGGAGCGCCCGTATGCCAAGGCCATCCACATTCCTTGGAAAGATCTGCGGGCACCGGTCAGGAACGCCCTCTATGAGCACCTTTTTGCCTCCCTGGCCCCCGATCTCGTGATCGGCCATTTCGCCCTGAACACCTGGAAACTGGCACAGCGCATCGGCCCGCTTGGCATCAACATACCGCTGCTCAGCATGACGCATGGGATAGATGTCTTTTCACTGGGACAGGACAAGGATTACCACGACTACATTTCAAGGGATTACATTTCCCGCCATGACACCCGTTTCACCACGGTTTCCGGTTATCTCCGCGACAAATTGATCTCTTTTGGAGTTCCTCGCGAGAAAATCGACCTAGTCCACAACAGCATTCACCCACGTTTCCGATCGCATCGGCGTGAGGCGGTGGCTCCATCTCCCCAAAAGCCGTTACAAATACTGGCGGTCGGCCGGCTTATCGAATGGAAGGGCCATAAACATCTGATCGAGGCGCTATCTCTCTTGAAGGGACGGTCGCCGGCGAAATTCGAACTGACCATCGTCTATGCCAACGGCGCGGACTTGCTCCAGGAAATCAGCGATCAGATCGCGGCGTTGGATTTGCTCGAAGAGGTAAACCTGATTCCCTTTGTCAATTTTGAAGATGACCCGGACTTTTACAGCCGGTTCCATCTGTTCGTCCACCCCTCCACACACAGCAGTGATGGTCAGAAGCGCACGGAAACCTTCGGAATGTCTGTCCTTGAAGCCATCGCGGCCGGCCTGCCCGTCATCGCAACCGATGCCGGCGGAGTGCCCGAAGTGATCGGCGGGTGCAATCAATTCGCCCGTATCGTTCCCCACGGCGATTCGAACGCTCTCGCGGAGGCCATTCTCGCGGCAGTGGCGGATCCCTCAACGTTTGATGACAATGGAGGCTATGCCGACTCGCGGCTCGCCTGTTTCGATGAAAAGGAACAGCTTGTCTCCCTGAGTGAATCGATCTTGCGGATCACGCGGCGCAAGATAGAAGCCGCGCTGTTCAGCACAAGCACTTCGCAGGGAGCGGGCTATGCGGCCTACAGGTTGCACCGGGGTCTGGTTCTCGGCCCGGTTGTCAACCCCACACTCCACACCACGAGTCTCCGCCACCGTGGTCAGACCGGTGTCCGCTACATTCCCCATCCGACGATGAAGGCGGCGGGATGGAAAAGCCTGCAGGCCCCTTCGAACAGCTGGCCGAATCTGACCATCTTTACAGTCGATCAGCCTGTCATTCTGAACAGCCGCCTGAAAAGCTGGATCGAAGATTCAGACGTCATCAACCTGCACTGGACCGCGAGGTTTCTGTCGATCGAGAACATCGCGTCTCTGACCCACAGCGGCAAGCCCGTGGTTCTGACCGTCCGGGACATGCACCCCATCGCAGGCGGATGCCATTACTTCCACGGCTGCGACGGATGGACCAAGGAATGTGATGATTGTCCGCAGTTGGTTGACGACATGGATAATCTTCCCGCGAGGACGCTCAAGGCAAAGCGAAGATCTTACAATTTCAAGAACCTGACCCTCGTAGCCCTCAGCAATCATACCGCTGAAATCTTGCGAAGAGCTCCTGAGTTTCGCGATTGCCGGATTGAAGTAATCAGCAATTCGATCGAAACCGAGGTTTTTGTTCCAAGAGGAAAAGCCCTGTCCCGTGAACGTCTCAAGCTGCCCTTGAATCGAAAAATCATCGCTTATGCGCCGTCCTTTTCAAGTGAAGTGAAAGGTTTTCGCGAAGCCTCCGAAGCGTTGGCGCGGCTCCAGGCGATGCTGCCGGGAGAGGCTCCCCTCGTCTTGCTCATCGGACGAGAGACGCCGGCCACGAAAAAAATCTCTCTCGATACCCACATTCTCGGCTACATACACGACACTGAAGAACTGTCCTACGCCTACTCCGCCGCAGACGTTGTGATCGTGCCTTCATTGGAAGAAACATTCTCCAATACCACCGCGGAATCCATATCATGTGGCACGCCCGTCGTCGGATTCCGGACCGGTGCGATTCCCGACATGGCGATCAACGGAGTGACCGGCTACACCTGTGAATTGGGCGATGTCGAAGGTTTTGCGTCGGCGATAGCAAAAGTGCTCACAGCTCCCGACATGAGCAAAAATTGCAGAGACTACGCGGAGAAACACCTGCCGCTACATCGACAGGCACGTAATTACGAGAGGCTGTTCACCGAGCTTGTCGCTTTCGCCTCGAACCCCGCCCAAACAGAAGCATCTGAAATCACCGAATCCTTCCCAGAGATATCCGCGACGATCTATCAAAAGACGAGAAACCTGTCCGGCAAGTGATGCTTTTTGCCGGGATCCCCCTTCGCATTTACAGAAAACGCCACGTGTCAGCGGCATATCCGCCGATCCCTCCCTATGAAATCACAGGAGAAATGCCTTCGCACCGGATCCGGGTACGTTTTCCAATGGAGGTCACTGACCGCTTGCCAACAAGCGAGTGATGGGAAATGCCGATAGATGAACTTAAAAAGTTGCCCCGAGGCAACATATTCGAATTTCTTGAGGCAATAGACGAAGCCAAACGAGAAGAAGGCCCGCTCGGAACCTCGCATGAAACCCACATGTTCGTTTGACAGTCTTTCGCAGGCGTCCTGAATTCGTCCGCCTTGGTTATCGTTCAATCGGAATTCCGGCCAGGCGGCTGGCGTTCCCGGTCGGAGTCAGGAGTTCAGCAGTGATTCGGGCGGGTGTGGCCGAGACAGTCTGTTCAGATACCGCGTCGCGCGGCAACCGCTTGGTCACTTCGATAAGGTAGTTCCCGGGTTAGGATCGTGAGCCCGGCCGACGGCATTGCGGACTTCAAAAAACATCCAGTTTTTCACACCCAGCTTGGTCGGCGGGATCAGTGTCGATTTCCGAAACTGTAGACGCCAGCACCTTGGCAGGAACATCCGAAGCCAATGCTATCCGGGGAACTGTCTCAGACCTATGCCAGATAGCGGTCGAGAATGGCTCGTCCGGCAACGGAAACCTTTTCGTGGATATGGCCAGCCACGAAATTCCGGTCCACCGAGGACAGGGTCGCCTGATGGAAGCCGAGACGGTTTTCCGCATTCAAGCTCATGCTGCCACCCGCATTCTTTTGATTGATGTCATACAAATCTTTGCCGATCTGCCGCATCTTGTCCCATTCCGCCCTCACGCCAACCTCGTCTGCTTTCTGCCCGTTGCCGGCGGGCACTCCGAGGAACCCGATCACCTCCGCCATTTTTTCCGGGGCCATGGTGAAATCCTCGTAATGGAAATGTCTTTTTTCACATCCCGAAAGCGAACAGAAGTGGTTCAGGTTCGATATATAAATTTCCAACTTGAACCGGGCGGCGGCCGGATTGGCAATTTTCAGTTCGCGGGCATAGATTTCAAAAGGATCACGGATCAGCAGAACCACCTTTCTGCCTTGGACCAGCTCATCGTCGATTTCCTTCCACGAACCTTCCCCCTTCTTGCTGATATTCGCCGAATCATGCGTTCGCACAAACACCGGCGAGCCTGTCTCGACAAGCAAGGGCTTCCCCGGTGTCCGCCGGCCGGTCAATGATTCTATGCAGACGCGCAGGAAATTCAATCCGCTTCGCTGCGATGAAATGACCACCGGCTTCAAATTCTTGGTTTCAGCAATTTCCATAGTTTTCCTGTTTTTAGTCCGTCAGATGGCCGCGATCAACCAGCAAGATTCATTTTGCCCGGGTGCGTGAGTTCATTCATCCTCCCTGTCGATGGCTCTGGCTTTGCCGGGATGCCAACGGGGGATTCTTTTCAAATGCTTGCGGTATCGTTCGTCCAACCGGGCGCGTTCTTCCGGGGTCCACGGATCAAAGGCCGGGTTGTCCGCATTCTTGGGAAATTTCCGGTTAGCCTCCACGACCATTTTCCTGACCGACATGGCGCTCCCATCCTGACTGAGCATGCCTATGTGCTCAACGGCCTTCGCCGAGGGCGATACCCGTATCCCTTTTCCGGGAAATTCAAAATCGATCCGCGCACCCGCGAGATAGCACATGTGTTCCGACGGCTGGGAAAACAGCAGATCATATTCAAATATGACGACATTATGCCTGCCAAACACCTTGGCAAGGGCTCGGTACAACCTCAGCCACGACAATTCGGTCACAAATTTCCCATGCCGGATCTCCTCGAATGAAAAGTAGGGCTTGGTGGTGACAAGTTCGCAATACATGGATGAAATGAAGTCCGCGTAGCTTCTGATGGTGAGGAAAACCCTGACCTCCCCTCCAAGCACGTCCCTCATCGCGACGAGTTTTTTCACCAAAGCGTGATAGCCCTTCCTTCGAACGATGTCCACGATGAAGCCCAGCAGATTTTCGTCGGAGATTATCGCCCGCTTCCCCTTCAGCACATCCGGAGCAAAGACCTGCGAGCGGATGCGTTGGACGCATTCCATCACCGGAGGTTCGCCATTTTTGCGGGATAATCTGAGCAAGTATGGCGTAAGATGTCTCCTTGTATGAGCCAGATCCCAATAGGTGATTTGTTTGGCTTCCAGCTTGTGTTTGTTGAGAAGCAAAACCGTTTGACAATAGGTGGTCCCAGTCTTGTGGACACCCAGATGAAGATGAAAGGGCTTCCTGATCCTCCGGCTCCTGGGCAACAAGCCGGTCCGATGGATGTATGCTGTCAAGCGCTTCATCCAGATCGTGACCTTCTCCTCCATGGATCGTTCCTGGAGGGTGCCGACGAGATGATTTTCGGCTGCCACCCGGTCCGGGTTGTCCTGCGGTTCCGGGATAATGACCTTTTCCAGCATAAGGAATGTTTCGTGCGATCAGTTAATCATGAGGGAGTCACCACTCCCCGCGTTATGTCCATGACAGGTTGGAAACACCTCAAACCACGATTCCTCCCGCTGAATTTCACCACAAAACGCCACGTGGGATCGACATTGCGCGGTGTCTCCGATGCATCTGCCCGTATTTGGGCGCAGTTTGACAAAACCACCCTCCTTCCATCCATCGGATTGTCCCACAAGAGTGCGGAATTGTTCGAGTCCCCCAGCACAAGCCGGATATGAAAACGTCCGGCCGCACGACCCAACGTGATCATCGGCCCACAATGGCCGGATTCAAAAATGCAGACCGACCTGTTAATATTCACCACTCCTCTGTATTTGCATCTGTTCTGAAGGGATTGAGGCTAAATAGAGAATAGGTACCGTCAACTGTCAAAAAATCTTGTTCAAAGAGGCGATTTGCACGATCCCCCCACTCGTTGACCCATCATGGCTGCGGAGATCCGGGTTACCGCAGCTTTGCCACGAGTCTCGATTGCGCGCTGGAAAATCGGGCAGACCGTGCCCTGCGTCGGAAGGTTTTCATGTGGGTTTTCCTTCGGGCCGCGATCAAACGCTCCACCGCCCAACAATCCAACATCCGGCCCGCCTGCTCCGGAGCGGCCACCAAATCACTCACACAATTCCAATATAGTCAATTACCTCCCTGACACACCCCTCGCCTCCCGCGGTGTTCAGATGGAGATCGCAGCAGCTTTTCACCCTGCCCACCCCATCAGCCGGGCAAATAGAAAGCCCCGCCAACTGGAGACAATCCAAGTCATTGATGTCATCGCCCACATAAGCGATGTCATCCCAATGGAGCTCTTTTTCCCGAAGCCATGCGGACAGGGCGGACAGCTTGTCGTCGCATCCGTGAATGCATTCGACCCGTAGCTTCCTGGCACGCATTTCGACGACGGGATTTTTCTCCTTCGACAAGATCAAGACCGGCAGCCCTTGTTTTCTAGCGATTTCGATCCCCATCCCATCCCGGCGGCTGCACCTCACCGTCTCGGTTCCATCTTCGGACACCGCGACTTTTCCGTCGGTGTGGACACCATCGAAGTCCGTCACCAGAGCTTTGATCGGGCGGTTCGGAGTCGTCCGTTTGGCTCTTTGGACCGTATCGTTGGCTTGGAGCAGGTCGCGCATATCATCGATGTCGAAGGGCACGCTTCGCGACTCCACAGCCATCACCCGCCCGATGAAGCGGTTCTGCTGTTTCAGGAAGTCAGCCGCGCCGAATCCATAGGCGGCTCCGGTTTCCCGGTACTCGGGTTCACGATCCTGACGCCGCTGGCGGATTCCCAGATGGTCGTGATTGATTCCCGTAGCTCCGCCGTCGCTCCCATTGGATCTCCAAAGAAACCCATGGGAAGGAACCGCAAGAAATGTGGACTCCGCCCTACCCTCCAGCAACGGCTGAAGAACATTCGTGATATCTCCAGGCGTGGTGAACGGTGATGTGCACTGCAAAAATGCCACGAAATCCGGCATTTCACCATTTTTCCCCAGTTCGGAAAGCACGTGCTGGATCGCGGATTCAGAGGAGCATTCGTCCTCGGACAGATTCGTCGGACGGGCGATCACCCTTGCTCCGGCATTCCGGGAAACGTGTGCGATTTCGGGACAATCCGTGGAAACGTAAACGTGGGAGATCAACGCGCTCTCCAAAGCGGCTTTCACCGCGCGAACGACGAGTCTCTCACCACCGATTTTCCTGAGATTCTTCAGCACAAGACCCTTCGAACCACCCCGGGCCGGTATGATGGCGACGCACTTCACGGGACAATTTGTGAACGTTTTTGCCCGGTTCCGTCAATCATCGGAGCGGCCTTGGCGGTTTTTCCAGCGATTCGGCAATCCCTTGGTTGGTGGTTGGCAATTCCGGTAATCACCGGCGGCCGGACAGGCGATTGATTGTGGATCATTTAAGAATGCGTTGAATGATTTCGAAGGTGTTCTGCCTTTGGTTACCAGCGACATCAGCCGAAGGCGTGATTCAATCATCAGCTTCGGATTTCTTGTGATGGGCATCTCCTGGAAAAATTTCCTGGTTTGGCAAAAACTCCCGCTGGAATGGCTCCGGCCAACGGATCTTGCATCGCCCCGGAACCGAAAAGCAACGTTGGGACAGTGTCCCCCGCCCCTGGCTGGTCATCAGCAACAGGTTGATGAACTGCGACACTCTCTGTGCCTTCGGCTTGCGGGCCTCGCACCAGAAATCATTGAGAGTCGACTCGAAAGTCAGCTCGGGCAGGTTGTATACCGCCCTCCCCAAGGTGATCACCGGGACATGGTGGACCAGCCCCGAAATACCGACGGAACTGTTGATGTTCACCACTCCTTTCGAGTGCGAAAGCAGCGTGGGCAGGTGGACCCGATCCACATAGAGAATGCGGTCGCCTCCCACACGATGGTTCAGTCCGGCGATCAGATCCGTGTAGTCCTTGTATCCCCGGTCCATCGGATGGACCTTGAAAACGAGCTTCGTCTCGACCGGAGCATGATGGGCGAAAGACTTCACGACCATCTTGATGAACTGTTCGATCGACCGGAAGTCCGAACACATGGTGATCTGGGTATCACTGTGGACCTGCAGCGGCACCGCATAGTAGGTGCCGGACATTTCACCGGCGAACAGCTTGTCGTATTCGAAGTCCCGGCTACGCTCCATGAAACGCCAGAGGTGGACGACCCCGTGCTTGAAATGCCCCCAGAGTTTCATGCTGCGCTGGTCGACGAAGTTGGGGAAAAGCGGGGACGTCACCCGGCTGATCAAAAAATTCGTACAAAAAGACATCAGCTTGGCAGGCGTGCTTACCTGACAGATTTCCGGCGGGGTTTCCACCACCTTCGGCGGCGCACCCCCGGCGAGCAGCTCCGCCCAGGCCTTCGCCATGGTTGGCAGTGGCTGGCTTTTCTGGCTGAACACGGTGACACAGTTCGGCCGGATCAGTCCGAGCTCGAAGACATGGCAGCCCAGATCCAGCTCTTCCGCCATTTTCCAAGCCACCTGATTGTAGGGTCGGTAATGGTTGTAGAGGAAAAATGTGTCATAGCCTTCCCTGTGGACCAGTTCCCGCAACCACGCTTCGAAAGCCTCCAATGGCTTGCGGAAAAGATGCGTCCGCACTCCACGCAGCCGGTAGACAAGATCAGGAGCGCAAAAGAACACCTTCCCCACCTCGTGACCGGCATCCTTCAGGTCAAGGGCCAGGAGAGACATGCCGCTTTCCCAATCACCTTGGACAATAAGAATCTTTTTCTTCTTTACGGATGGGACGGTTTCCAAGCCCCCGTTCACACGATCCCCATGCTCCGCAGGGGAGGGAGTAATCGCCAGTAGCTCCTCCGCATCCGCGTTTGTACGATAGGCTCCGAGGGAGAGTGTGGGCAACATAGAGATTATCCGTCAAATCATTGGGTTCAGCTCAACCTTTCATTACCTTTTTCAGCCGACCGGCTCAGGCGTTCGCATCCGTTTAGAAGCAGAAGACTAGGTAAAGAACATGCTTCGTCAACTGTCAAAAACCCGCCCCGGTGCGGCATTTTGCACGAACGGATCCTGTTTCCACAGATACACGAAGCAGATTGAAAACCCTATCCGAAGAAATTTCCATACCGGACCGGATGGACTTCCGCCGGCTGACCTGTGATGGCCCTACCACCGGACGGCAGCGGCGGCCCAGGTCAGCCCCGCACCGAAGACCACCAGCACGATATTGTCCCCCCGCTTGAAAGCACCGCTGCGGTTCGCTTCGTCCAAGGCAATGGCGACGGCTGCTGCGGAAGTGTTGCCGTATTTGTCAAGGTTGACGAAAACCCGCTCGTTTGGCACGGCGAGACGGTCCGCGATGGCGTCGATGATGCGGAGATTCGCCTGGTGGGGAATGACACATGCGATGTCCTGAGGCTGAAGTCCGGCCCGCTCGATGACTTTCTCCGCCGCTTCCTTCATGCGGGTGACGGCGTGCTTGAAGACCTCCTTGCCCATCATGGTGAGCGCGAAAAGATTTTCTCCCACGTTTTCGGAGGTGATGGGGCACGCGGTGCCGCCGCCGGGGATGTTGAGCAGATGGGTGAGATTGCCGTCCGTGCCCATTTCCGTGGCGAGGATGGAACCCTCTTCCGGCTCGGCGGCACGGAGAACGGCGGCTCCCGCGCCATCGCCGAACAACACACACGTGGTCCGGTCTTCCCAATTTGTGACGGCGGAGAGCTTTTCCGCACCGATGATCAGCGCGTTTTTGAAGGCACCACTGGAAATCATCCGCTTGGAGATTTTCATGGCGTAGAGAAATCCCGAGCAGGCGGCGGAGATGTCGAATGCCACCGCACCGAGCGCGCCCAGATTTTTCTGCACGTAGCATGCCGTGGCCGGAGTCAGAGTGTCCGGCGTGATGGTCGCGACGATGATGAGTTCCACGTCCTCGGCGGCGAGGCCGGCCTGTTCAAGGGCTTTTTTGGCCGCTTCGGTTGCCATGTCGGAAGTGCATTGCCCCTCTGCGGCGATGCGGCGTTCCCTGATGCCCGTCCGCGTGACGATCCACTCGTCGCTCGTTTCCACCCGCTCGGCCAATTCGGCGTTGGTCAGGATTCTTTCTGGTAGATAACTGCCGGTTCCAGCGATGCAAACTTGGATGGCGGAGGAAATTTCACTCATGCGGCGGGAGAGTGGAACTGACGGGACGGCCTCACAAGCGCGAAGTTGGTTCCTGCCTGCGGATTTGTAGCAAGGTTTTGGCCCGCGTGGAGCGCCCGGGCAGCGCTTCTCCTCCTTGCCGTCCGAAATCTTCCCGACACCAGTCCACGATCATCGTGCGGACTCCCCCTTTCCGCTGTTCCGTGACGGGTCGATCCCCATGGTATTGGTTGTCGACGTGCGCATCCTGAAACCGTGTGAGTCCCACCGATCCAGCCGCATCAATATCGACATAACCTATTGTTATTCAATAATAAATCATCACCTCTTCTGATCCTCGAAGCGAAATGAAAGCCATTCATTCATTTCTGGACAAATCCGAAGAAGTGATCAGTTTCGGGCTCGCGGGAACCCGCAAACAACAATAATAACCAGTCGATTACGTCTATATAAACGCATGAAAAAGCTCATTTTTTCTTCTTTCATCCTTCCCGCATTGCTTTCGGCAAATGCAACGGCCTCGCAGTTCAGCTACACACATCTGGATCTCGGCTATTTGAATGGATCCGCTGAAACGCCGGTTGATGAAATCGATCTGGATCTGGAAGGTTTTGTCGCGAAAGGCCGCATCCAGATCGCCGAGGGCTTCTTCGGTTATCTGGGATATGAGGACGGCGAAATCGAAACGGATGCCAACGGCATTCCGGACGAGTCGCTCGATACCTTGCGTCTCACCGCAGGTCTCGGCGGCTATGGCTCGATCTGCGACAGCGCGGATGTGTATTACGGCATCGGCTATAAATACACGGAACTTGAAACCTCCGGAATCGAACAGGAGCTGGGCAACATCGATCTCCATGTGGGTATCCGCTGGGCACCAACGTCATGGTTGGAAGTCAACCCACATCTGGAGCAGAGCTTCGGCGTCTCCGATGACGATCTGGATGCGGTCGACACCACGACCATCGGCCTCAACCTGTATGTGACGGCCATCGATTACGTCAAACCGTTCGCCGGCATCTCATACGAGCTGGACACTTCGGATGACAGCTTGGTGGAAGACACATTGCTTTACTCGGTTGGTCTGCGCCTGAGCTTCTGAGCCTGATCGTCCGGAGCACGCCTCCTTTTTATGAAACCGCACGGGAAACCGTGCGGTTTTTATTTGGGCCGGGGTTTCGAATCGCGATGCGGCTCAAACCGTCACCGTGGCGGCTTCAACCGGTGCGGATGGATGGATCGCGGCGAGAGCGGCCTCGATGCGGGGATTCACGCCTGTTTCGACAGTTTCAAGGCCGACGCGGATGGCGTTTCTCACCGCGAGCGCGGTGGAGGATCCATGGGCGATGATGACGACACCATTCACTCCAAGCAAGGGACTTCCGCCATAGGTCTCATAGCTGCTCTTTTCCTTGAGCGCACGGAAGGCTCCTTGGGCGAGCATGGCTCCGGCGATGCGGAGAGGGTTGCCCTTGATTTCGGTTTTCAACCATTTCGAAACCGCCTTCGCGGTTGCCTCGATGGATTTGAGCATGACGTTCCCGACAAAGCCGTCGCAAAGGACCACGTCGAGTTCAGATTCGAAAAGATCGCGGCCCTCGACGTTGCCCACGAAATTGATACCGGGTGTCTGTTTGAGGAGTTTGAACGCCTCCTTGGTGAAGGTGGTGCCTTTTTCGTCTTCCTCGCCGTTCGACATGAGGCCGACCTTCGGCTCCTTAACCCCCAGCACACCACGGGCAAAGGCGGTGCCCATCACGGCGTAGGCGACGAGATGCTCGGGCTTGGCCTCCGGATTCGCTCCGGCATCGAGAATGTGGCAGATGCCGTACTCGTTCGGCAGCGCCGAGGCGATGCCGGCACGATCCACACCGGGAAGGGTGCGTAGTTTGAGAGTGGCGGCCGCGACGGCTCCACCGGTATTTCCTGCGGAAACGAAGGCATCGGCACGTCCATCTTTCACCATGTCCATGGCGATGTTGATGGAGGAATTTTTCTTTTTCCTCACCGTCTTGGCTCCCGGCTCCGCCATGCCGATGACTTCCGGAGCATCCACGATGCTGACACGCGGGTCATTGAGATCCAATCCCTGCCTCCTGCATTCCTCCTCCAACACAGACTTGATACCCACAAGGTAAAGATGCTGCATTTTCGGATAGTACCGGAGCGCGTCGATGGCTCCTCCGATGTTGACCGCGGGGGCGTGATCCCCGCCCATGGCGTCTAGGGCGACTTTCATTTGAGCTTAAAGCAAGTATGGGGGGAGCTGGAAAACATGACGACGACAAATCACCGCCACGGGTCACCCCGGGCGGTAATTTTCTAAAGTGGAGTCTTTCCCGGCTTCAGAGTGCTTCGACTTCGAGCACCTGACGGCCGCGATAGCTGCCGCAGGAAGGGCAGGCGATGTGCGAGGGAACCTTGCTGCCGCACTCGGAGCAGGTCTTGAAGATCGGTGCGCGCCAGCGGGTGGCGCCACGGCGCATTTTTTGGCGGCTTTTGGATTGGCGGCGTTTTGGTACGGCCATGGTCGTTAGTTCGGTTAGAGTTGGTCCTTTTGGTCCTTTAGTTTGTCGAGAGCGGACCAACGGTCGTCACTCCCGGCGCGGGGCGGAGTGGGTAGCCCATCTTCCGGGACCTTGTCCACTGATAAATATCGAGAATCGATTTCACATTTCTGCGGCACGTCCCCTTCCTCGCAACGGGGATCCACCGGGAAGTTGATGAGGACCTCTTCCCGGAGGCCTTCGGTGACGTCGAGTTCACCCTCCCGACCGATCTCAACAGACACCGCGGCACCTTCCAGATGGATGGTCTGGACGAACGGATGCAGGGTCCGCACGCAGGTGAATTCGAACGGCGCGGAGAGGGTTCCTGTGAGCAAAAGCTCGGAACTGAAGCGCTGGACCCAGAGATCATACACCAGAGGACCAACAGGTTGCGCATCCCCCTCGGGTAGATCGAAGATTTCCTGCGACAGCTCGCCGGCGAATGACTTGCCCTCTTCCGGCAGGCTGGCGAGGTCGATGACCAGATGTTTTTTCATGGGCGGAATGTAACGCCCGGCAGGGCTTCGCCAAGTCGCAATATTTCGTCTCGTCATGGGCATGCCATTCGCTAGTTTGCCGGGCACCATGCCCATTGACGTTCCCCTTCTCGCACGGATTTGTGAAGCCCCAGGCGCCCCTGGATTTGAAAAAGAGATCCGAAATCTGGTGCTCACCGAGCTAAAAGGCCTCGCCGACGACGTGAGCGTGGACAACATGGGCAACGTCACCGCCTTGAAAAAAGGCAGATCATCCGAGAAAAAAACGATGGCTGCCGCCCACATGGACGAGATCGGCTTCATCGTGACACACGTGGATGACAAGGGCTTCGTCCGCTTCAACCCGGTGGGTGGATTTGACCCGAAGACCCTCACCTCCCAGCGCGTGATCATCCACGGACGCAAGGACATCATGGGCGTGATGGGCTCCAAGCCCCTGCACATCATGACTCCGGATGAAAAGAACAAGGTGGTGAAAATCACGGACTTTTTCATCGATCTCGGACTCCCCAAGAAGGAAGTGGACAAATTCGTCGCCGTGGGGGATTTCGTCACCCGCCACTCGCCGCTGGTCGAACTCGGTGACTGTGTGAACGTGAAGTCCCTGGACAACCGCGCGTCGGTTTTCGTCCTTCTCGAAACGCTGAAGGAGCTGAAAAAATCCAAACGCAAGCCCGCCTATGACTTTTACGCCGTCTTCACCGTCCAGGAGGAGGTCGGCCTGCGGGGAGCACAGGCGGCCGCGCTGCGGATCCAGCCGGACTTCGGCATCGGACTGGACACGACGATCGCCTACGACGTTCCCGGTTCCACCCCGCAGGAACGCTGCACCACCCTGGGTGAGGGCGCGGGCATCAAGCTCATGGATTCTTCCGTGATCTGTGACTACCGGATGATCGAATTCATGAAATCCGCCGCGAAACGCCACAAGATCAAGTGGCAGCCGGAAATCCTCATCGCCGGCGGCACCGATACCGGAAGCCTCCAGCGCATGGTCGCCGGCGGATCCATCGCAGGCGCGGTCTCCATCCCCACCCGGCATATCCACCAGACCATCGAGACCTGCCACAAGGACGACCTCTCCGCGTGCATCCAGCTTCTCGCCGCCTGCGTTTGCGAATTGGACCAACACGACTGGAAATTCTGATTTCCAAGAAACGGTTTTCGGCCACCGCCTTGACTTGATGCCGACACTCCCGCATCTTGGGGCTGCCTTGAATGCTCTGTTTTCCATCCATGCGGACGAGATCGCCCGGCTTTGCGAAAAGCATGGCGTGCTCAAGCTGTCGGCATTCGGTTCTTCAGTGAGAGAGGATTTCGATCCGGAGACCAGCGATGTCGATGTGATCGCCGTCTTCAATTCCACCCGCGAGCCCGGCTATGCGGATCGCTATCTGGATCTCGCCCTATCCTTGGAACAATTATTCGGGAGAGCGGTGGATCTCCTCACTCCCGGATCCATCCGTAATCCACATTTTGCCTCCACACTCGCACAGGAAGCGGTTTCGATCTATGAATCTCAGGACCATCAAGCGGCTTGAGGATTCCAAGACTGCCTGCATCCGGATTCAGGAATTCCTGAAAAACGTATCGCTGGAGACCTTCCTTGACTCGGAGCTTCTTCAATCTGCGGTGGACGCCAGCTCGAGATCATCGGCGAAGCGCTTGGAGCGGGAGCAAAGAAGACGGCTCCCTTGCTAAAATCATTCCTGATTTACCTCGCATCGTCGGTCTGCGAAACCGGTTGATCCACGGTTACGATTCTGTTGATCCCGAGCTGGTGTGGGATGTGACAAAGAACAAAATTCCCCCTCTGCGAAAACAATTGGATCTCGCACTCAGCCAGCCAGGCACTTGAAAATTCTGATTGGCCGACAGATCCACTGGCGAGACGGGCGTTCCTGCCAGCTCTTTCACAGGCCCGAGACCGCAGGATACAGGGAAGGCCAGTCTCGCCGACGCGCCTCACAAGGGAGGCGACGCCGCCAGACGGCGGCCCTCCTCCTTCGATGTCCGATATTCCACAAAACGCCTGTCTCGCATGCGGCTTTTTCATACCCGGATCTTCCAAAACCGGCCACCCGCGCGTCGGTAAAATCTTTTACATTTCCAGACCAATCGCTTGCGAAAGTTAATCTCTCTAGATGGTTGGAATTTCGCAAAACTTAAACAATTTTTTCAAATTTCCCAATCCTTGTGGCAGAGCTGTCACACGGCAGAAAAATCTTCGCACCTAGACACACCCCGCATTTCTTTCAAAGATCTTCGCTAACCCTAGACAATGCGTTATGTTTACTTTGTAAATACTCACACCAAAACACTACATCTTGTATTGTGAATAATTTGTTGATACCACATGGGCAAAATCGAATTGACCCGGCGTGACAATTGCTGTCAGCCTTCGCCCCGCTCAGTCAGCTGTTGGGCGCTCTTTTCATCCCTCTTTTCCCGTCATTTTTCCGTCCATGTCCTCCAATTCTTCCGCCACCACCACTGTCTCGCTTGGCAACAAAACCTTCATCCTGGATCGCGAAAAAGCCGAACTCGCCTACGCGGGCAAGCGCGTGATCAACGGCAAGGAAACCATGTTCTTCAACATCCTCCCGCTGAAATACCAGTGGGCGTATGACCTCTACAAGACGATGAAGAACAACCACTGGGAGCCGGAGGACATCACCATGCAGAAGGACGTGGAACAATGGCGGTCCAACGAGATCTCCGACGTCGAGCGCTGGATCATCAAGATGGGCATCGGCTACTTCTCCGCCGCCGAGGGCATCGTGGGGGACAACGTGCTCCACGTCGTCCGCGAGGTCGTCACCGCACCGGAGCTCAAGCTCGTGCTCGGCCGCCACGCCCACGAGGAGAACATCCACGCGGATAGCCTCGTTTACATGATCTCCTCCCTCGGCATCAACCCGCACGAGTGCGAGGCCATGTTCGAGGACGTGCCGTCCATCACCGCGAAAAACAACTTCGTCGTCTCGAACAGCCGCGCCCTCCGCCGCGACATCGACCTCACCATCACGGAAAACAAGCAGGCCCTCGCCAAGAACATCTTCATGTTCGGCCAGGTCATGGAAGGCACGCAGTTCTACGGCCTCTTCGGCATGATCCTCAGCCTCTACCGCCAGAACAAGTTCCCCGGCATCGGCCAGATGTTCCGCTACACCCTGCGCGACGAGTCGAACCACATCGAGGTCTTCCGCAACCTCCTCATGGACCTCATCGACGAGAACCCCGACGTCTGGACCGAGGAATTCCGCGACGACCTCCGCAACACGATGAAGGAAGGCATCACCCTGGAAAAACAATTCATCCGCGACTGCCTCCCCGTCTCGGCCCTCGGACTGAATTCCAGCGACTTCGAGGCCTACATCGACTACATCGCCGACCGCCGCCTCATCTCCTGCGGCCTCGTCCCTCTCAACGAAAGCGTTTCCAACCCCTTCCCGTGGCTCGCCGAGATGATGGATATCAAGAAGGAGACCAACTTCTTCGAAGGCCGTGTCACGGAATACCAGAAAGCCTCCGCCCTGGCCTCAGTCGACGACGACGAGCTGTGATACACGTCCGCCGGGTCTCATGAGACCTGTTTTTCCTTAGCACCCCAGAAAAACCCACCCTTACACCCTCACCCGCTCTCCCAAAATGTACCGCTCTCTCAACCTCAACGAAGACCTGGCTCTCAAACAAGTCGTCACCGATCGCTTCGCCCTCACCGACCGCGGCTTCGCATGGCGCGACGTGCTTTCCACCGAAAAACGCCAGCCCGTCACCGACATCACCATCACCCGTGGCAATACCGACAGCCACTTCTCCCTTGAGGACGTCGCCGACGCCATCGGCGATTCCCTCGCCGACCTGCTCATTTCCCGCCGCGAGGACGAGCAATCCATTTTCTCCGACGTCAACCGCAAGTTCGTCTCGGACGTCGCCCACTCCGTCGCCTCCTTCCTCACGGATTCCCTGAAAGCCGATGGCCGCCTCCGCCTTTCCGAGGCCGATCTCTACCTGCTCATCGAAAAAGCCCTGCTCGAAAACGAGGCCTACGACGTCGCCAAGTCCCTCGCCTTCCGCCGTTCCATGGAAAAAACCGGCGCCGTGGACGTCCACACCGGCCCGCACGCCTTGCCCGTCCGCCTGATCCGGCGTAATGGTAACGTCGTCCCATGGTCGGAGACGAAAATCGAGATCGCCGTGCGCAAAGCCTTCCTCACCATCAAGGAAAACCCCGAACCCGCCGTGGAGGTCGCCAAGGGCGTGACCGACCGCATCCGCAGGGGGGATTCGTCGTTCGTCCACATCGAGGACGTGCAGGACATGGTCCAGGAGGAACTCATGCGCCAGGGCCACTTCAAGGCAGCCACCCACTACGTGCGCTACCGCGACGAGCGCGCCCGGCTGCGCAAGGAGGAGGAGGACCTCGCCGAGGATCCGAACCAGGAGCTGATGGTCACCGTCATTTCCGACGAGGGCGTTTCCTCGTTCTGGGACGGCGGCGATCTCCGCAAGCGCATTTCCTACGCCTCCATCGGCCTCGACCTGAACCTCACCGAGGTCGAGATCGAGCGCGAGCTCCGCCGCTCCGTCGGCAATGAGATTTCCGAGAAGGACCTCAAGAACACCATCATCCTCAACGCGAAGGCGCTCATCGAGAAAGACGCGGATTTCGCGAAATTCGCCGGCCGCATCCTCCTCTCCTACATCTACGAGGAAGTGCTGGACTGGAGCATCTCCCGCGACGGCATCGACAAGCTGAAGGCCGCGCACAAGGCCGCCTTCAAGGGCTACCTGAAACACGGCATCGCCATCAAGCGCCTGAACCCCGAACTGCTCGACGTTTACAACCTCGACAAGCTCTCGGACGCCTTCGACCCCACCGCCGACCTGGACTTCGACTACCTCGGCATCCAGACGCTCTACGACCGCTACCTCATCGTAGACAAGACCGGCAGCAAGCACCGCCGCATCGAGACGCCGCAGTTCTTCTGGATGCGCGTCGCCATGGGCCTCTTCAAGCGTGAGGAGAACGACGCCGAGGGCTGGGTCATCCGACTTTACAATCTCTACAAGGGCCGCCGCTTCTGCTCCTCCACCCCCACCCTCTTCAACTCCGGCACGCTCCACAGCCAGCTCTCCAGCTGCTACCTCTACAAGGTGGACGACTCCATCGAGTCCATCATGTATCGCGGCATCGCCGAAAACGCCTTCCTCAGCAAGTGGGCCGGCGGCCTCGGCGGTTCATGGACCGCCGTGCGCGGCACCGGCGGCTACATCCAGGGCACCAATGGCGAGTCCCAGGGCATCATCCCCTTCCTCAAGCTCCACAACGACCAGCTCGTCGCCGTCAACCAGGGCGGCAAGCGCCGCGGCTCCGGCTGCGCGTATCTGGAAACGTGGCACAACGACATCGAGGACTTCCTCGACCTCCGCAAAAACACCGGTGACGAGCGCCGCCGCTGCCATGACATGAACACCGCGAACTGGGTTCCGGACCTTTTCATGAAGCGCATGGAAGAGCGCGGCACCTGGACCCTCTTCCGCTCGAACGAGGTCCCGGACCTCCACGACCTCTACGGCTCCGCCTTCGAGCAACGCTACACCGAATACGAGCGCATGGCCGCCGAGGGCAAGCTCTGGTCCCGCCAGATGCCCGCGCTCGAGCTTTGGAAATCCATGCTCAAGATGGTCTTCGAGACCGGCCACCCGTGGATCACCTTCAAGGACCCGTGTAACGTCCGCAGCCCGCAGGACCACTGCGGCGTCATCCACTCGTCGAACCTCTGCACCGAGATCACACTGAACACCTCGGCAGAAGAGACCGCCGTCTGCAACCTCGGCTCCGTCGTGCTGGACACCCACATCACCCGTGACGGCGCGCTCGACCACGAGATGCTCAAGGAAACCATCACCGTCGCCATCCGCGCGCTGGACAACGTCATCGACATCAACTTCTACCCCACCGAAGCCGCCAAGACCGCGAACACCCGCCACCGCCCCATCGGCCTCGGCGTCATGGGCGTCCAGAACGCCCTCTACAAGCGGAACCTCGCCTTCGCCTCGGAAGCCGCCGTCGAGTTCAACGACGAGTTCATGGAAGCCATCGCCTACTACGCCTACAACGCGTCCAGCGACCTCGCCTCCGAAGTCGGCACCTACAGCACCTACAAGGGCAGCAAGTGGGACCGCGGCCTCCTCCCGCAGGACACCGTCGACCTCCTCGAGGCCGAGCGCGGCCGCAAGATCGACGTCCCGCGTGGCGGCAAGATGGACTGGTCCGTCGTCCGCGAGAAAATCGCCAAACACGGCATGCGGAACTCCAACGTGCTCGCCATCGCGCCGACCGCCACCATCTCGAACATCATGGGCACCACCCCCTGCATCGAGCCGAACTACAAGAACCTCTACGTCAAGTCGAACCTCAGCGGCGACTTCATCGTCCTCAACAGCGAGCTCGTGAAGGACCTGAAAAAGGCCAACCTCTGGAACCAGGAAATGCTCGACCAGCTCAAGTACTTCGACGGCGAGCTCGACGCCATCGACGACATCCCGGAGCCCATCAAGCACAAGCACAAGACCGTCTTCGGCATCGCCCACGAATACATCATCGACGCCGCCGCCCGCCGCCAGAAGTGGATCGACCAATCCCAGTCCGTGAACCTCTTCCTCGCCACCCCCGAGATGAAGACCCTCAGCCACATGTACCGCCGCGCCTGGGACAAGGGCCTGAAAACCACCTACTACCTCCGCACCCTCCAGGCCTCCAACATCGAGAAATCCACCATCGACGTCAAAAAAGAAGTCCGCGGCCTCGCCGGCACCGCCACCCCAGCGGCGAAGACCTACACCGCCGAGGAGAAGAACGCGTGCAGCATCGATGCGATGCTGAATGGGGGGACGTGCGAGGCGTGCCAGTGATCGATAATGAAATAGGTATGATTTTCTGCTAGACTTGAAAAAAATCCATATTAGGACTGGACATTGAATTCGGTGTGCTTTCATCAGGTCAGATGACATATCCCTCCGCGCCTAAGGTCTGCCGCTGACAGTACAAACGCCCCCCCCTTCAATCAAAATCAAGTAACATCACATTATGGCAAAATTCAAAATGCGTTTAAAACTTACCGGACTTGAAATTGAGATCGAAGGAGACCGTCAAGATGCAAACCAAATATCCAAAACCCTGAATGATCAATTAGGAGGACTTTTGGCACCTTCTGCCAACTTGGTATCTCCCAAACCTCAGGATGACAAAGTTATAGATATCGACGCAATCCCCAGCAATCCCACCCGAGACGGAAAGAAAAAACGCAAGCCTTCATCCAATGGATCCTCTAAAACTGCCACCCCGGAAGATTCGGAAGCCATCGAATTTAGAAACGATATTGAAAAATGGGGAAGCCCTAAACAAGAGTGGTCGACAGCCGACAAGGCATTATGGTTTTTGTATATAACTACTGAACAAACCGAGCACAAAGAACTTTCAGCAGTAGCCATTGCAACGTCTTTCAACAAACACTTCAGACAAGCGAATACGATTCGAGCCTCAAACGTGTCCAGAGATTTTGGCAATTTCAAAACCAAGAAAAAGCCCGCATGGGTAAATGAAGATACTAGCAAGGGTCGTTCTAAATGGTTTCTCACCGAAGAAGGAATCAAAAATGCCATTACGTTAGTGACTCAAGCAAGAGGGGATAGCCAATAAAGCTCGATCCTCTAAGTGCTCCTACCAATTGAAGCACCTATGACGCTTATCGAATTCCTTAAAAGCTCGCGAAGCAATGTTGAGAGGTGTCAGTATGTCTTGTATTACAAGGTCCATGCAAAAGGCATGCATCCGCTCTCAAGTGGTGAAATTAGAGAGCACCTTTCGCAAGCTAGGACACCAAAGGCAAATTCGATCAATGTTAGCGATTGCCTAGGAAAAAGTGGACATTTTGTCGATTTCTCCACAACTAAAAACTCTCGCACTTGGAGCTTGACAGCAAGCGGCATCAAAGAAATGGAAAGTCGGCTTATTTCAAGGATTGGATCCATTCCCCACCTTGGCGGCGCCCCCAAAAAATCTAGCACCAAGTCGATAGATATGCTATTCCTAGGTTTAGGCCCTTTAAATGAGGATCGGCTTAGACTTGATGAAGAAACTCGAGAGATCGAGAACAAAATCCGAACTTCAGAATTCCGCGCCAATCTCAATTTCAAAAGCAAGTGGGCCGTAAGACCCGCTGATTTATTTCAATACTTAAATGAAATAAATCCTCAAATTGTTCATCTATCGGGTCACGGCGCACCTAATGGCGGAATCGCATTTGAAGATGCTGCTGGCAATTCAAAACTCGTTTCTCCTAAAGCGCTGGCAGATGCATTTGAAACTATGAAGGACAACATACGGATTATTTTTCTGAATTCGTGTTATTCCGATATGGCAGCCAAGGAAATATCCAAAGCTATTGACTGCGTAGTCGGAATATCTGGAGAAATTGATGATTCGTCCGCAATAGCTTTCTCCGCATCTTTCTACAGTGCGATTGGCTTTGGACATTCGGTGCAGCGGGCATTCCGAGAAGCCAGGTCAACCCTAGTTATGGAAGGATTACCCGGGGATCATCTGCTCCAATTATTCTCTCGTCCCAGCGTGGATTCCGACAATGTCGTACTACTATAACCTCCAAACAATTACATATGCCATTTGACGCCAAAGTTTTCAAGGTTCTGATTGCGTCACCTGGTGATGTTGGTGACGAACGAAATGTCATTCCTGAAATCATAAATGAATGGAATGCCGTGTCAGCACTGCAAACCAAAGCAATTCTCATGCCGATCAAATGGGAAAGCCATTCTGCGCCGCTTCTCGGAAACAGGCCACAGGCAATCATCAATAACCAGTTGGTTGATGATTGCGACATTTTGGTAGGAGTTTTTTGGACACGGATTGGAACTCACACAGGCGTATCAATTAGTGGAACTGCCGAAGAAATCGAACAATTCACCACGAAAGATAAACCGGTAATGCTATACTTTTCGCAAAGCCCAGTTGATCCCGAAAAAATAGAAATCGACCAATTCACCGTACTCCGGACATTTAAAGACAAAATGCGTCTCAAAGGTCTTACCGAAAGTTATTCTGGCATTCCTGACTTTCGCCAAAAATTCTCAAGGCAGTTGGCTATTAATATGAATAGTATCTTGGCCCAAACGGCCGAGTTGATAGCGAAAGATAAAAAAAATACCTCAAAGAGAACTGTCGGACCCGCAAATCCTCCAGAAACAATTAAGATCCCCATCGCCACGGCCGAAGACAGGAATATATCGAAATCTCAAATAAACGATTATTTAACGCGCGCCGTAGCTACTTTAGCCGACTCTGATGGATGGGCATCAGTGGCAGCCCTCGGCAAATACTTAAAAACTTATACGCCGGTTGATTATAAAATATTAGGTTTTGAAAAACTAAATAAGTTTCTAGATTCCACTAATCTTTTTGAGACAAAAGCAGAGCAAAAATCCTCGCGAGCGAAGGCAGCTGATTCGGCATATGTCCGATTAAAGAGAATCAGCTGAGCAAAAATTGTTGACCGGCGCCAGTCTCCGCACAGTAACATTCTTTCAAGACACTTGGGAAAGTAGTGATGACGCCAGCCCTCCAGCATCACCGATACCTCCCTCATGCTGAAAAACAGTTCCCTGTTCAGGAACTCCGCCCGCAGGCTCGCGTGGAAGCTTTTCACGTAACCGTTTTCCCATGGCGAACCCGGCGTGATGTAGGCACTGCCCACTCCCGAGCTCTTCAACCATTCCCGGACCTGACTGGCAACGAACTCCGGACCGTTGTCGCTGCGGAGCCACTCCGGTTTGCGACCGGTTGTCACCAACACCTCCTCCAGGCAGTCGATGACCCGGCTCGACGGGAAGCTCCGGGCGGATCTCAGCATCACACTCCCTGCTGTATTCATCGATCACCGAAAGGATCCTCGCCGTGGTTCCGTCCGCCAGCGAGTCCTGGATGAAGTCATAGCTCCAGACCTCGTCGCGACGCTTCGCCACACGCCGTGACGTCACCCGGGGCTCGATCCGCCGGCGTTTCGTCTGCTTGCGAGAGGCCTGCAGGCCGTCCCGGCGGCGCAGGCGCGCCACCCGTTTCTCATTGATGGTCTCGCCGTACCCGTCCCCAGGATGGCGGTGACCTTGCGGTAGCCCAGGCTGGGATGAGAGCGCGACGTCTCCACAATCAATCCCTCCTGAGCCATCTACGACGCGTCGGGCATCGCCCGCCGATAGACCGCCGAGCGTGCTAGGCAGGACAACCGGCAAGCCCGTGCGACGCCGCAACTGCCCGCGCTCACCAATGTCTCGATGACGGTTTTCTTTTGCACGGGGCTCACCACTTTTTTTGAGTTCACTTCCTTGAGGATCTGGATGTCCAACGCCTGATCGGCCACCAGACGCTTGAGCCGGGAGTTTTCCTCCTCAAGAGCCTTGAGGCGTGTCGCCTTGCTGACATCCATGCCTCCGTATTTCTTCTTCCTGTGGAAGTAGGCCCGCTCGCTGATCCCGTGCGGAGGCAGGCGTCGGAAGCCTTCAGGCCACCGTTTTCGATTTCTCCAAAGATACGGATGATCTGCTCCGCGCTGTGCCTTCTTTTCATGTGTTTGTTTTGCTGGTTTTACCCTGCAAAACTCTCATCGGAAAGTGTCCTCTTTATAGGGGCTGGATCAAACCCAGATCGCCTTAGACTAATTGGTTAATACAACCTAATTGTTCCAAATCATTTATTTTCAGGCAACCTCTTAATCGAAGTAGACACAGTGCCTTCGGGACCTTACGACAAACAGAAAAGCCCGCAGCCTGAGTCTTTTCTTGCAATTCTTTTTAGTTATCGGTACTGACTTCCCCTGAACAAGAGCAGCTCTAGCTAGAGGAGCTGCTCAAAGCCCCCTCGCATTGACTGCTTTAAGCACATTTTGACTCAAACGCAAATGAACGCCACAACCAAAAACCATCTACCATCCTTACTTGTAGGTATTTTAGCGTCTTACTTTGCATTATTACTAATTGTGTCAAGCGCGATTCTTGTATCATTACTTTCTGGCGCATCATGGGGCGGGTGGTGGTTCAAGAACGCTCCAGGAAACGGATTTTTGTCAGCGATATGCGGCAGCATTATAGGTTCTTCCATATATTACATAAGAAAGCTTTACAAAACACTTCACCTCCCTCTTCCAGAAAAAAGATTGAACAATCATTCGATGATCCGTTTCGGATATGCAATTTATTATTTCGCAAGACCAGTTTTCGCGGGCGCGTTCGGACTAATCGCAGTTGTTGCATTGCAAGCCGGACATAAATTTATCTCTCAATCGCCCGATTTAAAAGAAACGAATTTCCTATACGCTTGTACTACATTGGGATTTTTCATAGGATTTTCCTGTGGGAAATTAATCAAACAACTTGAAACAAAAATTAGATTCAATGAGTGATTCCGATTTAAAAAAGATTGAAGAACTTGAGGCCTTGGCAAAGGACATTCTCGAGCAGCGAAAGGCATCTAAAAAACGAAGACCTATTGTCATTGAATTCTGCGGAACTCCCAAAGCAGGCAAAACATCTTGCCTATCAGCTCTCAATCTTTTCCTAAAGCGTAATGGTTTCAAAACTCGGCTCGTAACCGAGCGGGCAAGCATTTGTCCAGTTGGTGACAAATTTAGTCCACTTTTCAATATTTGGACATCCAATTCAGCTATAGCACAGCTAGCCGATTATGTTGCTGGATCATGGAGAAATTTAGACGTTATTATTTGTGATCGAGGAATTTTCGATGCCCTATGTTGGTTTTATTGGCAAAAAGACTCCCAATACATGTCCGATGAAGAGCACAAAGTACTTTCCAAATATTTAACCATGGATCGCTTTCGAAGCCTAATCGATATTGTATATGTTTTTAAAGTAAGCGAAAAATCCGCACTCGAAAGAGAATACAAAAATTTACTTACCCGAAAATCGGGAACCATCATGAATCATAGAGTTATTGAAGCTTTCAACAAATCTTTGGATTTTGCGGTGAAAAAATATGATCGAGATTTCCGAAAAATAGAACAAATCGACACATCTTGCATCGATCAAAATCAAGTTGGTTACAAGGTAACGAGGCAAATACTTCAAACGCTGAGCGATCTGACAGAAGAAAATATCGCATACCTCGATCGCAAAGACGTCATCCAATTCGAGAACAGGGATATATGGAAATCTGAAGATTGGCCTGAACGCAATTTCCTAAAATTAAAATATGAAAAGAGAACAACAGTAGAGGACGATGAAACCAAAATTCAACCATTACCTATAGTTATTCTATTTGATCCAAATAATCGTAGCGTCCTAGTTGCAAAAAAACATCAAAAGGGAGTAAGCAAGGGATCTCCTGAATCAGGAAAAGTCGTAACATATTTCGGGGGCCATGTTCGTGATGATGACGAATTTGCAGCAGGAAGCGACGCTAATTTTGATCGCACATGCCACTACGCCTTGACTAGAGAGCTATATGAGGAACTAGGTGTCACATTGAATCCACTTATTTCTAATCCACTATTTATTTGGCTAAAGAACAACCCCCGATCTATGAAACACCTTGCGGTTGCATGTGTTTTTTACACTGACCTGGACAATCTCCGCATCAGATTAAGTCCGGATGAATTTGTCCAGCGTTCTGGAAATAGTGAGAGCGGAAAAATAATTAATATCGAGAAGCTTGAGGATTCCAAATTTGAAGATTGGAGCAGGATATGCCTTCGAGAACTCCTTGGTATTGACAGATCGGAAGAATTTACATTCTACAGACTGGATACGGATTAATTCAGCCGATACAATACTTTTTCACATAATAAATGACCGAAGAATAACCATAATCCTCTCCATTCCATTTTCCACTTATCGGGATAAAGGATCAGACTTTTCGTCTTGGATCATTTCCCGTGCACATCGATGTATTCCTGAATCAGCACGTCGCTTCGGATGACGTCCACGCCGAGGCCGAGGAATAATTGCTCAGACCGCGGTCTCGGGCCAGCCAGTGATGATGCCTCCGGTTCTGCGCCGCCTTCACTCCCAATCGCGTAGCCCCTTCCATATTGCAGACAATCCCCCCACATCGCCTTCAGCGGTCGCAGAATCTAATGAAGTGAGGAATCGCGTCGCTCCCTTCCGGAGGGCAAGGGAATAGGCGTTTTTATCTATTTCGGTCAAGTGACGCTCCTCAGGAACTTCTCGCGGTCGATAAAATTGACGGGTTACAAAGAGCATTCCACGAATTGGAGGAGACTGAGGCGAGACGGTCAATGATGTGGTGCCGATGTCGGTCCATAGGCCAAGATGCCGCGGCATTGTAAGCAGTAGCCGGCTGAAGGATAGGCCCAGACGACGAGGTAGGAGAGGGCCTAGCGGGTCGCGCCTGAGGCAGAGGGCGACGGCATCGACCCAAGCTGATTCAGTAGAAGGTGCTGATGCTCGCCATGTAGAGCTGAGCCCAAGCCCTCGCCTTGCGCGGATGTGTTGCTGGTGGTGAACCGCAAATCCAGAAGGATGTCGAAGCCGCTGACGGCCATTCTCACCAATGCCGCGGCGCGAATCTCGTAGAAACAATTGAGGAACAATTGCCTACATGCAATTGAGATTCATTTGCAATATAGCTTGCGGATTTTTCTTTTACGATACAAAAATCCAGTGCCGCGCGCGAAAGGGCGCAGCGGCATGAGCCATTTTCCCCAAGGAACCATTCTCCACATCAACGCATCCATGAAAAACATCAAAGCCCACCTCGTCGTCGCCGGATGCCTTCTGGCTACCTGCGGTTCACTGTCCGCCGCCGCCGTTCTCCCTTTCACGGAGACGTTTTCGAGCAACAACTCGAACTGGACCCAGAATGTCAGCGCCACCGCGGCGAACTGGATTTCATCCGGAGGAGCCGGCGGCTCGGGTGGCTACATCACCACCACCTACAGCGTCACGAACACCACCTCCGGCACTCCGGTCGTGGCCCGTGCCACCGGGAGCAACTCCGCCTCGGGCGGCCAATTCATCGGCGACTATTCGGAGATCGACACCATCACGGTGAGCGTCAAATCAAACGCGACATTCGACCTGCCGATCGCGCTCCGCCTCGGCGGCGCGGTGCCCGGCACGGCGATCACCATCAATGGAGGCATCCTCCCGGCCGGTGCGGATTGGACGACGTTCACCTTCAATCTGACGGCGAACAATTTCATTTCCTACGAGGGAACACCGGGTGCCGACAACGCCGCGAAATTCGCCAATGCGACTTCGAACGTTGCGAATCTCCAGCTGTTCTTCTACCTGGGTGCGGCGGGCTACACCCCTCCGTCGACCACCACGCCGGTGACGCTTTCGGTCGACTCCGTCTCCCTCGTGCCCGAGCCTTCCGCATGTGTCTTGTCCGCCCTGGGCGTGGTGGGCTTGTTCTGCTTCAGGTCCCGCAAGCAGGCGTGAGCCGGGGCCGGCCGTCACCGGCTGGAACCGCCGCCGCGCCGACTAGCTGTTGTTAATCACCCTTCTTGTTTTGGGAACCGCCTCCGGAAATCCGGTGGCGGTTTCTTTTTTCCCAAAACGCCCGGATTCTTCATCCTCCGTGGCGATTTCCCCAGCCTTGCGGCTTTTCATGATTCGGGACAAGACCCCGGCGTGCGGGATGGCGCACAGGTGACGGGGAGATCACCTGGCGATTTCATCTTCGACAAAGTCGGCCACCAGGTCGGGCAGTTCGCCGAGGGCTTCGTAGAGGTCTTCCTCGATGCTGGCGAGGTATTCGGCCTCGGTCTCGGAATAGTCGTCGCGGTCATCGCTGCGCGTCTGGCACCACTGGCTGGCGTTGAGCACATCGACCATCGCGCTCGAGCCGATCATGTCGAAGGAACTGATGATCCGGGTGTGGTTGAGCGCGGTCTGCCAGAACTCATGCAGTCCGTCGCCCTCGGGATCGAGCAACTGGACGGTCTCGACGACATCCATCAACGCCCGTTCCTGGCGCGTCAATCCCTCGTCCGCGGATTTCTCCTCCAACCGGTCGACCAGCAGCGTGATCTCGTCATCCCATTCGATGGGTTCGTGTTCAAAAATCATTGCGCGGGAGAACTGGAGTCGACCGGCAGCGGGGTCAAGGCTCAATCACCGTGACCTTCCCTTTCGAAGCCCGATGACAAGGCGGAGGCTTTATTCCGGGAAGAGAATTGACCACGGAATACCCGGAACACACGGAAAACGGAGAGGAGGATCACTCAGGCACCCCAATCTCCTGCTCACGTATGGATGTCTTACAACCCCTCTGCTTTCCGTGTATTTCGTGTGTTCCGTGGTTGGCCTCTTCGACTTCAGGCCGGTTTCCCGGAGGGGGCCCGGATCCAGGCCAGCCCCCTGCCCTCCCAAGCGGCCCGCACCTCAGACCTTCGGCTCCCAGCCGGGTTCGTAGTCGCGTTTCCAGAGCTTCATGGCCTCGGGATCGTTGAGGATGTGGCCGTTCTTCGGATCGCAATGCAGGGTGCGTCCGGCGCGCCAGGCGATGTTTCCGAGGTGCAGGAGGGTGACGCTCTTGTGGCCTTCCTCGATGGGGCAGTGCGGTGCTCCGTCGCCGCGGATGGCGGCGATGAAGTTGGAGACGTGCGCCGTATCCATCCCCGCGCCGCTGCCGCTGACGGTGTTGGTGGCATCCACGGCTTCATTGCCCTTCGCCTGCTTGATGATTTTCCCGGCCTTGTCGTAGATGATGTAGTCGTCCCCATCCAGCAATGCGGTGCCCTTGGTGCCGTAGACCAGCACGCCGCGCTGCCGGCCTTCCACGGGGAAGGGATTGCAGCTCCGTCCCTCCCACGCCATCGATTTTCCTCCGGGAAAGTCCCACGAGATGTTCTGCGTGTCCGGGCATTCCCAATCGTCCTCGAACGCATAGCGCCCGCCGTTCGACGAGACCCGCGTCGGCCAGGTGACATCCAGCGCCCAGCGCGCGATGTCCATCTCGTGCGTGCCGTTGTTCAGCGCCTCGCCGGTGCCGTAGAGCCAGTGCCAATGCCAGTTGTAGTGGATGAGATTGTCCACGAATGCCGCGCGCGGTGCGGGCCCCTGCCACAGCTCGTAGTCCAGCCAATCCGGAACCGGGACGGGCTTGCCCTTGCCGATGGAGGCGCGTCCGTTCGCATACCAGCCTTTGGCGAAATAGGTCTTGCCGATCAGCCCGTCGTGGATCTCCGGAATGATCTGGCGCATGGCGGCGGAGGACCTGCGCTGCGCACCCATCTGCGCGACGCGCTTGTATTTTTCCACCGCCTCCAGCAGGAGCTCGCCCTCGTAGGGATTGTGGCTGCATGGTTTTTCCACATAGACATGCTTGCCCGCCGCCAGCGCGAGGATCGCCATCGGCGCGTGCCAGTGGTCCGGCGTGGCGATGGCCACCACATCCAGCGCCGGGTCCTCCAGGATCTTGCGGAAATCAGCGGAACCCGCCGCCGGTGCGGACTGTTTTTTCGCCACCTCCTTGAGTCCTTTTTCCAAGGCGCGCTTGTCGACATCACAGATATGGGTGATCTCCACATTCGGCAGGCGGGTGAGGCAGGAGATGAGCGAGAGGCCCCGGCCATTGGTGCCGATCACCGCGGCGTTGATCTTGTCATCGGGGCCGATTTTCCGTGCCGGTGCCGGGGCGTTCTGTGCCAGCGAAGGCAGCAGTGATCCGAGATACCCCGCCATGCCCAACCCGATCCCTGCCGCGCTGGATTGTTTGAGGAAGTCCCGTCGTTGGATGGAGGTGTGCATGGGTAAGTGGGTGTTTTTCAAAAGTGGTGGAAAAATGGGATTTCGCCCACTCGGGGCTGGTTGGAATACGAAGGCATATCATCCGTTCATGCAATCAAAGTCGGCGGACCCGCCGTTTCCTCGTGATGTCGAAAGCGTGAGATGGCAATCCGAGCGGCCTCCGACGCCCCCCCCGTGAGAACCCGACACCACCCAAGTGACCCGTTCCCGTCTGGGATCCTTGTCATATGCTTGGGAGATCTGCCGGAATTTTTGCCCCATGTTTCCCCATACAGCCCCTCTGATTGGCTTTACACGGGCCTGCCTTCCGCATGATTTTAGCTTCCATGAAAAAACTCCTTGCGACCCTGTGCCTCTCCGCCGCGACCCTGGCCACCTCCGCCCATGCCCAGAAGACCGGCGATGCGGTCACCCCAGAAGCGCTCCAGAAGCTGGAGTGGATCCAGGGCGAGGCTCCCACCGCGTGGGAACCCGGCAAGCTCTACATCCTCGAGTGCTGGGCCACCTGGTGCGGCCCGTGCATCGCTGCGATCCCTCATGTCGACGCCCTTTATGACAAGTATCAGGAAAAGGGCCTCCGCGTCATCGGCGTCGATGTCTGGGAGGACGGCAAGGACAAGGTCGTGGAGTTTGTGAAAAAGAAGGGAGAGGGCATGTCCTACCCCGTGGCCTACACCGGCAAAGGCGGTCCGTTCGAGGAACTCTGGCTCAAGCCCGCCGGGGTGAAGGGCATCCCCCACGCCTTCCTCGTCAAGGACGGCAAGGTCATCGCAACCAGCCACCCCGCACGCCTCACGGAGGAACTCATCGAATCCTTGCTCGCGGGTGGTGATGCCGGAAAAAACACCCTTGAAAAGCTCAACGCCGCCGCGGCAGCCCAACAGGCCGCGGCCTCCGCCCGCGCCGCCTTCACCGAGGGCAAGGAAAAGAACGACGCCGCCGCCATGGCCGCCGCCGCCGACCAGCTCGCCGCCGCGGAACCGGACAGCATCTATGTCCCGCTCTTCCGCAACGAGGCCCTCATCGCGGCCAAGGACTGGAGCGCGATCGACAAACTCATCGAAGGCCTGGACAACACCAACAAGCTCCGCCTGATGCTGGTCAACTCGCTCGGCAACACCCTCTCCGCCACCGAAGGCGTCCCTGCGGGCACGCTCGCCAAGGCCGTCACCGCCTACGAAGCCACCATCAAGGATCGCGGTATGAAGACCACCGTTGACGCCACCACCCTCTCCCGCCTCCAGTGGGCGATGGGAGACAAGGGCAAGGCGCTCGCCGAAGCCAACCAGGGCGTGGAACTCGCGAAAGCAGCCGACAAGGCCAGCCCCCGCTCCATTTATCCTTACGAACAATTCGCCGCCGCCGTAGCCGCCGGCACCATGCCCACCAACAAAGAGTTTTCACAATTTTTCCGCGCCGCTCCGGTAGCTCCGACAACTCCGGTCGCGCCAACCGTCATTGGCAACTGACCAGCTTCACGGCCGCTTCCGGTTGTCCCGAAAAGGCAGTCCGATCCGCATGACGGAGGGACCATCCGTCAGGCTCACCTCCGCTTCGTAGCAGGACTTTCCGACGGATGGCATTGGTGATCCGTCTCCAGAGTATCCACCCGTGCTACGGATCGCGTGGAGGCGATCGATTGTGCCACAACCGATCGGTTCCAGCGGTGTTCCATCCGCCGCTTTTCCCCATGAGATTTCCTTTTTGCCTCGTTGTGCTCATCGGCTTGTTTTCCGGCCTTCTTCAGGCTGCCGATCATCCGAACATCCTCTGGATCGTCAGCGAGGACAACTCCTCGCATTGGATGGGATGTTACGGCAACAAACAGGCACGGACACCGCGCATCGACGCCCTGGCAAAAGAAGGGGTATTGTTCGAACACGCCTACTCGAACGCCCCCGTCTGCGCGGTCGCCCGTGCGACGATCCTCAACGGAGCCTGGTCACCGACGATGGGCACGCAGCACATGCGCAGCCGCCACCCCATCCCGGCGAAATACCGGCCAAACGTCGAATACCTCCGCAAGGCCGGCTACTTCTGCACCAACAACGCCAAGACCGATTACAATTTCAAAGGCAGCGACACCGCCATCTGGGACGAGTCTTCAAAGAAAGCGTATTACCTCCACCGTCCCGAAGGCGCGCCGTTCTTCGCGATCTTCAATCTCGGAATGACGCACGAAAGCTCGCTGTTCGCCAATAAGGAAGCCGAGCCCCTGCGTCTCAATCCGGAGGAGATCGAACTGCCGCCCTACGTTCCGGATCTTCCGGAAATGCGCAAGGACTTCGCCCGTTATCATGACCGGATCACGGAGATGGATGCGGATGTCGGCAGGCTGCTCGACGAACTGGAGGCCCGGGGCCTCGCGGACGATACCATCGTCATCTACACGTCGGATCACGGTGGCGTGACTCCGCGGGGGAAGCGCTATCTTTATGAAACCGGCGTGAAGATTCCCTGCATCATCCGGGTTCCGGAAAAGTGGAGGAACCTCTGCAAGTTCAGCCCCGGCCAGCGTGTGACGGAACCTGTGTCATTTGTCGATTTCGCACCCACCCTTCTTTCGCTCGCCGGGATCGACACTCCACCGCAGATGCAGGGCAGGCCGTTCCTCGGCGGCAAACGCGTCGAGCCTGCCGCGGATGAGATGGAATTTCTCTACGCGGACCGCTTCGATGACACATACGGAATGCGCCGCGGGCTGACGGATGGGAAATGGAAATACGTGCGCCAGTTCACGCCACGCCTTGCGGCCGCTCCCTACAGTTTCTATCCCTTCGGCCTTCCTTCATGGAAGGCGTGGGAGAGGGCGTCGAAAGACGGCAAACTCACCGGAATCCATCAAAAAATCTGGGATAAGGATCAAGCACCGGAAGAGCTTTACGATCTCGGTGCGGACCCTTGGGAAATCCGCAATCTCGCAGCGGATCCCGCCCACGCGGAAAAACTCAAAGCCCTCCGCCAGAGGTTGAAGGACACGATGAAAAAAGCCACCGACACCGGTCTCATTCCCGAGCCTCTTTTTGAAACTCTCGCGGGTGACGCCACCATCGCCGAATTCGCGGGAAGCGATCGCTTTGATTTCGACAAGGCTCTCGATCTCGCTTTCATCGCCACACAGCGCGATGCGGCGGATCTCCCGCTGCTGGAACAATCCCTCGCCTCGAAAAGCCCTGTCGAACGCTATTGGGCGGTGTCGGGTTTGTGGATTCTCGGGGACAAGGCGTCGGAGAAAACCGGGACGCTTCCACCGCTGCTGGCAGACGAGCATTCCGTCGTCCGAACGATCACGGCGGAAACGCTTTGGAATCTGGGGAAAAGAGACCAGGCGAAGAACGCGTTGCTGGATGAGGTTGGCAAGGACTTGGATGCCTCCTCGCTTCTCTATCTTCTCAACACCCTCCGCCGCTTGGATCTTCTCGATGAATTGCCGGAAGGCTGGCAGAAAACCAAGGCGCGGAAACAAGGCACCGCTGATTACGTCAACCGCTTTACAAAAAGCACCGGTTCCCCGCAGGAGGAGTAGCTCAAGACTGCCGCCCTCTTTCACCTTCGCCCGGGATCGATTCTGTTAGAGCCGACTCCCTTCCCCCTTCGCATGATCGTCATTTGACAATCATTCGAACGACATCCCTAGTGCGATTACCATGAAAACACCATTGATCACCCTGTTGGCGGTTGCTCTCGGACTTTCGGTTTCCTGCAAGGAGAAGTCACCCGAGGTAAAGAAAGTCGAGAACGCGACCGAGGACGCCGTCGCCTCCGGAAAGATGACGAAAGACGAGGCCAAGGCCGTGAATGACATCGCGCAAAAGGCGGACGAGATGAAGACAGAGGCCGGGAACCTCGCGCGCGAACATCTCGCCGCACTGGACAAGGCCGTCACGGCCGAGGAGATGAAGGCGGCGGTCAAGGATGCCACCAAGGCGAACATCGATCTTGCCACGAAGTCCGGATTGATGGTGAAGGAGCAGGCGGAACTCGCACTCAAGTCGATCGACCAGATCGATGTCCTTCCGGAGCCGGCCCTCAAGCAAGCGATCGAACAATTGAAAATCGCGTTCAAGCAGATGCAGGAACAAGCGGGCAAGTAAGGGATCGGAAAATTTCCCCGGCAGCTTCCTTCGCGGGAGCTGCCGATGCCGGCCAATACATCGGCGGCTCCAGACGGACTGAAATTACTACTATCATAGTATCTCTGGAAAGCCTCCGGATCGCGCCAACATCAGGATTCACTTTTTTCTCCGGGTCCGCCTCCGGGTCCGAATGCTTTTGATCCTGACAGGAGATGTCAGTTTCTTGATTAGCCGACCACTTGTTGCCCTGAGGGGGGGTCCCACTCCACCGGGTCTCCCGGCTTTAAAAATCAAAGCCGGCGGCTGTGAGGACAACCGCCGGATTTTCTTTTCGGTTGATCACCGGGAATCTTCCAACGCCGGTGAGCCGACGACGTCAGGCCGTTTTCCGACCCATGAAGAACATCAGGACCCAGATGGCAAGGAACAGGAAGAAACAGATCTTCGCGATGCTCGCCGCGGCACCGGCGATGACACCGAAACCGAGGATTCCGGCGATGAGGGCGATAACAAGGAATACGAGCGAATAGTGTAACATGGCTTTGGTTGGTTGGGTGTTGATCGTGTTGAAGGCTTCCCATGTGACCGGCCCTCCAGGGATGAAACCGGAGTCGAATTGCCAGATAATCATAGGGTCACCTTCGTTACAGATTCCCTTTGCAGGGAACGGACCAATCCGAAAAACCCTTGTTTTCAAGGGTTTTTCAATAAACCAGCGTATCCACAGACCGCACCCCGGCGCAAAATGCGCTATCTTGATCGCGTGAAATGCACGCACTGCGAATGATACCTCCCGCATCTCCCGGCTTGCCACGCCAAGCCTACGGGAATTCGGACCACACCGCCGAGAACCCATTCATATTACCGAACATCACGATGCCCCGTCCCGGATTTCATCCCATCAGTCAACATTCGCGGAAGGGGGGCTGCCGAGAGCCTTCCATTCACGCATGAGTTCACGCGCGTTCGGCATCGCGAAGCCTTCGGCGGTGTTATCGAAGATGCACCAGACGGAGCTTCGGGACCGTGCATCGGCCAGGCGGGCGGCAAGCATCACCACGAATTTGTGGGAATAATCCGAATAATACATCCGTGGCGAACCGTGCAGGCGGTGGTAGATCAGGCCGTGCCAACCGCCCGGTTCGGCGGCGGACGGGACCGGTGGAGGATCGGCCGCGACCCGGGAGATCCGGAATTCCTCAAGAAGCGATCCTGCGGACCGTTCGAACCAAGTGCCGTGGCGCGGCTCGAAGGCGACGGGAATGTTTCCGGCAGCGGTACGGAGTTCTTCAAAAAAGCACCGTGCGATTCCGGGATTGAAATCGAGGCTGGGAGGAAGCTGGACGAGCAGGCAACCCAGTTTTTCTCCAAGGCCTCCGGCTTCGGCGAGAAATGTTCCGATCAGATCTCCCGTGTTTTTCAATCGTGCGATATGGGTGATCGCCTTGGGAACCTTCACAGAGAAGCGGAAATCCGGCGGAACCGAGGCCGCCCAGCGTGCATAGGTGGAGGTGCGGTGCGGACGATAGAACGATGAGTTGATCTCCACTGCGGAGAACCTCGCGGCATAACGTTCCAAGTGACTGCCCGAACCGGGAAAGTGCGGCTTTTCTTCCTTCGGAATGCTCCACCCCGCACAACCGATCAACACCCCGTCCCTTGCGGCGCAACTTTGACCAAGCACGGGTTCACGCGTAACAGGCATCAGATAGGGTTGGTAATCAGGTGCGGGCTCCACGGTGGATTGTAATGCCGTGAGGAGCCGTTTCCACTGATATTCCGCCGTGGCCCCATCAAGAATGAGGACGATAGAGAACTCCGATGAGGAGATTTCCATCAATCCTCCGATCACCCCCCTCCTCAGAAACAAGGGAAACTGTTTTGAGCCGCCGGCCCCCTTTGGAGATTACCGAAGAACAAGATCATGGCACAGGCTCGCGGTCGTGCATTTGGAAATGATCGAAATTCAGATGCCCCCAGCCGTCCGTAGCTTCGTCCACGAGCCGGATCCTGATCCTGGCTCCTTGGTAGGGTGCGAGGTCCGCGGTGCGGCGGGCCATGCGCTCGTCATCCGGACCGGTGGCGGTGAAAAGCACCAGGCCATTGGAAGCATTGACGATTTCCACACGGGTCTTGTCGCCCGAGCCACCACCCACGAGGAAGCTCACCCATGGTTGGGAAAGGGTGAACGGGTCGGATGTCAGGGTGCCCGTGGGCTTGTCACTGCCCTGCGCCTCGTAGGAACCGGCCCAGAACTCTCCGTGATGGCCACTGGTCATGTCCTTGCGGCGGGCGTTCACGACATCGCCTTTCACCGGAGATCCGGAGAAAGCGGTGCCCTCCGCGGTCCAGTTCGCAAGAGCGCCGGTTTCAAAATCAAAATTCAGCGGCTGCCCATTGTCAGCGAGAGCCGGAAAATCCCTGGCGGCCGGTATCACCTCCAGAGGCTTGGGCCTCGCGGCGGTGTATTCCGCATCGCCGACCTTTTCGACCTCGTGCCGGAGGATGAAGATGCCCTTCTTGTTGCCCACAAGAACGTCCGGCAGCTTGTCGCCATCGATGTCCCTGGCGACCACCTGGGTGCCGACTCCCGAGTTGTCATCAATGAGATGAGGCACCCAATCCACTCCCTGCTCCGACCGGACGAGCTGGAACCAGTAAGACACCGCCCGGTCATTGCGGTCCGGATCACCCATTCGTCCGTGCGACCAGAAACGCTTGCCCGTGACGATGTCTCTCAATCCGTCGCCATCGATGTCCACAAGGTCGATGGCGTGGAGTTCTGAGAATTTCACGCCATAGCGGTTCTCCTCCTTCCGCTGTCCCATGATCAGATGTTTTTTGAAAGTGACGCCATCCGGCCCTCTCACCTGTTGATACCACGCCAGGCCGAATCCGTGGGCCGCAAGTCCGGTGATGACATCGTTCAGGCCGTCGCCATCCACGTCATAGGCATACATCTGGGCACCTCCGGTCCCAGCGAAGGGAAATGAATGAAAGGTCCAGGAGGCATTGGAATCTTCGGGCTGTTCCCACCAGCCGTTCTGCTCCAGCAGATCCCTGCGACCGTCGCCATCCACATCGCCGACGCCCATGCCATGGGTGAATTTCCCGTAGCCGTTCTTCGGCGAGATGGCGTGCCACCGCCATGGTTTCGCGGGATCCGCCCAATCCGGTCCGGCATAGCCGTAGGCACCGTCCGTGATGCAGACCAACTCCGGTTTTCCATCGCCCGTGATATCCGTGAAGTCCGGAGATTCATTGTCCGTCTGGTAGAAAATCACATGCGGCACCCATCGTCCGCCGGCATCTTTGGGGTTTTCATACCACGTCGTGTTCTTGCCCGGGAAACCGATGACAAGGACGTCCGTCCAGCCGTCCGCATTGAAGTCGTAGGGGAACGCGAAAAAATTGTCCGAGTAGGCGTTCTTGTGCCCGAGACCTCCCTCATATCCCGGGACGTCCACGGTGGTGAAGTCGCCAAGGGGAAGCTTGAAGGTCGCGGAGGCTTCGTAAATTTCGTGTTTTTCCGCAAATGCCGGCCCCTCCCACCACCAGGGCCCGGCAACCAGATCCGCATGCCCGTCCCGGTTGAAGTCCGCCGTATTCGCCCCCTCGCACCAGAACTGGTCCGACAACTGGATGCGTTTGAAGCGGTGAACTTCGTTGTCCGCCCGAACGGCGGCCGGAAATAAGGCGAGTGCGAGAATGAAAAACGCGCGGGTCATGGGTCTTTCACGAGCGGGTTTTATCTCGTGTCCGCATTCAAAGACGTGCCCGGGCAGCCCGGTCTGTCCGAAATTTACCAAAATGGCGGTCCCTGCGGAATCCTGTCACCGGTCCCCTTCACCCGTTGGCCAAAGCGGGCAGGACACAATAGAAGGAGCTGCCACCATCGGGTGCGTCCTCCACTCCGATCTGCCCGCCATGCGTGTCGACCACCGTCTTGCAAAAGCCCAGGCCGATGCCGAATGACGCCTGGGCGTGATTGCTGGTGTTCGAGCCGGTCGCGAATTCCTCGAAGATCCGCAACTTTTCCGAGTCCGGAACGCCCGGTCCGTGATCGATCACGCTGATCCTGCACAAGGGTGACTCCGGTGTGCCTTCACGCCGCATGCGGATCCTCACACTTCCACCCGCAGGCGAGAATTTGATCGCATTGGTGATCAGGTTCAGGAAAACACGCTCGATGAGACGTTCATCCACCATCAGATAGATCAGCTCGTCAGGCCACGTGAGGTCCAGCTTCACCTTGGCCTCGTTCGCCATGGTGCGGGTCACGCGTGCGGCGCGGCGAAGGAGTTGGGAGGCTGAAACCGACTGGATGTCCAGCATCTGGCCCTGGCTTGCCTTGAGGTGGCCGTTGACAAGAAGCTGTTGCAGCATGTCCAGCAAGCTCGCGGTGGACTCCTGGCAGATGTCCAGAAGCTCCATGGTCTCCTGGCTTCTGGCGTCGTCGTTGAGAGAGATGAGCTCAAGGCAACTCGAGATGGCACCGGCCGGGGTTCTGAGATCGTGGACGGTGGTCCGCAGGTCCCGTTCCAGAACCTGACTCCGGTCTTCCAGATTCTTCAACGTGTTCCGGATGACCAGCGATTGCTCGGAAAGCTCGATCTCCCGGCAGACGGCGGCTGCTAGGTCCGAAAGATTTCTCAGATCGTTGGCGGACCAGCTTCTCGGCGAGGTGCCTGCCGCGCAGAGGGAGCCGAGAATGCAGCCATCCGGAGTGGAAATAGGGATGCCCAGGTAGGCGGCGATTCCCAACTCGGTGACGGCCGGGTTCTTCGACACGCGGGGATCGGACACGGCGTCCTCCACGATGAAGGGGGCCCCTCCCTCCACCACATAGCGGCAGAAGGAATAGGAAATGTCGTTCTGCCTCGTCGTCCGCAACGGTTCGCCAAGGCCATATTGGCTTTTGAAGAACTGGCGGGTCTCGGCGACCAGGGAGATGAGGGAAACCTCCGCTTTCAAGATGTGACACGCGAGGCGGGTGAAACGGTCATAAGACTCTTCTGGCAGCGAATCAAGAAGCTGGGTGTCTTCGAGCGCCTCGAGGCGGAGGGGATGGTTGATGGGAAGGACTTGCATCGTGCGGCAGCGATCGGTGCGGTGAGATTTGAAAGCCACACTCTGTTGAGACAAACCCCTTTGCGCAACGCTTGAGTAAGTGAATTCCCTGAAATCATCACGCAATCCGGGAGTCCCGCAAAATCAGTGTCTTGCGAAACGCTCCTAATAACAAAGACTTTCCCGTCGTTCGGGCCGTGGGGTGGCTACCGTGAGGACAATCAACTGGTTTACAGAATTTTACAGTTATCAAGGCATACATCCGTTCGGATGCCGGCATTATCAGTAAAACTTGAATTTCAGGGTTCCAATGTGCCTTCGATGGAGTCATCCATCGTCTTTCCGAGCGCGGCCCCGATGAGCATCTTGATACCGGCAACGGCGTTGCCATGTTTGGTATCCCAATAGTAGCCCTCGGTGGGAACCACCTTAATGACGGAAATCCGTGGATCATCGATGCCTTCCGTAAACCAGGTTTTCAGGACAGGCTCCCACAGCTCCTCGATCTTGGCCTTGTCGGTGGAAACAGTGGCATCCCCCGTCAGGACGAGGAAATCCGAATGCGCGGAGCCTTGGAAGTAAAGCGTCACCTCCGGTGCCAGCACCAGCTCATGGTTCTTGTGGCTGTCTGCCGAGCTGAGGAACCACAGGGTCCCCTCTTCATCGATCTTCTGCACGCTCATGGGTCTGGCTCCGGAGCCGCCCATGGCCACTTTCGTACAGAAGAAACAGGTGCCGGCCTTCTCCACCAACGAGCGGATTTTGTCGATTGCCTCGCGTCCTCCGAGATCCGCCCGATTCTGTTCTTCCTGGTTTTGATTGATGGAATCCATAGTGATCCGTCTTCCAGCTAGCGGCGTGCCTCACGCAATGACGGGCTTCGCGCCTCATCGCAGGATCATTCCCACCGCATTCTGCATTTGAAAGATGCAGAATGCGGTCGATCGCTCAATTCGGACTGGCGGAAGGAATTTGATATGGAACCGGACGCCCGCCCGGCCATCATGGCTCCGATGATTTGGGAGAAATTGAAATCGCTGTTCACGGAGACACCCCCGGAGGTGGGATTGTTCAAAGAGGAATGGGAAGGCCTGCTGGTGGCGAACATGCCCTTGTATTCGCGACTGCCCGGGGAGGTCAGATCCAGGCTGCACGAGCGGATCGGCAGGTTCATTTCCTCGACACGGTTCGAGGGCTGCAACGATCTGGAACTGACGGAGGAAATGATCCTGACCGTGGCCGCGCAAGCCTGCATGTTGGTCTTGAACCGCGAGGGCGAACCTTATCCGGATTTGAAAAACATCTATCTTTACCCGACGACCTTCAGCTCGGTGCAGAAGCAACGGGACGAAACGGGGGTCGTCACGGAGGGGACGGTGCATCGCCTCGGGGAATCCTGGGGCACCGGGACGGTGGTGCTGGCCTGGGACTCGGTGGAGCAAGGCGCGAGAAACATCTCGGATGCCCGGAATGTGACCTTCCATGAATTCGCCCATCAGCTGGACCACGAGGACGGCGATACGGATGGCGCACCCGCCTTGCCGAGCCGCGAGGCATACCGTTCGTGGGCGCGGGTTTTCAGCACGAACTACTCCGAGGTCCGCGAGTTGGTGGAATCAGGAAAACCCAGTCTCATCGATCCCTACGGAGCGACGAAACCAGCGGAATTTTTCGCTGTCGCCACCGAGACGTTTTTTGAAAAACCGAGGCAGTTGCATCGCCGGTATCCGGAACTCTATGCCGAGTTGCGGGGATTCTACGGACTCGATCCACAGGAGTGGCTCTCCTGATTCAGGCGAACCGCCGGTAGAACGTGATCGCCGAAATTCCGAATCCGATCGCGAGCACGATGCGCCGGACCCACACCTGCGGGATTTTTTGCGAATAGTGGGAGCCGAGGTAATACCCGGCGACCGCGCCGAGGGTCATGATCCCGACCTTGGGCCAGTCCACCATGCCGCGGCAGATGAACATCACCGCGGCCACGACATTGATCAGCGATCCGAGGATGTTTTTCAGCGCGTTCATCTGATGGATGTCGCTGAGGCCGATGAAGCCCAGTGTGGCAAGCATGAGGATTCCGATGCCGGCACCGAAAAAGCCACCGTAGATGGCGACCAGGAACTGGAATAAAACCGCCGGCCACACCAGCGGCTCGCGCTGTGGCCCGGCGGACGAACGCCGGATCAGGCGCGAGACGATTCCCTGGGCCAGAAACAGCAGTGTCGCGAAAAGGATGAGGAACGGCACCAGCCTGCTGAAGATTTCATTCCCCGTGATGGTGAGCAGCCAGCTCCCGATCAACCCGCCCAGCAGGCTCACCGGAATAAAACGCCACAGCCATTCACGGATCGACGGGATGTGCCGCCTGAAGCCGTAAACCGATCCGCTTGTCCCGAAAACCAGGGCCACCGTGCTCGTCGCGTTCGCCACCACCGCCGGTGTGCCGATGGCGAGCAATGTGGGAAAGGTCAGGATCGTGCCGCCTCCCGCAACGGCATTGATCGCCCCGGCGGCGGCGGCCGCAAAAAGCAGGGAAAGGATTTCAGTCACCGTCATCGTCGGGGACGAAGACTAGGTGGCCGACAGTGCCTGACAACGGCGGATTTGAAACAGGTGCTTCCAAGATCTCCGCAGCCGGGTCATTTTGCCGGCTCTTCGGCGGGTTCCGGAAGCGCGGGGCTCGCGGGAATGGCGGAAAAATCACCTTCGATGGTGACAGGCGCCTTCCTCGCTTCATCCCAATAGACGGTTGTCAGCTTTCCGTCCGGCCCTTGGACCGTATAACGTTTGCTCACATCATCCTCCGCAACCATTTTGATTTTTCCTCCGCTCACATCCACCATTAGGGACGCGGTGGCGCGGGTGGGGTTTTTCTGCGCTTCCTCACCAAACTTCTTGAGCTTGCCGCCGAACATCACCGCCACCACCACCACCGCGATGATGCCGAGGAGGATGACACTCCCACAGCCGATGCCGATCATCGCCCCCGTCCCCAAGCCCTTTTTAGGAGCCGGGGTGTTGCGGTTTTCGTAAGGAGGAGGAGTGACGGGTGGAGGTACGGCTTCCATGATGTCTGATGGCTAGCATCTCCGTGGGGAAGCCACAAGCACGGTTTGGCTGGAGGCCAAACGAAAAAACAAGCGCCCCCCTGCTTGGGGAGCGCTTTGAAAATTCCGGGCGATGCGGATGTCCTCCAATCACGCCGGCTCCTTGCAGGACGATGGAGCGACCTCGACAAAACCTTTTTCAAGCAGCGATTTGATTCCCTCGATGATGCCCGGCCAACCGTTCTTCACGCGGTCACGGATCGCGCTCACCTCTTGGAAATCCTCATGGGTGATGGTGAGCTTGACCACCTCGCCCTGTGGCTCGATTTCATAGCGCACGGTCGAGGGCGGCTCATCCGTGAGGTGGTCGAAGGTGAAAACCACTTCCTGCCCAGGGATGCTTTTGAGGATTTTCCCATGCCATGAGAGTTCTCCATCGGGATCGCGGCTCTCGATGACATCGCCCACCTGCCAGGTGGAGGTGTTGCGGCAGCCGAAAAAATATTGCTGGATGAAATCGGGATCGGTCAGCGCCTCCCACAACTTGGCGGGAGTCGTCCGGATATGAGTGACGTAAACGAGTTTGGGTGCGTTGTTCATTGGGGTGTTTCTGGGTTGGATTCGAGCTTGCGTTTGAGTTCCGCGAGGGTGTCGAGGCGTTGCGTTTCAAATTTTCCGATCCAGCGGACCCCGATCTCATGGATCGGCACCGGATTCAGGTAGTGGAATTTTTCCCGCCCGCGCTTCACGGTGGCGATGAGGTTCGCGGCTTCCAGGATGCCGAGGTGTTTCATCACCGCCTGCCGGGTCATGGCCAGTCCGTCGCACAATTCTCCGAGGGTCTGGCCGTTGCGGGCGTGGAGTTGGTCCAGCAGCAACCGCCGGCTTTTGTCGGCAAGGGCTTTGAAGACGTCGTCCATGTGCGGGAACATATGCAACCATTTGGTTACATGTAAAGCGATATTTTCCATTGTAACAATACCTCCCCGCGGACCGTTGGAGTCGGGATGAAAAAATTCCCATGCGTGGCGCTCGCCCTCTGCCTGATTTCCACGGCGCTGCAAGCCCGCCCTCTCGTCGTCGCCTATGTGCCGAACTGGATCGATGTGGAGAAATTCTCCGAGACCATCCCTTATGAAAAAGTGACCCACCTCAACGTCGCGTTTGAAAATCCGGAGGACGATGACGGGACGATGTCGTTCAATGAATCCAGCCGGACGCTCATCAAGAAGGCGCGGGCCAAGGGGGTGAAGGTGCTGGTCTCCATCGGCGGCGGATCAGCTTCGGGAGACAAGGTCCTGAAGGCGCGGTATGCTTCATTGCTATCGGAAGAGAAGCGCGGAAATTTCGCAGGAACGTTGGCGGCGTATGTGAAGAAACACGACTTCGACGGACTGGATGTGGATTTGGAAGGTCCGTCCATCGATGGGAATTACGGCGCGTTCATCGCCGCGCTCGCGCCAAAACTGAAGGCGGAGGGCAAGCTGCTGACCTCCGCCCTCTCGAAGGGCTACGGTGGCGACAAGGTCCCGGACAGCGTTTTCGCTTTGTTTGATTTCGTGAACATCATGGCCTACGACGGCTCCGGCTATTGGCAACCCAACGCTCCGGGTCCGCATTCTTCCTATGAATTCGCCGTCGAAAACACGAGGTATTGGCTCAAGCGTGGGCTGGCGAAAAACAAGGCCGTCCTGGGCGTGCCATTCTATGGTTATGGGTTCGGCGAGGCGTTCAAAAAACGCGACTACCCCTATTCCCTCATCACTAAGGAACATCCCGGTGCCGAAGAGAAAGATGAAACCGGAAGCACCATTTACTACAACGGCCTGCCGACGATCCGGAAAAAATGTGGATACGTCCTGGAGGAAAAACTGGCCGGAGTGATGATTTGGTCGCTCGACGGCGATGCCGCTGGAGAGAAGTCCCTGCTGGGTGCGATCCATCAGACCCTGAATCCGTGAGTTCCCTCCCCCCCGGACCTCTTCCAAGCATGGAATGGTGGCGATTTTTTAACAATGATCCTTGGAAGCGGCGGACGGGTCTTGCAGGATTCCCCTCATGCGAACGAAGGCGGTTTCATTGTTGCAGGAGTTGACGGAGGCACACTCGGTTTCAGGCCATGAGGACGAGGTGAGGGCGATTTTCGTGGATGAACTGGAAGAATGCGGAGAACTGGCCGCGGACCGGAACGGCTCGGTTTTCTGTGAGATCGGCGACGAAGGACCACGGATCCTCGTGACCGGACACATGGACGAGGTCGGCTTCCTGGTGCAAAACATCACCTCGGACGGATTCATCCAGTTTCTGGCGATCGGAGGTTGGTGGGAGCACAATCTCCTTTCCCAACGGGTGGAGATCCTGACCCGCACCGGAGAAAAAGTGATGGGCGTGGTGTCCTCACGGCCTCCCCATTTCCTTCCGGAAGCGCAAAGGAAACAGGTGATGTCCATCGACCAGATGTTCATCGACATCGGCGCGGAGTCGCGGCGGGATGCGGTGGAACATTTCGGTATTTCCTTGGGAGATCCCATCGCTCCGGTGTCCGCCTTCACTCCGCTCGGGAAGGAGGATCTGTTCATGGCCAAGGCTTTCGACAACCGCGTCGGCATGGCGGGCACCATCCAGGCGGGTCAAATCCTGGCGGGCTCGTCACATCCCAACCGCCTGATCCTCTGCGGCACGGTGCAGGAGGAAGTAGGCTTGCGCGGTGCCAAAACCGCCGCGAATTTCGCAAAACCGGACATCGCGATCGTTCTCGAAGGCCCGCCGGCGGACGACACCCCGGGATTCTCCCGTTCCGACTGCCAGGGCCGCCTCGGAGGGGGTGTCCAGATCCGCTTGTACGACCCGTCGGCCATCACCAATCCCCGGCTGGCGCGGCTCGCCATCGAGACCGCACGGGCCGAAGGAATCCCCCACCAAGTGACAGTCCGTCGCAGTGGAGGCACGGATGCCGGGTCGTTCCACCTTTCCAATGAAGGAGTTCCAAGCGTCGTCCTGGGAGTTCCCGCACGTTACATCCATTCGCACAATGCGATCATCGATGTGAACGACTACCTTCACATGATCACGCTCACGATCGCGCTCGTGAGAAAACTCGACACTGAAACCGTCGAGGGACTCGTGAAATATCTCTGAAGGCGCACGAATTCATCAAAACTCACTTTTTTGTTCGGGCGAACATCTTTTTAGTTGCCATTTGGTTGTTCGAGTAGCATCTCTCTAGCAACACAACACGATCCCATGGCCGCAAAACAAACTTCCGAAGAATCCGCCCAAGAAAAGCTGAACGAGGTCCGCAAACGCAACCTGGATCTCGCCATCTCCAACATCCAGAAGGAGTTCGGTGAATCCGCCATCATGCGCCTCGGCGACGACCGCTGCGTGGATGTGGATGTCATCCCGACAGGAAACCTTCTCATCGACCGTGCCTTGGGCGTTGGTGGATTTCCCTGCGGCCGGATCGTGGAGGTGTTCGGCCCGGAGTCTTCTGGTAAAACCACGCTGACACTCACGGTCATCGCCCAAGCTCAAAAACGTGGCGGCCTGGCTGCATTCATCGACGTGGAACACGCGCTCGATCCCCAATATGCCCGCAAGCTGGGCGTGAACATGGACGACCTCCTCGTTTCCCAACCCTCCTCCGGCGAGGAAGCCCTGCAGATCTGCGAGGCTCTCGTCCGCTCGAACGCCATTGCAGTGATCGTGCTGGACTCCGTCGCCGCGCTGGTGACCAAGCAGGAACTGGACGGCGAAATCGGCGACTCCACCGTCGGCGCGCAGGCACGCCTGATGAGCGCTGCCATGCGGAAGCTCACCGCCCTCATTTCCAAGGCCCAGACCTGCTGCATCTTCACCAACCAGATCCGTGAAAAGATCGGCGTCATGTTCGGCAATCCGGAAACCACCCCCGGTGGCCGCGCGCTCAAGTTCTTCTCGTCCGTCCGCGTGGACATCCGCCGCATAGGCGCGATCAAGGCTACTGACGGCACGGTGAGCGGCAACCGCACGAAAATCAAGGTGGTGAAGAACAAGGTCGCGGCCCCCTTCACCGAGGCCGAGTTCGACATCATGTATAACGAGGGCATTTCCTCGACCGGCTCATTGCTGGATCTCGCGCTGGAAATGGAAATCGTCCAGAAACGCGGCTCATGGTTCAGCTACAACGGCACCCAGCTCGCCCAAGGCAGGGACGCCGCCAAGGAACTCCTCAAAAGCGATCCCGTCATCTACGCGGACATCGAGACCAAGGTCAAAGAAGGTCTCGAAACGAAAAAGAAGAAGTAGCCGACAGGCTGCGGAACTTCTTCATCGCACCCATTTTCCCCGGGTACTAATGACAACCGGCTGTGCCACCGATGAGTGTCGGTGGTACGGCTTTTCCATGGTTCGGCGAACACCGGACACAGCAAGCGCATCAGGAATCCGATCTCTATCGGTCACCACAGGCCGCGGCGGAAATCGCTGCAGCCACAGCACCCGACCGCTCCTTCGGGGGGATCGGAGACTTGCCTTTTCGGCGCAGCGGAAAGCTGGAGGAGGAGCATGTCATGGCAAATGCGGTGGCGATTTTACACATAACGTGTGAAGCAGCCTAACGGCCCAAGCTCAGCGAGCCGGCCCGCGGGACGCAACGATTGTAGCAGCGATGCGATGGCCGGGTTGGATAAATCAAATAATCAATCCCGGACGCAACGAACAGATTTTGCGTGCGAAACAGAGCTATCGAAACGGAACGCTTTTGTTTTAAGTGGTTTCTCCCCCGGTCCACCATAACTGAAGTTCCATCCCCAGGCTTTACCCTCCTCACCCGAGGGTGTGGATGTCCACCAGAAACCCATGACACCCAGGACGTCATAAACATCATTTCTACGAATACCTCCTGGAAGCCCGCCAAACCCGCTGCTGTTGGTACCGTTGCCGCCTTCGGTCCAGCCACTGACGCTTTTCAAGGCTTCGCCGGCTTTGTCGGTTCCACCGAACTGAGTCACCAGCATGGACCATTCGTCATCCGTAGCCAAATGCCAACCTTTGGGGCAGGCTTTGTTCGCCGCTTCCCAGGTGTAAAGCAAGCCAAGCTCCTTTCGATTGCTCTCCTTGTCACCATAAGCGTAGCTCCCCTCCGTTTTGTAGTTCAGGTTCTGGGCCATCCAGGTAACCGTGGCGCCGGTCGAAGGATTTTTAAAGCCGACCGTTTTATACGCCTGCCCATCGCGTGGGTCGGTAAAGGTGCCGGTGGATTGGGCGATTCCAGCCTGTGTGAAAACCAAGGTGGCAAGTATGCTAAAGATGGACTGTTTCATCATATTTGGTTCGGTTTGCACGCCTGATGATCTGCCTGACAGTGAGAATTATTTCTCAAGCAGTCTCCTTGAATATCGCTAATTTGGCGAGGCCGTTTTCGAAACTTTTCCACAAGGCCGCACCCATTCCCCCACTAGCGGGAGCCAGCGTCGGCAGCGAGGCTGAGGTTGCAGCTTCGGACAATCATGGAAACAGAGTGGCTGGTGTGTGTGGGAGGGTCGCACACGATTTTTTATCCTGGGTCGCCACCTTGGGATTCAACCGGGCGCCCGGCGTAATCTACCGCAATTCGGGAAACCGGATCAAGGCACCATTCGATGATGCGCCGGACAACAGCCGGATTGACGATCAACCCAGGGCACCAGTCAGGACAGAGAAAGCGCCTCCACGAACCAGGTTCCATACCACCGCCGAATTCGTGTCCTATGATGGTGACGTGCCGGAGCTCAGGAACAGATTGTCCAATGTGGTAGCGGACGATAAACGTCTTGTCTTCAGATAGAATATTAACCACTCGAAGATCACCTGTAGCGGCCTCAGGAAAATCATCAACGTCCTCACAAACGTACCAGTAGAATTCACGCTGTTCGACGATAATCTTCCTTCTATTCTTTTTGGAGACTCCCATTTCGCAGTGTTAAGTTTTCCTGGAGATAATTTCTAGGCTATCCTCGGCGGGGGGGGGAAAGCTTGAGTCCCAAGAAAGACGTTACCCTCATATCGCCATGCAGACTCCATTCCCCGTCGCCAACCTCGAATTCACAAATGGGGCATGCGTTTTTTGTCATCACAAGTTTTGTGCTTCGCTTTCAATTGAGACACGGTGGGCCGGGATATGTGCCGCAGCCCTGCCAACCTACTCCCCGCGCTGCTTTTCCGAGATCCCGTCGGCAACCATGCCTCGCATCCCAAGGTGCCCCGGTGTGCCGATGGGCGTGAAGACCACCGCCGTCACGTGGCTGTATTTCTTTCCCGCTTCCAAAGCCCTCAGCTTGAACTCGATTCCGGAATCCGCGTAGTCGGCGAAGGTTTTGTTGGCCGTCTTGTTATGAACCACCTGAATCAGATCTTGCGTGATGTTGTCGTTTATGAAGACCGCGAGGATCTCGCCCTCCCGGAGTTGGAAATCGGGGACAGAAAAGCCAAAATCCTTAAGCAGTTTGATCGCCTTGCCCGGATGGGCGGTCCAGATGCTGTAACGCCGATCCGTGTCGTCCCGGATATAGGTCCGCTTGTCGTCGAGGACCTTATGCTCAAGCGCATGCAGTTCCACGCCATAGGCAAAGGCTGTCATCATGGCTGCAGCGATCAGGTAACGTGTCAGTTTTTTCATAGCCGCGCGAATCACCGGGAAATCAGGTTCCGGGACAAGCTACTCGGATTGGGAAGATCTGCGAGGACGGATTTCCAAGGAGAAGCCTTGCAGATACCTCCGGTTACGCGCGCGAGAACCGGACACCGGGAAGCCGTGGTTTCACCACGCATCCTGATCCGGCGATCACCCCACCGTTTTTCTGGGAAAGAATTCCATTTTTCGGAGAATGGCCGGGTGTGTTATTTCGGATTCCGGATGGTCCGTTGTTGCCTGGCGGGGGGAGGATGTCGGGCGACCATCAGGAACGCCCAGTCGAGAGAGTTTTCACAAAAATCCAACCCTCTTCCGTCCGACGAAACAACAAGCTCCCGACACTTCCACTCAATTGGCCGCTACCATTCGACCAAACCACAACCGCTTCATCGTTTGAGCGCCGCTTCGCGGACCGCACGGTATAAACACTCACCCGTTTGTCCGTCCCCCTCTTCATCACCCCCGGGTAGGAGCCATTGGGAGACGGCACATCCTGCTCCACCGGAATCGATAAAAACTCACGACGCACGAACCAACCTCCGTCCATATCCTTGATTCTCAACATTTTCTTAATGAAGTCCTCTGATGGGGCGACAAAAGTCTTCTGCCTGGGTTCATATTCCATCGCGACAGTGAAATAATCTTTTGGATTATGACTCTCAATCAGTTGCATCAAGGCCGCCTCCTTTAGGCTTGGTAACAGCTCGGCTGACACCGACTCCTCCCCACGGGCCACGGTCCAGCCGAAGACCAGCAAAACAATAGCGATGAAACGTCTCATAAGAATGGCATCCTGAAAAACCCGGAAGGCTGTCGTCACACCAGCAGGAATCCCTTCCGGATGCGAGGATGGAATGATGAAATATCACCCTTCTCGCACTCGTCCGGATGGTTTCAGAAATTCACCCGACGCAAACTTTTGCCCGGAATGCCCTCAGATCCAGAATCCGCGCGCCCGGACTTGAGGCTTGACGACGGATGGGCTTCCTGCTTGCCTGCGGCGTCTGGCGCTTGACTGTGAGTCATTTGTCAGCTCACCAGCTTTTCTCCGGTCGCTTCACTGCCTGATTATCAGGGGCCGGAATCCCTTTCTGCAACTCAGATTTTTATCCCATGGACTGGACCTCGCCTCTTTGGTACGCCTCATATATTCTTGTTCTCATCGGCCTCGCGGGTTATGGCTCGCACCGGCTGACGATTGTTTTCCTCTACCTCAAGCACTCGCGCAACCACCCGAAACCCAAGGAGTTGTTCAAGGATCTGCCGCTCGTGACGATCCAGCTTCCGGTCTTCAATGAAATGCACGTGGTGGACCGCCTGCTGGCTTCCGTCTCCGCGATGGATTATCCGCAGGACAAGATGCAGATCCAGCTTCTGGACGACTCCACCGACGAGACGGTCGATATCTGCCGCGCGGGAATCGAAGCGCTGAAGGCGCGTGGATTCGATGCCGAGCACATCCACCGCACGGACCGCACGGGCTACAAGGCGGGTGCTCTTGAAAACGGCACCCGCTTCGCAAAGGGCGAATACCTTCTCATTCTGGATGCCGACTTCGTTCCGAATCCCGATCTCCTTCAAAAGACGATCCACTATTTCACCGACGACAAGATCGGCATGATCCAGACCCGCTGGGGTCACCTGAACCGCACCTACAACGTGCTGACCCGCATCCAGGCGATGTTCCTGGACGGCCACCTCGAGCTGGAGCAGACCGCCCGGAACCGCTCCGGCCGCTTCTTCACCTTCAACGGCACCGGCGGCATCTGGCGCAAGTCCTGCATCGCCGACGCCGGCGGCTGGGAACATGACACGCTCACCGAGGACATGGACCTCAGCTACCGCGCTCAGTTGAAGGGATGGCGCTTCATCTTCCTCAATGAGGTGGAAACCCCCGCCGAACTTCCCGTGGACATGGATGGCTTCAAGAGCCAGCAACACCGCTGGACCAAGGGCTCCATCCAGGTCTGCAAGAAGGTCCTGCCCGCCATCTGGCGCGCGGACGTCCCGCTTTTCATCAAGATGGAGGCCACCGCGCACCTGACTTCGAACTTCGCCTACCTTCTGCTCATCATCCTGTGCTTCCTCATTTATCCAAACCAGCAGGCACAGCCGGACTTCGGGAAATTCACCTATTACATCATCAACGTTCCGATCTTCTTCTTCTCCTCGGTTTCGGTCATCGTCTTCTACATGGTTTCCCAGAAGGCGCTCCGCCCCGGATCATGGTGGAAGGAAATCCCTTACCTGCCGCTGCTTCTCGCCCTCGGCATCGGAATGTCCATCAGCAACGCCAAGGCGGTGCTGGAAGCCCTCTTCAACCACGAAACCGCCTTCGTCCGCACTCCCAAGTATGGCATCGGCCAGGTGAAGCGGCATGATTGGAAGAAGAGCAGCTACAAGGCGATGAAGACACTCACCCCGTTTGTCGAACTGCTCTTCGGATTCTTCTTCCTCTTCGTGGTGGTCGAGGCGGCGATGAAGTCAAATTGGTCATCCGCCATTCTTCTGCTTCCATTCCCCATCGGATTTTTCTACACTTCGCTTGCTTCGTTGGCCCGCATGCTGCCTTCCGGCTCGGCTGCTCCCGCTGCGGAAGCTGCGAATCGCAAAGCCCCTTGACCGAACAATGACCCGACTCCCCTCGTTACGCATCCTTGCCCTCTCCGCCCTCGGACTGGTGGCTGCCATCGGCCTCACCAGTTGCGGAACCTCGGATTCCCTCTCTTTTGGCAGCGACACCCGGAACAAGATGATCGTGAGCGTGCGCGACCAGAAAATGATGTTGGTCCGTGACGGCGCGCCGCTCAAAACCTACAAGATTTCCACCTCCAAGTTCGGAATCGGAGACCGCCCCGGCAGCAACTGCACGCCGCTCGGACGGCTGCAGGTGGCGAAGAAGATCGGCGCGAACGCTCCCATCGGTTCGGTTTTCAAAAGCCGCCGCCAGACAGGCGAGGTCCTGAAGCCGAACGCTCCCGGACGAGACCCGATCGTCACGCGCATCCTCTGGCTCAGCGGCACGGAGTCACGCAACCAGAACGCCTTCCGCCGCACCATCTACATCCATGGCACCCCTGAGGAACGCCGTCTCGGATCACCCGCATCCTACGGCTGCATCCGCATGGGCAGCAACGATGTGGCGGACCTTTACAACCGCATCGGCACCGGAGCGGACGTCTTCATCATCCGTGGTTCCATCCAGTCCGAAAACAGCGAAACCGAATCCGCCTTCGCAGGAAAAAGCACTTTCCGCCCCCGCAGCTGAGAAACTGCGAAACACAAGCTTGACACCACCGCATAAATTCCTATTTTCCCCCGCCCGCCTCCAAGCGACCGACTTTTTCTAAAATACAACCATGGCCAATCATAAATCTTCAATCAAGCGCGCACGCCAAACCGTCGTCCGCACCGAGCGGAACCGCGCTGAAAAGAGCCGTATGAAGACGCTCCGCAAGAAGGCTCTTGCCGCGATCGCTTCCGGTGACAAGACCGCAGCCGCCGCTGCCAGCTCCGCTTTCTCCTCCGTGGTTGACAAGGCCGCAAAGCGTAACTTGATTCACCCGAACAAAGCTGCTAACCTTAAGAGCAAGACGGCCAAGGCATTCGCTGCCATTGCCTGATTGTCCAGCCAGCCCGTTTCATCATCCTTCAACGAAACAAGCGGACCGGTTCACCGGTGCCGCTTTTTTCATTACCCCGCCATGTCTGATTCTCCTCCTCCGAACCGTGCGGCCGCTGCCGCGAAAATCGCCGCCAATCCCTCAGGCTACAAAGTTTGTGAAGGATGTGACTCCATCGTCGGCAGTGGCGCGGCGCTGTGCCCGAACTGCCACAGCTACCGCTTCGATGCCACCCCCGAGCGCGTGACGCTCCAAGCGCGCATTCTCGGTTCGCGCGAACAAACCTCCGTGACGGCGGATGATCTCGGCTGAAGTGAGATGAACGCTTCCATCGGTTTCAAGGAATGGCAGGTGGTCTGTGACGCGCTGGCGACAGGCCGGCAGACGATTCTCCTGCGCAAAGGCGGCATCCACGAAGGGCGTCAGGGCTTCTCATTCGCCCACGAGTCCTTTTTCCTGTTTCCCACCCGCTTCCACACCACACCGGATCAGGTCCGGGAAGGTGAGGGAAAGGCGCTGCCGGAATGGCAGGCGGGCGACATCATCCGCATCACCCACCACGCGGAGGCGGAATGGGCGGTCACCCTGACGGACTGGGAAAAAGTCGCCGCCTTGCATCCTTACCACATTTATTCGGATCAGACCGTGAAGGACCGGTTCGATTGGGAAGGAAAAGGCATGGCGTCCGGAAGCATCCATCTGGCCCTCGTCCGCATCCGCGAGCTCGCCACTCCGTGGGAATTCCCCTACGAGGCGAAATACGGTGGTTGCCGGAGCTGGGTGAATCTCCCCGAACCTCCCGAGGATTGGCGGAAGAGTTCGCAAACCGTTTTATCGGATGCAATTTTCAGTGAGGCAGCCACACGATCAAGCTGCTGAACTTCACCCACCTGCCGGGCGATAAATCATAAAACCCAAGGCGGGGCCTTGGGTTTTCGAATTCAGGCGGTCCGCCTGAAAAATGGCATGAGATCTCCCGAAACAGCGGAGGCTTCATGACCTCCACTGCGGGGAATCATCCCCCGATCAATAGGTAGGAGCGGTGCCGCCGGTGGCTTCGGCCTTGGTCTCAAGCTTGGAGCCCACCTTCTGCAGATCCTCGCCAAAACCTTTCGTGGTGCTGCACGAGGTGGCGGCGAGGGCGGCAAAAGCGGCGATGACGAGGGCGGTGACTTTAAGAGGTTTCATAGTGCCTATTTATTAGGTGAAACCTCCGGCGGATGCAACGGGTAATTCAAACCCACACCCGGCCGGTGCCGTCAAAAAAGCCTCCACAGATGCAAATGCTCACCGGGGTCCCGTCATTTTCTCAGGAGTGAGCAAGTCGTCGAGCTGATCCTTGCTGAGCCAGCCTTTTTCCAGCACGAGATCATAGACACTCGCTCCGGTGGCGAGCGCTTCCTTCGCAATCGCGGCGCTGCGTTCATAGCCGAGCACGGGATTGAGCGCGGTGACCGTTCCAATGGAGTTCCGGACATAGCCGAGGCATCGTTCCCGGTTTGCCTCGATTCCGGAAATGCAGCGGGTGTGCAGGGCGATCGCCGCATTTCTCAAGAGCGTGAGGCCGAAGAACAGGTTGAAGGCGATGATGGGCTCGGCCATGTTCAGTTCCAGCTCGCTGGCTTCCGATGCCATGGAGATCGTGACATCCGCGCCGATGATCTGGTAACAAACCTGGCTGACCATTTCCGGAATGACCGGGTTCACCTTTCCCGGCATGATCGACGACCCGGGTTGCATGGCCGGCAGGCGGATCTCATACAAGCCGGCACGGGGACCGGAGGACAACCAGCGGAGGTCGTTGCAAATCTTGGAAAGTTGGACGGCGGCGGTTTTCATCGCGCCGCTCATCAGGGAAAAAGCACCGCTGTCCTGGGTGGACTGCACGAGATTCTCCGCAAGCCTGACGGGCAAGCCGCTGACTTCCGCGAGGTGGCGGATGCAGAGCGGTGCGTAGCCGGGCGGGCTGTTGATGCCGGTGCCGACGGCGGTGGCCCCCATGTTCACATCGAGGAATTCCCCGGCAGCCCGTTCGATGTAGCGGATCCCATCCTTGATGCTGGAGGCATAGGCGGAAAATTCCTGACCGAGTGTCATGGGCACCGCGTCCTGGTTCTCGGTGCGGCCCATTTTCAGGACATCGGAGAATTCGGCGGCCTTGGCCAGCAGCGCGGCTTCCAATTCCCGCAGCGCGGAGGTGGCGTCACGCATCGTGAGGATGACCCCGAGCTTGATGGCGGTGGGATAGGCGTCGTTGGTGGACTGCGACCGGTTGACGTCGTCATTCGGATGAAGGAACTCGTATTCCCCCTTGCGATGGCCGAGGATTTCAAGCGCGCGGTTGGCGATGACCTCGTTGGCATTCATGTTGGTGGAGGTGCCCGCTCCTCCCTGGATCATATCGATGGTGAAATGCCCGTGCCATTTTCCGGCGATGATCTCGTCGCAGGCGGCGATGATGGCATCGGCACGTTCCGGAAGCACCACTCCAAGGTCCTTGTTGGCCCGGGCGGCGGCTTTCTTCACATAGGCAAGACTGCGGACGAAGTGGCCGAAGTGATGCAGCGGGATGCCGGAAATGGGGAAATTCTCCATCCCCCGCAAGGTCTGCACGCCGTAGTAGGCGGTGTCCGGCAGTTCGCGCTCGCCAAGCAGGTCATGCTCCTTGCGCCATGTTTCCACGACGGGCGATTTTCCCGAAACCAGATGCTCGTTCGCCGCAGCCAGGCGTCCGCTGAGACGGCGGGCGATGTGACCCACCATGCGGTAGAAAATTTCGGGTTTCTCCAGGCGGAGCTTTTCAAAAACCGCGCGGGGGATGAGCCATACGCGCACCTCCACAAGCGCGACGGCGGATGCGGAGTGCGGCAGATCATCCAACAGCACCCCTTCGCTGAAGGCACTGCCCCGCCGGAGCGTGGCGAGGCGGGTGGAGCTTCCGTGATTGCCACGGACGATTTCCAATTCCCCGTCCTCGACAATGCCCATCCACAATCGCGGGGTGGATTCATGGAACAGATAGGCACCTGCCGGAAAAACGTGGGAAGCCCCCAGCCGGATGATGGCCGCGAGTTCGTCGGTGGCGATGGCCATGGTTTCGGCCAAACGGGCGAGGCGCTCTTGGGAAAAAGGCATGATGGTGATGGAGAGTGGAACGACGCTGTCATGATTGCCGGAATCCGGAAAAAAGCCATGGCAAAGGAATGACGGGCACCGCCACGGTCGCAATTCCGCGCGTGCGCAAAAAAGGGCCGGGAGTTCGACTCCCGGCCCCTTGGATTTCAGCAATGGGGATTACTTGGATGCTTTGACGCGGCCGAAGAGTTTGCCGTTCGCTTCCCTGCCGGCGCGTGGGATGGTCACGATGACTTCATCGAGCGAGGCGCTCGGCGTGTCTTCGGTCACCTGCACGGCAGGGAGGGAGCTGGTGGCTCCGATGGTGGCGAAGTCGGTCCAGTTCACCATGTCGTTCGACCACTGGGCCTTGACCGTGACATCGCCTTCCGAGAGATCGGAACGATGGAAGGTGAGGACCAGATTGGTGGCGTTCAACGACTGGGTCGGAAGGACGGAGGTGTTTGCCGCCCCCGCGCCGGATGGGATGCCGCCGAGCACGTATTCCATCAGGTTTCTGATGCCGTCGTTGTCAGGGTCGCCTTGTTCGCTGTTCGCGCCGAGTCCGTAGCCGGAAGCCCACGAACCGTAACCGGCGGCTCCCACGGAAACGGACAGGACACCCGTCGCTTCGGAGAAGGTCCAGGTATTCGGACCGGCCACCTTGGTCCAGACGTTCGAACTCTCGGTGAAGCCGTTGACGGTGAAGCTGGCGGTGAAGGACTCGTTCAAGCTCGCGGCGTTGACCAACGTCCAACTGTTTCCATTGGCGACGACCGCCGCGGAGGTATCGATTTCGAAATCCCCGCTGAAGGTGGCGGTGCCGGTCCCGGTGACGGTGTTCGACACACCGTTGGCCCCGATCTTGAACAGCAGCTGCGCGTTGTCGGCCAGGGCGATCCCGCCGGCGTTGACGGTGGTGTTGCCCGTATAGGTGTTGAGTCCGTTGAGGGTGAGCGTCCCGGTGCCATTCTTGACAAGTCCGCCCGAGGTTGAAACCACATCCATCACAACCGTGCCGACAACCGCCGCAGTCGTGCCACCACCACCGATGAGGGTGACGGTGGGCGCGGTGTTGTATCCGGAGCCGGGGTTGGTGACGGTGATGCCGGAAACAGCTCCCGTCGCAGGATCGAAGTCCGCGACGGCGGTGGCACCCACTCCATCACCAATGATGCGGACCATCGGACGACCGATGTAGCCGGCACCGGGCGTGCTGAGAGCGATGGTCTTCACCCCGACACTGAGCGGTGCGGCAAGCGGAGGTGTGATTCCGGCATCAAAGGTATTGGTGTCGATGATGGCACCGCCCCCGTTGAGATAGACACCGGTGAGCCCGGTTCCCAAAAGGCTCGGAGAGGCTCCGGCGGCCTTGAGCGTGCCTCCGTTGAAGTTGACGATAGCCGTTCCTCCGACTCCGGAGGCCGAGATGCCGGAGAGCTGGACCGTGCCACCCGTGCCGATGGTCAACAGGCCCTGGCTATCGGCCAGGGACGAGTTGTTGAGGTTCATCGTCGAGTTCGCTCCGGCGCCGACGATGGAACCCGTGCCGCTCACATTGAGGAGCGCATACTGGTTGGCGACGGGCATGTTCACCCGGAACTGACCGGAGTTCGGAGTGGTCAGCGTGCCACCCTCGATATTCAGGAGGCAGGTCTGGCCGGCTCCGCCACGGTTCGGGGTGATCCACGCCGCGGCGGTGACGGAACCGGCATTCATGTCCAGCACTCCGCCGCCGTTTGTCGCCGTATTACCACCCTCACCGCCGATCCCGATCTCTTGAGCAGTGACCGATGCCCCCGGATTGCTGCGATAGTAACCGTAGGCGTTTCCAGCGTTTCCGATGGCGAAGTTCGCCGTGCTCGCTCCGGCGGTGACAGTCATGGCCTTGTTATTGTAAATCGCACCAATTCCATCCGCAGCACCTCCCGAACCGTCTCCGGCCGAGCCGATTTGCACGCTGCCGACGGTGATCGGCATGTTCACGTTGGCGACCCCCCTGCCGTTGTGACCGATCTGGAAAGGGCCGGTGTTGGTAAGAGAGCCGGTGTTGAGATTCAACACGCCGTTGGAACCGCCTGATTCGCCGATGCGGACGCCACCGGTGAGGTTGACCGTCGTGCCGTTGAGGTTGATGACGGAGTTCGCGTTGTAGCCCAGCAGATTGTTGGAATAGCCGCAGTACAAATACTGGGCGTTCAGGTTGCCGCCGTTCAGGTTGATCGTGGAGGTGAGGCCGGTCGTCCCGTTCGCACGGCTGGCACTGAGGTAGGAGCCCACATTCAGGGTGCCGCTGGTGAGCGTCAGGTTCGCGGCGGTTGCGGTCACGTCACCGACGGCCACCTCCCCGGAGGAATAGGTGGCGGTGGCTCCGCCGTTGAGCACCATGCTTCCGTCCTGGACGGCCAGGCCGATGCCCGTTGTGTTCCCGATCACGTTCGCTCCTGGATTGGTGATAAGCAGGGTTCCCGCTCCGCGTTTCGCGAAGCTGCCACCGCTGTTGGTGATGAGTCCCGAAACGGTGGTGGTTCCCGACACCAGATCGAGATTGTAGGTCGCATTGCCTGTCCCGGGCGCCTGGCTCACTCCGGCGGCGACACCACCGTTGAGATCAAGAGTGTAAGGATAGGAGATCGTCATGTCCCCGGCGTTGTTGATAAACGTGGAGCCGGGATTCTGGATGAGGGCAGACGGGCTTTGGAGAGCAGCAAGGCTGGGGATCTCCAGGGTTCCATTGACGATTTTCAAGGCTCCGGTGAACGTGTTGTTCGTTCCCGTGAGTGTCATTTTTCCACTTCCCGCCTTGGCAAAGGTCAGGTTCCCCGCGGTGTTTTTGATGACACCGGAGAAGATGACATCGTTCGTATCTCCAACCGTGATCGTGCTGTCGCCCGTGTTGGTTTTGTCAAACGTGCCGGAGACCGGTTCGTTGTCCGTGAGCGGATCGGTATCCGCGAGCCCGCCCTTGGTGACATTCGCATTGACGTTCAGCTTGCCGTTCAGCAGCAGTTGGGCGTTCGCATCCCCCAGGCTCCCGCCCGAGACGGTCAATGTCCCTCCCGTATGGATGGAAGTCGGGCCGGCATAAACGGAATTGATGTTCATTCCCGCCGAAACTCCGGAAGCAACCTCGAGCGAGTTCAGGTTCGCATTTGTTCCCAGAATCGTGAGGACGTTCGTCGCTCCCGTGAGTGAAGCGGCCCCCGTCTCAAAGGAGAGACTGTTGATCGACAGGTTCGAGTTCAGGGTTGTCCCGGTATTCGAAGGGGACGTGGCGGAAAAGTGAACGTTTGAAGATGCTCCCGGGATCTGGGGGATATTGGCCCCTGTGGAGGTGACCCAGTTGCTGGTGGGACTGGCACTGGCATCGGTCCAGTTCGAACTCACACCACCTTTCCAGTAAGGATCGTCAGGCGTCGCAGCACCACTGGCCATGACGTTGTAGTTGTTGCCGCTGACCACACCGGTGTAAGTGGTGAATCCGGTGACCATGCCGGTAGTGTCCAGGATGTAGGTCCCGGTGAGCGGTGCGCTGCCCTCGATCACCGTGTGGGGGCCGTTTTGGGCGGAACCATTGATCTTGATCACGTTCGTGCCGGAAATGCTGGCGGTGCCGGTCGAGCGCAGGATGTCGTTGCTGTTCCCCGTCATGTCCAGCACGATGGTGGCGTTGTTGAGCGTGAGGTTCGAGATGTTCACCGCCCCGCTCGACAATCCGTTCCGCAGGTCGAGGGTTGCGTTGCCGACCTCGAGGGAGCTGCCGGGATCCAGCGAACCGGTGGCGCCGAAGGAAGTGGTTCCCCCGGAAAGCTTGGTGAGCCCGGTGTACAGCCCGGATCCTGAGAAAGTCAGTTTACCCGGACCGGTCTTGGTCAGATTCACACCGGATCCCAGAAGTTGGGCGCTGATGGTGGCGTTCCCGGTGTTGTTGATGGTGTAGGACGCTCCTGTCAGCTGGCCGTTCCCCAGGATGCTGCCTCCGTTCACCACCACCGCTCCCGCCGTGGAACTGCCGATCATGTTCAGGTCCGCACCCGTGAGGGTGAGCGCGCTGGCTGCCGGCAGCGCGTTGAGTCCGCCCAGCGCGAGGGTTCCGGCGGTGACGTTTGTCGGGCCGGAATAGGTGCTTGCTCCGCTCAGTGTGAGCGTGCCCGCTCCGGTCTTCTCCAGGCCGCCGTCCGCCGACACCGCTCCGGTGGTCACGGCACCCGCCGTCGCAGCGGTGGTGGATCCGCCGTTGAGCAAAGTGACCGTTGGAGCGGAGGTATAACCCGAACCGGGATTCGTGATGGTGAATCCCGTCACGGCCCCTCCGGACATGTTCGCGACCGCGGTCGCTCCGGTGCCTCCGCCTCCCGTGATCTGAACGATGGGCTGGGCCATGTAGCCGGTGCCACCGGTGGCGACGGCGATGCCGGTCACTCCGTTTCCGGAAGCCTTGCCCATGGCTTGCGCAGCGGTGACATTGAAGCCGGCCGTGTTGATTTTCACACCTCCGGGACCGACGATCGCGGAGCCGAAGCCTTGGAGGAAATCCGTCCGGTTGGCCATCGCGTTGAACTGCGCGCCGTTGAGATAGATGCTGCTTGTGCCCGCCCCGCCTGTCATCGCACGGGCATTGACAATGCCCCCGTTGAAGTTGGCCGCACCGGAGGAACCCGTGCTCAGGGCGACGCGCAGACCCGCCGTGCCGCCGTCCACCCCACCGAAGGTCATCGTGCCGCCCGACACGTTCAACACTGCGGAACCCAGTTCGCCGATGGTGGTGAAACCCGCTCCCGTCGTCGTATGGGTGTATGTCCCGCCGCTCATGTTGAACAGGCCGACACTGCCGGCCTGCCGGGCCACCGAGGGGTAGAGGTTTGTCGAGGTGAAGCTGCCCGTGCCGGAAATATCAAACACGCCCTTTCCATAAAGTCCGACCTGGAAATTTTTCGGCCCGGCATTCAGCGAGCCGCCGCTGAGATTCACGGCACCGTAGACTTCCGAGTCATTCACCAGGTTGCCACCAATCCTGGCATCAACCGTGCCACCGATGGTGAGCGTGCCACCGCTTTGATTGATGACGCCGTTCGTATTCAGGACGGTCGTGGCGTTGCTGCCTTTTCCGATGAAGAAATTCGTCGCGTTGACGGTGCCTCCGGAGATGTTCAGCGTGCCTTTGGAACCATCCACGTCGCCCACGTTGAAATCCGTCGCGACGGTGAAGGTCGCGTTGTCCTGCACGTTCGCCACGCCGATGCCGGTCGCACCGATCCCGATGTAGCTCCCCACGGTGGTGGTGGAATTTCCGCCGAGATTGAAGATGCCGGTTCCGCCGGCGGTGTTGCCGAGGGCGACATTCGCACCGGTGCTCAGAACGCTCGATCCGGTGAGATTGAACGTGGTTTTCATGTTCGCCCCGTAGCCCATGCGGATCGTGTTTTTGACCCGGAACTGGGAGGTGTCGGCGAGATTGACCGTGGCATCGCTGCCGGCGCTTTCCGCGGCGCGGACCTCATCCCTGACGATGAATGTCGCATTCCCCGAAAGATCGATCAGCGGTCTGGTGATCTGGCCTCCGTAGCCGTTGTTGAATCCCAGGCTGACATTTCCCGTATCCCAGGTGCCGCCGCTCATGACGAGCTTGGATTGATGATTGGCATTGCCATTCCCCCGGCTGACTCCGGTCCAGGAACCCACGGAAATCAATCCGCTCTGGACATACACCGAGGCCTCCTTGGCGGAAGCGGCCGTCGCGGTGTCGCCCGTGCCGATGTGGAACTCGCCCTGGCCCACACGCCATTCAGAAGCAGGACCGCCGTTGAAAGTGATGGCGCCATCCTGCACGTGGACCGCCTGCGCGCCATTGACGCGTGCGAGTTGGTTGATACCCGGGTTCGTCAGGGTGAGCATTCCCGGGCCTTTTTTCACAAATGTTCCGGAACTGAGATTGAGCCCGCCTGAAATGGTGACTCCCGCCGGATTGGTGATGTTCAGGTTGGCATTGCCCGAGTCGGTCGCGGTGCCCACCAGGCCGGTGCCACCCCAACTGTCGCTGCCCATGTCGAAGACGAAATTCTTCGCCGTCGCTATGGCGCTCGTTCCCGCGAAGTTGATCGTGGTGTTCGGACGCGAGGTCACCGTGGTGCCGGCTCCAAGCGCCGCGTCGCTGTCGACACCGAGGGAGCCGGCGTTGAGGAACACATTGCCCGAAAAGGTGTTCGCACCGGTCAGATTGAGCAGTCCCGCACCGGATTTGACGAGCGGCGACGCTCCTCCGTTATCGGCGATGACGGACGAAATGGTGAGTGGATCGGAACCACCATGGATGACGGTCAAGCCCCCTCCGGCCTCGCCTTTCAACGTGCCGCCGGAGATGGAACTCGCGCCGGCACCCGTCGTGAGAAGACCGCCCGAAGCCAGGGTCAGCGAGTTTCCGCCAGGCACCGCGATGTTCGTTGCCGCCGTGAAACGCAGCGAGTTGATGGTGGAGTCCGCCGCCAGGACGGTGGTCGGTGTCGCCGCGGCCGTGACGTTGTCCGTCGCTCCCCAGGCTGTCGCGTCCGTTCCCGTCTGGTAGCCGGTGTAAGGAACGAGATTGCCACCGCTCACTGTCACCCAGTCGGTGCCTGCGACGGAGGCATAACCACCGAGAATGCCATTGGTATTCGCGTTGCCCGCCGTATAGCTCGAGCCTGCGACGATGGATGAGATGGACAGGGTGGCACCGGGATTGCGGGTGATGGTCCCGAGATTCGTCACCACGGTTCCGCTTGCGCCAAGGGTCGTGTTGATCCCCGAGGCGCCCGGATCAAGGATCGTCCCTGCGAATGTCTGGCTGGCGTTGACCGCCGCCTTTCCCGCCGAAACCAAGGTCCCTCCATGCAAACGCAGCGTCGATGAGGGATTGACGATGTTTGAGGCGGGGGAAGCCGCATTGACGAAGTCCAGGGTCAGCGTCCCCTGGCGGATGGAGGTTTGTCCGGTGTAGCCGTTGGCTCCTCCCAAGGTGAGCCCGCCGAGGCCTTCTTTTCTCAACGAGCTCCCCGCTCCTGTGATGCCGCCTGTCGGCGCGACGGTCAGTGTCACCCCTTGGATCGAATCAAAACGAGCCGCGTTACCCGGAGAAATGGTGATTGCCCGGCCTGCGGCGATCGTCGAGGTGGTCCGGGTGATCAGGGTGGCGCTGGCGTCCGAAAAGGTCAGGCCGCTGCCCGCGCCGCCCAACGCGCTGTCACTCGCAATGCTGAACGAAGAACCGTTTCTCAAACGGATCCCGCCCGTGATCGTATTGGCCTGGGTCCCGATCGCGAGGATGCCCCCGGTGCTTGAAAGCACATCGAATCCCGCCGTCCCGGTCATGACGGCATCGATCGAGGCGAAAGGTCTCGTCCAGGCCGTGTTCACCGTGATGGTCGGGGTGCCGTTCAGTTGCAGCAGGCTCGTCGCCGTATTGCCGCGGATGTTATATCGCGCGGCATTGCCGTAATACGGATTGAAGAGCAGCCCCCCGACTCCGATCGTGGTGCCGGCCGCCCAATCGATGGTTCCCGCGTTGCCGACCAACGGGGTGGAACCGATGTTGCCGAATGCCGCGATGTCGGTTGTGGCGGTCGAGGTAGGCCAGGTGACGTTGGCGGTGCCGTTATGAAAGTTGTTCGCGGTGGTCCATGTGCCGGCACCATCCAGACCGATGGTGTTGCCGGTGCCGTTCTGGTCCCACAAAAGGGTCGCGGCTTGGGAAACGGGCGTGGAAAATTGGCATATGACAAAAATACCAAGGAGGGCTTTTTTAGGTTTCATGGGTTTTGAAAATAGGAGGATTTGTAGAACCCACGAAAAATTTCCGGTCAGTGTCAATCACCCTCGCCGAAACAACCCGATTAGGGGGGGTATGAACAAAAGCAGGGCCGGAAGTCGTCCGCAGCCCGGAAAATCGCGGGAGATCGCGGATTTCCTCCTCCGACGAAACCATGCCATTCAGGAGAGGAGATCCCGTCCGGCAGTCTGCGGAGGCAGTCTGCGGAAGTACGCAAAAATGCCCCAACCGGAACGGCTGGGGCATTTTTAAAGCTTTCAAGTCGCGCGCACCCTTAGGGGTGCACACTCCGTCATTTTCAGTGGCGGTACTTGCGCTTGAGATTCAGAGCCGCGGTGGACTTGGCGATAAGGCCTTGCAGGTAGGCGGCTTCCTCCGGATCGAGGTTCTGATCGACTGTGGCGAGCTTTTCCTGAGCGCGTTTGATGGCGGTTTCGACGGATGCTTCGTCGATCTCCGCCTCACCGAGGGCGCTGTCCGTGAGGACGATGACCTTGGTCTGGGTGACTTCGGCGAAACCGGAGCCGATGGCGAGGGTTTCGACCTTGCCATTGCGTTGATAACGGAGTTCGCCCGGCTGCAAGGCGGTGACGAGACCGGCGTGCTGAGGAAGAATGCCCATTTCGCCGTCCGCTCCCGGGAGATAGACGTTGTCCACGAGGTCCGAGAAGATCTTCTTCTCAGGGGTGACGATATCGAGTTGGAGAGGCATAGGGTGGTGTTGATTGGTCAGGAGTTCGAGTCGTCCGCCGCGGGCCGTCCTCACGGACGGACTCCCGGCAAACAACTTTCAACCAATTAGTTCCGAGGCACGGAGTCGATGTTGCCCTTCATGTAGAAGTTGCCTTCCGGCACGTCGTCGAGCTTGCCGTCGAGGATTTCAGCGAAGCCCTTGACGGTGTCCTCGATGGAGCAAAGGACGCCGGGAACGTTGGTGAACACTTCGGCAACGTGGAACGGCTGGGTGAGGAAACGCTGGATTTTCCGGGCGCGGAAGACGGTCATCTTGTCTTCGTCGGACAGTTCGTCCATACCAAGGATGGCGATGATGTCCTGAAGGTCCTTGTAACGCTGGAGAACCATCTGGACACCACGGGCGACACGATAGTGTTCCGTTCCGATGATCTCGGGAGCGAGAGCCTTCGAAGTGGACGCAAGTGGATCGACCGCAGGGAAGAGCGCTTGCTCGGCGAGCGAACGCTCGAGAACGACGGTGGAGTCAAGGTGGGCGAAGGTGTTCGCGGGAGCCGGGTCGGTCAAGTCGTCCGCAGGAACGTAAACCGCCTGGATGGAGGTGATGGAACCCTTGTTGGTGGAGGTGATCCGCTCCTGGAGGCCGGCCATTTCCTCGGAAAGGGTTGGCTGGTAACCCACGGCGGAAGGCGTCCGGCCGAGAAGCGCGGACACTTCGGAACCGGCTTGGGAGAAACGGAAGATGTTGTCGACGAAGAGGAGAACGTCCTGGTTCGCTTCGTCACGGAAGTGCTCGGCCATGGTGAGGGCGGAGAGCGCGACACGGAGACGGGCACCCGGAGGCTCGTTCATCTGGCCATAGCAGAGGGCGACCTTCGATCCTTCGGCAAGAACGGGGGTGCCGTTCTCGTTGAGTTTCACGTGGCCGTGCTCGTCCTTTTCGGTGGCGATGACGTTGCCCTCGATCATTTCCCAATAGAGGTCGTTTCCTTCACGGGTCCGCTCACCCACACCGGCGAAGACGGAGAATCCACCGTGTGCTTTCGCGATGTTGTTGATGAGCTCCATGATGACGACGGTCTTGCCGACGCCCGCACCACCGAACATGCCGCCCTTACCACCCTTGAGCAACGGGCAGATGAGGTCGATGACCTTGATACCGGTGGGAAGCACTTCCGCCGTGGCGGATTGCTCGGTGAGGGTGGGAGCCGGACGATGGATCGGCGAGCGGTGGCTCGCATCCGGAAGAGGAACGTTTTCATCCACGAGGTCACCGGTGACGTTGAAGATACGGCCGAGAACCTGCTTTCCAACCGGCACGGCGATCGGCTTGCCGGTATCGGCAAGGGTCATGCCGCGCTTGAGACCGTCCGTGGTGGACATGGCAACCGCACGCACCCAGCCGTCGCCCAAGTGTTGCTGCACTTCGAGCACGAGCTTGGTATCCACGCCGTTCAGGACGTATTGGATCTCCAAAGCGTTGAAGATTTCAGGCAGCTTGCTTGCCTTGGAGAAGTCAGCGTCGATGACGGCGCCGATGATCTGGACGATGGTTCCTTGGTTGCTCATGAGAAGAATTGGACTTGGATGATGAAGTTAGATGCGGACGAGCTTGCTGCGCTGTGCGGATGTGAGGGTGGAAATGTCAACGATTTGGAGAGCCTTTGGCTGATCTCCAAGAGCAACCGAAGTTTGATTGGTGGCGACGGTGATGCTCTCCGGCATCCGATACATCGCTCCGGAAAGCGGATCCACGATGACCATTCCGATCAGGCCGCCGAGAAGGATGTTTCCAAAATACCAGCCGTTGATTCCGGCGGATACCGTCTGGGTGCCGACGACCTTGCCCCGCTGGCTGATCTGGATCGTGTAGGTGCCTGGCTTGAAATAAGCCGAGGACCGTTGCAGTGTGACCGTGGTCGGCGTGCGGCCTTCGGAAACGACCGCACCATTGCCATCCACGATCTTGTAAGCAAGTTTGGACGGGCTGCTGTCGATCGCCGTGGGCTTCTGCCGCGACGAAACGATGGTCGCGCAACCCGACAGGAACAGGGATCCTGCGAGAAGAGCGGAAACAGCAATGGAATTGAATGATCGCATGGAATGGGTTGGTGCGGACAGGAACATCACTCCATGGCCTTCATGGCGGTCGTGATTTCGAGGAGTTCCGCGGTGATCGCTCCCTGGCGGAGCTTGTTGTATTCGAGCGTGAGTTCCTTGATGAATTTCTTCGCGTTGTCCGTCGCGGACTTCATGGCCACCATACGCGCGGAGTGCTCGGAGGCACGGGCTTCGACAAGCGATTGGAAAACCCGGAAGTTCACGTAAAGCGGGAGGATCGCGCTCAGGACGTCCTCGGGCGTCGGCTCGAAGAGGAAGTCGTTGGTGTCGGTGTGTTCGCCCGCATCGGTCGGAGGTTCGACCGGAAGCAGTTGGACGACTTCCGGCACCTGGTTCATCGTGTTGACGAAGCGGGTGTAGGCGACCGAAACCTTGTCATAGCTGCCATCGAGGAACAGCTTGGAAACAAGGCTTGCGATGGAGCGGGCGTCGGAGAACGGCACCGGGTCCTTCACCGTGAAATCGGCAACCACCTTGCGGTTCTGTTTCTCCAGCATGACCCGGAGCTTGCGACCGATAGTGACGAATTCCGCGGTGGCGGAAGTATCCCGGCGGACGACCTTCGCGAGGTTGGTGTTGATGGCACCGCAAAGCCCCTTGTCGGTGGAGATGACGATCACGAGCTCGCGGTTCCCCGCACGCTTTTCAAGCAGCGCGTGGGTCGCCTCGCTGAAACTCTCGCTGATGTCCTGAAGGACTCCGCTGAGTTGTTTGGCATACTCGCGACCGGCCAGCGCCTGGTCCTGGGCCTTCTTCATCTTGGCCGCAGCGACAAGCTGCATCGCGCGGGTGATTTGCGCGGTGTTCTTGACCGACTTGATGCGCCGGCGGATGTCTCGGAGGTTTGCCACTGGTGATGGAGAAAGTTAGAAGTTGTTTGTCAAAGGTTAGAAGAGGGCGGGCTGCCGGAGGAAGCGTCATGTGACCGACACTTTCCGGCGGACAGCCCATGAGGATTTACTTCCAGCTCTTCTTGAAGTCCTCGATCGCCAGCTTCACCGCGGCGACCGCGTCGGCATCCTTCTTGAGGTCCGGCTTTTCGTTGCGGATCTTGTCCAGCAGGTCGCTCTTGCGGGTGCTGAAGAATTCGCCGAGAGCGCCTTGGAAGCGTTTCACATCCGAGACAGCCACATCGTCGAAGTAACCGTTCTGCATGGCGAACAGGTAGATTGACTCAAGCTCCATGGAAAGCGGGCTGTACTGGTTCTGCTTGAAGAGTTCGACGATGCGGGCACCGCGATCGAGCTTCTTCTTGGTGGAGGCGTCCAGGTCGGAACCGAACTGGGCGAAGGCCTGAAGCTCGCGGAACTGAGCGAGGTCGAGCTTCGTCGTACCGGCCACGGACTTGATGGTCTTGGTCTGGCAGGCGGAACCCACACGGGAAACGGAGAGACCGACCGAGATCGCGGGACGGATGCCTTGGTAGAAAAGGTCGGTTTCCAGGAAGATCTGGCCGTCCGTGATGGAAATCACGTTCGTCGGAATGTAAGCGGAAACGTCGCCGGCCTGGGTTTCGATGATCGGCAGCGCGGTGAGCGAACCACCACCCGCGTTTTCGGAAAGACGGGCGGAACGCTCGAGCAGGCGGCTGTGAAGGTAGAAAACGTCACCTGGATAAGCCTCACGACCGGATGGGCGGCGAAGGATCAGCGAAACCTGACGGTAGGCGACGGCGTGCTTGGAAAGGTCGTCGAACACGATCAGGACGTCCTGACCCTTGTCCATGAGGTATTCGGCGATGGCGCAACCCGCATAAGGAGCGAGGTATTGCATGGCCGCGGCATCCGATGCGGATGCGGAAACGATGGTGGTGTATTCCATGGCACCCGCGTCTTCCAGGATCTTCTGGGTCCGGGCGACGTTGGAGAGTTTCTGGCCGATGGCGACGTAGATACAATAGAGGGGCTTGTGGTTCTGCAGCTTGCCCTGCTCGGCAGCCTTGTTCTGCTGCGCTTGGGAGATGATGGTGTCCACCGCGATGGTGGTTTTGCCAGTGGCGCGGTCACCGATGATGAGCTCGCGCTGGCCGCGGCCGACGGGGATCATGGCGTCGATGGACATGATGCCGGTCTGCACGGGCACGGAAACGGATTTCCGCTTGATGATGCCCGGCGCGATCTTCTCCATCGGGTAATAGGCGGAGGCGGCGATGTCGCCCTTGCCGTCGATCGGCGCTCCGAGCGCGTTGACAACGCGGCCGAGAACGGCCTCGCCGACAGGCACGGAAAGAAGCTTGCCGGTCGTGCGGCATTCCGCACCTTCCTTGACCGCCGCATAGTCTCCGAGGAGCACGACACCGACTTCGCTCTCCTCAAGGTTGAGCGCCATACCGGTGACGCCGCCACCGAACTCGATCATCTCGTTGAGCATGACGTCGGAGAGGCCTTCGACTTTGGCCACGCCGTCACCGACGGTGCGAACGGTGCCGACGTTTGTTTTTTGGACGGACGACGCGATGCCGGCGATCTGTTGTTCGAGTTCTTGGAGGATGCTGCTCATGGCAAGGTTTCAGTGATCGGATTAAAAAAAGTTTCGGCGGGAAAGAAATTAGAATGCTGCTGCGAAGCGGTCGATACGGCCTTGGACGGAACCGTCGAAGACATCGTCACCCACGCGGATGCGCAGGCCGCCGAGCAAGGCCGGCGTGACTTGATACTGGACTTCGAGATCGTTGCCGTATTTCTCAACGAGACCGGCAACCACACGCTGGCGGGAGGCTTCGTCCAGGGCGACCGCGCTCTCGATGGTCACCTTGCGGCGCTCGAGGTCGATGCGGGTCAGGCGATGGAGCGCGGCGAGGATGGAGCGGTAGTCGCGGACCTTGGATTCCACCAAACGCTCGATGACCTGGCGCAGTTTCGCCTCGTCAAGGCGGCCATCTGTTTGACAAAGGCCGAACAAACGGCGGGCGGCTGCGGCGGCGGTTTTGGAAATCTTCATAAGTCGCGGGAAATTGGAAATCAGCCTTCCACCTTGGCGAGCGCGTCTTCATTGATGCGCTTCTGGTCTTCGTCCGTGAGGACCTTTCCAGTGACCTGCGAGGTGGTGAGGGCGACCATGCGGCCGAATTCGCTTTTCAGTTCGGCGATCAGGCGGTCGCGGTCCGCTTTGGCGGCAGCCTCGGCTTTCGCGAGAATGTTCTGTGCGGAAGAAATGGCCTCCTGGGCCTTTTGCTCGGAGAATGTGGCGGCACCGGCCTTGGCTTCCTCAACCATGCGGACGGCTTCGTCGTTTGCCTTGGCGATGGCGGCGGCGGTCGTTTGCACGGACTCGGCCAGCTGGCGTTCGATGACCTTGAGCTTCTCCTCGCCGGAGGCGATGCGGGCGCGGCGCTCTTCAAGCATCGCCTGGACAGGACCGAAGGCGAATTTCTTGAGAAGGAATGCGACGATCAGGAAACTCACACACTGCGAGATGAGCAGCGGCCAGGTGATGTGGAAAGTGCGTGTGATCTCCCCCAACGGCCCTTCGGAATCAGCGTGGGCGGTGGCAACGGCTAGAATGTCGAAAGTCGTAAGCATCGGGAGTGAGTCGTTTGAGAGAAAAAGTCAGATGAAGTCGGAAAGGAGGTGCCCGGACCGGCGAAACCGGCCCGGGCGGAAGCGGGATTACCTGGCAAGGAAGATCGCGAAGAACACGATACCTTCGATGAGCGCTGCAAGAATGATGGAGAGGGTAAGGATGTTACCTGCCGCACCTGGGTTGCGGCCGGTGGCTTCAGCAGCCTTGGAACCGAGGAGGCCGATGCCGACGGCGGCGCCAACGGCGGCGAGAGCGACGTGCAGGTTACCGGTCAGTTCGGCGAGGATAGGAGTGATCATGGTATCAGTATTTTTGGTGTTGGTTTAACCGCTTCCCACGGTTTGTTCCATGGTCGAAGACGGGAAATCGTTTTGAAATCAGTGGGAGTGGCCTTCTTCTTCGTCGTGGTGGTCGCCGTGATCGCAGATCAGCTTGAGGAACACCGCGGTGAGGAGCATGAAGACCAGCGCCTGGATCAGGCCGACGAGGAGCTCGAGGAAATAGAATGGAAGCGGAGGCAGCCAGGCGAGCCACTTGCCACCCATCAGCATCATGTTTTCCAGGATATTCTCACCGGCGAAGATGTTGCCGTAGAGACGGAAGGAAAGAGCGACCGGGCGGAAAAGGATGGAGATGATTTCCAGAAGTCCGACAAATCCGAAGACCACCAGCATCATCACCGCCATGATTCCGCCGAACTTGCCTTTCGGCGCGAAAATGTGGGCGAGGAATCCCTTGAGGCCGTTTTCAGTGATGGCCCAGTAGAACCACAGGGCGGCGAAAGTGAATGCCATGGCGGCGGTCATGTTCATGTCGGCGTTGCCACCGCGCAGGAACGGGCGGAACACATCGTGATGATCCACGCCCTCGCCTTCCAAAAGCCAGCCCACGGTGCCGACACCGGGGATGAGACCGAACCAGTTCGTGAACAGGATGAGGATGAAGATGGTCCCGAAGAACCAGAAGGTGCGCTTGGTCAGATCTTTTCCAAGGATCGTGCCGAGGAAGTCATAGAGGCTTTCCACCAACCACTCGACGACGTTTTGCAGGCCGCTTGGGATGGAATTCATCTTCTTCGTCGCCAGCTGCGCGATGACGATGATGAACGCGGCGACGATCCAGACCATCAGCATCGAGTTGGTCACGACGAATGGCCCGATTTTGAGAATCTCTTCGGCGTATGCCGGAAGATGATCGTGAACCTCCGCTGCCGCGGATGCGGAGATCATCGCGGAGATCCAAACGAGGGATGTAGAAAGGAGTAAACGCATGCAGGAAACCCGCTGACAGCAGGCGCGGGGTCTTTACTGGATCGCCACCAACTTTCGCAAGTTCTATTTGTGAAAAATTTCACAAGCTCGGAGAAATAACTGATAAATCAGCAAGTTAGGCCTCTAAATTCCTTTCCCAAAGCCTTGCGGCACGCCGTTCCAGACCGTTTGAAAATACATAGGAATCAAACACCTTTTCCACACCCCCCACCCGGACTTTTCCAACTCCCCGCCGATCCCGGTCGGCCCCACCGCCGAACCTTTCCCATACGTGCGAAATCCGACCATTCTAACAACATTCCCCGGAAAAAACATTCGGGATCGCTTGCTCCCCCCTTTCACGCCTGGCGAGGAGTCAAGCCTCCAATCGTCAAAGACCCTTTATTTTCAGCCGATTTTCTCTTGCCAACCCACGGGAGCATTCTCAGAAACGTCGCTGCCATGAATAAAGCTGAATTGATTGATGCCATCCAAATCGCCCTCGGAAAAGACGCCACGAAGCGCGCCGCCGACGAAGCACTCGAAGCCGTTCTCTCCTCGATCGCCAAAGGCGTGAAGAAGGATCAGAAAGTCCAAATCATTGGATTCGGCACTTTTGAAGTGAAAAAACGTGCCGCACGCCAAGGCCGCAACCCGAAAACCGGTGAAGCCATGAAGATCGCCGCATCGCAGTCGGTCGGCTTCAAGCCATCTTCCGTTTTCAAGAGCAGCCTGTGATTTCCAGGAGGCCCCCCACCTCCTACAGATCATAAAAAAATCCAAAAAAACCCCGGCCTGCCAGGCCGGGGTTTTCTGTTTGAAACGGGACGGATCCAATCGGTCAGAACCATCCTCTTTTATTGTTCACATAGGTGGTTAGAAATTCTTCGTCACTTTTGGCGAGATAAAGGATGCCTTCGATCAGGCCGATCGGCCCGATGACGATTCCGGCGATACCACACGTGCAGAGGGTGCCGAGAAGCATGATCAGGCCTTCCTTCGTATAGCCCAGATAGAATTTGTGAACTCCCAATCCACCGAGCAGGATTCCCAACAGTCCGGCGACAAGCTTTTTATCCGCACCCGGGATCCCGCTGCCAGGAGGCGCTATTTGAACAGGTTCTGTGGACATAATGGATTTCATCTACTAAGCCGTCCCCGTCAAAGCAAGCCGCAAGCGCCATGAAACCAAGAATCACTCTAGCAGAAACAGAACTTCCGGACGGTAACATCCTCGCTCTTCAGGAGCATGACGGCCGGAAATCCCTGCTCGTCCACGGCCAACAGATCTGCGGCCCCGCCACCCGCGCGGCGGAGGAGGAGCTCGCCCGCCTCGCCTGCGCGCCCTTCCGTCCGGCACGCCAGCCACAGATCTGGTTTTCCGGTCTCTGCCTGGGCCACACCATCGCCGCCGTGGCGAAGGAACTCCCGCAAAAGCGTGCGAACTTCATCGTGGCCGAGCCATCCGCCTCCATCACGGACTGGCACCGGAACCTCATCCCGGAAAGCCCGTTGCTCACCGAATCCCGCATCACATTGGAAAACGATTGCAGCCCCCAGGCGCTGGTCCGTCACGCGGGGCTGCTCCACGCCATGCTCGTGCATCTCGACGCCTCGCCCACCGGTCCGCGCAACCGGACGTGGGTGGACGAGCGTCGTTGGGTTTCCGCCGCATTCGAGGCCCTCCAGCCCGGCGGACTGCTCGCCATCGCCGGTTCCCGCCACGTCGCGAACCTCACACGCCGCCTGCAAGGCTCGGGCTTCGAAGTCGCCGAATTCACGGTACCATCCTCGCCGAATGCCAAGAGGCCGCGGTTCCTGCCCATCTGGCTCGCGCGAAAAGGCAAAGCGGCAGATTGATCTTCCTTCCGCCACGTGCTTCATTGCGTCGCACCCATGGCACGTCTCACCCCTCTGCACCTCATCCCAGCCTTGATCGCCGCCGCCCACGCCGGGGAAGTCACCATCGAGCCACGCCCGTTTTCCATTGAGAAAACCTTCCCCGCCACCGCCCTGCCCGGTGGTGATGCGGTGCTGCTCAAGCTTGATTCCAAGTCATGGCCGGCCTTTGAGATCATCCGCATCGCCGAGCACGGCGCCAAGGTGGCCAAGGGCGACACGCTGGCAAGCTTCGACCCGGCGGAAATCGACAAGAAGCTCGTGGATGCGAAGCGCGCGCTGGAATCCGGCACGCTCGCCCTGGCCCAGGCGGAACTCGAATCCAAGCTGCTCAAGGAAACCGCCCCGAACAAACTCGAAACCGCCCGCCGCAATGCGGCGACAGCGAAGGAGGAGAACACCTATTTCACCCAGATCCGCCGCAAGGCGGACGAAGAACGCGCCGCGCAGTCCTTGAAGCGCTACGAGCAGATGCTCTCGAACCAGCGTGAGGAACTCAAGCAGCTCACCGAGATGTACAAGGCGGACGACATCACGGAGGACACCGAGGAAATCATCCTCGTCCGCCAGCAGGACGCGGTTGCCGCGGCCGAGTTCGCGTTGCGGATGGAGGTTCTCGACCACAAGCGCACGCTGGAGGTCCTCCTTCCCCGCGAGGCGAAGACCCTCGCCGACAACGAACGGGACACCGCCATTTCCCTCAAAAAAGCCGAGGAGGAAATCCCCCGTTCCATCGAACTGAACAGGCTCGCTCTCGAATCCCTGAAAACCGCCAACGAGCGCGCCAAGCTCGACCTCGCGGATCTGGAAGCGGACCGCGCCTTGTTCGAGTTCAAGGCTCCGGCCGATGGCTGGCTCTATCACGGCCCGATCGAAAATGGCCGCTGGACCCCCGGGGAACTGATAAAGTCGCTCATCCCTCACGGTTTGGCTCCGGTGCACAAAGCCTTCGCCACCTTCGTTCCGGCCACCGCGAAGCTGACGCTCGTTTCGTTTCTTGATGACGCGACAGCCCGGACCCTTCCACCGAATGCGGCCGGCATCGCCACCCTTTCCGGTCGCGAGGATCTTGAAATCCCTGTCACGCTCTCCCGTCTCGCCACAGCTCCGGGTCTGGACGGCACCTATCGGGCGGATCTCGCGGTGACCTGGCCCGCCGATCTCACACCACCCGCCGGGGCGGTGGCACAGATCCGTCTCATTTCCTATCAGCAGGCGTCCGCCATCGCGGTCCCGTCGAAGGCGATCCGCTACGACAGCACCGGTTGGACGGTGGATGTGAAACTCGCCGACGGAAAAACGGAACGCCGGGCCGTCAAACGCGGGAGAATTTCAAAGGATGATACCGAGATCCTCTCCGGTCTGGAACCCGGCCAGGTCATCATCGTGCCGGACAAGTGAGCGATTGGGATTGCTGAAACAAGGAAAGGGAAGCCATGCCACGCCAACTCGCAGTCTCTTTTCTGTGCTCCATCCTGTGGCTTGTCTCACCCGGCTCCGCATCCGCCGCCGAGGCCACTCCCGAGGCCGTCAACACCGCCATCAAACGTGGTGTGGATTTCCTGCTGGCCGACCAAAACGAGAACGGCTCATGGGGCAGCGCCACCCGCACCAAGGCGCTCAATATCTACGCCCCGCTTCCCGGCGCGCACCACGCCTACCGGGCGGGCGCTTCCGGACTCGCCCTGGCGGGAATCATCGATGCGGATGACAACCGCCCGGAGGTCAAGGCCTGCATCGAAAAGGCCGCTGCCTGGACCGCCGCGGAGCTTCCCAATCTCCGCCGGGCCGACCAGACAACCACCTACAATGTCTGGGGGCATGCCTATGGACTGCGCGCCATTTCCAGGCTCTACCTGCGGGAAAACGATCCCGCGAAAAAGGCCGCATGGATCCGGCTCGCCCAAGAGCAGGTGGATCTCGCCAACCGCTACGAAGACGTCAACGGTGGCTGGGGATACCTCGACATTTACGACAATCTCACCACCCGGAAGCCTTCCGGCATCCCCACCTCCTTCACCACCGCCAGCGTGTTGCTCGCGATGGATCAGGCACGATCCGTCATGAATGTGAAGCTCGACGACAAGCTCGTGACCCATGCCATCGCCGGGCTCAACGCACAGCGCACACCGGATTTCTCCTACGTCTATTCCTTCACCCACCGCATGAAGCCGCGTGTCGACATCAACCGCCCCGCCGGTTCTCTCGCCCGCTCCCAAGCCTGCAACGCGGCCTTACGGGTCTTCGGGGAGAAAGCCGTGACCGATGAGGTCCTGATCACCTGGGCGGACCGCTTCATCGCCCGCGAGGGATTCCTCGGCAACGTCCGCAAACGGCCGGTCCCGCATGAGGGACAGTTCCGCATCGCCGGCTATTTCTACTACTACGGCATCTATTACTTCACAGAATCCGTGAAACTGCTGCCCAAGGAAAAACATGCCGCCTATGCCAGGCAGTTGGCCGGCATCTTGCTGGACCGCCAGGAGAAAGATGGCTCGTGGTGGGATTATCCGCTCTACGACTACCACCAACCCTATGGCACCGGCTACTCCCTCATGGCCCTCGCCTGGTGCCGGGAGGCGATGAAAAACTAGCCATGGCCCTCCCCCGGTCAGTCATCGAGAAACGCGCCGTCAAGGCAGGCGTGAAGGCATCGAAGAAACGCCACCACCTCATCACCGAGCAGGAGCTGCTCTCGTTGCGGGTGCAGGTCATGCCCGCGCTTCCACGCGTCATCCTGCTGCTCGTGGGGATTTCCCTATTTGCAGCCTGCTGGTTTTCCTGGCCCTCCGGATCGGTGGAGATCCGGATCCTTGAAACCTTTTTCGGAATCCTCACCTTCCTATGCGGAGTATTCGGAATCCGCCGCACTTTGTCCAAACTACTGGACACCACGGATGTGGTGGGCGGCCCGGCGGAACTCGTCGGCTCTGTTCTGGAACTCATCGGAGACGCGGTTTCCAATATCGATCTTTGATTCATGACCGCGCTTCCGCACCCGCCCACACCGACAGCCATCCTGTCCTTCGACTTCGACGGCACCTTGCACCACCCCTCGGAACAGCCGCCGGTGCCGATCGCGTTTTTCCAAACCATCCGAAAACTCCGCGAGGAACAAGGCATCGTCTGGGGCATCAACACCGGCCGCTCCATGGCACAGATGGCCGAGGGATTCGTCGAAAGCGGTTTCCCCTTCCTGCCGGACTGGGTGGTCGCCCGTGAACGTGAGATTTATTTCCCGACTCCATCCGGCAGATGGCTGCCGGACGCGGAATGGAACAATCGCTGCGAGAAGGAAATCCACGGCCTCTTCAAGCACGCGGAAAAACTCCTCGCCCATCTGCGCCACGAGATCGAGCAACACACGGGAGCCCAGTGGATCGAATTCGAAGGGGATCCCGCCGGTGTCATTTCCAAGACGGAGGAGGAAATGGAGTGGATTGTCGATCACATCGGACCGATCGTCGCGGCCGAGCCGCATCTCTCATGGCAGCGGAACTCCATCTACCTGCGCTTCGGTCACCGGGACTTCCAGAAAGGCAGCTCGCTCACCCATGTCGCCGGGCGTTACCAACTCCCGGCGGACCGTCGGTTCGCCATCGGTGACAGCCATAACGATCTGGAAATGCTGGACATGACAAATGCCGGAATGACAGCCTGCCCGGCGAATTCGGTCGCGGATATATTGCGGAAAGTGGTCGGCAATGGTGGCTACATCGCCCGATCCACGCATGCGCGGGGTGCCATCGAGGCTCTCAACCACTACTTTTTGCCCAAAAAAAATGACTAAATCGGAACTAAATCCGAATTTAGGAGATTTTATCATTTGCCGCCCGGAAATCTTCCTTTAGCTTCCAGCCAACCTCGCGCGAGCATGCGGGCGAACGGGTTTCCGGGGGGGGACCAATTCGCAACAAATCGCAACGCACCCCACGCGTGAGGTGATATGTATGAGGCGCGGATTCCGGCAACGGGTCCGCGCCTTTTCGTTCCGACGCGCCTCCACCTAACAAAAAATCCGGCCGAGAGAGGGTGGTTTCACTCCCGCCGCTCCATACAGAAGGGGACGGATCGTTTCCAACAGCCTTCTGGCAGAGAGACTATCGCAGCACAGCGCCCGGATCACATTCACTCCACCGGCCAGAGGGCCATGTCCCAGATAGACGCCTACTCCGGTCAAGGCATCCAGTTCCCGGGCGGGCCAGTTTTCCGCCATTCCGCCCGCCGCATACACCGAGAGATAATGGGCCGCCGGAAACTTCACCCGCAGCGCCTCCAGACTCTCGTTTCCTGGTGCCAGGTCATAGCGTTCCCGGGCGATGAGCCTGCCGCCCAAGGTGAGGTCCAGCTCCCATCGCAACCGCTGATAGGCGAACACCTCCCCCATCGCCACCCTCCCCGGTGAAATCCAGTCGAAATACAGCAAGCTCGCGGAGGGCTCCAGGTCGATCCGTGTCCGCTGGACATAGCTCGCACCCGCATGAGGGATGAAAGGCTCCGGAATCCACTCCAACATCGCGTTCCCCTCCACACGGAAATGCTGTACGCACACCGCGGACCCACCCGAACGCGTCCGGTAGACCCGCGACGCCGACGGAGTGCTCAGCACCAGTTTCGCACCGCCGCCGACCTCCACGTTCATTTCCAACCGGTCGCCATCGAAAAACCCCGCCGTCGGGTTCACGATGCTCTGCACCAGACGACCCTCATCCACATGGGATTTGCTCAAATGGATCGGCGCGCGGAAACTCTGGCGGGCAATGACCGGCACGCCATCCGCACGGAGTTCGCAACGGAGGTCAAGATGCCCGCTGAGCGCGGAACCCGAAACCGGGAGCGCGGGATGAATCCCTGGATAGCTGGATTCATCGTGCCGGTCGGCCGGTTCGCGCGGGATGAATCCCGCGCTCCAATTAGACGAACAGATACTCATGCTTCAACCACGCTAACAGATCTTCTTTCCCCTTCTCCGATTTCAAATCCGCGAACAGGAACGGCCTGTTCCCGCGCTGGGCCTTCGAGTCACGCGCCATCACTTCCAGATCCGCACCCACATACGGAGCGAGTTCGGTCTTGTTGATGAGCAGGAGGTCGCTTGTCCGGATCGCCGGGCCACCCTTGCGAGGGATCTTGTCCCCCTCCGCCACATCGATGACATAGATGTAGGCATCCACGAGTTCGGGCGAGAACGTGGCGGACAGGTTGTCACCACCGCTCTCGATGAGAATCAGCTTCAGATCCGGATGCGCGGCTTCCAGATCCCTGACCGCCGCCATGTTCATGCTGATGTCGTCCCGGATCGCGGTGTGCGGGCAGCCGCCCGTTTCCACACCACGCACCCGGTCCGCGGGCAGCACGCCCGCACGAAGCAGGAACTCGGCGTCCTCCCGCGTGTAGATGTCGTTGGTGATGACGGCGAGGGAGATTTCATCCTTCAGCCACTGCGACAGCCGCAGCACACACATGGTTTTTCCTGAGCCCACGGGACCGCCGACACCGAGGCGGAAGGGACGTTTATGAAATGAAGAGTCGGTGGTTGGCACGGGCATGGCGGAGTGAGGCGATTTCTAAAAGCGGGTTGAACCATCCATCCGGTGGCTCTGATAATGCGGAATCGATTTTTTCGCCCAGCCTGACAAGTGTCCGGCGGGTGATGAGCTGGCAGGACGTCTGGCCGATGCGCATGAGCTTCATCGACGCCGCCGCCAGTCCGGCGATGCTCTGGAACGCGAACGCCCGGGCGGCTTTCGCCAATGGCACCGCCGCCAGTTCCAGCGAGGTGACGATCAAATGGTGGCTTCGCGGACAGGCCTCGCGATGCGCGAGAATGAAGGGCGAGGGATCAAGCTGGCAAAGCAGCTCAAGCCGCTGTGAACCGATGCGCCGGGAGGCGTCCCGCAATTCATGGGGAATCCTCCAGGCGTCCAGTTCCTCGTCCATCTCCAACAACGCGGCGGCATCGCACTTGTTGGACGCCGCATGGGCACGTGCGAAGAACGGAATCTCGAACGTCAGCAGCGCGGGCAGGATTTGTTTCTCCAGAAACGCCTCCAAATCCGCGGGCGTCGCGATCACCCCGCACTCCACAAGCTCCTCCATGCCGAACGAGTGCGCGTAGGACCCGGACGGATACGCAGTATCATTCGCCTGAAGCAGCCAAAGCATGGGATCGGAGGTCATGCTGCTACAGTGGGGGAATTCCCGCGAGAGCGTCTTCCAAGCGGGCTGAGGTTTTGTGAAGTTCGCACCACTTCCGGATGTAAGGCATGTCGAGCGTCTCCGGACCTTGGACCGCGAGAACATCCCGCGCATCATCAAGGTCCTTGTTCCTTCCCCAACGCAACTTTTGCACGATGACATCTTCAGCCGTGGGGAGCCACACTCTGTGACGAAGCTGTTTGGAGTCCATCGGCCTTCTTCGTTCGAATTGTTGGCGCACGAAGGCATCATCAAACAGTTCGAACAACTCCACCTTGAGAGCACTAGATGATCTGCTCAGTCCGACATGGCGACGGCCCCAGGTAAGTGTGTCGAACTGGACTTGGGACTCAAATGTCACGTGGCTTGAAAGTCGTCTGATCACCCGATCTATCCCGTCTTCCGGCGAGAGACTCAGGACAAAATCCACGTCATTCGTGGACCGCGGTATCGCATAATAAGTCACCGCGAACGCCCCTGTCATCATATAGTCGATCTGCTCCACCTCGCAGGCAGCAATCACAAGGGCGGCCAACTCTTCAATTTTCATGCGACGGAAACGTAAAGATTTTTATCCCTCGCACGGGAAAGCCGCTCCATTCGCCGATGCACTTCGGCGATCGCCGTTTCACGATCTGAATTTCCGGTTTGCCAGATAACCCCTTCGATCATGCGTTCGGCAACACTATTGGTAAGATCCATCGCTTCATTGAAGCGCTCTTCTGGCGACATCCCGCGCGCCCGCAGGATCTTCTCACGGTAGATCGCGTCTTGAAGCGCCTTGAGAGCGGCGGGGTTGTCATGCGGATTCTCCATCGCGAAGGAATGATACTTGGCAGGTGCGGATGTCGCAAGGTCGCGCTTCAGGCATGCGCCATGGCTTTCATCGGGGTGAATATGACTTCCGGTTCGCCGTGATCCCAACCTTCCCTCTCCAGAAGCTGTGTCATCGCCTCATCGTGCAACACACGGATGGAGCCCGGAAAAATTTGTGCTGGCAGGTGCAGGTTCCCCACTTTCCATGCGACATGGGCGGCATGGTCGGGCGAGACATAGGGCACCTCATACACCTTTTCCGGCAACTGCCTGACAAGGTAGTCCCTGCCATCTTCATGATGGATCACACCGCCATCGACGAGCCGGCTCTCGAGGTCGAAGCCGAACTCGGTGCCATCTTCCGCGACGCCACGCCAGCGGCGTTTCAGGAATTGACGGCGCTCGGCGGCCAAGGTGATTTGATTTTCCGCCGGCAGCGTGGAGTGGTCCGCCAGAAGACGCGTGATGAGATGCATGAAACCTAGAATAGATAATATCGCTGGGCCATGGGAAGCACGGACATCGGCTCGCAACGGAGCTCCCGACCATCGGCGGTGACGGTGTAGGTATCCGGATCCACCGTGATTTCCGGCATGGCGTTGTTGAAAGGAAGATCCGCCTTGGTGATGCTGCGGCAGCCCTTCACCGGGACGAGGCGCTTTTGCAATCCTAGCTTTTCCAAATCACCGGATGAGTGGGCGGCCTGGCTCACGAAGGTGACGGAGGTGGAGGCGATCGTTTTCCCGAACGCGCCGAACTGCGGACGGTACATCATCGGCTGCGGAGTGGGGATGGACGCGTTCGGATCGCCCATGTTCGCCCACGCGATGAAACCGCTTTTCAGAATGGTCTCCGGCTTCACACCGAAGAAGGCGGGCTTCCATATCACGAGGTCCGCGAGTTTCCCGACCTCGATGCTGCCCACCTCGTGCGCGATGCCGTGGGTGAGCGCCGGACAGATGGTGTATTTCGAAACATATCTCAGGGCGCGGAAATTGTCGGCCGCAGGGTGCGAGTCACCTTCCAATTTCCCGAACTGGACCTTCATCTTGTGCGCGGTCTGCCAGGTGCGGGTGATGACCTCGCCGATGCGCCCCATGGCCTGCGAATCCGAGGACATCATGGAAATCGCGCCGAGGTCGTGCAGCAGATCCTCCGCCGCGATGGTCTCGGGACGGATCCGGCTTTCAGCGAACGCCACATCCTCGGGGATCTTGGAGTCGAGGTGGTGGCACACCATGAGCATGTCGAGATGTTCGTCGATGGTGTTGACCGTGAACGGACGGGTCGGATTCGTGGAGGAAGGGAGTACGTTGGCCTCGCCGCAGACCCGGATGATGTCCGGCGCGTGACCACCGCCCGCGCCTTCGGAGTGATAGGTGTGGATGGTGCGCCCCTTGAACGCCGCGAGGGTGCTTTCCACAAAGCCCGCCTCGTTCAAGGTATCCGTGTGGATGGCGACCTGCACGTCCAGCTCGTCGGCCACCGACAGGCAGGTATCGATCGCGGCCGGGGTCGTGCCCCAGTCCTCATGAAGCTTCAGTCCGATGGCCCCCGCCAGCACCTGCTCGCGAAGAGGTTCGGGTGACGAACAGTTTCCTTTCCCCAGAAACCCGAGATTCACAGGGAAGGAATCCGCCGTCTCCAGCATGCGGTGCATGTTCCAGATGCCCGGTGTGCAGGTGGTGGCATAGGTCCCGTGCGCGGGACCCGTCCCCCCGCCGATGAGCGTGGTCACTCCGCTGGCGATGGCGTGCTCGATCTGTTGCGGACAGATGAAATGGATGTGTGTGTCGATGCCCCCGGCGGTGATGATGCACCCCTCCCCCGCGATGACCTCCGTACCCGCTCCGATGATCATGGTGATGCCATCCTGCAGCATGGGATTCCCGGCATGGCCGATGCCCGCGATGCGCCCGTGCTTGATGCCGATGTCCGCCTTGATGACCCCATGCGCGGAGTCGAGGATGAGCGCGTTCGTGATGACGAGGTCCAGCGACTCCGCATCCGTAGCGAGACAGGACTGCGCCATGCCGTCCCGGATGACTTTTCCACCGCCGAATTTCACCTCGTTTCCATAACCGGAAACCTCGGTGATGAGATCGCGCTCGACCTCGATGAAAAGCTCCGTGTCCGCCAGACGGACACGGTCGCCGACGGTCGGCCCGAAGGTGGCGGCGTAGTTTTTACGTGATTGTTTCATGGGTTGCGGCCGGAGGATTTACAACTTTCCGTTCACGAGATTGTTCAGTCCGTAAACCTCACGGGTGCCTGCGAACGCGACCAGCGGAACCTCGCGGGTATCACCCGGCTCGAAGCGGATGGCGGTGCCGGCGGGAATGTCCAACCGGAAGCCACGGGCGGCACCGCGATCGAAGTGGAGTGCGGAATTGATCTCCGCGAAATGGAAGTGGCTGCCGACCTGCACCGGACGGTCACCCGTGTTCGCCACCACCACGGATGTCGTGGCGAGCCCCGGATTCAGTTCCAGGTCCGGCGCGTCGGGCGGGGTAATGATTTCTCCAGGGATCATCGGACGGGATTGTGAACGGTTACCAGTTTCGTCCCATCCGGGAAGGTGGCTTCGACCTGGATGTCGTGGATCATTTCCGCGACACCTTCCATCACCTCGTCACGTTTCACGAGGGTGGTGCCGTAGCTCATCAGTTCCGAGACGGACCTCCCGTCACGCGCGCCTTCGAAAATCTCCGCCGTGATGAGGGCGATGGTTTCCGGATAATTCAGCTTCAGCCCCCGCGCGCGGCGGCGTTGGGCGAGATCGCCGGCGACGACGATGAGCAGCTTTTCGGTTTCACGCGGAGTGAGGTGCATCTGTGGAACCGTTAGAGAATCGGAAGCAGCGCAAGCGAACCCAGGGCGGCGATGATCGCCGTGATCCGGATCGCCGGCCTGCCATGCAGAAAGGAAATGCCAATACAGGAAATGGCGATGGCGGCGAGCAGGTAGTCCATCGCGCCGTGTGAATGGAAAAAGGTGGCCCGGAGGAAGTCGAATTCATCCGTTTCGTCCGGGTGATAGTGGCCCGGATGCGCGAGCAGGAACGACGGAGCCAGACAGAACGCGGCAACCATCAGACGGGTTGCGGAAACTGGCCACTGGGTGGGTTTGGAAAATTTCATGAGATGACGGACGAAGCGGAGCCTGCCAGCGAGCAAGTCATATGCCAAGCGGCTTGCGAAAAAAAACCATGCCCTCCGGGGGAGGACATGGCTTGAGGTCAGACAACAACCAGACAGGGAGAGCTTATTTGAAGGTGCCTTTGAGGAATGGTTCGCCAACGACGTTCTTGAATTCCTTGAGGATCTTGAACTGGCCATCCGCCTTGGACTCGCCGATGAAGACGTTCTTGGTGAGGTGGTGGTTCTTCTGGCTGGTGACGGTGCCGCCGGGACCATCGAAGGTGATGCCGGACTCGAGGGCGGCCATGACCTTCTCAGGATCGAAGCTCTTGGCCTTTTCCACAGCGGCCTTCCAGAGGTAGACACCGTTGTAGGACAGAACCATCGGCGAACAGGTCACGCGGCCTTCCTTGACGATGCCGGGAACGTCGGACTTGGCGAGCCACGCTTGGAAGTCCTTGGTGAACTTCGCGTTCGCAGGGCTCTTGATGGATTGGAAGTAGGTCCAGCAACCGAGCTGGCCGACGAGTTGTTTCGCGGGCAGTCCGCGGAACTCGTCTTCCGAGATCGAGAAGGAAACGACGGGGGCGGTTTCGGCGGTGAGGCCGGCGGCGGCGTATTCCTTGAAGAACGGGACGTTGGTGTCGCCGTTCAGGGTGCTGATGATGGCGGCATCCCCGGAAGCACAGAACTGTTTGATCTCGGAAACGATTTGTTGGTAATCGGTGTGGCCGAACGGAGTGTATTTTCCGGCGGAAATGATCTTGCCGGAGCCATCCTTGGTGAAACCACCGCCGATGTTTTCAATCGGCACGCCCTTGCTGAGGAGATACTCGAGCAGGACGAGGTTCGTGGTCTGTGGATAGACATAGTCGGAGCCGAGGAGGTAGAACTTCTTCTTTCCTTCCGCGAGGAGGTAGTCGACGGCGGGCGTTGCCTGCTGGTTGACGGCTTCCGCGGTGTAGAAGATGTTCGGCGACATTTCCTCGCCCTCATACTGGACCGGATAGAAGAGAAGACCTTTCTTCTCCTCGAACACCGGGAGGACGGATTTGCGAGAAACCGAAGTCCAGCAACCGAAGGTCACGGACACCTTGTCCTTGTCCAGCAGCTGCTTCGCCTTTTCGGCGAAGAGAGGCCAGTTCGACGCGCCATCCGCGACAACCGGTTCGATCTTCTTGCCCAACACGCCGCCCTTGGCGTTGATTTCGTCGAAGGTGAAGAGGAGGACATCGCGGAGGGATGTCTCGCTGATGGCCATGGTGCCGGAAAGCGAGTGGAGGACACCGACCTTGACGGTTTCCTCCGCGATGGCGGAAGCACCGGAAAGTGTGATCGCAGCAAGTGCGGCGGGGATGAGTTTCGAGATCATTTGAATGAAAGGAGTTTTTAAAATATATCTTATGACTGATGATTTTTAACAGCAAGCGGGAGAGCATTGATACCAACCGATCAATAGGACCCTCCCGCCGCAACCGTTGATGCAGAGAAAACCGACCGGAGATCAGAACGCGAGGCTCAGGCCCACCGTGGTGGTGAGGAAATCATCCCCATTCGGATTGCCCACCACACCGTCATCCGTGAAGTAGTAGTTGAGGCCGGCGTTCAGCGTCCAGTCGCCGAGAGTGTCGGCGACCGCCGTGAGAGGAAGCGCCGCACCGACACCGAGGGAGGCATAACCGAATCCATCGTCCGTACTGTTGGCATGGAAGTCATCCTCGAGGAAGTATGCCACGCTCACCGGGAAAGAAACCGTGACCGGACCAGCCTCGATGCTGTGGGAAAGACCAAGAACAAGCACCGTTCCTTCATTTCCACCGGAACCGCCTTCACCAAGGCGGTTGTGAATCGTGAGCGACGGAGCGAGCAGGCAGTCATAGGCGAACTTGACGTCGAGGATCTCCTCCGTGGCATCCGCATAGATCCAATCCTGGAAGGTGACGCCCACAGTGAACTTCTCATAGGTATAGGCGAGGCCGGCCCAGACATCGATTTCCTGCATCTGGCCACCGAGCGGACTGTCTCCCTTGGAATTCACATCCCACCAGGTTCCGAGCGTCGAGGTGAAACCGGCGGGAAGCGCGAACGACAGTTCGAGCATCGGGTTGAATCCCATGTCGGACATCGATTCCGCATCACCCCAGACGTCCGCACCATACGAGACGAAGTGGGAGTTGAAATCCAACTTAAGCACGCCCGACACGACGTCCTCGGCCGGCGGCGCCGCAGGAGCGGTCGTCGTGGTTTCAGTGGTACCGGCGGTCGCGATGCCCGTAGCCAAGGCAAATGCGAGAAGCGGCGCATTGAGTAGATTTCGGCAATACTTGTTTTTCATGGTTCAGCTATTTTTTGGTGGAGTGGGTTGTTGGGCAGATGGATCTGCGTTGACATCCGGATAGCTTGATCCATGCCATGGGAATGATAATTGTTTCACCAAACTCCTGTTTTTCAATTTTCAGCAGATGATTTTATGACAATCATGAATGCTATTACATGAATTCAGTATCCATGATGAATCACATGCATGCCTATCAGTTCAGACCCCGCAAAAGAAGGTTCATGAACACAAAAAGCGGAGCTCCGGGGAACTCCGCTTTTATGAACCATTACCGATGAAAAATGTCAGACGGTCAGGAACTCCCGGACGATGTCATCGCTCAGTGCCGCCATTTCTCCGGAGGCCGCGACCGCTCCGCGTTCGAGGATCGCGAAGTCATCGCCGAGCTCCTTGCAGAAATCCAGATATTGCTCCACCAGCAGGATGCTCATCTTGCCTTCGGCGCGGAGCATCTTGATGGCGTCGCCGATCTGGTCGATGATGTTCGGCTGGATGCCTTCCGTCGGCTCGTCGAGAATGAGGAGCTTGGGTTTCGTCAGCAGCGCTCGGCCGATGGCGAGCTGTTGTTGCTGGCCGCCGGACAGCATGCCACCCTTGCGGTGCAGGAATTCCTTGATGATGGGAAACAACGTGAAAATCCGGTCGATTTCAGCAGGGTCTTTTTTCCAGCCGCGGGCATTGAGACCAATGAAAAGGTTTTCCTCAACCGTCAGGAGGGGGAAGATATCCCTTCCCTGGGGCACATATCCGAGCCCCGCGCGGGCGCGGTCCGCGGAGCCGAGCCGGGTGATGTCGACGCCCTGCAATTCGAATTTTCCGGAGTCGATGGGATAAAGTCCGGTAAGCGCCTTGAGAGTCGTACTCTTGCCCACGCCATTGCGCCCCATGAGGCAGAAAACCGATTGAGGACGGATGCTCAGGTCGATGCCACGCAGGATGGCGCTGCCGCCGATGGAGACACGGAGACCGGAAATGCTGAGGTTTTCCTCGGTGAGGGTGGCGGGCATGGAGAAGATGGCTGGATTGCGGTTTCTATTCGGAACGGGCCTTCAGGCGGCCTTGGATTTGCGGCCGAGATAGACCTCGATGACGCGCTCGTCGGACTGGACCTCATCCACCGGCCCTTCGCAAAGGACATGGCCCTGATGGAGGACCGTCACCTTGCGTCCTTGGGATATCTGGCGGACGAATGTCATGTCGTGCTCGATGACGACGATGGTATGCTTGCCCGCCAAGGACAGCAGCAGTTCGCCGGTGCGGTAGGTCTCCTCATCCGTCATGCCTGCGGCGGGTTCGTCGACAAGGAGAAGGCGGGCTTCCTGTGCGAGGAGCATTCCGATTTCCAACCATTGCTTCTGCCCGTGGGCGAGGATGCCGGCCTTGCGATGGGCGCTGTCGGCCAGCTTGATGGTGGTGAGGATTTCCGCGATGCGGTCCTTTTGTTCGGAGGTGATTTTCCCGAACAGGCTGTGCCAGATGCCGCGGGATCCGGCGAGCGAGAGAATGAGGTTCTCGGTGACTGTGTGGTCGTTGTAAACCGTCGGCGTCTGGAATTTCCGGCCGATGCCCAGACGGTAGATCTCATACTCGTTCATCTTGAGAAGATCGTATTTGGCATCGTCCCACTTGAGGCTGCCCACATCCGGTTTGGTCCGACCGGTGATGAGATCAAGGAACGTGGTCTTGCCGGCGCCGTTCGGCCCGATGACGGTGCGGAGCTCTCCTTCGTCGAGATAGAAATTCAGGTCGTTGATGGCCTTGAAGCCGTCGAAGGATCTTGTCAGGCCTTCCGCCGCGAGGAGGAAGGGCTTCTGGTGCATCGGGCTTTCAATGATCATGGGTCGATGGCGGCGGGGGTTGGAGAGTTGTCCGGTTTCCTGGAAGGCGGTGACGGCTCCTCGCGTTGCTTGCGGCGCTCGAGCCAGGCCATCAGCCCGCGGATCTGGCCAGGGATTCCGAAGATTCCCTTCGGCATGAAGAGCACGACGAGGACGAACGAGGCGCCGAGGATCAGTGGCCAGAAATCCGCGGTGGCACCTGTGGATGCCCAGCTTTTCAGGGCGTTCACACTCACCGCCCCGAGCACGGGACCAACGATCGTGCCGCGGCCTCCGAGCGCGACCCAGACGACGGCCTCGAGCGACTTGCTTGTCTCCATCTCGCTCGGATTGATGATACCCACCTGCGGGACGAAGAGCGCGCCCGCGAAACTGGCGATGATCGCACTGATCACGAAAACGAAGAGCTTGAAGTTCGCGGTGGCGTAGCCGGAGAAGAGGACACGGTTCTCGGAATCGCGGATGGCCCGCTGGATGAGACCGAAACGGGAGCCGGTGAGCCACTTGCAAAGCGTGACAACCGCGACGAGCAGGATGGCGGTGGCGATGTACAGGCCACGCTTGGTGGAGACATCCCGCAACGAGAACCCCAGCATCGTGTCGAAATTGGTGAAACCGTTGTTGCCTCCCATCAGCAGCTCGTTCCGGAAAAACAACAGAGCAGCGCCATAGGTGAGCGCCTGGGTGAGGATGGAGAAGTACACCCCCTTGATACGCGAGCGGAAGGCGAGGAAGCCGAACACATAGGCAAGCAGCCCGGGAACGAGGACCATCATCAGCACCGCGAAGGGAAAGCTCGAGAACGGCAGGAAAAAGGACGGCCACTCCGTGCGGCCCACCATGGTCAGGAAGGTCGGGAGCTCCGTACCGCCCGCCATCCGCACCAGATACATCCCCATCATGTAGCCGCCGAGGGTGAAGAAGAGCGCCTGCCCCAGACAGAGCAGCCCGGTGTATCCCCACAGGAGATCAATGGAGATCGCGAGGATGCCGTAGCACAGGTATTTCCCCCAGTTGCCGAGGGTGTAGTCGGAAATGACGCCCGTGCCGTGAAGCACGGGGACCACGACGAGCAGGACTATCGCCGAGACGATCAGGATTGGGAGGTGGACCCGGCTGGAAAAGGGTTGGTTGTTCATCGATCAATCAAGGCTGCGGGAACGGGTGACGAAGAGACCTGCCGGACGCCATTGCAGGAAGAGGATGATGGCTCCGAGAACGAGAATTTTTCCGAGGACCGGATTTCCCAGGTATTGCTGGAACGTCTGGTCGGACATGCCGATGCCAAGCGCGCTGATGACCGTCCCGAGGATGTTTCCGACGCCACCCACGACCACGGTCATGAAGGAGTCCACGATGTAAAGCTGGCCCATTGATGGACCCACGTTCGCCATCTGCGAGAGGAACGCGCCGGCCAGACCTGCGAGTCCGCAGCCGAAGGCGAAGGTCATGGTGTTCACGCGCTCGGTGCGGACGCCCATGCAGGCGGCCATGTTCCGGTTCTGCATGACCGCACGGATGAGCAGGCCGAGCGAGGTCTTGTTGAGGACCAGCCACGTGATGACGATGATCAGGACGGCGAAGCCGATGACGAAGACCCGGTTCCAACCGAAGAGGACATCATTCACCGTCCAGCTCCCCGAGAGCCAGGCAGGGCTGGATACCTGCACGTTGTTCGAGCCGAAAATGAATTTCAGAACCTGCTGCATCACGAGCGAGACACCCCAGGTGGCAAGCAGGGATTCAAGCGGACGCTTGTAGAGAAACTGGATGACGGAACGCTCCAGGGCGATGCCGACGAGCGCGGCGATGAGAAAACTGGCGGGCAGCGCGAAGACAAAATAAGTGTTCGCGCCCCCCGCCAGATGCAGTCCGGGGATGCTCATGGAGACTCCGAAGGGGGAAAGTTTCAGCCCATCCGCGAAGAAGTTCTGGATGACATAGGTGGTGTAGGCACCCACCGCGATGAATTCGCCGTGGGCCATGTTGATGACCCCCATGAGGCCGAAGGTGATCGCGAGGCCGATGGCGACCACCAGAAGAACGGAGCCGAGCGAAAGCCCCCGGAACGCCGTGCCCACCGCATTGATGCGGGAAATATGTCCTTCGATGGATCGCAGGGCCTCGCCCGCGGCGGCGATCATCGGCTTGTCCTGGGCCTTTTCCGCTTCCGCGAGAATGGTTTTGACGGTGTCGTAGGCGGTGAGCGAGTGGATTTCCGCGATTTTCTTACAAGCCGCGATGCGCTCGGCGGGAACCGTGGAGCGGAGCTGGATGATCGCGATGGACTCATCCAGCGCATGGATGGCGTCGGGATCTTTCTCGGTGGCGCGCAGTTGCTGGAGCGCGGGCAGCTTCTCGAGCTTCTGTCCGATCGCGGAGTCCTTGATGGCCCGGAGGCGCTTTGCCAGATCCGGATCCGCCAGAGCGACCAGATCCGAAACCTCTTTCATCGCACGCCGCAGTCCGGAGTCGGTTTCCGCAGCTTCCACTTCTTTCGGATTGATGACGATCGGCTTGCCGTCCGCGGCGAGATAAGGAGTACCGTCGATGAGCTTGAGCGTGGCGAACGAACCGTCCTGTCCCTCGGCCCCTGTCAGCGTCACGGGCGTGATCACACCGTTGCCATCATCATGGAGAAAGATCTCCCCCGCCTTCCACTTTTCAAGCCAGGTGACCGCTTCCGGAGTGGGCTTGAGCTTCAGCGTGAGGACGAGCTCTCGTTGCTCGTCGGAAGTGGTGGCGACGGTGGCCGCGGCGATGGTCTCCTTGACGGATTTCTCCTGAGCTTGCGCGAAGCCCGCGGACAAACCCACCAATCCGATCATCAGGCAGGTGGACAAGCGTCGGGAAAGGGAGGTGATGATCGACTTCAGCATGGGCCGGAGGCGACAAAGCACCACGTGTGCCATGAGGCTGCGGAAAATGAAAAACCGCTTCTTGGCATACGCCTGAAGGCTCTCTCAGTCTCCGCGGACAAGCCGTATCGCAGGATTTTATCCGCGTTTTGTCCGTTGTTTCGCCTCTTCAGCCGCCTTCTGTTCGGCTGTTTTCACGACGATGCTCGGACCACGCATCCAGCCACCCGGAACACGCCTCATTGTCTCCATGGTGTCAGGAAATCCAGGTTCCCATTCATAACTTCGGATGGTCAACAACCGCTTCCTGCGATCAAGACCGAATCCCCTTGCGGGACTCACTCCGTCCCCACCTACAAACAAATAGTCCGGCCCCTTCCCTAAATTTTCCGCTTTTTCCACTCGCGCAAGCCGCACTTGCTCCTCGAATTGTTCAACACCTCCCTCGTGATGAAGAGGAAGCGCGATGATGTAATCCTCGATTGATGCGCTATCCAGTCGCGAGTCTATAGAACTTGGCGCGGCCTCGAATTTCTCCTGATTCACGACAAGAGCGGGAGCGCATCCGCCCAGAATTGAACATAAAACAGCAACAACCAAAATCTTCATCTCATTGATTCACAAAGATCTCCCATAAGTCGCACAGCGGTTGTGCCACCCTTCCTCCCAGCGTTTCTCACCCCGCGCCGGTGGAGAATTCGCGATGCGCCGGGACAAGATCCGTTTCGCGGATGCGGCGAATTCGGAGGCCGCGGGCGCTCCCGCCGGAACCTCTTTCATCCCTCCCAACACCTGCATCAGCCCCCATCCCTGACCGTTGTATTTCTCCGCCGCCTGGGTGCCGTCCCCTTTGAAGTTCACATAGTCGATCAATGCATAGGTGCCCTGCGGCGTCGTGGAGACCTTCCGATAGTTCGCTTCGATCCGCGCCTTCTCGCTGGCCGGAGCGGCGGCGAGGATCTTCGGCAGCGCCGCATGGGACCTGGCGATGATGAAATCCGTCTGCAGTCCCACATTCGCCGCAAGCCAGATCCGCAACGATGAAAGCCGGGGCCCCTTGAAATCCGCCTGGAACTCCGCCTTCGTCCGCCAGGGACTGTATCGCTCGAGCGCGACGGCCGGCGGCTTCGCCCCGCGCTCGCGGGCATAGGCCACGAACTTGGGCCAACTTTCCTCGAAACGTCCCTTGAACCCTGCCGGATACCAGATGAAATGGCCGATGCCCAGCGAGGGGAATTCCTCGCCGCCATTCCAGGTGGTCAGCCCGGCAACACTTCCGGCGCATTCGTTCTGCCAGATTTTCTTCCCGATCGCCGCCTTTTGTCCCGCGGTGAGATTTCCCGCCACCGGCGCGACAGGGCCGGCGGGCGCACACGCCGCCAGCAACAGAGCCAGCGAACAAACGAGAGAGGTGACTTGCATGCTCGCAGACTATCGCCATCATCTCCCCGACCGCAAGCCCGCTTCCCCATGAACCGCATCCCTTGGGACAAGATCCTCACGTTCACTCCGCTCGATATCGGCAAGATCATCCTCACCGCGCTGATCATCGTCGTCGTCAACAAGGTGCAACTGGTGAATGACCGGCTTTCCGCCCTGCTCATCGCGCTGCCGTTCACCTCCCTGCTCGCGATGATCTGGATGCACCAGGCGAAGCAATCGTCCGAACGTCTCGCCAACCATGCCGAGGGCACCTTCTGGTTCGTCCTCCCCACCCTGCCGATGTTTCTCATTTTCCCGTGGATGCTGCGGAACCACTGGGGGTTCTGGCCCGCCCTGCTCGCGAACTGCCTCATCACCATCGCCCTCTTCTGGCTGACCGTGGTCGTGCTCCGGAAATTCGGCATCGATCTGATGCCGAAATAATCCCAAAAAACCACCAGATAAGGCTTGTCAGTGGCCTGATTCTCTGGTTTGACCATTGGCCCGGCGTCATTTCCGGAAAAGTCTTCCCAAATTTACTCTATTTTGAGCGAAAACCAACCGACCGCGCTTCCCGAGAACGTCATCCCGTTCGAGACAGCAAAGCCGATTTCGCGATTTCCCGGTTCCCCTATGAAAAGCGATCTTCTTGATAAGGCATCTGAAATTGTCACCGACCCACTTGTACTCGTCAATCTGGTCTCCCAACGCGTCAGACAATTGAACAGCGGCCGTTCCCCGTTGATCGCCACCCGCCCCAGCATGGGTGTGGCGGACATCGCTCTCCAGGAAATCATCGAGGGCAAAATCAAACTGGTCCTCAAGGAAGCTCCCTGAAAACAGGGTTTCCTGATCTGCGAGTCGTCTCATGAGTGCGGAAATCGCCACCAACCGGAAAGCCGGACGGGATTTCCACATCTTGGAAAAATACGAGGCCGGCATCGAACTGAAAGGCACCGAGGTCAAGTCGATCCGTGCCGGAAAAATCAATATCTCCGACGCCTACGCCCGGGTGGAGAACAACCAGGTTTTCCTCTACGGCTGCCACATCCAACCCTGGCAGACCGCGGGTGAGTGGTATAACCACCCGGAAAGACGCCCGCGCCGCCTCCTGCTGCACAAGCGCGAGATCCTCAAACTCTCCGTCGCCTGCGCCGTCAAAGGCTGCACCCTTCCCCTCCTGCGGGTCTATTGGAAAGACCGCCGCGTGAAAGTCGAGCTCGGCGTCGGCAAGGGAAAAACCCACTCCGACCAGCGCCACGATCTGAAGGAAAAGGTCGAACTCCGCGAGGCCGCCCGCGAGATGTCCCGCTTCAACCAGCGGTAATCCTCATCCTCCCCACCGGGGGCATTCTGCAAACACCAAGGTGTCGGACCGCCACGTCATGGCGCCCCTTTCGGCCCCGCGGCATTCATCGTATTCCAAGACAAAAGACGTCACAGGAAATACGGATCAATTCCCCCCACTTCCGCCATCTTCCTTCGGCTTCACCCGCGATGGAGGATCTGTCGGAGGGCGGACGATCACCCCGTCGGGTCCGGTCTTTGGCAAGACCGGGTTCGTCGCGCGGAAATCCCGGTCGGTCGGCATGGTCAGCATGTCCGGCATCGGAATATCGTCCGAGGGCAGGACCGGAGACAGGGGTTCCAGAGGTTGCTCGGGCTTCGGTTCCTCCTTTTTCACCACCGGAGCGGGAGCCGTCTCTTCAGGCTTCGGAGGCGTACAGGCTCCCAAGGCGAAAGTCACGCCAAGCAGTGCGAAAGTTGATCGAGTCCTTTGTAACATGGTGAATTTTTCCAGTCGTTCGGGCACCGCGGCGCTCCGCCGAAGGAATGCGATTCCCTCTCCGGACGCAAGGCCGAACCGTGGCACCTCTCTTTTGCGGGAACGGAATAACGGTGGAAATAGTTTCATTTTCCGATCACGGGTCTTTCTCGATCCGCTCCACCTCGGCCTCCGCCATCCAGCCCCGCAGGCTGGCACCGGGTATTTCGACATACTGGTAGCCACCGTTTTTCACGCCGAGGTGGACGGTTTTTCCAAGTCCGGGCGTGCCGAGTGATTCGGCTCCGTCGAATGGGGAAAGCCGGATCGCCGCATTTTCCTTGAGAACCACGCCCCGCTCCGATTCCCCCCGCCGCAGGTAGAGCGCCGTGCTTCCGGCGATGATGGAGAGAACAGCCAGACCGCCGGCGGCACTCGCCCATTTGACCACCTGCCGGGGAAGACGCACCGCGCCATAGAGGAGGGTGATCGCCCCAAGAAACAACACGCCTGCGACAACAAGATACGACCACTCGTTCCGGCTCAGATAGCTCAGGACAGCCAGCCATTTCGGACCTGTTTCCGATCCTTCGAAAGCGGTGGCAGCCTTACGGGCAAGAGAGAGATTGGCAGCCAGATCCGGATCGCGCGGGGTCAACAGCCGGGCGCGTTCGTAAGCGAGGATCGCAGGTCCGTACTGTTTCAAGTTTTGATAACTGTTCCCGAGGTTGTAATAAACCGCCGCATCGGGACTACCATTCTCCAGGATTTTCTCATACACGGCCACGGCCCCGGCGTGGTCACCGGATTTGAATTTCGCATTCGCGTCGTCAAAAATATACGCACCTGCGGAAACGTGGGTGATTCCCACCACAAGGCAAAGCCAGCCAAGCAACAGATTACGGATCATATCAACGGGCGTTGGGGGTGAGGGATGCGAGAGCCTCCGCCAGCAGATCGCGCCACTGCGGCAGGACCTCACCCGACGGATGGCGGCTGTATTCATGGCGGTCCGCCTCGCGGAAAAACCGCACCACGGGCGAGTCTTCAGGAATGCGTCCGCTGACCTCCGCGGTGGTGATGGCCTGCGGTGGCTGGTTCCACAACAGGCCCAGACGCTGTTGGATCGCCAGACGTGCGGCGGAGAAGAATCCCGGGACGTCACGGGCGGCCCCCGCCACCGCGAGGGCTTCGCGGGTCGCCTTTTCCATCGCGGCCTTCGCACGGCGTTGCGGATTCTCCCTGAAGTGGCGCAGCAAGGCCAGCACGACTCCGATAACGACCGACACCAGGCCCAGCGCCATGAGCGTGCCGAAAACCGGTCGCGATGCCAATGGCACCAACGACGCGGCGGGCTTCTGTTTCAAATGTTGCCCCACAAGGCCCGGAGTCTTTTTTTCAGGAGCCTTCACCTCAGGGGCCGGAGCCACCGGCTTGTCTTCGACGATGTCCTTGCCGGTCACCTGGATCTTCGTCACCGGACTGGTGATGGTCTGATATGATCCCTTCGCCGGATCGAAATAGCTGAATGCCAGGGCGGCATCTTTCTCTCCGGCTTTCCGGGCGACGGCGTTGAACTGGAAAACCTTGTCACCCGAAAACGACGCCACGTCTCCGGGAGTGAATTCGTCCTGCCCCTCATAGACCTTCCAACCGTCCGCCGGAGTGAGGGTGGGAGGCTTCATCAATGCGAAATTTCCCGAACCGGTGAGCTTGGCCGCGATCTGCTGGGGCTCACCGGTCTTCCATTCCTTCGGCATTCTCACCCCGTTGAAGGAAAACTCGCCCACCGCTCCGTTGAATCCTTCCGGCCTTCCTTCCACAGGCAGCGGGCGGACCTCGATTTCCTGATCCTCGGACTTCAGCGTTACGTCCTTCTGGATCATCGGCGTGTTGAACCTGTCGAACGCGTCGTCGAAAAACGGATCATCGAAAGGCCCTCCCCGCCGCCGCCTCGGCTTCGGTGCGGATTCGTCACGCACGGCCACCGTCGCATCCACGGACAAGGAAGCGGGCAGTTTTCCCGACTTCGTCGCGGAGATGCCTCCGAACCAGGTGACCACAGTATAGGTTTTCCCATCACGGGTTTCCTGCGCCTGCTGCGGTCTCTCGCTCACGTTGTGGAGCGTGAATCCTTTCGCTTCCGGTTGGATTCCGCTGCGGAGCTGGACCTGCGCTCCGGCCGGCAGCCAGGCACGGATCCGGACCGGTGCGATTTCCCCCAGATAGGCATAACTGCGTTCGGGATTCGCCAGCTCGACGGTCAGGAAGCCGAATCGATTTTCTTCGTCCTCCGCTTCCGCTGCCGTATTCTGCCCCGGCTGTGCGGCGTCTGCCTCCAGCACCTTGAGCTTGAGCGGCTGCGTCGCATGGTTTTCTCCCGCGATGTTCACGGTGATCGGGGGAATCACATAATCACCCGGTGTGCCGGAGCCCACGACATAGGTGTAGACCAAGGTCGACTGCATGTCTCCATTGATGATCTGTATCTGCTGGTTCTGCCCGTGTGCGTTCACAATGAGATTGTCCACGGCGGGAATAGCGGGCCTTCCCGCCCTCCCTCCCGTAACCTTGAGCGACAAAACCGCGCCCTCTCCCACGACAACCGAATCCCGGTCCAGCGACGCCTCCACTCCCGCCGCATGGGACAAGGCGATGGTCATCAGCATGACCGCGACACCGAAAAGCCGCTGATACAGTTTCGTAAGATCGAATGAAATTACCATGTCTTTCCTTTGGTGGAATTGTCAGGCGTCCTCATGCGGGAACGCGGAGGTTGGGGGATCGGATTCACCATGCGCTCGTCCTGGCGCAGTGCTTCCAGCAGCTGTTTCGCCTCTTCAGGTGACATCTCTTCTCTACGCACGCGCTCGTTGCTCATCGTCCCCTCCTGTTTTTCGCCCGGCTTGTCCTCTCCTTCCTTACCTTCTTTTCCATCACCAGGTTTCTCTCCGGCTTCAGGCTCCTTGCCATCCTTCTTTTCGTCCGGTTTGTCCCCTTTCGAGTCTTTTTCCTCTCCCTGCTTTTTGTCGTCAGGTTTCTCGCCATCCTTCGGATCTTTCTCCTCGCCGGGTTTCTTTTCCTCACCGTCCTTGGACTCCTTGTCCTCTTTTGAATCTTTCTGCTCCTTGGAGTCTTCGCCTTCCTTCGATTCCTTGTTCTCCTTCGAGTCGCCGTCCTTCTGATCCTTCTGATCCTTCTGATCCTTCTGATCCTTATTGTCCTGCTTGTCGTCCTTGTTCTGCTGCTTCTTCAGCTCCTCGAGTTTTTTCTCGACGAGTTCCTTGTTATAGCGCGCGTCCTCGTCTCCCGCGTTCAAGGAAATCGCATCCTGATAGGCCTTGATGGACTCTTCCCAGCTCTTGATGGTGGCTTCCGGGTCTTTCTCCCTCGTCCCCTGTCCCGTCCGATAGAGCGTGTTTCCCAAGTTATAATAAGAACGCTGTTGGAGCGCGAGATCGGGAGTCCGCAACGAGGCCCGCAGGTCCGCGGCGGCTTTTTCGAAATCGCCCTTCGCGTATGCGTCCGTGCCAGAGTTGTAAATCTTCCGTGCGTCCGGCACCACGCCGGCATCCGCCGCACGGCTGTCCTGAATCCCCACCCCAACCAGTCCGAATGCCGCGATGGCCGGAATCTTCACCCGCCGCGCCACCGATACCAGAGGACGAGGCTTTTTCGCCCGACGGCGGTCGCTGATGAAAAACTCCGACAACAGCAGGAAGATCGCGAAACCCAGCGGCCATTCGAATCTCTCCAGCGGGATGCGCTCCATCCGCTGGTCCTGCTCGCTCTTCGGCACCAGGCGCAGCTTTTCCTGATAAATCGTCTCCAATCCCTGCGCGCCATTGCCAAGAGGCACGTAAAGCGCGTTGGTCGCCTCCGCGATTTTCTTCAAGGTCGATTCATCCAGCTTGGTCTGCACGATCGAGCCGTCCGGATTGCGGACGAAATCCGTCTGGCCGTTCCGATAGCGGATCGGAATGCGAGCTCCATCCGGACTGCCGACACCGATGGTGTAGATGGCCATGCCCTTTTTCGCGGCCTCCTTCGCGGCCACGATCACGTCTCCCTGAAGATCCTCGCCATCGGTGATCAGCACCAACACCCGGTGGTTGTTTCCGTTTTCGTCAAACAGCCGCTCCGCCTCCTTGATCGCGCTCGCGAGATCCGTTCCCTGGTGCGGAATCAGATCGGTATCCAACGCCTTCAGGGAATCCCGGAACGCATCGTAGTCCAGCGTCAGCGGACAGAGCGCGAACGCACTGCCGGCGAAGGGAACCAGCCCCACACGATCGCCCTGCAGCTTGTCAACGAAATCGATGATGCCGAGCCGGGCACGCTCGAGACGGTTGGGCGTCAGATCCTCCGCCAGCATGCTGCGGGAGGTATCCACCGCGAAGAGGATGTCGATCCCCTTGCGTTTCACCTCCCTCCACTCATAGCCCTTCTGCGGACGGGCGACGGCGGTGAACAACATCAGCACGGACAGCAACCACAGCCCGCGCTTCACATTCCTCAACTGTGGTGAGAATCCCTCCGTCAGCCGCAGCCGGAACCGCGGATGCACGAGTTTCGCCAGATCCGCCTCACGACGCCGGTCGAAGCGGACATACAGCCAGACGATGCCCGCGCAGGCGACAAGACCGGCGATGATCCAGAGCGGCTGGGCGAAATGGAGTGAGTTGTCGTCCATGGTCGTTTAGGGAAGCCTGCGGTAACGGGTTTGGCTCAAGACGAGTTCAAGCAGGAGAAGGAGAAGTCCGGGAACGAGGAACCACAGGAAAAGTTCGTCATACTGTTGGTATTTTTTCAGCTTGCGCGTGGTCTTCTCCAGCTGGTTGATGGAGTCGTAGATCTGTTCCAAGGAGTCCGTGTCCGTCGCGCGGAACGATTGTCCGCCGGTGGACGAGGCGACCTCTTTCAGCATTTCCTCATCGATCTCCACCTTGGACATCTGCAGATGCGTGCGGCCGAAGGCATCCTGAACCGGCATCGGCGCCTCGCCCCTCGTGCCCGCCCCGATGGTATAAATCTTGACCCCCAGGGTTTTCGCGGCTTCCGCGGCGGTGAGCGGATTCACCGATCCCGAATTGTTCACGCCATCCGTCAGAAGAATCACGATCCGGGATTTCGCGGACGAGTCACGGAGGTGATCCACCGATGAGGCGATGGCGGAACCGATGGCGGTCCCATCCTCCACCTGGCCCATCTTCACACCTTCCACGCGCTTCTTGACGAAATCCTTGTCCATCGTCAGCGGAGTCACGAGATAGGGACGGCCGGCGAACGCGACCAGACCGAGCTTGTCGTTGGGCCGTTGTTCCACGAATTTCTTAACGACGTTCTTCACCGCCTCCAGCCGGTCCACCTGCTTGTCGTCCACCTTGAAATCCAGCGCCGCCATGGAGCCGGAGACATCGAGCGTCAGGATGATGTCGATGCCGCTCGCCTCGACCTCGGTGGAGCCCTTGCCATGGCGCGGCCTTGCGAAGGCGATCACGAGAAGGGTGAAGGACAGCAGTCCGAGGAAGATGAGAAACCCGCCGATCTTCGAACGCGTCTTCGCCCCGACGTGGATGGCATCGTCCGTGGATGGCATGCGGATGGCCACCGGACGTCCCCAGCGGCTTTTCCAGATCGCGAGGACCGGCAGAAGCAGCAGCAGGAACAGGAATTCCGGATGGGCGAATTGGAAACTCTCGGTCATGGCTTGGTGGTGTCGGACGTCGAGCGGATGAAACCGCGGGCGGACTCGACGAGTCCGTGGCGCTGGTCTTCGTTCAGTTGGGAGCCCGCGAATTTCGCCAGATCGCAGGATTTCAGGAATGTTTTCAACAAGTCTCTCTGGCCCGCCAAGACGGAGTCATCCCGCATGATGTCGTGCAGGAACTCCTCCGTCGTACGCAGTGGTGCCGCCATGCCGAAGCGGCGGGAGATATAACTCCTGAGAGTCTCCGCGGCACGGTCTGCGAATGCCTCCGCCGTGAGGGCCCCGCGATCCGACTCCAACCCGGCCAGTGATTTGAGAGCAACCTCGTGCGGACTCCCGAGGCGCTGCCTGCGAGCATGTTTTTTCCAGAAAAACGCACCCAGCGCGACCATGAGCAAGCCGCCGCCCACCACGGACCAAAGCACGTAGTCCGGCTTCTCAGGCACGGGGATTTCCACCACTTCCTTCGGGCCGCGGATATCCTCCGTCTCGGCGGGCACCTGGGCATGCAGGTCTCCGGCGAGCAGAACGAGGGGGACAATGAATGTGAGTGATCGGAACATCGTATCAATAAATCAGCCGGTCCGCTGGCGGCGGCTTTGGAAGAACCCCATCAGCGCGGGCATCCAGTTTTCTCCGTTGTAGAACTGCAACAGATCGATGCCCAGCGAACGGATGCGCGCGGCGGTCCGCTCGCGGCGCTGCCGGGACTGGGTTTCATAAGCCTCCCGCACCTTCGGGTTTCCCGTATCGATCTCGACAACCTGGCCGGTCTCCGCGTCCTCGATGCAGATGCGGCCCACATCCGGCAGCGATTCCTCGCGCGGGTCCGTCACCGAAACGGCGATGACATCATGCCGGCGGCTCGTCACCTGGAGCTTGTTCCGCAGTTGGTTCATTCGCTCTTCGAACGGAGCGCCGAGGCAGAAATCGGAAACAAGGAAGAATACCGATTTCCGGTGGATGACCTGGTTGGCGAAATCCAATGCCTTCGATATGTCGGTCCCGCGGTTTTCCGGTTGGAAATAGAGAGTCTCGCGGATCAGGCGCATGATGTGCATGCGGCCCTTGCCCGGTGGGATGTATAACTCCACCTCATCGCTGAAAAGGATGAGCCCCACCTTGTCACGGTTCCGTATGGCGGAAGCCGCCAGAACACCGGCCGCCTCGGCGGCAAGCTCGCGTTTCGAATCCACCACGGAGCCGAAGTCCGAGGACGCGCTCACATCGATCACCAGCATGATGGTGAGCTCTCGCTCCTCGGTGAAAAGTTTCACGTGCGGATCTCCCGTGCGGGCGGTGACATTCCAGTCGATGGTCCGCACGTCGTCGCCCGGCACGTAGTTCCTCACACGGTCGAAGTCCATGCCCCGCCCCTTGAACACGCTCGCGTAGCGGCCCGCCAGGGAATCATCCACCAGCCGGTTCGTGCGGACTTCCATGCGCCGGACGCGGCCCAGGATCTCCGCGGCGCGCTGCTCTTCCTGAACGCTGATGGGCGTGCTGGCTTTTTTCCCGATCATGGCACCGGCAGCTCGTCGAGGATGCGCGTGACGATTTTCTCGCTGTTGAGCCCTTCCGCCTCCGCCTCATAGGTGACGGTCACACGGTGGCGGAGAACGTCGAGGGCGACGGATTTCACATCATGCGGGGTGACATAGGCACGCCCGTTCAGGAAAGCATGGGCACGCCCTGCGAGGGCGAGGTTGATGGTGGCGCGTGGTGAGGCACCCACACGGATGAGCGGAGCGACATGGACTCCATAATCGTCCGGGCGACGCGTGGCGTGGACCATGCGGACGATATAGCGCTTCACCTTCTCATCCAGGTAGAGGCTGTTCACCACCGTCCGCGCCTGCTGGATGGCTTCCAGGCTGACGATTGGCTGCGGCACAGGCATTTCCTCGGTGGTTCCCGCGAGATCCAGCACGCGCATCTCCTCATCCTCCGTCGGATAATCCATGACGACCTTCATCATGAAACGGTCCAGCTGGGCTTCCGGCAGCGGGTAGGTTCCTTCCTGCTCCAGCGGATTCTGGGTGGCGAGGACGAAAAACGGGGAGGGCAGCGCGAAGGTCTGCTCGCCGATGGTGACCTGCTTCTCCTGCATCGCTTCCAGCAAGGCGCTCTGCACTTTCGCCGGAGCGCGGTTGATTTCGTCCGCCAGGATGAAGTTGGCGAAAACGGGTCCGTGCTTCACCCGGAAGCGGGCTTCGCGGGGATCGTAGATCTCCGTGCCGACGATGTCCGCGGGGAGCATGTCCGGCGTGAACTGGATACGGTTGAACTTCGCGTTCACCAAGGAGGCGAGGGTCTTGAGCGCGAGCGTTTTCGCCAACCCCGGCACCCCTTCCAACAGGATGTGGCCTTTCACCATCAGCGAGATCAGCAGGCGGTCCACGAGGTCGCTCTGGCCGATGAGGTAGCGGCCGATCTCGCTGCGGAGAGGCTGGATCCAGTGTGATGCCTGTCGCACGACGGCTTCGGCGTCCACAGGATTTTGCGTGTCAGATGTCATGGTTCGATATCGTTGGAATGAAAAGGTCGATGGCGGAAAAATCACCACAACTCCCTAGCGGTGCGAGGCGCGGGCCTCGTCTAAAATCGTCGTTTTTCGCCTCCACGCCGGAGACCTTGTCCGTTGCGGCCACAGCATCCAAGCCCGAAGCGGCGGAGATCAGCCAAATCCCGCGTGACACATCTTGGCCCGACACTTGCTTAGGACAGGAAACAAGGCACAGTCATCCCGACGATCAACAAAGGCGGATAAAGTTAAGATTTTAGAAATGAAACGATTGCGTGTTCTCAAACTGGGTTGGGAATTCCCTCCTCTCATCAATGGAGGCTTGGGAATCGCATGCCTCGGTCTCACACGCGCTCTTGCCAAACACGTCGATCTCACGGTGGTCGTCCCGAAGTCCTCGCCGGAGTCGGATTTCCGGGATTTCGAGCTGCGCGGGCTCAATCAACTGACGATTGAAAAGCTGTCGTCGGTCGAGAACCGCTACCGCTACGAAAGCTTCGCTCAGGTGCGCAATGTTCCACTGTTCCTCGATCCGTACAACAACAGCGAACCGGATTCGCCCACGAAAATCACTCCCACCGCCATCAGCGAAGCCATCTTTTCCGAAACCACGGTCCAGCAGCTCGCCTCCTTCAAGACGGGCGAGCTCTACGGTCCGGACCTCGGCGGCAAGGTCATCGAATTCTCAAAAGTCGCGGCGAAACTCGCGCTGCTGGAACCATTCGACATCATCCACGCCCATGACTGGATGACCTTCCTGGCGGGTGTGGAGGTGAAAAAAGCCACCGGCAAGCCCCTCGTCGTCCACGTGCACGCCCTGCAATACGACCGCGCCGGGGCCGACGCCCGCGGCTGGATCTACGACCTGGAAAAATACGGCATGGACGAGGCGGACCGCATCATCCCCGTCAGCCGCTACACCGGAGAGATCATCGCCACCCACTACGGCATCAATCCGGAGAAAATCCACGCCGTCCACAACGGCGCGGACCCGGTCGAAGCGTTCGAGACAAAGAAGAAATTTCCGGAAAAGCTCGTGCTTTTCCTCGGTCGCCTGACCTCCCAGAAAGGTCCGGAGTTTTTCCTCGAAACCGCCTCACGCGTCATCGCCCGGAACCCCAATGTCAGATTCGTCGTCGCCGGCACGGGGGAGAAACTGCGGCCTCTCATCGAGTCCGGCGCGTTCCGCGGACTCGGCGCCCACTTTCATTTCACGGGATTCCTCGACAAGGAGAAAGTCAATGACCTCCTCTCCATGACGGACGTCTACTGCATGCCCTCCGTTTCCGAACCCTTCGGCCTGTCCGCGCTCGAGGCCGCGCAATTCGGCATTCCGGCGGTCATATCCAGACAGTCCGGCGTCGCCGAAGTTCTCAAGGGCTCGCTGAAAGCCGACTACTGGGACGTGGAGCTGATGGCCAGACACATCAATGATCTCCTGACCGACGATGATCTCAGGGCGCGGGTGATCGAGCAAGCCAAGCTCGACATCGCCGCCTCCACATGGGATGCAGCCGCGGCCAAAGTGATGAAAATTTACGAGGAACTGATCTGTTAGACAACGTGATCCGTCCCTTCCCAAAAAAAATCCAATGCCTGACGTCTGCCTTTACTTCCAGGTTCATCAACCGAACCGACTGCTGTCATACGACTTCTTCAAGATCGGCGAAAACGCCGTCTACGAGGATGAGGCGATGAACCGCGAGATCCTCGGAAAGGTGGCGGACAAATGCTACCTGCCCGCGAACCGGATGTTCCGGAAACTGGTGGAAAAAAACGACGGACGCTTCCGCATGGCCCTCTCCATCAGCGGCACCGTCATCGAGCAGATGGAACGCTACCGCCCGGACGTGCTGGAGTCGTTCAAGGAACTCGTCGCCTCCGGCAGTGTCGAACTGCTGGCGGAGACCTACTACCACTCGCTGTCTTTCGTCCACTCGAACAAGGAGTTCGACCGCCAGGTGGAACTGCATCTGCAGAAGCTGGAGGAAGTCTTCCACGTCCGTCCCCGGGTTTTCCGGAACACGGAGCTGATCTACAACGACGCCATCGCGGCCAAGGCGGAAACCATGGGCTTCGACGGCATCATCGCCGAGGGCGTGGAGCGCAATCTCAACGGCCAATCCGCCAATTTCCTCTACCGCGCCCCGACCACCGCCCGAATCAAGACGCTGCTCAGGAACATTCCGCTTTCGGACGATCTCGGTTTCCGTTTCTCCGACCCGAACTGGCCCGAACATCCGCTCACGCCCGGGAAATTCGCCGGCTGGCTCGCCGGATGCGAGGGTGACGTGGTGAACCTCTTCATGGATTACGAATCCATCGGCGAGCATCAGTGGGATGAAACGGGTATCTTCGAATTCTGGGAAAACCTGCCCGACGCCGTGGAGGAGGCCGGTCTGCAATGGGTCACCCCTTCCGAAGCCGTCGAGCTCTACCGCGCCTCCCGCGAGTATGGCAGCGAGCGCATCACCTCCTGGGCGGATGCCGAACGGGACCTCTCCGCATGGATGGGAAATGTCATGCAGCAGGAGGCCATCGCCAAGGTCCACCGCCTCGAACAGCAGATCCTCGCCGTGAACGATCCCGATCTGACGGATACCTGGGCGAAGATGCAGACCTCGGACCACTTTTACTGGATGTCCACCAAAGGCGGAACCGACGGCAGCGTGCACTCCTATTTCACGCCCTACCCCAGCCCTTACGACGCCTACATTTATTTCATGAACGTGCTGGCGGATCTCCAGATCCGCCTCCGCCGCGCCCAGGAACAAAAGGCTCTGTCCTGATGGAGCCCGGAATTCACGTTCGGTCTGTCCGGCGGGCGGGCGGTGACGCCCCGCGCTTTACAAGGCACATTCAGCTTGCCCCCGCCCCGCCAGCCACCAAGCTTTCCACCATGAAAATCCGGCACTGGATCGCAGCTCTCGCATTCGTCGTCACGGCCCATGCTGCGGAAAAGGCACCGGAGTTCCGTTTGCTGGAAAGAAATCACAAGCTCCAGCCCTCCCCCATCAAGGAAGCCAGCGGACTCGCCATCTCATCCGCAGATCCCGGTTTCATGTGGATCATCAATGACAGCGGCGGCACACCGGACATCCACCTCACCACCACCGACGGGACCTACCGGGGCAAGGTCACCCTGAAGGATGCGAAAAACGTGGATTGGGAGGATCTCGATTCATTCACCCTGGACGGGAAAAACTACCTTCTGGTCGCGGACACCGGCGACAACGACTCCAAGCGCAAGGACCGCACGCTCCACATCCTGCGGGAGCCCGCCCTCCCCGCCGATGGCAAATCCCTCGACGCCACCGCAGCGGCCGTTTGGAAAATCAAATTCCAATACGAAGGGGGCCCCCGGGATTGCGAATCCGTGGGAGTGGACACACAGGCCGGTAAAATCCTGCTCATCAGCAAGCGTACCAAGCCTCCCGAAGTTTATGAACTGCCGCTGCGTCCGTCGGAGAAAGCGGGAACCTTGGTGGCGAAAAAGATCGGAACCACATCGGTGAAACCCACCGTCACCACGATCCTGCCTTATCAGGACCAACCCTGCGGTCTCGACATCTCGGCGGACAATTCCCTCGCCGCCGTCGTCACCTACCACACCGTTTTCCTGTTTCCCCGCCAGCCGAAGGAAAGCTGGGCGGACGCCTTCGCCCGCCAGCCGGCCGCGCTTGCTCCACATCACCTCGGACAGGCGGAGTCCGTGGCATTTTCCAAGGACGGGAAAAGCATCTACACCGTGGCGGAGGGCAAGAGCTCGCCGATCAGGATCTATCAGCGCTGAACGCGGTGGAACTCCCCAACTCAAGGGGACATGGGACACGCACATTTCTCACGGATCATCCTGCTCCGCAGTCGTGGCAGCGGACCAGGGTGACGTTCATTCCCGCCGGTCAGATTTTCCGGGCATAGACCAGTCCGCTGCGTGAGGGGGTGTAAACCAACATCTGTCCATCCCCGTTCACCGGGTAGTCGAACGAATGATCCACCCGTCCATGGCCACCGGCGTCCGCTTGATCGGTATCCAACACCAGCTCGCGGGTTTCCAGACCCGGAACATGCACCGGGTAACCGAAGACGGAGTTTTCCACTGAGAAGTTGAAAACGAAGATGAGATTCGCCCGTTCCGCGACGATGATTTTTCGTTCGTTGTCGATATAGAGATCCTGTGCCGGAGGAGCGGCCAGGAGATTGGTGTTCCTCGCAAACTCCATGAGCTGGCGGTCGAAAGCGGCAAGCCAGTCATATTTCAGCTCGGGATTGTCAACAAGCGACCACTGGCGGCGGCAGTAGTGGTAGGACCAGTCATTTCCTGCGCGTGGGAAATCCAGCCACTCGGGATGGCCGAATTCGTTGCCCATAAAAGTGAGCCAGCCCTCTCCGCCGAGAACAAGGGTGACAAGGCGGATGAGCTTGTGGAGCGCGATGCCGCGCTCGATGACCGGGTGGGCGTCCTCCTTCCTCATGTGCCAGTACATCTCCTTGTCCATCAGCCAGAATGCGAGGGTCTTGTCACCGACGAGGGCCTGGTCGTGGCTTTCCGCGTAGGCGATGGTGGCCTCGCCGTGACGTCGGTTCGCCAGGACACCCCAGAGCTCGCCCATGTCCCATTCCTCGTCGCGGCTGTGTTTGAGAAGCTTGATCCAGTAATCCGGGATGCCCATGGCGAGGCGGTAGCCGAAGCCGAGGCCGCCATCCGCGATCGGCCGGCACAGGCCCGGCATGCCGGACATGTCCTCACCGATGGAGATGGCTCCGGGCTTGAGGTCCTGGATGAGCTTGTTGGCGAGCTTCAGATAAAGGATGGCGGATTCGTCCGCGTCGCCGCCGAAATAGTCGTCATAGCTGCCGAAGGATTTCATCCCGCGAGAGTAGTAGAGCATGGAGGTGACCCCATCGAAGCGGAAGCCGTCGAAACGGAACTCTTCCAGCCAGTACCGGATGTTGGACAAGAGGAACTGGCGGACTTCCGGGCGGCCATAATCGAAACATTTCGAATCCCAGCCCGGATGGTCACCCAGAGGGCCGTCGTGGAAATACTGGTGTCCGGACCCATCGAAGTTGTTCAACCCCTCCGCCATGTTTTTCACCGCGTGGGAATGGACCACATCAAGCAGCACAGCGATGCCGAGGCCGTGCGCGGTGTCGATGAGATATTTCAAATCCTCCGGCGTGCCGAAACGCGAGCACGGCGCGAAGAACGACGAGACGTGGTAGCCGAAGGAACCATAATAAGGATGCTCCTGGACCGCCATAAGCTGCACCGTATTGTAGCCGAGCCGGGAGACGCGGGGCAGAACGGAATCCGCGAATTCACGATAGGTGTGCAACCTCGGTTCCTCACCCGCCATGCCGACGTGGGATTCATAAATCAAGGGAGTGGTGATGACCGCGGGATCGAATTCGTTTTTCCAGACATAAGGCACGGGCGCGTTCCAGATCTGCCCGGAGTAATCATGCGTGGTGGGATCCTGGACAGCCCGGCGGATGCACGCAGGGATGCGGTCGCGCCGCGAGCCATCCGCGCCGTGGATGTGGAGTTTTACTTTTTGCCCGTGGGCGAGCGCGTCTCCCGGCAGTTCGAGGGTCCAGACGCCGGTGCCCGAGGAGGCGAGCGGGTGGGCCTCGCGGTTCCAGTTGTTGAAATCCCCGATGAGCGAGACGCTCCGCGCCGCCGGCGCCCACTCGCGGACCGTCCAGGTTTTCGTGGCCGGGTGGAAATGGATGCCGACGTATTTGTGACCTGTGGCGTGGATGGCGAGCGACCGGGAGCTTTTCCCGATCTCCTCCAGCGCTTCGGAAAACTGCCGCATCCGGCGCTCGATGGTGGCTTGGTGCGGTTCGAGCCAGGGATCGTCGAGGACAAGCTGTGGTTTGTCGGTCATTACGCCTGAGGTTGCCGGTTCCACCGCGGCGCGGGAAGCCAAATCGGACCATTTCCCGGCAGAGGTTTCCGGGAATCGATTCCGTCTCCCGGGGGTTCGGGCCTGACTTCCTACCCATCCCCAACAGCGGAAACGCGATCCGCACTGACTCCCCGATTTGTTCAAAGGCCGCCCCATCGACGCGGAATCCGGGAAAACTTGCGCCGTTTGTTCAAGCGGTTTGCCTTTGGCGAAATAAACGTGTAGGAATCCTGACAAGGAAGCCGAAGGCCCCCGGATCGACCACCCGGCACGACAGACCTCGCCAAAACATCCGGTAGCCAATCCCAATGATCGATCCAAAAACGCCACCCTCCAAAATCGACATCGCCGGATTGGAACCCTTCGAGGGGCTCGGCCCCGGCCAAATCCACGTGGTGAAGGACGCCGAATCAGCGGCGCACGCGATCGAGAAACTGATGCAGACAGGTGAGGTAGGTTTCGATACCGAATCAAAACCCACTTTTCTCAAGGGCCAAAAATCGGAAGGCCCCCATGTCCTGCAGTTTTCCACCCTTTCGGAAGCGTTCATTTTCCAATCCCATGTGGACGCGAGCCGGCCGGCCATCATCGAACTCTTGAAATCCGACAAACTCATCAAGATCGGCTTCGGCCTCGGAGGGGACCTCCACCAGATTTCCCAACGCTTCGGCATCCGCCCGGCGTCGATCATCGACCTGGATCGTTCGTTCAAGCAAATGGGTTACCGCAACCCCATCGGTGCCAAATCCGCCATCGCGATTTACTTCAACCGCAGGCTGAGGAAATCCAAATCCGTGACCACCTCCAACTGGGCGGCAAAAGAGCTGTCCGAGAGCCAGCTGGTCTACGCGGCGAACGACGCCTACGCGGCGATCAAGGTCTTCCACGCCCTGCGGGAAGCGGGAGGAAACTGATTTCCGTTGAGGTTCCTTATTTCAGATATCGGTCCAGCGGGGAAGTCGGAATGCCCCGCAGTCCCGACACCACGGCCTTCGCATTGACCAGAGAACCTTCCGCGTTGGTGTGCGTGCCCTTGTCGGCGAAGTAGCTTTCGACGGTGGCTTGGGGCAGCTTGTCATACTCGGTGGCGATGATCTCCGCCAGATCGACATACGCCGCGTGTTCGGCTTTCGCGCAAGCCTCCACCCATCCCCGGAATTCCGCCCAGTCGCGGACGAACTTCCCCCCGCCGTCGAACTTCTTGTGGGGAACAGGCGAGCAGAGGATGACCCGGGCTTTTTTCTCCCGGGCGGAGCGGGCCATCTCCCGCAGGTACCACCCGTAGCTGCGGACTTCTTCCTCACTGCCATCCGGCTTGACGACCTTTTCCGTTTCCCCGCCGATTCCTTTCACCGAGCCACGGAATTTCCCCCGGGCGTCGAGAGGACCCACATCGTTGTGGCCGAACTGGATGATGACGAAATCCCCCGGCTTGAGAGCGTCGAGTATCTCGTTCCAGCGGCCTTCCGTGAAAAACGTCCGCGAGGAACGCCCGCCAATGGCCTTGTTGACGACATTGATTTTCGTGGAGTCGAAAAACGTCCCGAGATCCTGCCCCCAGCCGCGCATGGGAGCGTTGGATTTCACCGTGGAGTCACCCGCGATCCAGAGGGTGGGCAGATTGTTGGAAACCGTCTTTTCTTTCGGCCCGTCTTTTTCGATGGGCCGCTCGTCCTCGGCCGAAAGAGGCAGGACCAGTAGCGCGGCGACCATTCCCAACAAGGTACGGCGGGTGAAAACGGCGGAATTTCGCATGGCATGAATAAATGGGTGGAAGAAAATAAAGTCCATCCCATGAACGGGTGACAGCAGCACTCCCGGCGGCCGATTTCTTACTGGCGGTTTCCAAGCCGCCTGATAGGGCTTCGAAGATGAATGATGCCCTCCCGGCGAAATGGCTTTCCTATATCACGGTGGCCGCCATCGGCGGGACCGCCGGATGGATCGCGAGGCCGAAACACGGTGGGCCGCAACAGATCGTCTCCAAGGAAATCGCACCCGTCAAACCGGCCAGGCCCGGTGGGGAGGATTTGCTCGATGCCTTTGTTCAAAAACACAAATCCCCGTCGTCGCCCGCCAAGGGCTCCATAACAGACCGCTTCAATGAAATCAGCAAAACCCTGCCGGTCTCCGCGGATCCGGCGGCGGATTTCCAGAAGTTGCTGGCGGAATATTCCCCTGCGATGGGTGCGGCTCAGGGAGTCGACCAGTTGGCCACACTGGGAGCTCTCTTCAGCCAATGGATCGATCATGATCCCCAAGCCGCCTTTACCTTTGTGGGGAGGGGCTACGCCTACGGAGGAAACTCGCGCATGGTGGCCAATGTCTTCTTCAACGATTTCGCCGGAAAATACCTCGAAAAGCACGGCCTGCCGGCATTGATGGACGCCATCTCCGGAGCAGGGAAACTCGTCGACCTGCTGACTCCCGTCATTTCGAAGGATCTCGCGAAACGCGGCTCGATGCAGGAACTGAAACAGTTGAGGGAGACATCTCCGGTGTTTTTCGAGAGCGGGCAAGCCGGCGGGGAGCTCGGCAAGGAATGGCCGGTCGAACGCCGGGATGAATTGCTCGCCGCGCTGGATCCAAAATCCTCCGCCGCTGCGATGGCGGCAATCGCGGCGCGTATGGAAGGCTCCAGCGGTGGAGAATGGATCATGACAAAATGGGAAAACGGAGAACTTTCTCAGGAAATCCGGGAAGCCATGGCGTCAGGAGTGTTCGGCTCGTCTGACAGCATCATCCCGGGAATCACACTCCACCAGCGGCTCGGCCTCATGCGGGAATTGGGGACCTTGGAAAAAGAGGCAAAAAAACAACAAGTTTGGGAAAACTATTATTCCTGGACGGCACCCGGCACTGTGAAAAAAAAGGACGAGGAATGGATCGCGGACGGAATGATCCGGAATTCTCTCCGCAACTGCTTCAATGCCGACGGCGGTGACGACGACTCCCTGTTTGGCTTCCGTCACGGAGTCCTCGACGTCGGCGAAGTCTTGAAACTCGCAAAGGCCAATACCGTCGATCCGGGAGACTACCGCTCCGCATACGACAGCCAGTTGTTCCGGACTCTGGCGGAGGAAAATCCGCACGCCGCATTGGGCATGTTAACCGGCATGCCGCCCAAGGAACAGGAGAAACAGAAGGCGGATGCCGCCCGCGCTTGGAGCAACAATATAAACCCTGATGCTTTTTTCAGACTGACGGAAAGCGTGGACACCACGGGAGACGATGGGTTGCAGGCTTCGTTGCAGGACGCTTGGGACAGGAAATCCCACGCCCGGATCCACGCTTACGGCACCTCCTATCTCGAGTGGATCAAGACCTTGCCAACGGGCGCGAACAAAACCCGGGCATTGAAAAGCATCGCGCAAGGTGGCTTTTCACAACTGTCCGTCGAAGCGGGGAAACTCCTGAATCAGCCATGAAACCGCCATACAAAATCGCCGCACATCTCTGCGTCGGGCTGGCGGCATTCTTAAGCGCCTTCTCTGCCGGGAAATGGTCCGGCACGGAAAAACCTGAAATACTTGCGCCGTCACCGCCCGGAAAGTCCATGGAACGGGAGGCTCCAGACCAGATCGAGCGGGCAAAAAGGAGCATGACGGTAGCGGAATATCAGGCCGCCTGGGATGCCGTCGCCGCGAAAAAGTGGGGTCGGAGAGAGCGGACGGACTGGCAGCTCAAACTGCTGAAGGAATGGGCGGACAAGGATCTTGAAGGAGCCCTGAAGGCGGCGTTTTCCGAGTCATGGAGCCGCAATCCCAACAGCAGGATGGATGCTGCGGCTTTTTATTTCCACAGTGCGTTTGCCGAGAGTTTCAAAAACCGCACGGAAGAGGTCTGGAAGCTCATCCAGCAAAAGAAACCCGGAATTTTGGAAAGTGCGGTACTCCTGAAAGCTTGGTCGGCCACCTTGTTCGAACACGACCAGCAGCTCTATTTTTCCTACCTTCGTGAGATGAAAGGAGGGGATTTCGCCTTGGCCTTGAATGCTTCGTTCCAGGGCGCGAAAGACATCAACGCCCTGACGAAAGTTCTGGATCTGGCCGAGGAAAAGGCAGGTCAGGGAGTGCCGCTGGAAGGACTGGGAACAGTCATGATAACAAAAGCGGCGCAGGATTTCACCAAGGAGGAGCTGATGGACCGGCTGAAGACGCCCAACACCGTCCTCGGGGAATATTACCTTTCGGTCGCGTCGGCACGTCTCTTCAGACCCGGACATTCACCCGGCGCCGGGGAAATTTTCTCAGAGATTCAGGAAATACCTTCGGACAAACGCGACCGTTTTGCCGGAAGGCTTGTGAAGTTCTCCGACAACCCCGAAATTGTCCGGGGCTCGCTGGATCATTTCGTCGCCGCGGGGGACTGGAAGTTTCTGGATGAAAACGCCGCGGAATCCGTCCGGAGAATGGAGGAGAAAGCGGATCCCGTCGAACTCGCCGGCTGGGCGGCAACCCTGCCGCCACGCGAGGAAACGAGCGGGATGTTCCACAGCGGTGTGGAGCCGTACATCCGCAAGGCACCGGAAGAGGCATGGCGCTGGATTCAGGAAATGGAGGACGGCTACTGGCGCGACCATGCCCTGGGGGAATATTCCAAGGTCAATCTCGAGGTTTTCAACGATCCCGAAAAATCCGCAACCGCCATCGCACAGATCCAGGATCCCGCCTACCTCGAAACGGTCAAGTCCTGGCGGGCTTCGTGGGAAGAGAAGAAGCGGAAATAGCGCCAACCGGATGGGATCTCAACAATCCGCTTGGAACGTCGGCCGCGGCCCGTAGCATCCGGGCATGTCGGCACTAGGGTTTGATCTGGTCATCATCGGGATTTATTTCGCCATCATCATTGGAATCGGCGTGTATTTCAGCCGGCGGAACAAGGATGTGTCTGAATTCGCGCTGGGCGGCAGATCCATCCCATGGTGGGCGGTGCTGGCATCGATCCTGGCTTCGGAAATCAGCGCGGGGACTTTTTTCGGTTCGCCTGGCGAGGGATTCGAGTCACGAAACTACCTGTACGCCCAGCTGATGATCGGCTACCTGCTGGCCCGGCTGGTGGTGAGCGGGTTGTTCATCCCTGCATTCTACAAACACAACGTGGTGAGCATCTATGAGTTTCTGGAAATCCGTTTCGGCCCGAAGACACGCAGCATGGCGAGCGTGATTTTCCTGATCACCCGCTCGCTGGCCAGCGGATCGCGGCTGTGGGTGCCGACGCTTCTGCTCATCGTGATGTGGAACCGCCTCCACCCGGGGCAGCCCCTGGACAGTTGGGAGCAGTTCTGGCTGACGGGTGGCGCGCTGCTGGTCATCACGCTGATGACCGCGGCCTACACGGCTGTCGGCGGAATCAAGGCGGTGATCTGGACCGACGTCCTCCAGATCGCGGTGCTCTTCGGCGCGCTCGGCTTTTCCGTCTGGTACCTGCTGGGCCACATCCCCGGCGGATGGGAAGGCGCGAAGAGCTACCTCGGCAAGCCGACGGATCTGATTTTCTGGAAGGTCCGCGGCGATGTGCCCCCCACTCCGGAGTTTGTGGCAAAATACGGAGTGGTCTGGGGCGAGGTCAAAAGCGTCCTGCAAAGTTCCTACAACATCTGGGCGGCTTTCCTCGGCTCATTGTTCGTAACGCTCGCCACACACGGCACCGACCAGGACATGGTCCAGCGCATGCTCACCGCGAAAAACAAACGCCAGAGCGCCGTGGCGACGATCCTTTCCGGCATCGCGGACATTCCCGTGACCTACGCCGTTCTCACCATCGGCATCCTGCTCTCGGTCTATTATGGCCACATCGCGAACGATCCGAATCTTCCGATGGCAGGGGGGAAACCCGACAGTTCGATGATTTTCCCGTATTTCGTCGTGGATGTGATGCCCGGCGGATTGCGGGGACTCGTGATCGCGGGCGTGCTTGCGACCACCATGGGTTCGCTCGGCACGGCCATGAATTCGCTGGCCACCAGCTACTCGCGGGACTTCCACTTCCGTTGGTTCAAGACGCCGGAGGATGACAATGCCCGTGTCAGGATCATCAAGCTCAGCACCGTGGGATTCGCCCTGATCCTGATCTTGGTCGGTCTCGCCACCGCTTTCGTCAAGGCTCACAATCCGAGCCTCAGCATCATCCCGATCATCCTGGGCAGCTTCGGTTACACTTACGGCGCGCTGCTCGGCGTGTTCATCGTCGCGCTCTTCACGAAGAACCGCGGCAGCGAGATCGGCAACCTCATCGCGATGACCGCGGGCATCGTGGTCGTGGCCGTCCTCAGCGACCTGCCCAACGACGTATGGAGCATGTTCACGGGCGATCCGAACATCGATCTCTATCAGAATCCCGAGTGGATGCCCGTGCTGAAATTCACCTGGCGCATCCTGGCCGGAACCCTCGTCACGGTGGCCGTCGCGCTCTGCTTCAAAAGTGATCGGACACGCTCCGCCACCGCACGCTGAGGACGGGCGGATGCATGTCCTTGATACTCGTGGGCTAAGGGCGGCGGGACGACGTGCCATGCCACTCATCATGATTTGCGACAAATTTGTCACACTCCAACCTATTTATTTACAGCAATATAGACGTCATTCAGCTGGCCCGCTTTCGGAATAGTTTAAGAACCCGTAATAAAATCACGGTCAAGTTTTTAAAAATATTCTCCGTGGAACCCTTGTGGAATACGGACCTCCGCGACCAATTGTTAGAAGCTGATAAAAAGATCTCCCCCGGGTAAAACAATCCGCCCATTCTCCCCACCCAGCCGCAACACACCACCCGGGGGATGGTGTTCGTAATGTGGCTTGCTTGAAATTTTAAAAAGATTGATCAAATAATGGAATCGGAGGACGTGCTAACACAGGAGATGGAGGGTGGGTTTGGAGAAATCCTGACGACGAGCGGGGGTTGGGAATCTGTCTGTGAATCGCTGCGTGTGATGGTGAGCAACGATGCATTCCAACGTTGGTTCCGCGCCGCGCGCTGGCTCGGCGTGGAAGACGACATCGGCACCATCGCGGTTCCTGGCGAAATCCATCAGGTATGGATCGAGACGAACTACCTGCCGGAACTCACCATGGCGGTGACCGGCGTGTTCGAGGATGTCCGAGAAGTACGTGTGGTGGTGGGCGAGGAATCCGGTGTGACCGACCACTCCGAAGACGGCTCGCCGACCCCCAACATTTCCCAAGCCCGCCCGACGAAAGCCGCGGCGCTCGAAGGCGAGGCGCTCGACCGCCGCATCAAGGCGGCGGGTCTGAACCCGGCGCACACCTTCGCCAGCTTCGTCGTCGGAGCGAACAGCCAGTTCGCCCACGCGGCATGTGAGGCGGTCGCCAAAAAATCCGGCGTCGGTTACAATCCGCTCTTCATCTACGGCGGCCCCGGCCTCGGCAAGACCCACCTCATGCAGGCCATCGGCCATGAGCTGCTGCGCCGCCAGCCCGGCTCGCGCGTCATTTATCTGACCTGCGAGAAATTCACCAACGAGTTCATCGACGCCGTCCGCAGGGGGGACATCGAGAAATTCCGCCGCCGCTACCGGAGTTCGGACGTCCTGCTCATCGACGACGTGCAGTTCCTCGCCGGCAAGGAGCGCTCGCAGGAGGAGTTCTTCCACACTTTCAACACTCTGCTGGATGGCCGGAACCAGGTCGTGCTCACCTGCGACCGCCCGGCCTGCGAGATCAAGAGCCTCGAGCCACGTCTCATCTCCCGCTTCGAATGCGGTCTCACGGTCGAGATGCAGCCACCGCAGATGGAAACACGGATGGCGATTCTCAAGAAGAAATCCCACGACTGGAAGGTCCGCGTGGACGAGTCCGTCCTCACGTTCCTCGCGGAAAAAATCCGCACCAACGTCCGCCGCCTGGAAGGCGCGCTCATGCGGGTGGCCACCTACGCCTCGCTCGCCGGGGAAAGCGTCACCGTGGAAAAGGTCGAGCACCTCCTCAAGGACCTCATCCGCGAGGAAGCCAGCCGCCAGGTCAGCATCGACGCGATCCAGAAGGCCGTGGCCGAGCATTTCGACGTCCGCCTCGCGGACATGACGAGCCGCCGCCGTCCCGCGAGCATCGCCTTCCCTCGCCAGGTAGCCATGTATCTCAGCCGCTCGCTGACCAAGGGATCACTCATGGAGATCGGGGAGGCTTTCGGCGGCCGGGACCACGGCACCGTCATCCACGCCTGCAAGAAGGTGGGCGAGAAAATCGACGACGAGCCCGGGCTGAAAGAGAGCATCGCCCGCATCGAGTCACAGCTCCGGCGCTGATTGCGGATCACTTTTGGGAATCTCAACAGAAGTCTTGCCAAGGCGCAGTGAAAACGGACACTACGCCTTAGCAATTACTCTGGTCCCATTTTATGAAGTTCCGCATCTCCAAGGAAGCATTCCTCGACGGCTTGCAAAAAGTCCAACACGTCGTCAGTTCGCGCACCACCCTGCCGATCCTATCCAACGTCCTGCTTGTGGCCAAGGATGGCCGCATCCAGTTCACCACCACGGACCTGGACGTCGGCATCACCGGCTCGGTCGAGGCCCAGATTGAGAAAGAGGGAGCGACCACGCTGCCGGCCAAGCGGCTCGTCAGCATCATCCGCGAACTTCCATCCAGCGAGGTGGAGATCTCGGTGGACGGAAAAAACCACGCATCCATCCGCAGCGGTCCGTCGTTTTTCAAAATCATCGGTCTTGGAGAGGCCGAATTCCCACCACTCCCCGACTTCGAAGGGGCCAAGGTTTTCAAGATCCCGCAGCAAACCCTGCGCGACGGACTCAAGAAAACCTCCTACGCCATTTCCACCGACGAGACCCGCTACGTGCTCAACGGCATCTTCACCTCCTTCCGCGATGGGAAAATGACGCTCGTCGCCACCGATGGCCGCCGCCTCGCGATGGTCGATGCGGATCTCGAATTCCCCGCCTCCCACGAAACCGACGTCATCATCCCGACGAAAGCCGTCCAGGAGCTCCAGCGCTTGTTGGGCGATGCCGGCGAGGTCATCGTGAAACTCAGCGACAGCCAGATCTCCTTCACCGTGGGCGACAGCCTGCTCGCCAGCAAGCTCATCGAGGGCAACTATCCGAACTACCGCCAGGTGATCCCGGGCGACAGCAACGAGCGCGTCGTCATCTCCCGCGAGGCCCTGCTCGAGACCGTCCGCCGGGTGTCCCTCCTTTCGTCGGACAAGTCGAACTCCGTGAAGCTCGTCTTCAGCGAAAACCACATCGAGGTCACCGCGAACTCGCCGGACGTCGGTGAGGCGCAGGAATCCATGGATGTGATCTACCAAGGTCCGCCGATGCAGATCGCCTTCAACCCCGAGTTCCTTCAGGCCCCGCTCCGCGCGCTGGACAGCAACGACGTTTATCTCGACCTCATCGACGAGATGAGCCCCGGCGTCCTCCGCATCGAAGGCACCTTCCTCTACGTCCTCATGCCGATGCGTGTGACGAACTGAGGTCGGCCAAAACCAATCTGATTTTTCAAGAAGCGCCTGTCTCCTGACAGGCGCTTTTTTGTGCCTTCCCGCATTTTCCCACAGGGGTGGGAGGGCAGACAAATCCAACGGTCCGGGGTGTTTGTAGGGAGCAATCATGCCCTCTTTCAAAACCGCCTACACATCGTCCGCCATTTTGACGTGCCTGCTTTCCACCTCAGGTCTGATCGGCAGCGTCGGCTCCGGCGCATTCGACATCAGGATGCTGACGTTTTTTCTATCAACCGCGGTGGCGGCGGCCTTCCCATTGTTGAAGAAAGGCGGCCTCGGCGGAAATCCACGTTTGGCAGTCCTCATCGCCGCCCTGCTCACCATCACCTTCGGTATGCTGATCTCGATGGCGTTCATCGATTTCATACGAACCGGCGGAGGCGAGGGCCCGAGGGGTGAAGGCTCCCCGCTCATCAACATGATCGCCATCGCGCTTGGTGCCACATTGGCCTTCAGCCCGTGGTTGATCACCACGCTTCGGGGGCTCCCACACTGGCACGCGCATTCGCGGAGGGACAGACCGGTCGACCCGCCATAACCGTCCATCATCGTGTCCGGGCTCCATGGCGGAACAAACCCCGCCCTGTTTCCGCAGGAGTCCTGTCGCCCGACCAGGCAGGGTCCGATTCCCGCCACTTTTCATTTCCCTGCCCCCGCCAATCTGGCAGACAGGAACGTGACTTGGATCTGGCGCTACTTTTTGATCTGCTTGCTCTTCGCCACCACCGCGCGCGGTCATGTGGTCACCCAGATTTTCGGGGAATGGAAAAATGATGATCCATGGGAAATCGAAGTCCTTTTCGATGCGGGCTACGCGGTTCCCGAATGGCGGGGGGATGGAGCGACCGCGGCCCCGACCCGTGACTGGCTCCTCAAACTCGGCGAACCGGGATGGGCACCGCTGAGGCTGGAGTCGGAGCGTTATCTGCGGGAGTGCCTGACCCTGACCTCCGGCGGAAAACCCGTCACGTGGCGCGTCGAATTCATCGACTTCGCAAAGAGTCCGCCGGATTTTCCGGAATTGCTGAACGATGGCGCGTATTTCCGGATGAGGCTCACCTCCAGCTTTTTGGAAATGCCCGACAAGATGTCATGGAGCGTAGGCGGCAGGCCGTCCCTGGTTCTCAAGCTTCCGGGCCAGGAATCAGGCTACCTCACGCTGGCTCCCGGCCAGAGCCTGCCATTCCCCCGGCCTCCCGAATCCGTGGCGAGCCCCGCGCCCGTGACAGGCAGGGCATCATGGATCGAAGCCTTCCAGCAGGGTTTCGCGCACGTCCTGCCCAAGGGACTGGATCACCTGCTCTTCGTGCTGGGACTGTTCTTCTACCGGCGGCGGTGGCGCCCGCTGATTTCACAGTCGCTGGCTTTCACCCTGGCCCACACCGTCACACTTGGCCTGGCGGCGGCAGGATGGGTGCGGGTGTCGGCAAGCTGGGTGGAGCCGCTGATCGCACTGAGCCTCGTGGCGGTCGCGCTCGAAAACCTGCGACCCGCTGGAAACAGGAACACCATCCTCAGACACGCGATCGTATTCTCCTTCGGCCTGATCCATGGCCTCGGCTTCGCAGGCAGCCTCTCCGTCTGGCTGAAACCCGGTGACGGTTTTTTCATCGCCTTGTTCAGCGCCAATCTGGGAGTGGAAGCGGCACAGGCCGTGATCATCGTCCTGGCATGGATCGCGACCCTTCCGCTTTACCGCACTCCCTACTATCCGCGGCTGCGTGTGGGAGCCTGCCTCTCGATCGCCGCTCTGGGATTGTTCTGGGCCATTCAGCGGTTGTGAAAATGTCGTCATTGCGCACGTTTTCGGAACCACTGGGATGGAATTTCCCGATTCATTTAAGATCTCCTTACAATGTTTCCCGGGTATTGAATGGTCATGGTGCTTACAATGCAGGCGGTTGGTGGGCCGAATTCCAGCCACCGCTTAAAATAGCGGATTCTTGCAATGTGGCTGGTTGACAAGCGAGGGGTGGGTTGACCAATCTGCGGAAGACGCAGCACGGAAGATCACCCTGACTGCACCATCGAAAATCCACCTCCAAGGACTCAAAGCCCAGTGTTTTCCAACGAAGATTATCTCGCAGAACTGCTCGCCGAAGCCGGAATGGTGAGCCACGATCAACTCGATCAAGCCCGTAGTTCTCTCTCCGGAGGCGAAACCATTGTCGAGCACCTCCTTGCACATACCTCTCTAAGTCAAGAGGATGTAGCGAAAACGCTGGCAGCGAACGCAGGCATCCCCTTCATCCGGCTGGCCGATGTCACATTCGACCCCGCCATCACGGCGTCGATTGGTGACGACCTCGCCAAGCGGTACCGCGTGATCCCTGTGCAGGATGACGGCTGGTCCCTCACCCTCGCCATCGCGGATCCGCTGGATTTCGAGGCTTTGGACAGCCTTCCACACGCGCTGGGCCGCGAGATGAATCTCGTCTGCGTCACCCAACAGGAGATCAAGGAACATCTCCGCCAGTTCTACCACTCGAACGAAGCCACCGCCGCGGAAGGATACTCCGTCACAGGTGGTGACGACGAAGCCGGCCCATCCAGCGCGGACGCGCCGATCATCAAGCTGGTGATGCAACTCCTCACCGAGGCATTCCGCCTGCGTGCGTCGGACATCCACATCGAGCCGCTCGAGACCTCCGTCCGCGTACGCTATCGCCTGGACGGAAAATTGGTCCACGTGGACACCCACCCGAAAAAACTCCTGCCGGCCATCATCGCCCGTCTCAAGGTCATGAGCGGTACGATGTCCATCGCGGAAAAACGCCTCCCTCAGGACGGTCGGATCCAGCTGAAAATGGGCGAAAAGGAAGTCGATCTCCGGGTTTCCTCCGTCCCGTCGAACCATGGCGAATCCATCGTCATGCGTATTCTGGACAAGACCGCGCTGATGCTCGGTCTTCCGGAACTCGGATTCTTCTCCGACGACCAAGAGCTCTTCAACCAGATGCTTGGCCTGCCAGACGGCATTCTCCTCGTCACCGGCCCCACGGGTTCCGGAAAAACGACCACGCTCTACGCCTGTCTCAACGTCATCAACAAGCCGGACAAAAAGATCATCACCGTGGAAGACCCGGTCGAGTATGAACTCCCCGGCATCAACCAGGTCATGGTGAAGACCGACATCGGAATGACCTTCGCGGCGGCGTTGCGCGCCATGCTGCGCCAGGCGCCGAACATCATCATGATCGGGGAAATCCGGGACGCGGAGACGGCGAACATCGCCATCAACGCCTCACTCACCGGCCACTTGGTTTTCTCCACCCTGCACACGAACGACGCGCCTTCCGCGGTCGCCCGTCTCGCGGACATCGGTGTGAAACCGTTCCTCATCGCCTCCGCTGTCCGCGCGGTGCTCGCCCAGCGACTGGTTCGGAAGCTCTGCCCGATTTGCAAAGGCCCGGCCGAACTTACGGACAAGGAAATGCGCGCCCTCTCCCTCGATCCTTCCCGGATGACGGAAGCGACCATTTTCGGCCCCGTCGGCTGCGAAAAATGCCGTGGAAATGGTTACAAAGGACGGATGGGGATTTTCGAAATCTTCGTCATCGACGACGAGGTCCGCAGCATGATCAACGGTGGACTCACCACCACCCAGCTCCGCCGCCGCGCCCGCGAACTGGGCATGCGCACGCTTCGTGAGGACGGCATCCGCAAGGTGCTCTCCGGCCTCACTTCCGGCAGCGAGGTTGTCCACGCCACCATGTCAGATCTGGATTGATCGCCGCCACCCCGACCTTTTTTCGAAAAACCTTTCGCCTTACGTCCCATGGACCATCAACAGATCATCGAACTTTTCCAATCACGCGGTCTCATCGACGCATCACTTGCTCAAGACATCCTCGCGGAAGTCGATCACAGCGGTAAGGAAATCGCCGAAATCCTCTCCGATTACCAAGTCATCCAAAGCCGTGACGACATCTGGCCTGTCGTTGCCTCCGAGTTGGGAGCCAGCATGGTGGATCTCAAGAACTGGACTCCGCCGGAAGCTCTTCTCGCCTTGGTCCCGGCCGGAACCGCCCGTCTCCATGGCGCGCTGCCGGTGAGCTTCGACGAGACCGGACTTCACGTCGCTCTTGTGGATCCGCTCAACCCACAGACTCCCGAAGACCTGAGATTCGCCCTTGGTCGCGAGATTCATGTCGTCGTCGCGCCGGATTACCTCGTCGAGGCGAAAATCAACGAATGCTACGGTGGCGAAGGCAAGGCGATGGAGGACATCCTGAGCCAGCTCGAAATCGGCAGTCAGAACATGTCCGCCGCGGAGCTGGAATCGGAGGCGAATTCCGCGCCCATCATCCGCTACGTCGACCTCGTTCTCTATCAGGCCATCAAGGAAAAGGCTTCCGACATCCACTTCGAGCCGTTCGAAAAAGATTTCCGCATCCGCTACCGCGTGGACGGCGCGCTTTACGAAATGGCGCCGCCACCGATCCACCTTGCCCTGCCCATCCTCTCGCGCGTCAAGGTCATGTCGAACATGAACATCGCCGAGCGCCGCGTCCCCCAGGACGGCCGGATCGTGAAACAAATCGGTGAAAAGCAGGTGGACATGCGTGTTTCCTCGCTGCCGACCCACCACGGTGAATCCATCGTGCTCCGGGTTCTCGACCGCTCTTCGGTCAACCTCTCGCTCGAGAACCTCGGCCTCACCGATCACATCTACGAATACATCACCGACACGATCGAAAAGCCGAACGGCATCTTCATCGTCACCGGTCCGACCGGTGCGGGAAAAACCACCACCCTTTACGCCGCGCTCCGCCGCATCAACACGATCGACGCGAAGCTGCTCACCGCGGAGGATCCCGTCGAGTATGACATCGACGGCATCATCCAGATCCCGATCAACGAAGCGATCGGCCTCGATTTCCCACGCGTCCTCCGCGCGTTCCTCCGTCAGGATCCCGACCGTATCATGATCGGGGAGATGCGGGACAAGGAAACCGCCACGATCGGCATTCAGGCTGCTCTCACGGGCCACTTGGTGCTCTCCACACTTCACACGAACGACGCTCCGGGCGCGGTCACCCGTCTGGTGGACATGGGTTGCGAACCCTTCCTCGTCTCCGCCTCGCTTGAAGGAATCCTCGCCCAACGTCTCGTCCGGACCATCTGCAAGGAGTGCAAGACTCCTTATGAACCGAACGAAGCCATCCTCAACCAACTCGGCGTCTCCGCGCACGAGCTGGGAGACAAACAATTCTTCACCGGCAACGGCTGCGACGTCTGCGGCCAGTCCGGTTACCGTGGCCGCCGCGGCCTTTATGAGCTGCTCAATGTGACGGATCCCATCCGTGAGCTCATCACCTCGCGCGCGCCGTCCGTCGTCCTGAAGCAAAAAGCTGTGGAACTCGGCATGAACACTCTCCGGGAAGACGGCCTCCGCGCCATCTACCAGGGAGCCACCACCATCGAGGAAGTGCTCAAATACACTTAAACACCAGCGGCAGCGCTTTCCCACCGAAGCCGCCGATTTTAAGTCCCTTGCTCTAACGTTCTTTACACAACTTTCCAAAACCTCCAAAAAAAATCCATTCTTATGGCTAATTTCCAATACGCAGCACTTGACGCGAAAGGCGAACAGACGACCGGCGTCGTGTCCGCGCCCACCGAGGCCGAAGCCATCGCACAACTTCGCGCCCAAGGGCTCTATCCGACCCAGATTCAGGAAGAGGGCAAGGGCAAGAAGGGTCACAAGACCGTCGCCCCGCTCAAGCGCAATGCCAAGGCCAAGGAGAAAGCCTCGAAAAAGCACCTCGGCGGCCGCATCAAGCCGAAGAATCTCATGATCTTCACCCGGCAGCTCGCGACGCTGATCGACTCCGGTCTTCCGCTTCTCCGCAGCCTGACCGTTCTCGAAAAGCAGGAGCCCAACGTCGTCCTGCGCGCCACCGTCAGCGCGCTTGCGGAAAACGTCCAAGGTGGTTCCACCTTCTCCGAATCCCTCGCGCAGCACCCCAAGATCTTCAACAAGCTGTATGTGAACATGGTCAAGGCCGGCGAGCTCGGCGGTGTTCTTGAAATCGTCCTCAACCGTCTCGCCGAGTATCAGGAAAAGGCGCAGAAGCTGAAGAACAAGATCGTTTCCGCCATGGTCTACCCGGTGATCGTCATGTTCATCGCCGTCGCCATCCTTGTCTTCCTGATGATCTTCATCGTTCCGAAGTTCAAGGAAATGTTCGCCGGCACGGGTTCGGATCTGCCGCTCATCTCGCAGATCGTCTTCGGCATGTCCGAGTTCATGCTCGCCAGACCCTATGTCGTGCCGAACGTGGTGTTCCTCTTCATCGTCATCGGCGTCATCGTCGTGTTGTTCAACGTCTGGGGCCGCACCACCGCCGGACGCAACATCATCGACAACATGAAGTTGAAAATGCCGATCCTCGGAGACATCCAGCGCAAGAGCGCCGTGTCCCGCTTCTCCCGCACGCTCGGCACGCTGGTCACCTCCGGTGTTCCCATCCTCCAGGCGCTGAATATCACCCGCGACACCGCCGGCAACGTCGTCATTTCCCGCGCCATCGAAAAGGTCCACGAGGCGGTCAAGGAAGGTGAAACCATCGTCACCCCCCTCCAGGCCTCCGGCGTTTTCCCAAGCATGGTCATCTCCATGGTGGACGTGGGTGAGGAAACCGGCCAGCTCCCGGAAATGCTTCTCAAGGTTGCGGACGTCTACGACGACGAAGTCGACAACGCCGTCACCGCGCTGACCTCCATCCTCGAACCGATCATGATCGTCTTCCTGGCCCTGATCGTCGGTTCCGTCGTGTTTGCATTGTTCCTGCCATTGATTAAGATGATCTCCACGATGGGCAACCAGTAATCCGCTGGTTTCCCTCCCAAGCATCTGAAAAAATCCTAGGAATCATGAAAAACCGCCATCGTCACGGAAAGGCCGCCTTCACTCTCATCGAGTTGCTGGCCGTCATCACCATCATCGTCATCCTCGCCGCCATCGTCGTCGGTGGCATGGGGTATGTCACCGATCGCCAGGCGTCGGAAAAAGCCCGGATCCAGATCGCCCTCATTTCCAAGGCCCTCGAGGACTACAAGCTGGACAACGGGGTTTACCCGCCAAGCGACAACACGGCGGACGGTCTCAACCAGTCCTCGAAGTTGTTCGAGGCCCTGTATTACGATGCTGCCAAGGAAGGCTCCACCCCGTCCGGCGAGTTCAAGATCTACCTGGCCGAACTGGACCCGGTGAACAACAAGCAGGGTTGGACCTCCGGCACCGGATCTCCGACCACCAGGATTCTCGATCCCTGGGGTAATGAATACCGTTACCGCTCCGCCTACGGTACCGCCACAGGTGGCACCGCCTCGAAGAATGACAACACCCAGAATCCGGAATTCGACCTGTGGTCCGCAGGGAAAGATGGCAGATCCAGACCGGCGATGCCCAACAGCAAGGAGAACAAGGACGACATCAAGAACTTCTGATTTCGTTTCCGGATTCACTCCGTAACATTCCCATCGAAGGCCCGCCGACCGGCGGGCCTTTTTTGTTTCCCATGACCGCCCACGCTTTGGCGGACCGTCCAGCGTGCTCTTCTGAATTGCAATCCGGACTTCGTGGAAAAAGCTGAGGTTTGTGAAAGAGCAAGCTGAAGCTTGAACTCCGGACGATGTTCCCCCGAATCATCGTTGCATTGTTTTCGGCAACGACTGCTTGCAGTTAGTATAGATGCGACAGGACTTGCGATACTTCCGGCTTCTTTTTTGCAGTTTTTGCAGCAGCGGTATGCGGCACATGCCACAACCGCCGCATTGGCAAAATGCGTCCCCGTTTTCGATCAGCCTGCCGCAAAAACCTGCTCGTGGAACATGGCCCGCAACCGCTCGGGCATCGGCGGCACCGCCCCATCGCAGGAGCACACATAAGCGGCCACTTCGTTTGCCGCGGCGGAGACGGCGTCCAAGGACCAGCCGTTCAGGATACCCATCACGACAGTCGCCGTGAAGGAATCCCCCGCGCCCACGGTATCGCAGACATCCGTAGCGAGTCCCGGGTGCTCGCACCACTCGTTCCCGTCAAACAAGACGCTGCCCTCGGAGCCACGGGTATAAGCGATGAGACGGAGATCGAATTTCGCCGCCAGGGCGGCGAACTGCTCCCTCACACCACCTGTCAGATCCAGAATCTCCGCCAGTTTCGGCAGTTCCGCATCATTCAATTTGAGAACATTCGCCAGTTCCAGTGACTGGAGAATCGTCCGGGGGGTGTAATAGTTCTGCCGCAGATTCACATCGAAGATCCGCAGCGCGGAAGGGGCGGTCAAACCGACCAGGGAATGGATCACCTCGCCGGATGCCGGGTTGCGCTGGGCGAGCGAGCCGAAGCAAACCGCGTCCGCCTGTTTGAAAAGATCTTCCGTCGCGTTATCCGCCACGAGATGGTCCCAGGCGGCGTCCTCGTGGATCGTAAACACCGGCTGCCCTCCCGCGACGATCTCGACGCCCACCGAGCCGGTGGCATGCGCGGGATCAATGGAAATGCCGGAAACCGACATTCCCGCTTCCTCCAGTTTTCGCAGAAGCAGGGCACCCGAATCATCGTCCCCCACCCGGCTGACGATCCGTGCGTCCGCTCCCAGCGCCTGTGCGTGGCAGGCGAAGTTGGTCGGCGCGCCGCCCATGCGGGGGCCTGATGGAAGATTATCCCAAAGGACTTCCCCGATGCCGATAATGAATGGTCTCATCCCTCTGTTGATTATTTTTTCCAGACCGAGCGGAGGGAGTGCACCTTGAGTGAGTCGAACTTCACCGGACCTCCCGCATTCACGATCCTGACAGGCTTGCCCCCGGCCATCTGGCGGAAGTAGCGGCTGGTGTAGGTTCCGTTCACGAAGACCTCGATCGACACCGTATCCACGAACAGGCGGATATGGATCTTGCCATCGACGGGCGCCTGTTTCCCTTCCGCGCCGGTGAACGTCTGATCGTCCTTTTTCCAAACCAGCGGGTGATTGTTGAATACATTGAAACCGAACTCGGAAGCCTGGGAATTCGCGTCGATAACCGCCTCGACCTCGAATTGCCCGCCTGTCACCTCTGACAATGGATCGGTATCCCCCGGCGAGACGGTCAGATTCTTCCACTCCTTGGTATTCTCACGGAGCTTGGCGACTTCTTCACTGGGTTCCGCCCAGAGCCTCAGTCCCTCGGCGCCGGTTTTAAGCGTGAAATCCATCGGCAGGGTCATCTGCAGGTTGAAGGGCGCACCTTGCAAACCGGCTCCCGTGTCGCGCATCCAGCCGATGTGAACCCGGCGGCCGCCCGGCGCGTTGTCATAGCTCTGCCCGGCATACGCGCTGCCGAAGTAGTGGCGGTGCGGTCCGCTTTCCGCCTTGAATTCCTTACCGTCGAAGCTTCCCAACATGTACTTTCCATTCGCGCCCCACACCACCCAGCGGGTGTTCTTGGCGTCTCCATCCACGGGCAGTTCGAACATGTCCGGGCACTCTCCCTCGTTGGGGATCTTGTAGTCGCATGTCTTGGTCCACTTCACCATGTCCGGCGAGGTGTAGATGCCATAGTCATTGCCATCATAATAGAGGTTCAGCACCCACTTCTTCGTTTTCGCATGCCACATCACCTTCGGATCGCGGTTCTCGTTGACCGCATGCGGAATGACGGGGTTGTTCTTGAACTTGGTGAATGTCTTACCGCCGTCATCGGTGGTGGCGATGCACTGCACGGATTCCTGGCCCGGAACATAGCTCAGCCGGCCATGTGCCGTGTAGGCGAGGACCAGCGTGTCTTCGCCGTTGATCGGAAAGGCGGTGCTGCCTTTCGGGGCGACAACGGCGGAGCCGGAGAACATCACGCCTTCCGCATCTGGAAAAAGACCGGGAGGACGCTCTTTCCAATGAAACAGGTCCGGACTCGTCGCATGTCCCCATGTCATGTTGTCCCAGCCGTGGTTGTAGGGATTGTGCTGGTAGAACAGGTGCCACTCGCCGTCTTTCCATACCAGGCCGTTGGGATCATTGAGCCAGCCGCGGCGGCTGGTGAAATGGTACTGGGGACGCAGGGCCTCGGAATAGGTCTGCTCCTCACCCGGATAGGTCGCGCTGATCACGACCTTTTTCCAGGCATCCGCCAGATTGCCCGGGATCTTGCCCGTGACCGTGAGCTTGCGTCCTTGGAAGTTCGCGAGATCGGTGAACACCCAGAAGTCGGGGTTGTTCGTCAGGCAGATATCGTAAAAGGCGAACGGTTCCTTTTCACCATCCAAGGTCATGAAAAAGCGCTTCTTCAGCTTCGTGTCCAGGCTGACCGGCCAGATCAGATACCGTTGGTTCACCGTGAATTCCTGTTTCAGCTCGATCGCTGCCGGAGTGTCGCTCTGGACGATCTGGTCCACGTTGATGTGCCCCCAGGTGCCTTTCCGGGAATCCACGATTTCCAGCGACACCGTTTTCCCCGCCAGGTCCGAGACATCCCAGCTTTCCCAATCCAGCCGCTCGCTGCCGCCATCCCTGACGTTCTTTCCCGTCGCGGTGCGGACAACGTTCGTCCCCACCTTCAGATTGACGCAGGTTTCCCCGGCGAATCCACCGCCGCCGATGAGGAAGTTGAGATGTTTCCGCTCGATCTTGAAGTCAGGAGAGGTGAGGCGGCCATGCGAACCGTCGGCCCCATGGAAACCATTGACGAAACCATTTCCTGAAAACCCGTCCACCTTCATCTGGCCATCCAAGGCGCCCTTGGCCGGCCCCGATCCGAAAGCCTCGCCCGTCGCCTTCCATTTTCCGAAATCCGCGCCTTCGAAATCGGCGACGATCAGATCATCAGCGGCACAGACGGTGGCGAGGGCGAATCCCCACACCAGCGGCGCGGAAAGATGTTTCACGATGGGTTGTTTCAAAAGTGACATGCTGGAAGGTTTGAAGATCCTTACGTTGCGGCAACTTTTTATTGTCATATACGCCAGTTTCCTGACATTACAGATCGAGAAAGCTGTCACCATGAACGACTCCCCTGATTCCACCATCCGATTCCGTGAAGTGGCCCGCCAGCTCAAGGAAGAGTTGCTTTCCGGGATGTATGGCAAGGAAGGCCGCATGCCGAGCGAGGCCCAACTTGTAAAGCGTTTCGGGGTTTCCCGTCCCACGGTTGCAAAGGCTCTGTCATTGCTGGGGAATGAGGGCCTGGTCGAGCGACGGGCCGGTTCCGGGACCTACGCCAAGGCCGGGCGGCGCACCGAGACCTCCGCCAACCTGCTGGCCCTGCTGGTGCCCAGCCTCGGCAACACGGAAATCTTCCAACTCATCTGCGGCGAGATCGCCAGCCTGGCACGGGTCCATAACTACGGCCTGGTCTGGGGTGGATCCGACCTGCCGAAGCTGGACCCCGAGCTGAGCCTGCGGCACTCGGAGGAACTCTGCCGCCAGTTCATCGAGCGCAGGGTCTCCGGTGTTTTCTTCGCACCGCACGAACTGGTGCAGGACAAGGAGGAATCCAACCGCTCCATGGCGGTGATGCTGCGGGAGGCGGGCATTCCCGTGGTGCTGCTGGACCGCGATCTCACGCCTTTTCCCGGCAGGAGCGACTTCGATCTCGTCGGCATCGACAACCTGGCCGGCGGCTACATGCTGGCGGAACACCTCATCAAGCTGGGTTGCACGCGCATCCACTTCGTCTCACGCCCGTTGTCGGCTCCCACGGTGGAGGCACGCATCGCCGGGGTGCGCGAGGCGCTCGGACGGCACGGCATCGAACCGGAACGCGGGTGGATCCATGTCGGCGATCTCGATGACAAGAAATTCGTCAGGGGGCTCACGGGGCCGCTGCGTCCGGATGCCTACGTTTGCGCGAACGACCACACCGCCGCCCTGCTGATGCGGGAGTTGCAGAAGTGCAACATCCGGGTGCCGCAGGACGTGAGGGTGCTGGGATTCGATGATGTGAAATTCGCCACGCTCGTCTCCCCTCCCCTCACCACCGTGCAACAACCCTGCCGGGAAATCGCCCTGACAGCCTTCCGTGCGATGATGGACCGCCATGCGGATCCCACGCTTCCCGCCTGCCACCTCACGCTCGCCCCCCGTCTGGTGATCCGTGATTCGTGCGGTGCTTATCTGCGGCGCCCCGGGTGAACGCGAAACCTGCTAAAAAGAGGGTTGTTTTTCGATCCTCTTTCAAAAAATTGCCCCGGAGCATCTGACTGGAATACCCATAAACCAGCCGGACGTCCGGGGCGCTCTCCGCCATACTCGGGGAAGTTTCAGTGCATGAGTTTGGTCTCCAGGCCTTCCAGCGAGGTCCCCTTGGTCTCGGGAACCATCAGCTTCACCCAGATGAGCTGAAGCACCATCATGCCGGTGAAAATGAGGAAGACGACTCCGGCAGGCAGGGCGTCCACCATTTTCGGGAAGAACAATGTCAGCAACGCCGCGAACACCCAGTGCGTCGCACTCCCCAAGGACTGCCCGGTGGCGCGGAAACGGTTCGGGAAAATTTCCGAAATGAACACCCAGATCACCGCGCCCTGGCCGATGGCGTGCGATGCGATGAAAGCGAAGATACAGACCGGAACAATACTGAAATGCTCCGTGAAGAACGCCCACGAGCAGAGGCCGAGCGAAGCGATATAGCCGAACGAACCGATGTAAAGCAACGTGCGCCGTCCGAGGCGGTCGATCAACCACAGTCCGACGAAGGTGAAGATGAGATTGGTCACGCCGATGCCCACCGATTGCAGCAAGGCGGCGTTCTCTTCGAGGCCGGTCATCTTGAAAATACGCGGGGCGAAATAGAGGATCGCGTTGATTCCCGAGAGCTGGTTGAAAAACGCGATGAGGAAGGCCAGAGCGATGGGCTTGCTGAGGTGGCCGCTCCAGAAACCGCCAGTCTTGCTTTCGCGGGTCGCGGAGGATTCGATGTTGTCTGCGATCTCGTTCAGCTCCGAATCGGACATCTCCGGATTGATCTTTTTCAAGACCGCCACACCAGCCGAACGGTCACGGCGGTTCGCGATGAGCCAGCGCGGACTTTCCGGCAGCAGGAAGCAGCATGCGGTGTAGATGATCGAGGGAAACGCCATGACTCCCAGCATCCAGCGCCAGGCGTGTTCGCCCATGTATTTTCCGATGAGGTAGTTTGACAGGAATGCGACGAGAATACCGAAGACGATGTTGAACTGGAACATCCCCGCGAGACGCCCGCGGCTTGCCGGAGGAGCGATTTCCGAGATGAACAAAGGCGAGGCAACGGTGGAAATGCCAATGCCGAGACCACCGAGGAAGCGCGCGATGATGAACGAGTAGACATCGCCTGCCAGGGCAGACCAAACGGCGGAGATCAGATAGAGCACACCGATCCAGATCAGGGTCTTCCGGCGGCCGAACCGGTCCGTGGGGAAAGCGCCGACCATCGAACCCAGCACGGTGCCCCAGAGCGCACCGGAAATCGCAAGTCCGTGCAGGAACGGACTGAGATTCCAAAGATGTTGGATCGTTTGTTCAGCCCCCGAAATGACGACGGTATCGAAGCCGAATAGGAAGCCGGCGAGCGCCGAGATGATGGACCAGAATAGCAGTTTGTTCATGGGTTATGGTGTTTTTGGGAATGACGATACGGACGGATCCGCCCAAGTATCTCGGAGAAAATCTGGCTCATGGCGGACCGAGGCGGAAGAACATTTTGTTTCCCTCGGAGGTAACGGTGGCGTGGCTGGTCAGGTTCTCGCTGTTGGGGATTTTCACCCAGTCGCCGGGATCCAGCGCGGTGCTTTGCCAGAGGGCGAGACCGGTGCCGGCGGGCCATGAGACGATCATGCTGCTGCCGTATCTTTCAATGCGGAGGGATGGAGGAACCACGGGGTCCGGTTCGGGTTCCGGCAGGGACACGCCCGGATTCAACCGGAGATGGGCGACTTCCGAATCGGTGAGCCTGCGGCCGTAGATACGAAGATCGTCGTAGATCGTCAGGCCGCTGCCGGAACGGATTCCACCGCCGATGCCGGTGGACCCGTAGCGCGGGCCGCCCAACAGACCCGTGACGGCTTTTTCGGATTTCACCCCGTCCAGATAGAGAGTGAGTTTCCCACCGAGCGAGTCATAGGAAGCGGCGACGTGATGCCATGTCGGGTCATTGTCGATATTGTCCGCCGTGCCGCCGGAAGCGTTGAAAGCCTCGAAGGGAAGCGCGGAAGCGGATTGCACATCGTTGGCGGTTCTCGCATCAAAGACGTAGAAATTCATCTTCCGGTCCTGCAGGAGTTCGAATCCCCATGCCAGACCGGCGGATGTTTCCCAGCGGATCTGGGAGAGCTTGGCATTGTCGTTCGCCTTCGGGTTGAAGTGATAGGAAACGGTGAAACTGTCCGGCATGAGGGTGCCCGCGGCGGGCACCAGCAGCGAGGTCGTCTGCGGCCCGGCTTCCACCCGGCGAATCTCCGCCGCATTTCCCCGCACTCCCGGAACCACGGCAGGTGCGGGAAGCCCTCCCGTGGCGCTCATGATGTGGCCGTTCCCCGAGGAGTCGGCATAGGTCCCGGGAACCGCTTCATCAAACGCCCAATGACCCAACAAGCCGTCGGGCTTCGCAGGATGGATGGAGCCGAGTTCCCACAGGTCGAACGCGGTGACGCGGGTGCCCGGCGCACCGAAAAGTTGCAGCCCCTTGGTGGCGGCGGCGGGAAAAATCAGGTTGGACAGCGTGGTCGTGCCATCGGCGGAAAAAACTTCGAGTGACGCGGCATCCACCAGCAGATGGAGCTTCAACCGGTCTCCGGCATCATGGACCGGTGCGGAATAAACGCCGGGGAAGCTGCCATTGAAACCCACGTTTCCCGATTGCGTGCGGTCCACCGCGAGCGATGACGTGGCGCGGTTCCAGGTGACCTTGGTGTTTTCCGTTGTGGTACCGATCCGCAGGCCCGCGCTTTCGCCAACCGGGACCTCCAGTTCGATGATGCATTCAAAAAGCTTCGGCACGTCTTGATTCGCAAGCCACGCGTCCACCTCAGCCAGACTTCCGGAAGGATGCGTGAAACGGGTGGAGCGCAGGCTTCGCAGCTCTTCGACCGGACGCTGCGCCACCCTGAGTCCGGCGCTGGTTCGTTTCAGGACGAGTTCCCGGGGCAGGGTCATGCCTCCCAGCCACGGTGTGGTGGGAATGGAACCGACGTAGCGGAGATCGACCATCCAACCGATCCACAAACGGCGGCCATCACCTTCGGGAATGTCCGACCAGGACACGGCGGCGTAATTGTCCGGACCATAATCCATCCAGAGCGTGGAATCCGCCTCGGACGGCACGATGTCATCCGAAAGAAGGAAATGATCCACATTCACGTGGCCCCATCCGCCGGTGTGGGAATCCACCACACGGAGGGTGGCGTTCATGCCCGCATATTGCGAAACATCCCAGTGGGTCCAGTTAAGACGTTCGTTGTCGGCACCGGTGGCGGTGCGGACAACGTTGCCGTTCACGATGAGATTGACGCAGGTCTGGCCGGGATGGTTGCCACCTCCGATGAGGAAATTCAGATAGCGCTTCGTCAGGGCGAATGCGGGCGATGTCAGGGTGCCGGTGGAGCCGTCCCCGCCCAGATAGCTGTTGACACATTTCGCCCCGCGATAGCCGGTGACCGGGTTTTGATTTCCGAAGGCACCCGCAACCGCCCCCCCGCCAAAAGCCGTGCCGGTGGTGGTCCATCCCCCGTAGTTCGATCCCTCGAAATCCGCGATGAGCGTGCCCGCCGGAAGCGGTGGCACGTCTCCCGCGGCGTCGTCCACGAAGGTGGTGCCATTGAATTCGCCGATGAAATACTGCGCGCCCGTGCCACCGGAAGGAGCGCCGTTGACTCCGACCGTCAGCACCCATTTCCTCGCGCCCCCCTCGTCTTGGACAGGCAGTTGGAAAAGATCCGGACACTCCCACGCGCCGGTCCCCGCACCGGCCGGACCGAATTCACTGAGCTGTGTCCAGTTTTTCAAGTTCGGCGACGAGTACAGGCGGACCTTGTGAAGGCCTGACAGCGCCACGATCATCACCCATTTGCCGGTCGGCTGGTGCCAGAAGACCTTGGGATCACGGAAATCATTGCTGCCGATGTCGATGACGGGATTGCCCGAATAGTTCGTGAAGGTCCGGCCCCGGTCATTGCTGTAGGCGATGCGTTGGTCCTGAACGCCGTGCGCCCCCGTGTAGATGGCCACCATCGGCGGCTCGCCGTCGACGCCGAAGCCGCTGGTATTGTTCCAGTCGATGACGGCGCTGCCGGAAAAGATCTCGATGCCATCCGCATAAGGAATCGCGACGGGCAGCTCTTCCCAACGCACGAGATCCCGGCTCACCGCATGCCCCCAGCTCTTGTAGGCCCCACCGATGCCATACGGGTTGTATTGGAAAAACAGGTGATACTCCCCCTTGTAATAAACGAGGCCGTTCGGGTCGTTCAACCAGTTCCGCTCCGGCGTGAAATGAAACTGCGGTCGATAAGGCTCCCCCGCCGCCCGGACGAATCCTGGGCCGACCACAGCCAGCAACAGCGCTCCAAGGATGAACGCGCCACGGGTCTTTTTTTTCAGAAGTGATGTCATCGGGTTTTCTGTGACCGTCGGAGCAGAGTCAGGGTTGGCGCACGGACGAAGCACCAAGCTCCACCCCGCTGGGGAAGTTGAGAAGATGGAATTCACCACCCACACGCTTTCCTGCACTTACCAAGCAGCCAAGTTGTCCTTTACTGTTTTGAAGACAACTCAATACCAACCGCTTCCATGAGGGAGCGGAACCGGCTCAGGGTTTGGTGAGAAAAACACAGTCCAGCCCGAGATAAAACCTGCTGCCCGTGGCGGCGGGATTGGCGCCATCCACTCCGATACGGAGTTCGTAATGCCCGTCGCGAGGGGTGAAAGTGCCGAGTTCCAGTTCTTTTCCAGGCCTGACGTCCGGAGCATAGCCATCGAATTTCGCTTCAACGGATCTGCCGTTCACCTTGAAAGCGAGAATCCCGAAATCCGGCGCTTGGGTGGCGCGGAGAGTGATTTTCCTGGGAAGCCCGTCGGGAGCGGGAATCCTGATTTCCAGGAAATTTCCCACTGCGTTGGCTTTGACGAGCAGGTGATGGCCTCCGCTCCATCGTTCTCCGCCGAAGGGGTCCATGTCCTGCGGCTGGACCGGGATGTTCGGCGAGGTGGCGACCACCTCGAGTCCCTCACATTCGATGGCACCGGGCAGTCTCCCCGCGGCCTGGGCGTCGGCGAGGGTGGGCAGCGGACGGGTCGCCTCGGCGGGCTGCGGTTCCCGATTCGAAACGGTGCCGGCAAACGCATACCAGTGGGTGGCGGCGGAATAGTTGAGGCGGGTTGGTTTCCAGGAGATGAGCTCGATGTCGAAACCGAGCGATTTCTTGAATGGGATTCCGTCGAGATTGCGGGTCCGCGTCAGGATGTTGTAACCCTGTGTCATTTGCTGGTCCACGCGGATCTGATTGCAGAACGGCGTCTGCATGATGCCACGGGGCGCGAAGGAATAGCCGTAGTAATCCTCGGTGCCGGTGCCGAGGTGGGATGGCGGGGATTCGCCATCGACACGGATTTTTTCGTCACCCTCGCCATACCAGGTGGCGACGGGGTTGTAGAGGGAAAGCGTGTCACCCACGTAAACGCCACGCCCGGTGAGATTCACGTAGTTCCAGTCACGCGGCGGATTGGTGGAGAGGCCGGACTCCGAATGCCAGGCGGTGTGAAAGTGCATGGACCGGTCATCCCATTCCCACGGCGAAACATTGAGGCGGGTGGAAACCTTCACATCATCGCTACCGATGTTTTCCAAGACCAGACTGCCGGACTTCTCATAAGGCATGGTCCAGCGGCAGGTCATGGTGCCGTCCGCCGATACGTTGCGGTACCAACTCGCCAGGGGATTCACACCCACCCCGCTGCCGAAAAAGTCACTGGCGGGACACCAGACGGTTTCATGCCCGTCGAACTGGAAGCGCACGATGGTGGAGCGCAGCGCGGCGTCCATCTTCGTCGGATCCTTGGGAGTGAGGCGGAACTCAAACTCCCGAACCGCCCCCTGTCCCACAGGGAATTCGAGCCCCGCTGATTTTCCTGCCGGAATGACCTGCTCGAGCGAGAGCCGCCTGCTTCCGGCCGCAGGCGGAGGATTGAGCAGGGATTTGGAAATTTCGGAAACCTCTTTCCTGACCGAGTCGAGAGCATTGGTGGTGAACGTTTCCACGACCGTGCCGGGAGAGTAGGAACGGTAGTTGATCTGATAGTAACGCGGTCCCTCCCCCGCCTCCTCCCAGGTGACCTTGCAATGCTTCGCATAGGGAATCGGCAGCATCAGGGTGTTCCCGCCGTTTTCCGTGGGGCTGTAGCCGGGATGCGGCTGGGCAAGTGGTTCGGCCAGCTTGAGGTCGCCCGCCAGAAGATCGTAAGCGGGAAAGGTAAGCGTGGGATTTGCCCCACCATCCAGATAGATGCGGAGCGTGCCCTTTTTGTTTTTGATGGTGGTGAGCCAGAAGCGGACGATGCAGCCCGGCCCCTCCGCCTCCATCATGACCTTTTCCTCACGTCCCTGGATTTCCTCGGTACGGATGAACCGGGTGTGGTCGTCATTCGCGAACCAGCCGGGTCGATCCGGCGCGACGGTGGCACGGTCGTGACTGCTGGCCTGGAGGCATTTGAATTCCGGTGACGGCCACCGTGCGATGGAATCATACCGGCCCATTTCCGCCAGCAACGAGCCGAGGGACACTTCCTGGGGCGCGGCGGTGGCGGAAAGCGAAACGATCAACGAAAACAGGATCAGTCGGACAACACTGGACGAGGGAGTCATGATGAAAATCGCCGGATGGGTTGGCAAATTCCGGGGACTTCCTGTCACCCGGTTTGATTGTTCCGACTCCGGAATGTCCTTGAAAGTCCGCAAGGAGGGAAAGGGAGAATCACCGGATGGCTCACTTTGTTGTGATGACCGGACCGCCAAGCTGTCAGTTACCGCGGGACTCGTGCACAATGACCTCGGGGTAGATCGTGATCGCCAGATGAACTCCCAGGTCAACCAGACGGGCAAGCGTTCCGGCGTCCAAAAAATCATTCAGCGGAGCACAATGATTTTCCGATTGGTAGCCGATGTCCACGACACGTTTGCGGCAGCGATCCCACACTGCCCGGGCATCGGCCGGGAACGCCGTGATGATGTCACAAAACGCGTTGATCTTCTGCCCGGCGGTGACGTGGGATTCGTCTTCCCCTTCACCATCAAGGTGCGCTTCAAATGAAGCGGAATGCTCGCCCGGTTGGATTTCATCGAAATGCATCACGGAGATACTCCGTCCGCAAATGGCGAAGGCATCACGGATCGCATCGAGCGGTTCACCCGATATGATTTCCAAATCGACATTGAGGAAAGTGATCGCCATGCCCGCACTACAGGCAGATCCGCCGGAACAGCACGTCCAACGGAAGCTGCATGCCGATGTAGAAATCCCCGAATTCGCCGTAGCGGGCGGTGACCTCATCGAAGCGCATTTCATAGACGATGTGCCGGACATCGATGGTATCCTTCGCAAGCAGGGTGACCCCCCACTCGTACTCATCCAGGCCGGTCGATCCGGTGATGAGCTGGAGAATGCGCCCGGAATAGGTGCGGCCCACACGGGCGTGGCCCGCCATGAGGTTTTTCCGCGCCTCGAAGTCGAGCGAATACCAGTTGTCTCCGCCGTTGCGGCGTTTCGCCATCGGGTAGAAACAGATGACCGGCCAGTCCGGCAGCACCGGATAGAGACGATGCTTGAGATAGTGGGCCATGCGTTCGTCAAATTCCTTCATGGCGGCGACGAACTCGGGCGAGCCTTCGGCGAGACCTTTTTCGGCGACCAGCGTCTCTTCGGCATACTGTGCGCTGGTGGTGGTGTATTCGGAACTCTCGGTCATCGAGAGATACGAATAAGCCGGGCTGAGGACTCCCGCCCCGAGCGAGAGGGTCAGCTGTTTCTCATACGAATTCGCCATCTGGAGATCCGGCGTGAGAAGCATGAAGCCGAGGTCCGCCTTCGGAGTGGCGATGGAGAAGACAAGCAGATGGGTGTCCGGTGTGGAGCGGATCTCCTGCACGAGCTCGGTCAGCCGGGTCTTGGCCTGGCGCTTCTCCTCGTCGCTGTAGAGGGACCACTGCGCATGATCGACATGATAGAAAAGATGCATGACGTGCCAGCCTTCGCGAGGCACGAGCGGGGTGACTTCAGGATTGGACATAGGGGTAAATTTCAACGACGGGCCGCGGAGATGTTCATCCGGAGGAGTTTCTGGAAATCCTTGCCCGACGAATTTTCGCCGGGAGCTTCCAGAATATCGATGGTCCACGGCTTGCTCTGGCCGGTGCGGTAGGCGGAGTGCATGCCGACATCGTCAAAGCCCGCCGTGGCGGCGATTTCGACTTCCTTGCCCTCGGTGATGAGGCGGGTGACTGTATCCCCGATTTCCTTGCCTTCGGCGTCGCGGAAAAACACCCGGACCGCGGCGGGACCACCGCTGGACCTGAGTTTCACCACGGGAATGAGCTGGGTGCCGCGGCGAACGGTTTCGCTTGGAGCGGGAGCCCGCCAGTAATTTTCGGCGGAGACAACCGTGAGAAGCTTTCCGACGACTGGAAACCGGTTTTCCTCCAGGAACCTGGAAGCTGTCGGCAGGCGATGGATGGTATTCCAGAAGAAAGCGCCGCCACCGATGAGAAGCACGGCGGACAATGCGACGATGCCGATGAATTCGGTTTTGGTGAGATCCAGCTTGAACAACGGAGGAGCTGGCGGGGGAGGCGCCGGGGCAGGAATTGGCGAAACCTCCTCATTCACAGCGGATTCCGGAACTTTCACAACCGGATCACGCTTGGTTTCGACCGTTTCCACAGACGCAGGGAGGACGGGAACCGGTCCGGTTGGAATACCGGCTGGAATTTTCAGATCCTCGGGATCCTCCCAGTGATCAAGATCATCGAACTCATTTCCCGGTTTGCCCGACGGAGACGGAGAAGACTGGAGGGGCCGGTTCCGTGTTTTGTTGACGTTCACCCGGATGCGTTCCTCACCCGACGGAGGAGGCGGCAAGGGAGATTCACGCTGGGGCACCGCCTTCGATTTATCCAGATCCCTTGGAGAGGGGATCACCGGAGTCATCGGTTTTTTCGCCGGAACGGTCGCTTCCGCATCGGAATCGATGTCATCAAACGCCCAGAGATCCGTCTCCGTGGTGTCTTTGGCCAGATTGCCCAGATTCGGGCGATGCCGTGGCGGAAGGGCGGAGCCATCGGTGGATGATGAAGGTTCGGGAGTCATAGCGGGCGACGCACACAGCTTTAAATCGACGGCAACGGCTTGGCCAGTGCGAAAGCCGATTCCGAACTTCTGGAAAAAAACCAGTTGCATCACAAGCCCGGGAAAGGCATCGAAGGGCAGTAATTTCCTATCTACCATGGCTGACCGCGAAGACAAGAATGTGGAAAACGTGCCCGGCAAGTTCTATGTGGACAGCCAGTGCATCGATTGTGACCTCTGCCGTGAGACAGCACCGGACAACTTCACCCGTGCGGATGACGAGGGTTATTCCTATGTGTTCAAGCAGCCGACCACTCCCGAGGAACTCAGCCTCTCGCGCGAAGCGATGGAAGGCTGCCCGGTGGAAGCGATCGGTGAGGACGGAGAAGGCTGATTTCCCAATGAAAAAAACGCCGCCGCGCCCCGGCAGTATCCGTGAGGAGATCCTCAGGGAGTGGCGCGGTGCCGAAGAACCCGCGGACCTGAACGCCGGAATCCATCTTGCCGGAAAATTCGTGGCGGCCATCCTGCGCTCCGCCGGGGCGGAGGACGGATTGCACGAGGACGAGGTCCGTGCGACCTGGAAGGACCTCGCCGGGGATTTCATCGCCGCTCATACCGAGCCGCTTTCCGTGAAAGGCGGCAATCTCGTGCTCCGTGTCACCCAGCCCGCCCTGCGGTTCCAACTGGAACAGATGAAACCGATGCTTTTCAAGCGCATCCGCGAACAACTCGGGGAGAACAAGATCAGATCCATCAAATTCCAGCTCGGATAGGTTCAATTCCAGAAATTCATCCATGTTCCGCAATCTCATCTTCGACTGGTCCGGCACGCTGGTGGACGACCTCGGCCCTGTCATCGAGGCGACCAACGCGGTGCTCGGCAGATATGAAATCGCCGCGCTTGACCGCGAGGGATTCCGCCGTGCGTTCCGCCTGCCCTACCGGGAGTTCTATGCGGACCTGCTTCCGGGCATTCCTCTGGAGGAATTGGAAGCCCATTTCCGCCCGGCATTCGATGCCGCCGTCACCCCCGTCACCGTGCTGCCGCATGCCCGGGAAAAGCTGGAATGGTGCGCCGCGCTTGGCATCCGCTGCTTCGTGCTCACCTCCATGGACAGTCTGGCATTCGAACGCCAGATGGATGATTTCGGTTTCCGCAAGCACTTCGAAGCCACCTACTCGGGCGTGCTCGACAAGCGGGAGATCATCCACCGCATCCTCGAAACCCATGGCTTGGACCCCGCCGAGACCGCCTTCGTCGGCGACATGACCCATGACGTGGAAACCGCGCGACATGGCGGTATCTCCTCCATTGCGGTGCTGACCGGCTACAATCACGCGGAGATCCTCGCCGCCGTAAGGCCGGACATCACCGTGCCGGATCTGGGCGTCCTGCGTGACCTGTTTGACCGCCGGCGCGGCATTTCCCGCCCGATCGCCACCGTTGGCGCGCTGGTTTTTGACGAATCGAACCGCATCCTCCTCGTCCGCACGCACAAGTGGGGGAACCGCTGGGGCATCCCGGGAGGCAAGATCGAACGCGGGGAAACTTCCATCGCCGCGCTGGAACGTGAAATTTCGGAGGAAACGGGCCTCTCGCTGACGGACATCCGATTCGCCCTCGCGCAGGATTGCATCGACTCGCCGGAATTCATGCGCCCGGAGCATTTCCTGCTTCTCAACTACACCGCCCGGGCCACCGGCACGGACGTGGTTCTCAATGACGAGGCCGAGGAATTCCGCTGGCTCTCCCCCGCCGAAGCCCTCGCCATGGATCTCAACCAACCCACGCGCACCCTCATCAAGGAGGTGGCGCTCAAAGGAGGCTGATCGTCCCTCCTCCACAACCACTCATGGACACCATCGAAATACGCCGTCTCCGGGTCATCACCCATATCGGAGTGCCGGATGAGGAGCGCTCGAGCCCCCAGGTTCTGCTCGTGACGTTGCGCATGATTCCGACCTCAGGCTTCGACGCGCTGGGAGACGACATTTCCCGCACCATCAATTACTACGATGTCTCGCTGGAAATCGAGGCCCTCGCAGCCGCCAGACCCCGCCAACTGATCGAAACGCTCGCCACCGACATCGCCCGGCACCTTCTGGACAATCATCCGCTGAAGCGCGTCGCGGTCACCATTGAAAAACACATCCTGCCCAATACCGAATGCGTCGCGGTGCACATCGAGCGTGAGCGTTGAGGTTTTTCCGCTGATTCAGTAGCGCATCACCCGCGACAGAAATTTCTGACAAATCGCGGACCGGGGATTGCCGAAAAGCTCCGCAGGGGGGGCGAGTTCTTCGATTTTTCCGGCGGACACAAAGGCGACATGGTCGGCCACGGCACGGGCGAAGCCCATTTCATGGGTGCTCAGGATGATGTCCTGCCCGGCTTCGGCAAGCTCCTGGATCAATTCAAGCACTTCCGCCGTCATTTCCGGATCAAGCGCCGAGGTAGGCTCGTCCAGGAACAGAACCTCCGGTTGATGGGCGACGGCGCGGGCGATGCCCACGCGTTGCTGCTGCCCTCCCGAGAGCTGGGTCGGCAGCTTGTCCGCATGGGCGAGCAGGCCGAAGCGGTCGAGCGCGCGGGTGGCGGTCTCCGCGGACTTCGCCGGAGAATGACCGTGGACCTTCTCCAGCGGCAGGGATATGTTCTGCCGGGCGGTGAGGTGGGGGAAGAGATTGAACTGTTGGAAGAGAAAACCATTTTTCCGGCGATAGGCCTGGAGCGAGGGGGCATCGGTCCCAAGCTGCCTGCCGTTGATCTCCACTTTCCCGGAGTCCGGCGTCTCCAGCCCGCCGAGCAAGCGCAGCAGGGTGCTCTTCCCTCCGCCGGACGGGCCGATGAGCACCAGCACCCGAGCGCTGCCGACGAAGAGCGTGAGCCCGTCCGCCGCGTGGGTCGCGCCGTAGCATTTTGTCAGCCCCTTGACTTCAAGTTTCATGGCGGAAGCGTTTTTCCAGCCAGTGCGAGAGCCAGGCGACCGGAAGGGTGAGGATCAGATAGCCCACCGCCAGCGGCACGTAGCCTTCGAGACCGGCGTAGGAACGGGAGATGAAGTTCTTGGTGTTATAAAAATACTCCGCCACACCGATGACATTGAGCAGGGAAGAGTCCTTGATGAGGGAAACGAACAGGCCGGCCACCGCCGGCAGGACGCGCCGCAGGGCCTGGGGAAAAATCACGTAACGGTAAATCTGGACCCGGCTGAATCCCACCGCACGTGCGGACTCCCACTGGGCCTTGGGAATGCTCTCCACGCCGCCGCGCAGGATTTCCCCGAGATAGGCCCCCTCGAAGATGGAGAGCAACAGGATGCCGATGAGCAGCTTGTCATCAAACCCGCGCTCGCCCAACGGCCGCGAAAGCAGCGGGGCGAAGATCACGAAGTAGCCGAACAACAGATGGACCAACAGCGGAGTGTCCCTCACGAATTCCAGAAACGCCCGGCACGCCCAACGGACCACCACCAGGGGCGAACGCTGGCCAAGCATGAAGAGCAGTCCGAAAAAGGTGCTTCCGACGAGCGCCGAAAACGAAATCCCCAGCGTCACCAACCAGCCGCGCCACAACGTTCCGCGGTATTCCCAGGCCTTCGACCAGTCCGTTTGATTTCCCAGCACCGCGAACACCGCCGTGCAGAGCCAGCCGAACGAAACCGCCAGAGCGAAACCGACGAGGACATTGGCGATCATCTGGCGGCGTGACATCTATCTGAGGATGAATGGGATTCCGGAATCCTCGAGAAATTTCTTCTCATCCTTCAGATAACGCTCCCCCAGTTTGGAAAAGCCATCCTCTTTGCGGAAACGATCGATGAACCCGTTCACTTGTGCCCGCAATCCGTCATTTCCTTTCGCAATGCCGAGCGCCCATGACTCTTCCACGAACGGTTTCAAAAGTCCTCGCGTGGTCTCCGGATTCTCTCCGGCGTATTTGTAGATACTAAGCTGATCGTAGATGAACGCGTCCGCGCGCCCCTGCGTGACCTCCAGCACGCACGCCGACTGGTCTTCGAACACCACGCATTTCGCATCCGGCAGGTTCGTGATCGCCCACGTCTGGCCGGTGGTGCTCGCCTTGGCCGTCACCGTGCGCGCGCTTTTTTTCAGGTCGTCGATCGATTGGATGGCGGAGTCCTTGCGGACCAGCAGCGCGAGTCCGGTGAAGGCATACGGCTGGGAGAAATCGATCGACTTCGCCCGTTCCTCCGTGGCCGTCATCGAGGAAAGGATCAGATCGATGTTGCCGGTCTTGAGAGCGGGAATCAGGCCGGAAAATTCCATCGGCATGATTTTCAACGGACGCCCGAGGTGGGCGGCGAGCGCCTCGGCGAGCCTCACACCCACCCCATCCGGGTTGCCGGCCTTGTCCTGCATCTCGAAGGGAGGGTAGGACAAGTCCATGCCCACCCGCAGTTCGGCGCCATTTCCCCCGCTCCGGCTCTTCCCTCCACATCCGGCGGCGAGCAGTCCCAGCAGGCTGGCGGAGTTTTTCAGAAAGCGGCGGCGCGAATTCATGGAGTGATCATATCCTGCCTCGCTTGGAACGGAAGCGGATAGTGTGCCAAACCTTCCCTCCCGAACCGGCGGAGGTTGATCGGGCCGATTTTCCAGCAAACACCTGTCCCGCAATCATTTCTCAGTCAGACGGTTGATGCTCCACAGCATCTGACGGCACCAGCTTTCATGAACTGTTAGAGTTGGATATGCCCGTGTGGCAAGCTATGTGCTTGACCTGTCGTGTGACAATAACGGGATAAGCATGCCGGGAATCCATAACAGTCCGTCCATCAAGCCTGATGGAAGCCATCCGCCACCGGTTTCCGGCAAACCGGAACCGGCTGCGTCGCACGATCCGATCTCCCTCTCCCCGCATCCGTCCAAGGCGGAAACTCCGCCCCCTCCAAGCCGCAGGGTGTTGTTTGTGACAGACTTCTACCAGGAGGAGATCCTGTTGGGGATCGTGGATCATGCCCGCCACCAGAATTGGGAACTGATCACCAACATGAGGTTCCACGGCATGCTCCCTTCGGAAACGGAGGCGGATGGCATCCTTGTCACCGGCTACAGCGAGCGGGTCCGGCATTGGATGAGACGCTGGGGCGGCACCCACAGCGTGCATCTCGGCATGGCCCCCCAGGACCTCCCCATCCCGTGGGTGGATGTCGATTACGAACAAGCCGGTCGTGCGGGCGCGCGCCACCTGCTGGAACTCGGCCATCACCATTTTGTCTCATATACCCTGGTCAAGCCGCCCGACACGGTCCGGCTGAGGGATGCGTTCATCGAGGAACTCCAGACCGCCGGAAGATCCGTCACCCTGCTGGACTTCGAGAGCATCCATGGAGACAACACCTTGCGCGTGCCGCGTGAGGAACGGCTGCGCTGGCTCGCGGAAAGCCTCGATTCACTCAAAAAACCGCTTGCCGTGATGGTCGATGACGACCGCCGCTCATTGGAGGTGGTCGCCGCCTGCGACATGGTCGGGTTGAAGATTCCCGAAGATGTTTCGATCCTCGGATGTGAGAACCGCGCGGTGGAGGTCAGCATGTCGCGGTTGCCGCTTTCATCGGTGGACATGAACTGGCGGCTGGCCGGGCGTCGTGCGGCGGAACTTCTGGATGGCCTGATGGAGGGGAGGGACAAGCCACGCAACATCCGCGTCAAGCCGGTGGGGGTCGTGGGGCGAGCATCCACCGCCACCTTCATCACCGAGTCTCCGGAAATCACGAGGGTGCTGCTGCACATCCGTGAGAACTTCGCCCAGTCCCTGCGCATGACGGATCTCGCGCGAATGGCCGGGATGGCCGAGAGGCATTTCCGCTCCGAATTCAAACGCCTCGTAGGCCATAGTCCGCGCACGGAAATCCACCGCGCGCGCCTGGTGACCGCCACCAAGCTATTGAGGGACACGGAGTTGAAGCTGGACGCGATCGCATTTGAAAGCGGTCTGGGAAACGCCAAGAAGTTATGCGAAGTCTTCGCTGAAGATTTCGGCATGACCCCCACCGCGTGGAGGGTGCAGAGCCGCTACGATTGAATGATCCCGATCAGGAGCATCTCTCTTTCGAGAGACAGCGATGACATATATCTGCCATCTGACAAATTCGAACGGCCGATAAAAAATACCTAATTGGGCGGCATTGTAATGCTTTAATTTGACTCGAAGCATTCTTGCACCAACATCGTCCCTCCGGTGTTTCCACGCTTCCTTGTTCGGTGCGGCCGTTGTCCGTCATCCCTTGAGATGTGACGTTGGATTTCACATCAAAATCATGGATTCTCGAAATCCATGACCCCATATATACGGGATATTCCAATATATTTTCATTGTTGAGAATATCTTAATGGCTGGCTTTCCAGCCAGTTAACCGGAACCCGGGCCAAACTGGGAATTCTTTGATCCAAAGGGAGGAATCAATGGGTCCATGGGGTGCTATACAGGGTATGTGCATTCTCATGCTCGGAACGAATCCCCCTGCCGGATCCTCATGCCGGTCAATTCTCATCGAACAGAATAACACACCAAAATAACCCGCTCCATGAACCCGATACGACTTGCTAACCCAGGACTCCTCCCGAGGCGGTCCATGTTCCGCCCGCAGGCATTGCTTGCGGCTGTCGCGTTGCTGAGCGCCCTCCCGGCGTCAGCGGCTGAAAAGGCATATAGATACTATCAATTCAAGACAACGAAACTTGTCGGGAATGGATCGAACGTGATGCTCTCGGAGTTCGACTTTTATCACGCCGGCACCAAGCTGAACATCAGGAACAAAACAGGAGTTGGCGCGAGCATCCCCTGTGAGGCCACCGCCGGAACCGACACCCCCGCGGCGGAAGACGGAGTGCCCAACAACCTTCTGGACGGCCTCGTCGAGACGATGTTCGTAAGAAGGAGCGGATTGGTTGCAGGCAACGAACTGATCTTCGATTTCGGCGCGACCACCCCGCATCCGGTCATCGATTCCTATAGCTTCACCACAGCCACAAATGGTTCGGGCTTCGTCCGCACTCCCCAATCATGGCAGGTATACGGTTCCGATGACAAAGTCAGCTGGACTCCCCTCACTTGGGAAGTCGACAGGGTCACCGTTCTCGAAAACAGCACCACCTACGGGCCTTTCGATGTTCCCGAGATCATCCCGCCGCTGATCAACAGTTTCTCGACGCCCGCGATGATCGTGTTGAACGACACGCCGATCACCTTCAGCTACAACACCCAATTCAGCACCGAACGGAATGTCTATGTCGGGGTTGATACGATTCCGCTCGCGGCGGAGAGCGGCACCTTCGTGACGACACCGCCTCCGAACGGCCAGGCCACCGCGTACACGCTTGTGGCGACGAAAGATGATACAGCCCCGGCGATCAGTACCACTCTTGTGCGCTCGGTGGCCGGTGGCGCGTCCACCTATCGATATGTCCGGTTCAAGATTACCGGGCGCCGGGGAGGCGCTGGCGACAGCACCGTACAGCTCGCGGAATTCGAATTCTATAATTCGGCGGTTTCCGCGGCCAAGATTCCAATCAGTGGTGTGGAAAATCCCGGCAGCAACTCACCGGATGCCGAAAAGGCGCCCAAGATCATCGACGGCATCACCACCGAAGGGGGGAACAAGTGGCTGGATTTCAACAACGCGCCGCTCATCTTCGATTTCGGCAGCCCGAAAACGTTCGACAAATACGCGTTTTTCACCGGAGGGGACGCCGCTGAACGGGACCCAGTGCAGTGGACGCTCGAGGGCAGCAACGACCAGTCCCGCTGGAACCTGATCGAAAACGTCAACATCCCGTTTGCCACCCCCACGGCAAGAAACACCTCCACGCTTCCCATTCCGCTGCCTGGCACGTCGCTTCCCACACAGATCGATTTCTTCACCGGCAACACGCTGAACCTCATCGAAGGCGAGACACTCACTCTGAGCTACTCCACCCAGGCCGCCGCGACCGTTACCATCACTCCCGACGGTGGCGATCCGCTTCCCGGACCTCTTCCTCTCTACGGTTCAGTGAATGTGACTCCCACCGTTGACACGACCTACACGCTGACCGCCGCCACCGCGGATGAAAACGCCCCGGTCGCCACCGCCACGTTCAGCGTGGTGATCGTTCCGGATCCCGGAGTCGATGACATCCAATACGACAACTTCGCCAGCGCGGGCACCGAACTCGAAACCAACGGCAGCACCACGATCACCCCCGAGTTCGGGACGAATCCCGGACGCCTGCGCCTCACGCCGGAGCAACAAAGCCAGAGCGGAACCGCATGGTTCGTCAAGAAGCTGGCCGTGTCGGGAGGATTCGAAGCCACATTCGGATTGAGCATGAATCAGGAAGATCCGAACGGCTATGTTCCCGCGGACGGACTGGCCTTCGTGGTGCAGAACGCTCCGTCCGGCACCAATGATCCGGGAACCGGGGAAAATGGTGTTTCCCAAAAGGCTCTCAACATTTGCTTCCACACCTTCGGTTTCGAACCTGATCCGGCCTCGCTCATCGAAGTCCGCAGCGGGACCACGGTTCTCGCGAAGTGCGTCGCCTTCAACCAACCTGGAGTGGAGCTTTACGGAATCCCAAGTGTTCCAGCGGTGGACGAAAACGGCGTTCCTTACATGACCGCTCCGTTCCCCTACACCCTCGGTTCGGTTTCGACCGATCCCGCCTACCGCATCCGAGTGGTTTATGTGCCTGGAGATCTCGATGTCTATCTCGACGGCATCGCGGTGATCCAGAATGTGAATGTGAACCTCTCCACCATCGGTGCCGCGGATGCCGCGGGAAAATCCTACTTCGGATTCACCGCCAGGACCGGAGGAAACGTGCAGAACAGCGACATCACCGACTGGCATGTCAAACTCGGGGATTTCTCCGCGGTTCCTCCCTTCGGCATGGTGAAATCGTTGTTCAGGTATACCGCCGGGAGTTCTCAGCCCACGTCGGTGGACCTCGTTTGGAACGCCGATACCGCGACCGACTTCAAGGTGGTCAGCTCATTGGATCTCCTCCCTCCCTGGTCGCTGGTGCAATCCGCACCGGGCGTGAAGGGCCAGATCGGCGTCTCAGTGGACATCCCGTTCAACGTGGGCACCGCTGACAAGGCCTTCTTCCGCGTGGAGCGCGTGGTTCCGGAGTAATTCCACCGATTTCAATCACTTCAAAATTCAACTTCACTTATCATGATCCGACCGAAACATAAACTGACAAAACGGGGGTTCGCCCTCATCGCCTGCCTTCTGATGATGGTCCTGTTGGCGGTTGTGGCGGTCGGATTGCTTTCCCTCAGCACCATCTCGCTACGCTCGTCCTCGAACGGACAGGCGCAGCGGGCCGCCGAGGCGAACGCCAGGCTCGCGGTCATGATCGCTCTGGGCGATCTGCAGAAAAACCTCGGTGACGACCGCCGCGTGACCGCGAACGCCTCCATCCTGGGCACGGACACCCAGCCCGTCGCCCGTCCGCAGATGGTGGGCGTGTGGGAGTCCGCCACCACGACCCTTTTCAAAACCCCGTTCACAACCTCCCCGTCGATTTTTCCCAAGTATTCCGAATGGAAAACCAACCGTTTCAAAAAATGGCTGGTCTCCTCGGCATCCGACGAGGAGACCGGGGAAGTCGATTACGCCAGATCCGCGCCAGGCGGAGACCTCGTTGCGCTCTTCGGGAACAAGAAGGACGGCTTCGACCTGGAGGCCCAGAAGATCCCCATCGCCAGAACCGGAAAAACCGGTGAATCCTCCATCGCGTGGGCCGTCATCCAAGAGGGGGACAAGGCCCACATCAGCCAACCGGGCGATCGCTATTTGGAAAAAAACGACGTGGTCCAAGCTCCGAAGCACCCGAACCTCGCCACCCTGAAAATCGCCAACCAGCCGACCACAGGCTGGGATGCCCGCTCCGCCAAGATGATTTCGCTCAATCAGGCGAATCTCGATCCCGACTACCAGATCGCGGCGGAAAAAGTTCCGACCCTTTCGACGGACTTCACCGTCTTTTCCCGCGGGGTGCTGGCGGACGTGGCAAACGGAGGTCTGAAAACCGACCTCAACCTGGCCTTCGAACTGTCGGACTCGAAATTCGCCCAGTCCTCCTGGGACGGCCTCCCGAATCCTTTCCGCAGCGGTTCGGCTGAAGTGCCCATCCATGGCCAGGTGCCGCAAACGGGCGGGCAGCCGGTTTCCATCAAACTGGATTACCTGCCTTCGGCCGCTGCGGTCCGCTATCCCCTGGGTTCGGCGGCAACCTTCGACATGCTCCGTTCCGCGTATTCCTCCTACCGGCATCTGTACACCTCCGGCGGGACGGCGACGGCCTTCTTCCGGCCACAGGTGAACAAGGCATGGAAAGTTCAGGATCTGGCTCCGATTTATCCAGCCCCCCGCGGCAGCGAGACCTCCGTTTCTCCGGTGCTGGACCGCATGCTCTATCTGCTCAGTCTCTGGGCCGATTCCGCCGGAACCCCCACGCTGGTCATCACCCCGGTCATCACCCTGTGGAATCCCTACAATGTGGCCATCGAAAGTTCCGGCTACGTCGCATACCCTTGGATGGACATTCCGATCTATCTGGATTTGAGAACGAACGGCGAGTCAAAGGGCATCTACCTTTCGCAGCTCATCGGGAATGGAAAAGTTCCGGGCGATCCATACGCGGGCAGACAAAAAGATCCATACTTTTACTGTGCCATCACCGGTGACGGCACCGCCAGCCCGACCAGGCCCGTCCGCCTGGAACCGGGAGAGATCCGGACTTTCGTTCCTTCGACGGTCACCCCCACCCCTTTCAATCGTGAAGGCAGCGACCTGCTCAAGACGCTGAGAATGAAACCGGCGATGAGCGCCAGCGACCTGAAGCTCACCGGGGGTTTCGCGATCGACACAAGCAAGACCCTGCGTCCGAACACCGGCACCACGAAAAAGATGGTCGCCGGCGACACCCTGTCCTGCCAGTTTTACTTCCAACCCGATTCCTATCACTACTTCACCACGCTTGAAGACTCGACCCGGATCACAAGCGGAAATCCCACGGCGAAAGGCACGGTTATCAACGAGGTGCAGCTTTACAAGGGAAGCAGCGGAACGAGCTTTCTCAGCACTCCCTACACCCACACGACGGGCAGTGTGACGCCGCAGTTGGTGGGAATGCTGGAAACGTACCACCGCACCGCCAGGGCGAGCGGCAGCATCGCGGAATCCGACATCGTCCACACGGTGAACACGCGGCAACGCTACATCAACTCGGCGTTCTCCGGCGCGAAGGGTCCCTCCTTCTTCAACGCGGGTCCGCACTACAACTCCAGCATGAGGCCCGGCACCGACATCGCCGGGCTCGGTCTGGAGTTCAACGAAGGGAAGGCCTACTACGGTGAAACCAACAGTTACCAAGGCGGAAAAAACAATGTCATCCTGTATGACATGCCGCGCCAGGCCCCGCTCTCGCTCGCATCGTTCCAGAACGCGGATCTGGCGGACAACGCGTTTTCCACGTCCAGCCAATTCGCCAATTCCTGGGCTTCTCCCTATGTGAACCGCAACACGGTCGGCAGGGTGACATCGAAGGCGGCCACTCCCGCGGGCGAAGCCATCGGACCGAGCGGATTGGGATTCTACGACTATTCGTGGCTGCTGAACGAGGCGCTCTGGGACGGATATTTCCTCTCGTCCATCGCCCCGCGCGTCAAACAGCGCAACATCTCGGCCTCGGCGGCTTCCGGGGTTTATAACAATGATGACACCGTGGAGGAAACCCAGAGCATCGCGAAAACGGTGGCGGACTGGGCGGAACAACCCTCGGCCAATCCCCTGCGCAATTCCCACATGGCATTCCATTCCGGCGGACTTTCAAGCCAGGAGGTCACCGACAAGTTGACGGCCGACAGCGGCGCGCTGCGTGCGGCGGAGCATCTCATGGTGGAGGGCTCCTTCAACGTGAACTCCACCAACGAAGGTGCGTGGCGCGCCATCCTCGCCAGCCTGCGGGGCGAGAGTTTCGACGCCCTGGCCGTCAACGGGGACCTGAAAGCCCATCAAACCGGCAATGGTTCCGCCCTGCCCCGTCACAGCACGCCCACCGGGGTCGCCAACGACAACTGGAATGGTTTCCGCGAACTCACCGACGACCAGATCGCGTCCCTTGCCAAGGAAATCGTGGTGGAGGTGAGGGCCCGCGGCCCGTTCCAATCCCTGTCGGAATTCGTCAACCGTCGCGTCGAAAACGGTGAACTGGGACTGAAAGGCGCCCTGCAGGCCGCCATCGACCGCAGCGGCCTGAACCGGTCGGTCAAGATGGGAACCTTTGACAAAAGCAAGTTCTTCGCCAGTGACAACCTGCCCGATCTGAACACCGGCATCGGCATTCCCGGCTGGCTCACCCAGGCGGATCTGCTCGGCCCCATCGCCTCCATCATCACCGTGCGCTCGGACACCTTCCGGATCCGTGGCTACGGCGAGGTGAGGAATGGTGCCGGTGCGGTGATCGCCAAGGCCACCTGTGAAGCGGTGGTCCAACGGTTGCCGGAGTATGTCGACACCGCCGACAAGCCGAACGTCAAACCGGCCAACCTCACTTCCGAAGTAAACCGGACATTCGGGCGCCGGTTCGAGGTGGTGGCATTCCGCATGCTATCCTCCAACGAGGGGACCGAAACCTCGTCCTGAACCATCCCACCCATTCCATCCGTGTTTTTCCGACCATTCCTCATCCTGCTGATCCTGCCCCTGGCTTCGCTTTCCGCCGCCACCCTCGACCTCCGCTTCCTTGCCTGGGACGAGGCCGTGGCCACGCGCAAGCTGGCGGCGGGGAGTGTCGATATCGCAGGCCTCCACCCGCTCTCCCGCACCACCGACTACAAGGTCACGGTCGAGGACGGCACCTGCCAGATCCTGGCGCTGGACAAGAAGGACGCGGAGGGCAAGCCTGTCATTCTTCCGGTAAAGATCACACCGGGCATTGTGAAGCCGCTGGTCATTCTGCTTCCCAAACCGGACTCACCTTCGGGTCTCGCTCCCTTGGTCATCGAAGACGACGAGTCCTCTCTGAAATGGGGGAATGTCCGATTTGTGAATTCCACCAACAAGGAGCTGGGGATCGCCATCGGAAAAGAGGCCAAGGTCGTCCCGCCGGCGTGGAAACCCGTCGATTTCCAACCCACCATTGATGAAACGGTGAGCCTTCTCATCGCCGCTCCGGAAGAGCTCCGCAAGCCGGCGGATGTCCGCTCGTTGTTTTTCAGCAGCGTCTGGTCCGCCCGGAGCGAGGTCCGCTCACTCGCCATCATCGTTCCGGGAACGGACGCCCGCCTTTCTTCCATCGCCCTCAAGGTGATCAGCGAAGACCGCCGCGCCCTCGCCGCACAGAAGGCGGCGAAACGTTGATGCGGCGGAAAAGCGCCGGGGAGGTGGGAAATTCCATCCCTTCCGTCCGACGGAAATCCTCTCTCCGCCGGGTTTTCAACGAGCCACATCGGTCCCGGACAAAGCCCCCGCGATTCCAGAGAGCCGGCATATTCACCCGTTGGATTGACCGATTGCCATTTTTGGTGCACTCTACGCCGCAAAATGAATTTCAACTTTCTTAAATACCTTCCGCTTCTTGCCGTTGCGCCCCTCTTTCTGAACTCCTGTAGCATCGGCGGCGGAGAGGAGTCGACCTACCTCACCGGCCTCGGAGGATCGATCCATCACGAGGTTTCGGGCGGCCCGCATCACTCACCGCCGGCAATTCCGGACGATGTCTCGTATTGGGACGGGGATTCGGCGCAAGGGAGCCCGCTGATCAAGATCAACCGCGCCCAGCAGAAGGCGTTTTTCTACAAAGGCGGCGTGCTGGTGGGTGTTTCCCGGATCTCCAGTGGAAACGAGGATCATGGCACTCCTCCCGGCCGCTACAAGATCACCGAAAAAGATGAGGACCACGTTTCCTCCGCTTATGGTGTTTTCAAGGATCGTGCGACCGGCATGACCACCAACGACAACGTGGACATCCGCAAGGACAAGCCGAAACCCAGCGAGATCTTCTACAACGCCCCCATGCCGAACTTCATGCGCTTCAATGGCGGCATCGGCATGCACACGGGCTTCCTCCCGGGCTACGCGGCTTCACACGGCTGCATCCGCATGCCCCATCACATGTCCACGAAGTTTTTCCAGAACGTGCAACTCGGTACCCCCGTCGTCGTGGAATGAGCGGAGGCACCCAACTTCCCGACCACCGCGCCACGATCGAGATTTCTCCAGAGGCCGTGGCGGAATGGATCGGACTGGCACCTGGAGAACGCCCGCGGCTCATCGACTGCCGTGAGGAGGACGAACTGGCGATTTGCCAAATTACTGGAAATGAATGGCTCCCCCTGGGGCTGTTTTCCATTTCGCGCGAAAAATTGTCAGCCGGAAACGCACGCGGAGTGGTCGTGTATTGCCACCACGGCGTGCGCTCGTTGCGCGCGGCGCAGTTCCTGCGGGCCATCGGTGTGGAAAATGCTTTTTCGATGCATGGCGGCATCGAGGCGTGGTCGGAGCGGGTGGATCCCACGGTGGCGCGATACTAAAAAAGAAAGAAGCCGCCGAAAACGAGAGCGGGGGGCTCGATTTCCGGCGGCCTTTTGAATCGAATAGGGGGCTTCGAAGTCAGGGGGACTTTTTTGTCTCAGCGAGCCGTGCGAGGGGGTGGGGCGCTCGCTGCGACAGGAAAAGGGATATCCCATTTCCGGCCATAAAGATATTACGCGATCGCGTGAACCTCCGGAAAACCAGCGATCCGCGGGGGAAATGCAATCCCGTCTTGCCGCCCGCCGTCCCGCCTGCTTCGCTTCGCGCCCCAACCTGAACCAACCTATGGCCAACAAAGATGTCACCGATCCCGCCCGCATGGAAAAAATCGTGTCGCTGTGCAAACGCCGCGGCTTTGTTTTCCAAGCCGGGGAACTCTACGGCGGCCTCAACGGGGTTTGGGACTACGGTCCGCTCGGTGCCGAACTGAAACGGAACCTCAAGGACTACTGGTGGCGCAAGACCGTGCAGGAACGCGACGACGTGCTCGGCATGGACGGCTCGATCCTGACGATGGAGCAGGTGCTCGTCGCATCCGGCCACGTCGGTGGATTTTCCGACCCGATGAGCGACTGCCTTCTTTCCAAGGCGCGCCTGCGCGCGGACCAGATCCCGGAACAGGACGGAACCGTCGTCTGGTTCACCGGAGCCGGCCACCCTGCCAGCGAGTGGAGCATCCAGCGTGAATTCGCCGTCCTCATCGCTCCCGGCAAGGAAGTCGGCGAGGCACATAAAACCGCGCGGAAATACTACTCGGAATTTCTCGCGAACAAGCAGGTCTCGCCGAAGGAAATCGAACTCGTCGAAGACCGCCGCGAGGAGGTCACCGGCACGACCCGCTTCAATCCGGACAACGGATCGCTGCTCACCGAGCCGCGCCAGTTCAACCTGATGCTGCAAACAAACTTTGGTGCGACCGGCGAACAGATCGCCTATCTCCGCCCGGAAACCGCGCAGTCGATCTTCGTGCAGTACAAGAACGTGCTCGATTCCAACCGCGTGAAGCTCCCGTTCGGTATCGCACAGGTCGGCAAGTCGTTCCGCAACGAGATCAATCCGCGCAACTTCACCTTCCGGTCCCGTGAGTTCGAGCAAATGGAGATCGAATATTTCTGCCACCCCGACGACGGCATGCGCCTGACCGACGAGTGGCTCGAGACACGCCTTTCCTTCTACGAGGAAATCGGCATCCCGCGCGCCAAACTGCACATCAACGACATTCCTGACGGCGAACGCGCCTTCTACTCGAAGAAGACCTACGACATCGAATACGAATTCCCGTTCGGCGTGCAGGAACTCGAAGGAGTGGCCTATCGCACCGACTACGACCTCGGCGTCCATCAGAAGGCGGCGGGCAAGCCGCTGCTTTATTTCGACGAGGAGACGAAGGAGAAATTCCTGCCACACGTGGTGGAGCCCTCCGCCGGTTGCGACCGCACCGTGCTCGCGCTCATTTGCGAGGCCTTCGACGAAGAGACGCTCACCGATGACAAGGACAAGGAAGACGTCCGCACCGTCCTGCGCTTCAAACCGGCGCTGGCTCCGGTGAAGGTGGGAATTTTCCCGCTGCTCAAGAAGAACGAGGAACAGGTCCGCATCGCCAAGGAAATCCAGAAGTCCCTTCAGAAGTGGATGACCGTTTCCTACGACGACGGTGGCGCCGTCGGCCGCCGTTACCGCCGCCAGGACGAAGTTGGCACTCCGTTCTGCATCACTGTGGATTTCGAAACCCTCGGCGAGGAGAACGCCGATCTGAAGGACACCGTCACCATCCGCCACCGCGACTCGATGGAACAGGAGCGCCTCCCGATCAGCGGGCTGCTTGCCTGGCTGCTTGAGCGCGTGCGCTGAGAACCACATCCAACTGTTTTAAAAATTCCCACGGGAGCCGGACGAAAGTTCGCGCTCCCGTTTTTCTATCTAGAATCCCGAATCAAAACCCTCCAGTCTCCGCCCATGTCCGAACCCGCGCTGACTCCCATGATGGCCCAATACCAGTCCATGCGGAAATCCCTGCCTGCGGACATGATCCTGTTCTACCGCCTCGGCGACTTCTACGAAATGTTCTTCGAGGACGCGAAGGCCGCCTCGCCGATCATGAACGTCGCGCTGACGAAACGCGGCGGCACCCCGATGTGCGGGGTGCCTTACCATGCGGCCCAGGGCTACATCGCCCGGCTCTTGAAAGCGGGAAAACGCGTCGCCATCGCGGAGCAGACGTCGGAGGCCGTCGCCGGAAAACTGGTCTCCCGCGAGATCGCCCGCATTCTCACGCCCGGCTCCATCGACGACATCGCCCTGCTGGACGACCAGCGCCCGAACTACCTCGCCGCCGTCTGCCGCCATGGGAAATCCGCCGGCCTGGCCTGTGTCGACCACACCACCGGTGAGTTCACCATCGCCGAATTCGCGGACATCGGCCAGCTTGAGGACGAGCTCGCGCGCATTTCCCCGTCCGAGCTCCTCATCCCCGACCACCAGACCGCGGAGTTCGGAAAACTCGTCAACTGTCTCGTTTACGAGGGCTACACGTTCCTTCCGGAGCACGCCAGCCAGCTCCTCAAGGAGCAATTCAACGTCCATTCGCTCGATGGCTTCGGCTGTGCAGCGCTCCATGCCGCCAGTGGCGCGGGCGGGGCGATCCTCCACTACCTCATCCACCAGCTCCGGCGCCCCTGCGGCCACCTCCATCCACCGCGTGTCAGGGAGAGCGCGGACCATGTCCTCATCGACGCCTCCTCTCAGCGGAACCTCGATCTGGTCGATTCCCGCTCGGGCAAGGCCCACACCCTGCTCGGCGTGCTGGACCGCACCGCCACGCCGATGGGCGCCCGCCTGCTGCGGGATTGGATTCTTCACCCGCTGCGCGATCTCACCGCACTCACAGCCCGCCAGGACCTCATCGCCTCTTTTCTGGCGGAGCCCTACCTGTTGTCGAAATGCCGCGAAGCGCTCAAAGGCATCCGCGACATCGAGCGCACCACCTCGCGGCTTTCGCAAGGTTCGGGGAACGCCCGCGACCTCCAATCCCTCGGAGTTTCCATTTCCCACATCCCCGCGCTGAAGGAAGACCTTTCCTCCCTGCCGGCGGCGTCATCGCTCCAACCGCATCTCTGCTCGCGCCTGCACACCTTCCACGAACTGACGGAAATGCTCGCGCAGGCCCTCACCGACGAGCCACCCGCCCACCTCCGAGACGGCGGCGTCATCCGGGACGGCTGGTCCCCCGAACTTGACGAACTCCGCAACGCCTCGCGCGGCGGCAAGGACTGGATCGCCCGCCTGCAGGAGGACGAGCGCAAGCGCACGGGCATCGACTCGCTGAAGATCAAGTTCAACAACGTCTTCGGTTATTTCATCGAGATCACCACCACCCACCTTGCGAAGGTCCCGGACGACTACACGCGCAAGCAGACCATGTCGAACGCCGAGCGCTACATCACCCCCGCGCTCAAGGAAATGGAAAACAAGGTGCTCGGTGCCGAAGAACGCTCGAAGCAGTTGGAGGCGGAACTGTTCGCCCAGCTCCGCACCCAGGTGATCACCCATCTTCCCACCCTCCAGGAAACCGCCGCCGCCGTCGCGGAGATCGACGTGCTCTGCGCTCTCGCGGAAGTCGCCCAATACCACCGCCACTGCCGCCCCGTCCTCAACCAGGAAAAAGGGTTCTTCGTCACCAACGGCCGCCACCCGGTGCTCGAACAAACCCTCACGGACGTGAAGTTCGTCCCGAACGATACCGAACTGGATCCGGAGACCGCGCGGCTGCAGATCCTTACAGGCCCCAACATGGCCGGTAAATCCACCTACATCCGCCAGATCGCGCTCATCGCCGTGATGGCGCAGATCGGCGCGTTCGTTCCGGCGGAGGCCGCTACGATAGGTCTCGTAGACCGCATTTTCTGCCGCGTCGGCGCGTCGGACGATCTCTCGCGCGGCCAGTCCACCTTCATGGTCGAGATGAGCGAGACCGCGCTGATCCTCAACCACGCCACGGACAAGTCCCTCGTCATCCTCGACGAGATCGGCCGCGGCACCGCGACCTTCGACGGACTCTCCATCGCCTGGGCCGTGGCCGAACACCTGCACGACCAGATCGGCTGCCGCACGCTCTTCGCCACCCATTACCATGAGCTGACGGACCTTTCCAACACCAAGGCGGCCGTCGCCAACTACAACGTGGCCGTCAGGGAGTGGAACGAGGAGATCATCTTCCTCCACAAGATCCTCCCCGGTGCCGCGGACAAGTCCTACGGCATCCAGGTCGCCCGGCTCGCCGGCCTGCCGAAACCCGTGGTCGAGCGCGCCAAGTCCATCCTCTCCCACCTCGAACTCCACTCGGTCAAACCCGAGGCTAAAAAACAGGGACCCAAGGCGAAGAACACGGACCAGCCTTCACTTCCGAAGCCGAATCCTCCGCAGATGGATCTGTTCGCGGATTTCTAGGACAGCTGTTTCCTCCCAATCCATGTTGTTCATGCAAGTTGCCATTTGCGATCGTGACGTGGAAACTTCCGCTTTTCCACGCTGGGAACTGCTTCTGCTGGATACCCCCCATCCTCTTTATTCATCCCGAAGCATTCTCCGACTTGAATGGAGCACCCGGAGCGATGGCAAATGGGGACGGCGCAATTACCATCGAACAGTCCATTTGGATTTATCGGATGATGAAATCAATATCTTGATCCTGGGGACTGGAAGTCTGCCCGAATCCTGGCCGGATGAATGCCTTTACGACACAGATGTCCATACCCATGGAGGTCGCTCTCCCACCCGGGAGAACAAATCCGCCGCCATCTGCCGGGCGATTACTTGGGTGATCGACGGCCATCACAAGCGCTTCCATATCAGAAAAGACAGTCTCGTCTGGAGTGACTCCGCATGGGGTTTGAAAATAATGAATCAGGTAAGCCCTCATATCGTGGAAACTCCGTGGAACAACCAAAACCAGAAGCGCCGGCTACCATGACTTCCGAATCCCCTCAAATCCACCTCGTCCTCGGCCCGCCCGCCGCCGGAAAAACCACCTATGCCCGGGAGCTCGCCGCGCACGTCGGCGCGATCCTGCTGGATAGCGACGAGGTCACGGAACGCCTCATCCGCGCCGGTCTGAACCTGGCTGGCCTGGATCCGGATGACCGGGACTCGCCCGCCTACAAGACCGCCTTCCGCGAGGTGGTTTATGAAACACTTTTCGATCTGGCGAAATCCCACGCCAGCCGGCTTCCCGTCGTCATCGCCGGGCCGTTCACCCGCGAGGGCGGCGAGGCGGATTGGCCGGGCCGGTTGGAATCACGGCTAGGGGCGTTGCCTGAATTCCACTATGTCTGGTGTCATCCGGATGTGCGCAAGGAACGGATCAAGGCACGCGGCGCGACACGGGATCTCCCGAAACTCGCCGATTGGGAAAACTACGTGGCCACCTGCCGTGAGTCGGCACCGGTCTTCCCCCACCGCTGGATCGACACATCCCCCAATCACTCGAACTCCACCAGCACCGGGAAATGATCCGAGGGCAGGCGGGTTTGGAAGTTGCGGAATTTCACCTCGCCGGGGAAATTTCCGTTCTGGGTTTCCGCGGAATCAGGAACCGGGGTGCGGTAGGTATCCGTTAGGATGCCGTAGCGCACCGGCTTGAGCGGGCGGGTGTAGAAGACGTGGTCGATGCGGCTCTCGGTTTTCGAACTGGGGTTGAAGCCATTCGCCGTGCCGTTGAGGGCATAACGGTCGGTGGCGGTTTCGAACGAATCGGAAACGATGCCGGAGTCGTGCAGCAGCTTGTAGCTCTCGCTGGTCTGGTCCACGTTGAAATCACCGGTCAGGATGACGGGTTGGTCACGGGCGATCGTCTTGATTTTCGAGAGGATGAGTTTCGCGCTTTCCAGGCGGGCCTGGGTGCCCCGGTGGTCGAAGTGGGTGTTGAAAAGGAAGATCTCACCGCCGCCCTCCGTCTTCCGCAGTCTCGCCCAGGTGCAGATGCGGGTCTGTTCCGCGTCCCAGCCCTTGCTGGGTTTTTCCGGGGTTTCGGACAGCCAGAAGGAACCGGAGTTGATCAGCTTGAACTTGTCCTTGCGGAAAAAGATCGCGGCGTATTCTCCCGCTTCCTTGCCGTCGTTCCTGCCGCAGCCGACATGGTCGTAGTCGGGCAGCAGGGCCTGCAGGTCGTTGAGCTGGTGGTGGAGGACTTCCTGGGTGCCGAGCAGGTCGAACTCGTGGAAACGGATCAGCCCGGCGACGATGGGCGCGCGCTGCGTCCAGGAATTCCCTTTTTCGACATCACCCTTGTTGTCGTAGCGGATGTTGTAGCTGCCCGCGACGAGGGCGTGGGCGGCGTGGAAAGGCAGCATCGCGAGTGCGGCGACGACCGTGGTCCTGAGGAAAATGCGCATGCCCGGAAGCGTCCGCATGCCGTGCGCCATGTAAAGCGGGCAATTTTAAAAGTCGCATTCTGCTACAGCAGTGAAAGAAGTTTCCCAAGGTGTTCGTCCGGCTTCACCTTGGGCAGGACCGCCTTGATCCGGCTGTCCGGGCCGATGACGAACGTCGTGCGTTCCGTCCCCATGTAGGTCCTTCCATACAGGGTTTTCTCCACCCAGACGCCGTAGGAATCCGCGATGCGGTGCTCCTCATCGCTGAGAAGGGGGAACGGCAGCTCGTATTTGCTGATGAATTTCGCATGCTTCCTGATGGGATCGATGCTGACTCCCAAGACCCTGGCCTTGCCGGAAATTTCGCCCCACCCGTCGCGCAAGGAGCAGGCTTGCGTGGTGCAGCCGGGAGTGTCGTCCTTCGGGTAAAAATAAAGGATGATCGTTTTTCCCTTGAAATCCGCGAGACTGACGGTGGCGGGCGTGGCATATCCGCCGCCGATGACCTGCGCGGTGAAATTCGGAGCGGGGTCGCCGGTTCGGGGTTGTGAAGTCATCCGGGGATTCAGACTCTTTTCCAGAAAGAGTTCAATGACCACTTCCCGCGTCACTTCCGGAAGATGACGCAGCCTGCCGCGCGGTGATTTCAGACACGGCCAGATTGAGCTGACCCGAGCTGATTCCATTGACCGAGACCAGCGAGGTGACACCCGTGCCGTAGCCGGTCATCGGATTGCTCCAGAGCTGCCCGCCGGTGAGCGGATCGATTCCATAGATGTAGCCATCCACCGAGACGACGAGCAGGTCTCTTTCCAGTAGCAGGCTGACGTAGCATGAGCCTTTGGGCGCCTTCCACTCCCAGATGATCTGGCCCGTCAGACGGTGCAGTGCCGCGACGCGGCGGTTGAAGCCTATGAAGATGACATCCGGAAGTTTCATCACCACGGATGATGCCCGGCCGGCGCCGGGCCGACAAGTTCCGATTCAACGGGTGACTTTCGGGTCGACCCATATCGACCACGCGTTGCTGGTGTTTCCATTCCCACCTTCGGTGAGGAGTTCGAGATTTTTCACACCGGAGACATCCACCGACACATCCGCGTTCTCTCCGGCACGCAGGAGCTCCGAACGGTATAATTCCTTCCCGTCTCCACGAACGACAAACACCGCGGAACCAACCGCCTGGGCGCCGTCCCGGAGACCGACGGTGGCGGTGAAGGTTTTCCATTTCTGGTCCACTGCGAATCCGTAATGCGAGGGCGCATGGGCATAGAGTCCCTTTTCATAGGGTTTCTGTTTCAGCGTGAGAAACGTGCCCATCCGGAATCTGCCGTCGGACCAGAAAGCATTCCGAGTCGGCATGCCCCAGCCGACTTCCGCCTTGGTCCATGCAGCATCGGACAACCAAGCGTGATCTTCCTTGGCTGACGAAAGATCCGCCGGAACCGCAGGATCCAGCAATCCGCGCAACACCCGCAATTTCCCCGCGGATTCAGCGGTGGGCGCGGCGGAAATGACTTCGTCGCTGACAAACTCGCGGGCACGCGGATCCTGCCGGTGGATGGCGAGATCGGCGCGATCCACCAGCCACTCGCCATTCATTTCCGCGAGGTTGATCTGGTTTGATTTGTCGACCTTCAATACGAAATACTCATTGGAAACCGCGCCATTCACATGCAGGGAGTTCAGCTTCAGCCAATATGAATCCGGGCGGAGTCCCGCGATATCCATCTCGAATCCGCCTTCTTCCAGCACTACGGGACAGGTGACGGCCCGATGGTCGGTCTTGGCACTCATCGGCCAGATATAGGCGATCGCACCATAAGCTGGCACGGCACCGGCAGTCTTGCCCTTGATGTGAAGCTCTCCGGCGTTCCCGGAGAATTCGAGTTTTTCGAAATATCCGTGCGCCTCGGTATCACGGCCCTTGTCGGACCGGGTCATCAGGGGATGCGAAGCGAGCTGCAGCGCGGTGGCGCGCGAAAGGAAAGCGGGAGCGCGATCCCCCCACAATTCGCCACGGTAGTGCAGATTCCCACCTCCCATCAGCGAACTGCCGAACCCGCGCTCCTCCTTGCTGCCATTGTCATGGGGAAGTCCGAGGCCGTGTCCGAGTTCATGGGCGATGCCGCCGATGTACCAGCCATTGAACTTGCCGATCGTCTGCTCGACGCGCGGGTAATAGTGCTCGGTGTAAACCATCTGCTTTTCCGTCTCCCCGAGCAGCCGGGGATCAAGCAACTCGCAGTCCGCCGCGTGACAGAGGCCGCTGCTGTTCGAGGACGCTCCGTCACCGTAATACGGTGAATTGAAAACATACCGGCCGTCGGACTCCTGGTGGCAAAGCGCGTAGAGGATGAGCACATGCTCGCGGTCCATATCCACGATACCTTTCAGCGCCGCCCGGACCTCGGCCTTGGTGATGCTTCCGGACTCGTAGGTGTATGAGCTGGCCGGAAGCTTGCCCTTCACCTGGTGGATCACGAGCTTGCCGTCCTTTCTCTCCAATGGCAGCCCCCCGGTGTCCTGGCCGAAACGCTTGAAGCCCTCGCGATAGAAACCGGCGACGTCATCCAGGATGCGGTCGAGACGGCCGGCATGGTCGGCGAGCGGATCCCGGTCGCCGGGGGTGAAATAGACGACCCGCAGGACCTTGTCGGATTTCGGCTGCCCCACATGATAGGCGGAGATATGTTTCATCGCATCCCGCAGCATGGCACTCCCGGCCACGTCGTCACCTTGTGACGCACCGATGGCAGCGGACAGAAGTCCCACCCAGCACATCCACGCCGCCCATATCGATTTCGCCCGGATCATTGAAGAGAATTAGCCCGACGGCCTGATGGAGCGCAAGGTTGCAAATCAAAGCGCGCGAGGCGGCAAATAACGCGTGCACGAACCGCCGGATCATGATTTCAACCCCTCGGTGAACGGACGCGCGGTGCAACTGGACGGGCTGAGGGCGATCGCGATGATGGCGATCTGCTGGGACCACTGGTGCCCGGCCGGCTGGCCGCGGTTGTTTCCGTTCGAGGTGTTCCTGTTTTTCTTCCTGGTTCTCACCGGCTACCTCATCACCGGTTCGCTGCTGCGCGAACGCGACCGCAGCGAGGCACGGGGCGGAGCGTGGAAATGGGAAGCGCTGAAAACCTATCAGGTCCGCCGGGGGTTGCGGATCCTCGCGCCATATTATGCGGCACTCGCCCTGGCGTGGCTGGTGTGGGCTCCGGATGTGCACGCGGCGCTGCCATGGTACGTATTCCATCTCTCAAACATCCACATGGCGTTCCTCGGGGCGTGGCCGGCCGGGACGAATCATTTCTGGTCGTTGGCGATGCAGCAGCAGTTTTATCTGATCTGGCCGTTTGTCATCTGGTTCCTGCCGAGGAAATGGCTCGTGCCCGGCATCGTGGCGTTCGCGGCAATAGGACCGGGGACCCGGCTGGCATACGACTTCTTCCATCAGTGGTTCGCATGGCCGGGGGTGGTGACATGGTCGTCGTTCGATTATTTCGGAATCGGGGGGCTGCTGGCCTTCGCCGTTCATCGCGGGATGCCATTGGAGAGCCGGGGACTGCGCTTGCTTGCGGCAGCGGGACTTGCCGGATATCTGGCGGTTTATGGTTCGCACGGGATGGGTGGACCCACCTTCGGACTGAGGCCGCTGCAGCAGACGTTCCTGTCCATCGCGCTGTGTGGACTGATCGCGGCGGGGTCGGTGGGCTTGCCGGGCTATTTGGGAAAACTCCTCGAAACTCCGAGGTTGCTGCGGATCGGACAGGTTTCCTACGGTATTTATTTGTTTCATAATCTCGCGCCGTTGGTCTCCGGAAAAATCTTCTGGTTCCTGTGGGACGCCCCTTTCCAGAACACGCCCGGCGACATCCTGCGGATCTGCGCCTACGCATCAGTGACTTGGGCGCTGACCCTCGCCTCGTGGCGGTGGATCGAGCAGCCGCTGCAGGGCGTGAGGGAAAAAATCAACGGTAACCGCCCGACGGGCCGCCGGAACCCATGAACGCCCGGGGCTCGACAATTTCCCACGGCTCTTCCAATTTGCCTTCTCACCCAAATGGATACTATCCTGAACCTATGAGTCCGCGGCACCCCCGCCCGCCATGCCATGGCGGATGATCTCCCCGGGAGCACCCTGCGGCATCGATATTTTCAAGATACGTCCCACCCGACCCAACCACCCTCATGGCCACCTCATTTCTTCCCAAGCCATTCGCGCACCACTACGAAATCGCCCCCGAATACGCGAAGAGCGCCGTCTATTTCTCCTGCGAATTCGCCATCGACCAGAGCTTCAAGATCTACTCCGGCGGACTGGGATTCCTCGCGGGCTCGCACATGCGCGCCGCGGCCGATCTCCGCCAGAACCTCTGCGGCATCGGCATCCTCTGGACCTATGGTTACTACAACCAGGCCCGGGGGGAGGACCGTGAGCTCGCCGTGCAGTTCAGGAAAAAGGAATACGCCTTCCTCCAGGACACCGGCATCCGCTTCACCGTGCCCGTCCACGGCCACCCGGTCTGGGTGAAGGCCATGTTCCTGCCCGGCGACATTTTCAACACGGTGCCGATGTTTTTCCTCAGCACGGACGTGGAGGAGAACGACGGCCTGTCCCGCGCCATCACCCACCGCCTCTACGACCACGACCATCTCCGGCGCATCGCCCAATACATCATCCTCGGTGCCGGTGGCGCGCGCCTGCTCGACGAACTGGGCATCGATCCGGAAGTCTGGCATCTCAATGAAGCGCACGGCCTCTCCGCAGCCTTCCACGTTTACTCGAAGCACCGCAGCGCCGCCGAGGTGAAAAAACGATTCGTCTTCACGACCCACACGCCGGAGGAGGCTGGAAATGAAAAACACGGCTTCAACCTGCTGCGCGATTTCTCGTTCTTCGGCAACACTCCGGAAGAGGAAGTCCGGAGAATCACGGGCATCCACGGAGACGAGTTCAACCACTCGCTCGCCGCCCTCCGCCTCGCCCGCATCGCGAACGGCGTCTCGAAGCTCCACGGCGAGGTTTCCCGCCACATGTGGGAAAACCATCCGGACATCTGTCCGATCACCCATGTCACGAACGCCCAGAACAAGAAGTATTGGGCGGACCACGGACTCGAGCACGCCCGCACCCGTGGCGACACGGAGGAACTCAGGCACCGCAAACGCGAGCTGAAGGAACGTCTCTTCCGCGTCGTGGCCGACCAGACGGGCAAGCTCTTCAAACCGGATGTGCTCACCCTGGTGTGGGCGCGCCGGTTCGCGGGCTACAAGCGTCCCGATCTCATCACCCGCGACATGAAGCTCTTCCGCGAGCTGCTTCACAACAACGAATACCCCATCCAGGTCATCTGGGCGGGCAAGCCGTATCCCTTCGACTACTCCGCCATCGATACCTTCAACCACCTCATCCGGCTCACGAAGGACCACCCGAACGCCACCGTGCTCGTCGGCTACGAACTGGAGCTCTCACGTTACCTGAAAAACGGTTCGGATATCTGGCTGAACAATCCCGTCGTCACCCGCGAAGCCTCCGGCACCTCGGGCATGACCGCGGCGATGAACGGCTCGCTGAATCTCTCCACCTATGATGGCTGGGTGTGTGAATTCGCCAAACACGGCGAAAACTCGTTCATCATCCCACCTGCGGACCGCTCTCTCAGCCCCGAAGACCGGGACCGCCAGGACATGCTCGGATTCTACAAGATCATGAACGAGAAAGTCCTCCCGCTCTACTATGGCAACCCCGACGAGTGGAACAAGGTCGTGCTGAATTCGATGAACGATGTCGTTCCCTTCTTCGACGCCGACCGCATGGCGGACGAGTATTACAAGAACATCTACGCTTGAGGTGATCAGACTTCCGCCGCTCCGGCCATGGTGACCGGAACGGCGGAGCCGACTACCTTGGTTGAGGTTTTATTTCGCTACCTTCAAGCGGGCGAACATGGCTCCACCCGGTGCCAGCGACCGGGGGATCTGCACGACGATGTCGTCCGGTGAGGAACCGTTTTCCGTGACGGTGACGATCACGCCATTGGCATCCGCACCCGACGAGGTGGCACCGATCGCGCGGGTCATCCAGCTTGTCAGGCTCGTTCCGAACTCGACGACCTGCGAGGTGACGTCCGACTCGGCGTCATCGCGGCGACGGAAGCTCAGGGTCAGGTAGGTGGCATCAAGCGCCCTGGTGGGAAGGATCGCGCTATCCGAAGCGAGCGGATTGCCGTTCAGATAGAATTCCAGCAGGTTGGTGACGCCGTCGTTGTCCGGATCCGCGGCCAGCCCGTTGTTGCCAGCGGTGAGTCCCGCGTTCGTGGCCCACGATCCATATCCGGCAGGTGAAGGCCCGTTGGCCACCACGAGGCTGCCGGTGCCGGAGAAATAAGCGCCATAGGTGGGATGGGCCGGTCCGTAAGTCCCGGCTTGAACCTGCACGCCGCCGAGGAACAGTGTTCCGACGATATCCAGGGTTCCGGTGGTGTTGAGGTTGAGCACCGCGCCGCTGTCGATGCTGACCGCCGCGGTGTCGCTCAAAAACGCAGTGCTCACCGAAAGCGTTCCCGCGTGAATCGTGGTGCTTCCGGAGTAGGTGTTCGCACCGGTGAGGGTGAGGGTGCCTGTTCCGTTTTTCACCAGGGCGAGAGCCGCCGTGCCGCCATCGACGATCTTGCCGGCATAAGAGGTGGCTGCCGCCCCGCCGACGGTGAGGACGGAAGGAGTGGTGGTGCTGTAGTTTCCGATCGATCCGCTGGTGCCGGTGAGGCTGGCGAAGGAGAAGTTGTAACCATTCAGACGCAGGGACGCGTTGTTCACTTCAAGCGGCCCGGTGCTGAACGCATATTGGTTCCCGGCGATCACGATGCCCGCAAGGCCGTTGTTCCCTTCAACGACGGCTGGCGGCGTGTCGCCGTTGATGCGGGTGGTGCCGTAGGAGTTTTGAACCGCTGCGGAAGGAGCGACCGTCAGGGTGCCCGGATTGTTTCCGTTCGTCATGCAGTAGAACTGGCAGACATACGGCCCGCTGATCGAGCCGGTGATGGTGAGGTTCGCCGCATATTGGGCCATGATGCCCGAATCGGCGGTGAGCTCGATGTTCCCCGCCCAAGGGGCGACGGATGCCGAGCGTATGGCTCCTTGGTTGAAGCCGCCTTCACCCCAGCCGAGTCCGGCGATCTGGACCGGAGTGGTGTAGGGTTCCGTGCTCGCGAACAGCAGGATCTGCGAACCGTTCGCGAGCTTCAGGGCGGACATCCCACCGAGACCGGCGGGGGAGCGGGTCTCGATGCGTCCTTTCAGAACCTGCAGCGTTCCGGTGAACGACGGTCCGAATGACATCTCTCCCCAGTTGGCCGAGCCACTGATGGCCTGCGCGGAGTTCAGACTGACGAGTCCCGCGCCGGTGACCGCGGCCCATGGTGAGCTGGTTGTGGCGGAGAAATTAACGGCGCTCGCGAAGTCCAGGGCGAGTGCGCCACCACTGGCGATGTTGTAGGTGGTGCTCGTTCCCACCGCTCCATTGACAGTGCCATTGCCGAATTTCACGGTGCCTTCGTTGATGTTGAACGGACCATAGTAGGTGTTGCCGGTCCATGTCAGGGTCTGGGTGCCGCTCCCGGTCTTGGTGAGGCTGGTCTCAACGCCGTATCCTTCGATCGATCCGGAAATGTCGGAGCTTCCCGTGGTGTTGAAAATGACGTTGCTGTCAGTGACTGTCAGCGGTCCGGTGATGGATCCGTTGGAGGTGCCGTCACCGAATTTCAGCGTGCCGCCATTGACCACGGTGGTGCCGGTATAGGTATTGGCCGTGGCGAGGGTGAGCATGCCGGTCCCGCTCTTGGTGAGTCCGGTGGTGCCGGTGATGACTCCCGTGCCGCCGAGCGTGTAGGCTTTCGAGCTGTTGAACGTGACGTTGTAAGGATTCACGGTCGTGTTGAGCAGGACCGCGGTGTTGGTGGCGTCATCGTTGAACAGCAGGTTGTCGCTTTGCAGATACTTGGAAACCGCTCCGCTCAGCGTCCAGTTCGAGGTGGTGTTGATATCCCATGCCGAGCTGACATTGCCTTTCCACACCAATGGATCCACGGTGGAGACGTGGAGTGACAGCAAACCATTGCTGTTCGAGATATTGGCAACCACCCCGCGACCTAGCGAGCCGATCTTGAACGCGCCGGCACCGGACCCTCCGACGACTCCGGGATGGGAGATCAGCGGATAATCAACACCCGCTTCGAGCGCGCCGGAGACATTCACCGTCACGTTGCCGCTTGTGGTGAGGCTGGTGCCGACATTGATCGCCGATCCCGAACCCAGATTGGAGATCGAGAGCGACGAACCATCGGAAAATGCGAGATCCGGCACGACCGCCGAATTGGTGGAGCTGCCACTGATGGAGAGGACACCACCTGCGGAAACGACACACGGTCCGATGAGCGAGCTCGAGGTATCTAGATCCAGCGTGCCTTGGCTCACTGTCGTGGTGCCGGTGAAGGTTTGGGGACCGGAGAGGCTCAGCTTTCCCGCACCTGTTTTGGTCAGGCCGCCGGTCCCGCCGAGTTCGTTTTTGACGCCGACGGTAAAGCCGTTGGTATTGAAGCTCAATCCACCGGAGGCGAGACTCACATTCGGGCGAGAATTGTTGTGTTGAGTGGCTTGGAAGAAATCCAATTGGTCGGCGAGCGCCTTGATGGTGCCCCCGTTGGCGATGATATTATTGTTGGTCGCGGTGGTCGTGCCTCCTCCGGCCAGGATCCTTTTGGTGGCGAGGGTGCCTCCATTGAGGTTGAGGTGAACGGTCATGGTGCCGTTGGTGCCCGCGTCATCCCGACCGATGGTGATGAAGTCGTTCACCGTCAGAGTGGCGGTGTCATTGACGGTCACATTCGTGCTCGACGTGTCACCACCGAGATGTCCGAGGGTGAACTGATTGAGTGTCAGCGCGGAACTGCCGTTGAGAGTGACGGCGGTGGTGCCGATTCTGGTGGCGTCGGTTCCTCCCAAATCGCCGCTTTTCCATTTGATCCCGCCGGCATTGATCACACTGCTGCCGGAAAGCGTTACCGTGGCCACGGAGCCGATGCCGCCACCGATGACGTAGGATGGAGGTGTGGGGCCGGTGGCGGTGGCATTCAGGATGCCTCCGGTCATCAGCAGCGAACCCTTGGCACCGTCGGTACCGACGGTCAACGCGCCACCCACCGTGACAGTCCCGCTGCTCATTTGCAACGTTCCTGTCCCTGTCGTGGCACCGAAGCCGATATTCACCCCGCCGCCCACAGTGATCTGGGCGCTGTCGGAAACCACGGTTTTCCCGGTGCCTTGGTAGCCGATCTGCAAGCCGTTAGTCACCTGGACAACGGAATTTCCCTTGGCATTCAAGGTGGCATTGGCCGTAGCACCTTCCGCAAGGCGGATGGCGTTCTGGCTGATCAATTTCCCGTTGCCCTCCACCGTGATGGTGCCGGTGCCATTGTTCCGTGCGGCGGTCACAAAACCGCTGGTGCCGGTTTTGGTAACGGTGGCATTGTCGGAAATGGTGAGGGTGCCGGTGCCTCCGGACGAATTGCCGACGTAGATCTCCCCCGTGAAGGTAACCGCCGAGGTTCCTTGGAGAGTAATGCTGCCGGTGGCCGCGCTTGCGTTTCCTAAGACGATATTGCCGCCGGTCGAAGCGAGCGTCGAGGAATTCTGGAGAGTGACCGAACCGATGGATCCGCTTCCATTGCCTATCAAGAATTGGTTGGCGGACTTGAGGGCGGAGGAATCCTTGAGAGTGACCGTCCCGGTGCCCAGGGCTCCATCGCCGATGAGGAAGGTATTTGCAGTGCCTTTCTTCTCAATGACCGCGTTCTGGGTGAGCGTCACGTTCGCTGTACCATGATTGCGACCAAGGATGACATAATCGTTGGTGGCGGTGATCGATGCGGTGTCCGAAAGGGTTGCCGTGACGGTGGTAACGACAGGAGTCGCGCCATCTCCGTCCGCAAGGAAGATCCGGTCGGCGGCGGTGATGGAGGAGGCACCCGACATCGCCAGCGTTACGGTGCCAACGGTTTGATTCAAGACATAGTCCCCGATCCTCACGCCATCGGCGTCGTTGGTGGTCGTCGTGTTGAGCGACCCGCCTGTCATGCTGAGGGTACCGTTGACGAAGCGGAGGGTATTGATGCTGATCGTATCTCCGGCCGCGACCGTGGCCTCGCCGCCGTTGAGGATGAGAGCCCGGTCGGTGGTGGCGGGTGCGGCACCTCCGCTCCAGTTGGAGCCTGTGGTCCAGGGTGCGGGGCCTGTCACGCTCCAGGTGGCATCGGCGGCTTGGGAGGTATGGATCGCGGCGCACGAGAGCACCATCACGGAAGGCAGGAACAAAGAGGAACGGAACCTGAAGAAGGCCGCTGAGGCAGATAATTTCATGGAGTAGTTGATTTGCTGATTTGTGAGTGATCAGGGGGGATTCCAAAGATGGCGGACCTGGAAGCGCGAACCGCCCGGTGCGGCACCGTCGCCTGACCCGATAGCAAGTTTTCTTCCAAGTTTGATAAATTCCTCGGCCCGTCCGCGTTGTCATATGTTTGTCCCGATCACTTCCGACTGATTTTCAACGAAACCCGATTTGAGCCAGCCAGCCTTCCCCACCCCGCCCAATCTTGGGTTGACGCTGGCTTGCCGACCACCAACCCTGCCGGGGTTCTCCATGATCCCAACCCCACCAGATTGGCTCGCCGGCTTGATTTCCGTTATCAACGGGGACAAAGTATCCGTGTCCCCCTCGACCCTTGGCGACCACTCGGGTGACAAGTGGTACGCCAGCCATGTTCCGGATGTGGTCGTTTTCGCGGAATCCACCGCCGACGTTTCGGCTGTCATGAAATATGCGAACGAGAACAGGATTCCCGTCACCACACGTGGCGCGGGATTCGGCTATGTGGGAGGAGCGGTCCCCGTGCGCGGCGGAATCGTGCTGTCCACGATGCGCATGAACCGCATCCTCGGCATGCATCCGGAAGACGGCGTCGCGATCGTGCAACCGGGCGTCATCACGGGTGATCTCCAGGCCGCCGCGCATGCCGTGGGCTGGGAGTATCCCCCCGACCCCGCTTCGCTCAAGGATTGCTCCATCGGAGGAAACATCGCCACGAACGCCGGTGGTCCGCGCTGCTTGAAATACGGCGTGACCCGCAGCTACGTGCTCGGACTGGAGGTCGTGCTGGCTTCCGGCGAAATCCTCCGGACCGGCGGACGCCTGCATAAAAACAAAACCGGCTTCGACCTCATCGGCAGTTTCACCGGGTCGGAAGGCATGCTCGGAATCATCACGGAAGCGACGCTCCGCATCATCCCCAAACCCGCCAGCCGTGCGATGCTTGCGGCGATTTTTCCGGAATTCGAAATGGCCGCCGCGGCGGTGCAAGCCATCCTCAACGCCGGACACCTCCCCTCCGCACTCGAAATCACCGATACCTTCACCCTCGCGGCCGCCCGCAAGAAGCTCGGTGCGGAAACATTTCCGCCGGGCGACGCCCACCTCATCGTCGAAATCGATGGCCGTCCCGCCGCCACCTTGTCGGAAATCGAAGAGCTCCATCAGCTTCTCACCACACTCGGCGCGACCTTCATCGAACGCGCGCCGGATGAAGCCTCATGCGAACGTATCTGGAAACTCCGCCGCGAATTTTCGTTCTCTCTCCGCGACACCGGCCTCACCAAGCTGAACGAAGACATCGTCGTGCCGCGTTCCAAGCTGGTCGAGCTCGTCACCTTCGCCCGCCGGTTGGAACAGGAGACCGGCATCCCGATCGCCTGCTTCGGCCACGCGGGTGATGGAAACATCCACACCAATCTGATGGTGCGCGACTACGGGGATCCTGAAATCCGTGTCCATGCGGATGCCGCGCTGGACCAGCTTTTCAGGTGGATACTCGCCAACGATGGAGCCATCACCGGCGAACACGGCGTCGGCCTCGCGAAGAAACCATGGATCCGCCAAGCCCTCGGCGAGACAGCCTTCGCCACCCACAAGGTGCTCAAAAACGCGTTCGATCCGAATGGCATTCTCAATCCGGGGAAATTCCTGGATTGAAAGTCTCCGCGATCCCCAGCCCCCGACCGGCGCTCACCAAGGCGGCAGGCCCAACATTTCCGGCAACGCCTCCCTCGGCCGCCATGTGAGGATTTCCGGATCTCCGGAGGTGACCAGCACGGTGTGCTCGAAGTGCGCGGAAGGCTTCCTGTCCTCCGTAATGACAGTCCAGCCGTCATCAAGAATTCTCACCGAAGGAACGCCGGCGTTCACCATCGGCTCGATGGCGAGTGTCATTCCGGCTTCCAGTGTCGGGGATTTTCCCGGCGGGCGGTAGTTCGGCACCTGCGGTTCCTCATGCAGGCGGCGGCCGACTCCGTGTCCGACGAACTCGCGGACGATGGTAAATCCGTGTGGCTTGGTGAACGCCTCGACAGAACCGCAGAGGTCCGCGAGCTTCCTGCCCGCGCGCGCGTGTTTGATCGCCTCATAGAGCGATTGCTCCGTCACGGCAAGGAGACGCTTGGTTTCAAGAGGGATGTCGCCCGCGGCCACGGTCGTGGCATTGTCACCGATGAATCCGCTTTTGGTGATGCCCACATCGATCTTCACGATGTCGCCCGGCATGATTTTCCGCGGGCCTCCGATACCATGCACGACCTCCTCGTTCACGGAGATACAGGTGTAGCCGGGAAATCCGCGGTAGCCGAGGAAGGCGCTCTTGCAGTCGTGCTCGCGCATCAGTTCGGCCGCGAGCTGGTCGATCTCACCCGTGGTCCTGCCCGGAGCCACTTCCTTGGCAAGCGCCTGAAGAATGGTGGATGCGATGGAGCCGGCCTTGCGCATGAAATCGATTTCACGCGGCGTTTTGATGGGGATGCGGGTTCTGCGGGACACGAGATTATGACAAAAATTGAGAAACGGAATTTTCAAGCAAGCTTGCAGCCACTTCTTTCTGATGAACCGCCCTATCGCAAGGACAATTCGAAGTTATGCGGATTGTGGGTCGGGAGTTCCACCGCGGACCAGCCTTCCATACCCCTTTCAGAATGCCGGTCATTTGGGAAGCGTTTCAGGTTTTTGCCCGGGGTCGCCTGGTGCCTGGTGGCAACGCGGCGGACCCGGACCGGGATCGGCTCAATCAGGCGTATCCAAACGGCTGGGAAGAATGGCATCGAGCAACCGGGCGGCCACGTCATCCTGCGGAGCAGTGGCATCGCAGGGAATGAGATGACCCAGCTTCCGATAATGATCGATGACCGGTTGGGTCAGTGAAATGAATTCCGAATGACGGCTGCGGAAATTCTCCTCGCTGTCATCCGCACGGGGACCTGCGGCACCCTCGCATACGGGACATTTGCCGGTGTCTGCGAGCTGCTCCCCCTGACCTGTCCAACGGCAGTCCGCGCATTCGACCCGGTCGCGGATACGGGACAGCAGTACCGAAAAGGGAGCTTCAAGAGAAACCACCGCGTCCAGCTCCGATCCCCGCCCGGCAAGGGTGGCGTCGAGGAACTTTGCCTGCGGGAGGCTGCGTGGAAATCCGTCGAGAACCCAACCGTCATTCTGGCGGTCCAGCCATTCCGCCAGGATCGGCAGCATCAGCTCGTCGGGAAGATACCCGCCACGGGCAAGGATGGGTTCGGCCTTTTTTCCCAGTTCGGTGCCCTGCTCCATCTGTTCCCGAAGGAGGGCACCGGTGCTGAGGTAGGCGAGGCCGAGACCTTGCGCGAGCCGTCTGCCCTGCGTCCCCTTGCCGGAAGCCGGAGGTCCGAGCAGAACGACTCGGAGCGGTCTGACGGCTGGCGCGGTCAATGAGGCTAATGTTTATAGACCCATGCCGTCACACCGATCACGACGAGGATCGCGATGACCACCCAGAGATAGATGATGGCGTTTTTCGGAGCGGCACCGCTGTTCTGGTTCAAGCGGTCATAGCGTCCCTTGACTTTTCCTTTGCGCAGGAAGCCGTCATAATGCTTCTGGAGAAGCTGGGTTTCCACCTGGCGCATCACGTCCAACACCACACCCACCATGATGAGCAACGAGGTGCCGCCGAAGAAGTGGAGAATGAGCGAGGAGGGAGGAAGGCCGACCACATGTCCGGTCAGGACGGGAAGGATGAACAGGATTACCATGAAAATCGCACCGGCGAAGGTGAGGCGTGTCATCGTGAAGTCGAGGAAATCCGCCGTCGGCTTGCCGGGACGCACCCCAGGGATGTAGCCGCCGTTGCGCTTGAGATCTTCGGCGATCTGCGAGGGCTGGAACATCATCGCCACCCAGAAATAGGAGAAGAGGAAGATACCGATGCCGCCGAGGATGTAATACCACGTGCCGCCGCCCACGAGTTCACCGTAGATCTTGGTCGCCCAACCCTGGTTGGGGAAGAACCACTGGAGCATCATCGGAGGAAGGGACAGCACCGCGGTGGCGAAAATGATGGGCATCACACCCGCATAGTTGACTTTCAGCGGGAGATACTGGGTCTGGCCGCCGAACTGCTTGCGGCCGACGACACGCTTGGCGTATTGCACGGCGATGCGGCGCTGGGCCTGGGTGATCGCGATGGTGGAGGCGATGACGACGAGCAGGAGCACGATCATGACAACCATCATGAGCGAGTTGAAAACGTTCGCCTCTTTTCCGGAAACGAAGAAGTGCCACGCCTGGATCAAGGCACCCGGCAGCGAGGAGATGATGTTGACCGTGATGATGATGGAGGTGCCGTTGCCGATGCCTTTTTCCGTGATCTGGTCCGCGATCCAAAGCAGCAGGACGGTGCCGGCGACGATGGTGATGACGGTCATCGCCATCCACAGGATGCTCGGATCAGGGACAAGATGTCCGAACTGGCTGATCCCCTTCATGTAGGGGATGTTTTCCGGATTCGTCAGCGATTTTGCGACGAAGAATCCCTGCACCACCGCGATGACGATCGTGATGTAACGGGTGTATTGGGTGATTTTCTGGCGGCCGCCGTCCTCACGGGCGAGACGCGACAGTTTCGGCACCACCGCGGTCATGAGCTGGACCATGATGGAGGCGGAGATATAGGGCATGATCCCCAGTGCGAAAATACCGGCCTGTTGCAAACCTCCACCGGAGAACACCGTCAGAAGCGCGGCGATTCCTCCGCCTGCCGCGGGATCCTCGTTTTGCTTGAAGTCGAGGTACTTCGCGATGACCGAGGAATCGACACCCGGCAGCGTCAGGTGGACCCCGAGGCGGATGATGACGATCAGGGCGAGGGTGAAGAGAATGCGGTCCCGCAGTTCGGGAATTTTCCAAGTATTTTTAAACGCAGAAATCATGGCGGAGAGATGAGGAGAATGACGCGTGAAAACAAACACGACGAGGAAGCGCGCGTGCGCTTCCTCGTCGGAAATCAGAAATCAGTCAAAAGCGATCAAGCAGTAGGAACGGTGACGGTCCCACCTGCTTTTTCGATCTTTTCGCGAGCGGAAGCACTGGCATTGAACACCACGAGGTGGAGTGCCTTGGTGACTTCGCCAACGCCAAGAACCTTGACCTTGTCGAAGGTGCCGTTCACGAGGCCTTGTCCCTTGAGGGCGGCTTCGTCGACCGTGGCACCGGCGTCGAAAAGATCGTCGAGTTCGCCAACATTGAAGACAGCGACCTTGTCACGGAAGTCATAGTTGTTGAAGCCGCGCTTCGGAAGACGGCGGTGGAGTGGCATCTGGCCACCTTCGAAACCGACACGGGTGCCGGAGCCGGAGCGGGCCTTCTGACCCTTGTTGCCTTTGCAGGAGGTTTTGCCGTGACCGGAGCTTTCGCCGCAACCAAGACGCTTGTTGCGGTGCTTGGAGCCGGGATTCGGGCTGAATGAGTGGAGTTCCATTTTGTATGAAGAGTTGTTGGTTGGAAGTTATCGCTTGGAAGAAAGAGCGGGAGTCAGACGGGCAGCCCCCGCTCCTGTCTTCCTGCGTTTAACTCAGATGGCCTTCTCGCGCTTTTTCTTGCCACGTCCGCCGAGGACCTGGTCGCGGGTGCGGAGTTGTTCGAGGGCCTTGAGGGTGGCCTTCACCACGTTGGCGTGGTTGGAGGAACCCATCGACTTGGCGAGGACGTCACGGATGCCGACGGCTTCGCAGACGGCGCGGACACCACCACCGGCGATGATCCCGGTTCCGGGAGACGCTGGCTTGAGGAGCACCTTGCCACCACCGTATTCGGCGTAGATCTCGTGAGGGATCGTGCCGTCGACGATGCTCATCGGCACGAGCACCTTGCGGGCTCCTTCGCTGGCTTTCTTGATGGCGTCCGCCACCTCGTTCGCCTTACCGTAGCCGAGTCCGACCTTGCCGAGCTTGTTGCCGGTGACAACGAGAGCGGAGAAGCTGAAACGACGGCCGCCCTTGACGACCTTGGCGCAACGGTTGATGAAGACGACCTTTTCGGAAAGCTCGTTGCCTTCGGTATCGGTCGGAGCGGCGCGCTCCTCACGACGTGGACCGCCACGTCCGCGACCGCCACCCTGGCCACCGCCTTGGTAGCCGCCGCCACCTTGGCCGCGGTTGCCTTGATAGCCGCCACCACCGCCTTGATAGCCGGAGCCTGCGACAGGACCGAGTGGTGCTGCTGCCGGGGTTGCTGCTGGAGTTTCGTTTTCTGGAATTGTTACCATGATGTTTGTCAGGTCAGAGCGTTAGAATTGGAGTCCGGCTTCGCGAGCTGCGTCGGCGAGGGCTTTGACTTTACCATGATAGAGGTGACCGCCGCGGTCGAAGACGACGGCGCTGATGTTCGAGCCCTTGGCGCGCTCCGCGAGGAGTGCTCCGACCTTCTGGGCGCTCTCGATGTTCGAGGAGGCCTTTTCGAAGGACTTGTCGAGGGTCGACGCGGAGACAAGGGTCTTGCCAGCCGTATCGTCGATGACCTGGGCGTAGATGTGTTGATTGGAATAGTGAACTGCGAGGCGCGGGCGTTCGGAGGTTCCGCTGACCTTGCGGCGGATGCGGTTGTGAACGCGGCGGCGGATCGACTTGCGATTGATAGTGCTCATGTTGCCGTAAATGTGTGTAGGTGTTTGGCGACGGGTTATGATTATTTGCCGACGCTTTTGCCTTCTTTGCGGCGAACTTTTTCACCGGCGTAGCGGACGCCCTTGCCCTTGTAAGGCTCGGGTGGATAGAAGCCGCGGACTTCGGCAGCGAACTGGCCGACGAGCTGCTTGTCGATGCCTTCGACCTTGATCTTGGTGTTTTCCGTGACCGTGACGTTCAGCCCCGATGGAATGGGGTGGAGCAGCGGGTGGGAACGACCGAGGGAAAGGTCCAGATCGGAACCCTTGACAGCGGCACGGAGGCCGACGCCGACGATTTCGAGATCCTTCACGAAGCCAGCGGAAACGCCGACGATCATGTTCTGAACGAGGCTGCGGGCGGTGCCGTGGAGGGCGCGGTGTTGGCGGAGTTCGCTGTTACGGGAAACGGTGACAGTACCGTCTTCGGCTTTGAGCGAGATGCCTTCCGGAAGCGGGAAGTCGAGTTTGCCCTTCGGGCCTTCGACGACCACGGTGCGTCCATCGAGTTTGACGGCGACTTTTTCGGGAAGAGAGATTGGTTTGAGACCGACTCGTGACATGGTAGTATTTTCCTTTTACGAGTTAGGGTTTACCAGACGTTGGCGAGGAGTTCGCCACCGAGGTTTTGTTTCTTGGCGGAGCCGCCGGACATGACACCCTTCGAAGTGGAAAGGATGGAGATGCCGAGGCCGGACATGACGCGGGGAACCTCACCGGCGCCGATGTAATGGCGGCGGCCGGGTGTGGAGACGCGCTTGAGGTCGGTGAGGACCGAGCGACCGTCGATGAATTTCGGCTTGGCCTTGAGCGTGGTGTGCTTGCCAGTGACGACTTCATAGTTCCAGAGGTAGCCTTCTTCCTGGAGAATACGGGCGATGTCCGCCTTGATCTTGGAGTAAGGAGCGGAGAATTCCTCGTTGCCGGCGCGGGCGGCGTTTTTGAAACGCGTGAGGAAGTCGGAGATGGGGTCTGAGAGAACTGCCATAACAGGTGTTTCTTTTTAAATGGTTTCCGTGTTGTTAGTTGGCAGCTGCGGCCTCGGTTTCGTTCGCCTTTTTCATGTCGCGGAACGGCAAGCCCAGCTCGGTGAGGAGCTCGCGGCCTTCGGCGTCTGTCGGCGCGGAGGTGACGAAGATCAGGTCGAAACCGATGGTCCGCTTGATCTGGTCGATTTCGATTTCCGGGAAGATGGATTGATCGCTGATACCGCACGCGTAATTTCCGCGTCCGTCGAAGGACTTGGAGGAAATACCACGGAAGTCGCGGATGTTCGGCGAGGTGATGTTGATGAAGCGGTGGAGGAATTCCCACATGCGGGCGCCACGGAGGGTGACGCGGGCTCCGAGGGCTTCACCTTCACGGAGCTTGAAGTTGGCGACGGCCTTCTTCGAGTAGGTGATGGACGGGCGCTGGCCGGTGATCTTCTGGATCTCGTTGACGGCGTCGTCAACGGCGACCTTGCGGTCGGCGGCTTTTCCCATACAGGAGGTGACCACGATCTTTTCAAGACGTGGGATCTGATGGACGTTCTTGTGGCCCAGCTTCTTCTGAAGCGCGGGGACAACCTTGTCCTTGTAGTGTTGTTGTAGTGCTGGTGTGCTCATTTTCTTTGCGGGTCAGCGCTGGTTTCCCAGACGCTTAAGCGCGGGCGGAAGCTTTTGGCTTCAGCCCACTTTCTTGACATTGGAGATGTGGACGGCGCCGTCGATGGTCTTGAGACCACCTGCGTCGGCTTCAGTGGCTTTTGTCGCCTTGATGATCGGGCGGCCACCTTCGACGGTGACCTTGCCTTTTTCAGCGTTCACAAGGAGCACGGTGCCGCGCTTGCCTTTGTGACTGCCTGCGATGATTTCGACTTGATCGCCTTTTTTGACGTGTGTCTTGATGCGGCTCATGAAATGGATTCGGTTATCCCAAGCACGATGACGCATTTCGCCTGAAACACGTGGGTACCCTGCTTGGGGGCGGCGAACATAGGAATAGCGGGCAACCCTGCAAGCCCTTTTTGAACAAACCTGCGGATTTTTATAAAAATCCCTCAAAACATCCCACCAAACCGGGAAAGAACCACCTCCGGAGGGATTTGTCCCGGCGATCCAGGCACTGTGGGCACCGATCGGTCGCAATCCGACGCCCTTCCCGTCAATCACCCTTTTCTATTCCCGTCACCGGAAAACCGCCTGCCTCACACTTGTCCAGGATGCTAGGAATTCATGCGGATGTTAAGGGTGGGCAAACGCCAAGATGCATCCTTACTCATTGATTCAAAGCGAGGTGAATCCAATAAATGGAAAAAGACAGGAATACTCCGGTTTCAAGATTGGCCCTCATACGTCTCTGCGAAAGGGTGGGCTCTTCATCAAAGTGATAGGCTTCCCGCCGGATTTGGCAGAGTTATCGACCAAGCCGGGAATTGATCCAGTGCGGCGGATCAGAGCAATGGTAAGGCTTCAGAAAAATCAACGCTCATTTCAGCTGGCGGAAGCTGCCCCCAATGGAGCAACGACTGCCGCAGGGTCGGAGCATTCCTTCTGACACAGCGGGGAGCGTTACTTTCAGAAATCAGGCGACGCTTGATCCCGGCTGCCGACTTCGGCGTTTGCCATCCGCCAGTCGTTCCGTTGGATCAATCGTCCTCTTCCCGGTCAGGGAGAGCATCACACATGATGCCGGTGGGACAACGCGTCGAAAAACCCTCGTGGGAGAGACGGCGCTTGCGGTCCGCCATTTGGGATCTCTCCACACCAGAACCCGCGGAGACCGGTCGCTTCATGCGGAATCATACCGACCATCGCAAGTGACTATCGACGCCGATCGCAAAGCCGGATCAAGCACAGCCCTACCGCAGCTTCGTAACCAATCCGCCGGCACGGAATGGCAACGGCGGCCCCCCCTGAACGCGGCATGGAATCCCGCCACCGGGAATACCGCAATTGAGATAATGCTCCTTGAGGAGGAGAAGGGCCCCGATCAACAGGCTTCCAAACAAACGCAACGACAGGACGACGCATCGTCAGGAATCTGTGGCGTTTCGCACATCAATTCACGAGACGATCCATCCGTCTTTTTCACCTGAAGCAGCCCCCTGTCGTTTATCGGCGGATCCCGGCAACGCCCTTAAAGGGTCCCCGGATGAGATCAGCTGGGGAATATGGATCGGGTCGCACAAAAAAAACGTCCCAAGTGGCTGGCCACTCGGGACGTTTTCAAAGTTACGGGTCATACAACCCGCTCCCGGGCTCAGAGAACCTCAGGTGCGAGGGAGACGATCTTCATGAACGAACGCTCGCGAAGCTCACGGGCGACGGGTCCGAAGATACGGGTACCACGCGGGTTGTTGTCCTTGTCGATGATGACCACCGCGTTCGTGTCGAAACGGAGGACCGAACCATCGGGACGGCGGATCGGATAAGCGGTGCGGACGACGACAGCCTTGACGACGCTGCCTTTTTTGACGGCGGCGGTCGGGATGGAATCGCGGATGTGGCAGGTGATGACGTCACCGATCGCGGCGGTACGGCTGCGTTTGCCGAGCACGCCAATCATTTTTGCGCTGCGTGCGCCGGTATTATCGGCGACAACGAGCATGGACTCCATCTGGATCATGTTGGAAGTAGAGTTGGTGAAATTGAAGTGGGGATGAAGATGCCGGCGGAACGCCGGCCCTTCTCGGGATTAGTGGGAGATGACCTCAGCGAGGGTCCAACGCTTGAGCTTGGAAAGCGGGCGGGTCTCGACGATGCGGACACGGTCACCGATCTGGGCCTGGTTGCTCTCGTCGTGCACGTAGTATTTCTTCGAGCGCTTGACGATCTTGTTGAACTTGGGGTGGGGAACGCGTGCGACGTGTTCGACGACGAGGGTCTTGTCCATTTTGTTGGAAATGACCACGCCAACGCGGGTTTTACGAAGGTGGACTTGTGTGTCCGAAGGAGTCTCGCTCATGGTAGGAATGTTTGAAGCGTTGGTGGATTAGGCGTTCTTCTTGGCGTTGGCAGCCGTGAGGACGCGAGCGGTTTCGCGGCGCACTTGCTTGATGCGGGCGGGGTTCTCCAAGGTGCCTGCGGCGCGTTGGAGGCGGAGGTTCATCGATTCCTGCCTGAGGTCCTTGAGACGGACGGTGAGCTCGTCGGTGGAGAGTTGGCTGGTCTCTTTGGCTTTGGTTTTGGCCATAATTCAGTCTGATATGAGATGGAGTTGATCTGACGGATCAAGCGTGCGGATTGCGGGTGACGAGGCGGGTGCGGATGCCGAGCTTGTAGGATGCGAGGCGCATCGCTTCCTTCGCCGCGGACTCCGGCACGCCACCGATTTCGAAGAGGACGTTACCCGGACGGATGACGGCCACCCAACCTTCGACAGCGCCCTTACCTTTACCCATCCGGGTTTCCGGCGGACGCGAGGTGATGGACTTGTGTGGGAAAATCCGGATCCAGACTTTTCCTTTCCGCTTGAGTGAGCGGTTGATCGCGATCCGGCAAGCCTCGATCTGGCGGTTGGTCATCCATCCGCGGTCGAGGGTTTGCAGACCGTAGTCACCGAAGGCGACGGTGGTTCCGCGCTGGGCGTTCCCGGAGCGGCTTCCGCGGTGGCTCTTGCGGAACTTGGTTCGTTTGGGCATCAAAGGCATGACTCGGTCCTCCTAAAAGTTAGATTTGAAATTGTGAAAAGTTGAAATGGAATCAGTTGCGGTTCTGTGGGCGGCGGTCGCCACCACGGTCACCGCCACGGCGGTCACCACCGCGATCACCGCGGTTGTTACGATCGCCGCGCTCGTTTTGCGGGCGGCCGCCGGTGCCGTCGTCTTCCTTCTTGTTGACCCAGCACTTCACGCCGATGATGCCGTAAAGGGTGCGGGCTTCAGCGAAGCCGTAGTCGAGAGGAACACGCAGGGTCTGAAGCGGCACCTTGCCTTCGCGATAGCCTTCGGCGCGGGCGATGTCCGCACCGCCGAGGCGGCCGGCGCAACGGAGACGGATGCCTTCGGCACCGAATTCCATGGCGGTCTGAAGCGCACGCTTCATGGCGCGGCGGAAAGAGATACGGCGCTCGAGTTGCACGGCGATCTGCTCGGCGACAAGTTGTGCGTCAAGCTCGGGCTTGCGGATCTCGATGATGTCGATCTTGACCTGGGCCCCCTTGCAAAGACCTGTGATGTCCTTGGTCATCACTTCGATTTCCTTGCCCTGACGGCCGATGATCAGGCCCGGACGGGAGGTGTGAAGGGTGACACGCACGCTGTTCCAAGCACGCTCGATGACGACGCGGGCGAGGCCGGCGTTGACGAGCTTGTTCTTGAGGTAGCCACGGATCGCGAGATCTTCGTGGAGCTTATCGGTGTAGTCTTTGCCGCTGGCATACCACTTCGAGCGCCAGTCCTTGTTGACGGCGAGACGGAATGCGATCGGATTTACTTTTTGGCCCATGGTCGGTGAGGGATGAGATTAGTGGAGAGGGTTTCAGGCTTCTTCAGTTGCTGCGGCAGCGGCTGGAGCTTCTTCTTTTTTGGCAGCGGCCTTGCGGGCGACCTTCTTTTTCTTCTCGGGGGCGGAACCGACGAGAGTGATGGAGATGTGGCTGGTGCGCTTGAGGATCGGACCTGCGGAACCCTTGGCGCGTGGCTTGAAGCGGCGGAGGGTCGGGCCGGCGCCGATGACGGCTTCCTTGACGACGAGCGTGCCGGTATCCAGCGAGAAATTGTTTTCCGCATCAGCGATGGCGGTCTTGAGCGTCTTGCCGATGAGCTGTGCGGCTTTCTTCGGGGTGAAGGTCAGGATGTCAAGGGCGCTGGAGACAGCGAGGCCTTGGATTTCGCGGGCGACGTCACGTGCCTTTTTAGGCGAGAGTCGAACAAATTTAGTGGTGCTTTTGACTTCCATGGGTCGTCGAACGTGAGTGGTTAATGCGCTGATGCTTGTGTTTCGAGAACGGCGAGATCGCCGGGGCGTGGAGATTCGGTGACGTTGTCGAGTTGTTCGACAAAGGCACCGCTGACGGCCTTGCGGACGTCTGCTAGAATGGCTTTTCCGTAGGGCTGTTGCCCGCGGGTGAGTCGAAAGGTCATGCCAATTTTTGCCCCCTGGCCTTCGCCAAGGTTGAAAACCATCATGCCGCTTTCAGGGTCGATGCTGACGATCTGGGCTTGCTGGAGCGTGCCTTTACGAACATCGGGGCGGGGCTTCTGGCGTAGTCCGAGGACTGCGTCAAGCTCTCTTAGTGAAGTTTCGACACGAAGTCTCGCATCCGGGTCGGAAACCACCGCATGGCGGAGGTAATCCTGGACCGCTGCGGCGAGGCGCGTGACGGAGTTTTCGAGATCTTTGATTCTTTCCTGGTCGATCTCGTGATTGGCGGCCGCCTCGATGAGGCGGTCGTCGCCCCCGTCGAGCAGGTTCTTGCCGAGGGCGTTGAGTTGCAGGCGGACCTGAGCAAGCTGCTCGGAGGCCTGTTTCTCGGCGCCGTTTGCCTCGGCAAGGCTGCGTCGGAGGGTTTGGTTCTGTTCCTGGAGCTCGTTGATCACCTCCTGGAACTGCTCCGCCGTCGGCACGCCCTGCGCCGGACACACCCCTGCGGCGGCCACACATCCGAGGATGAGGGCAAGTGCCTTGAGGTGGAATGACGAGCGCATGAACGAGGCGGAGCTGGAACCGGTTGATTATTTCTTACCAATACCGCCGTGTGTGCGGAACAGGCGGGTCGGCGCGAATTCGCCGAGCTTGTGGCCAACCATGTTTTCGGTCACGTAAACGGGAACGAAGGTCTTGCCGTTGTGGACGGCGAAGTTATGGCTGACGAAATCCGGAGTGATCATCGACTTGCGGCTCCATGTCTTGATGGGCTTGCGGTCGGATCCGGCGTCGGCGACGGCGTCGATCTTCGCAAGAAGCTTTTGATCAACGTACGGGCCTTTTTTGAGGGAACGTGGCATGGTTAAAGTGCGTTAGGTTGCTGGCTGGAAATTACTTCTTCTTCGCTTTGTGGCGGGACTCGACAATGAAGACGCTGGTGGACTTCTTCTTGTTGCGGGTCTTCTGGCCCTTCGCGTGGCCCCATGGGCTGAGAAGGTGCTGGCGACCACCACCGGACTTCGATTTACCCTCACCACCACCGTTCGGGTGGTCAACAGGGTTCATCGTCATACCACGGACGGTCGGGCGAACGCCTTGCCAACGGGTGCGGCCGGCCTTGCCAGAGGTCTCGTTCATGTGATCGCGGTTGCCGACCTGGCCGATCGTGCAGAAGCAACGGTCGTTGAAGCGGCGGATTTCACCGGATGGCATTTTCACGAGCGCCCAGCCACCGTCGCGGTTGGAAAGAACCGCGAGCTGACCGGCAGCGCGGGCGACCTTTCCACCGTTGCCGGGGATGAGTTCGATGTTGTGGATGGAAGTGCCGAGCGGCACCGCGCTGAGCGGCATGGCGTTGCCCGTCTTGGGGGCGACGTTGGCACCGGCGACGACGGTGGCTCCGACTTCCAGGCCGAGCGGGGCGAGGATGTAGGACTTCTGGCCGTCCTCATACTGGATGAGGGCGATGCGGCAGGTACGGTTCGGATCGTATTCGATTCCGACGACGGTTGCCGGCGCGTCGAGCTTGCCGCGCTTGAAGTCGATGAGACGATAGTGGCGCTTGTGGCCACCGCCGATGTGGCGGGTGGTGATGCGGCCGGTGTTGTTACGGCCACCGCTGCGCTTGAGCGGGGTGAGAAGGCTCTTCTCAGGCTTGCTCTTCGTGATCTCGTCGAAGGACGGGAGGTTCTTGTAGCGAGCGGAAGGCGTGATTGGCTTGAAAGTTTTCAGTGGCATGACAATCGGAACGTGAGTTGGTTACGTTTGAAGCAGCGGGGTAAAAATCGCTCAGACGAGGTCAAGCGATTCGCCTTCCTTGAGGCGGACGATTGCTTTTTTCCAATGGTTGGTGCGGCCAGCGTCGGCGCGGCGTTGGCGCTTGAGCTTGCCATCATAGTTGGCGGTGCGGACGGCGAGGACCGTTTTTCCGAAGAGCTGCTCAACGGCCTGCTTGATTTCAAGCTTGTTGGCCTTGCGGTCCACTTCGAGGGTCACCTCGTTGTTGGTCTCTTGAAGCAAGGTGGCTTTTTCGGAAAGGCGGACGTTTTTAATGACCTGGTAAATGTCTTTCATGATCTCGGTGGTGGGTCCAGGGTTCAGGCGGTGCGGGCCGCGAGGGTTTCCACGGCGTCACCCACGAGGATGACCGTGTTTGCGAGGAGCAACTGCTCGACGTTCACATCCGACCCGGTGACGAGTTGGGCGTAGGCGACGTTGCGTGCTGCGAGGTAGGTTTGCTCGTCGAAGCTGTTTCCAACCACGAGGATCTTGCCGAGAGGGGCGAGGGAGTCGAGCTGGGCGACGAAAGACTTGGTCTTGCCGTCCGCAATCGCGAAGGAAGGAACGGAGACGATTTTTTCGGCGCGGACGAGGTCGCCAAGGGTGCGGCGCAGGGCGAGCTTGCGCACGGTCTTGGTCACCTTCTTGGAGTAATCACGCGGACGGGGTCCGAAGACCACGCCACCACCGACGAAGATCGGGGCGCGCTTGTCGCCGTGACGGGCGTTACCCGTGCCTTTTTGTTTGTAGATCTTCTTGTTGTTTCCGGAAACTTCGCCACGGGTCTTGGTGTTGGCGGAGCCGGTGCGGCGGTTGGCGCGGTAGGCGATCACGAGATCGTGAACGGCTTGGCGACCTTTCTCGGCGCCGACCAACACGATGTTGGCGGCTTGAGCGTCTTCTGCGGTGAAAGTCTTGGCTGACATGACTTGGAATCTTGAGAGGTTTCAGAATGCCACCGGATCAGGCGGACTTTTTCTTGGCGGGGCGGACGGTGACGTAGTTACCGTTGGAGCCGGGGACGGCGCCGGAGACAAGGATCACGCCGTCCTCCGGACGGACTGCGACGATCTTGAGATTCTGGACGGTGGAACGGGTGGTTCCCATGTGTCCGGGCATTTTTTGGTTCTTCCAGACGCGGCCTGGAGTGGAGCGGCAGCCGATGGCTCCCGTCCGGCGGTGCATCATGGAGCCGTGGGTCATCTTGAGACCACCGAAGCCGTGGCGCTTTACCGCACCTTGGAAACCGCGTCCCTTGGACTTGCCGACGACGTCGACCCATTGGCCTTCCGTGAAGGTCTCGAGGCCGGTGTGGGCGGTTGGGGCGGTTTCACCGTTGGCGAAACGGAACTCCTGGATGAAGCGCTTTGGCGCGCAGCCCGCCTTCTTGGCGATGCCGAGGGCCGGCTTGGTGGCGCGTTGTTCCTTTTGATCGCCATAGCCAACCTGGACTGCGGTGTAACCGTCAGTTTCCGGGGTCTTGACTTGAAGCACGGTGTTGCCGGCTACGTCGATGACGGTGACAGGGATCATGATTCCTGCTTGTTGGTCGAACAAGCGGGTCATTCCGATTTTTTTGCCGAGAAGGCCGAGTGACATGGCGATAGAGAAATTAGAGATTTAAAAATTTGAGATTCGAGAGTCCGGAAGCGTGGAGGCTCAGATACGGATGGTGATGTCAACACCGGCTGGCAAGTTGAGCTTCTTGAGCTCGTCCACGGTGCGGGCGGTCGGGTCGACGATGTCGAGCAGGCGCTTGTGGGTGCGGATTTCGAATTGTTCGGCGGACTTCTTGTTCACGTGGACCGAGCGGTTGACGCTGAACTTCTCGATACGGGTCGGAAGCGGGATGGGGCCGGCGACACGGGCTCCCGTGCGCTTGGCGGTCTCGACGATTTCTTGGGCGGAACGGTCGATGGCGCGATGGTCGAAGGCGCGCAGGCGGATGCGAATTTTCTGATTTTCCATTTTGAAGAAGTTGTTTGACGGTTTACGTGGTTGGCTGCAGGGCGAGTAATCAGGATCAGTAACCGAGGCGGTCGCTGACGATTTCTTCGACGATATTGGTTGGGACCTGCTCGAAGTGCGACGGGGTCATCGCATACGAGGCACGTCCCGAAGAGAGGGTGCGGACGGCGGTGGAGTAGCCGAACATGGTCTTGAGCGGCACAGCGGCGTGGATGATCGAGAGCTTGCCCTTCGATTCCGTGTTCTGGATCTGTCCGCGGCGGCGGATCAGGTCTCCCATCACGTCGCCCTGGTAGTCATCCGGTGTGGAGACCTCCACTGACATGATGGGCTCGAGAAGGATGGAGCTTGCTTTCTTGAAGCCGTCCTTCATCGCGAAAATGGCCGCCATGGTGAAGGCGTTTTCGTTGGAGTCCACATCGTGGTAGGATCCATCGAGGATTTCGACATGCACGTCGATGACCGGGTAACCGGCGACGATGCCGTTGGTCATGGACTCGTTGATGCCCTTGTAGACGGCGTTGATGTATTCCTTGGGAATCGTGCCGCCGATGACCTTGTTCTCGATCGTGAGGCCCTTGCCTTTTTCGTTCGGTTTGACCGAGAGAATGACATGGCCGTATTGACCGCGGCCACCGGATTGCTTGACCAGTTTGCCCTCGCCGCCCGCGGCCTGGGTGATGGTTTCGCGGTAGGCGATCTGCGGGGCACCGGTGTTCGCCTCGACCTTGAACTCGCGGCGGAGGCGGTCGATGATGATTTCCAGGTGAAGCTCGCCCATTCCGGAGATGATCGTTTGTCCGGTTTCCTCGTCGGTTTTGACCATGAAGGTCGGGTCTTCCTCGGAGAGACGTCCGAGTGCGAGGGCGAGTTTTTCCTGATCTGCGATGGTTTTCGGCTCGACGGCCATCGAGATGACCGGTTCCGGGAAAGTAGGGGGTTCGAGGACCACGTCGTGGCGCTCGGCGGCGAGGGTGTCGCCGGTGGTGACGTTCTTGATGCCGACCATGGCGGCGATGTCACCGGAATAACAGACGTCGATGTCCTTGTGTTCGTTGGCCTGGATCTGGATCAGACGACCGACACGCTCGGATCGGCGGGTGCGCGGGTTATAAACCGTGTCGCCCTTCTTGATCATTCCGGAATAAACGCGGAAGAAAACGAGCTTGCCGACGAATTTGTCCGCCCAGAGCTTGAATGCGAGGGAGACGAATTTTTCGTTGTCGGAGGTGATGACCTCGATCTTTTCCTCCTCATTGTCGGGATTCATGCCGATGGCGGCGGGAATATCGAGCGGGCTCGGGAGGTAATCGACAACGGCATCGAGCAGATACTGGACGCCTTTGTTCTTAAAAGCGGAACCGCCGGCAACCGGAACCAACAAGTTGGCGATGGTGGCGCGGCGGAGGCCTTGCTTCAGTTCTTCGAGAGTGATGACTTCCTCATTGAGGAATTTTTCGCCAACCTGGTCGTCCACGTCGGCGACGGCGTTGATGAGTTCATCGTGGGCCTGTTTACAGAGATCGACAAGATCGCCTTCAAGGTCCCTGACGGTATAGGTGGAGCCGAACTTGTCGTCGTCCGAGAAGTAGACGGCTTTCTGGTTCACCACGTCGATCTGGCCGATGAGCTGGTCCTCGGCACCGATCGGGATCAGGATTCTGACGGCATTGGCACCAAGTTTTTCTTTAACCTCGCTGACAACGTTGTCGAAATCGGCACCGGTGCGGTCCATCTTGTTGACGAAGACCAGACGCGGGACGTTGTACTTCGTCGCCTGGCGCCAGACGGTTTCGGTTTGCGGCTGCACACCGGCGACCGCGTCAAAAACGACAATGGCACCATCGAGAACCCGGAGGGACCGTTCGACTTCAGCGGTGAAGTCGACGTGTCCCGGAGTGTCGATGATGTTGATGCGTTGTTTCTGACCAGGGAAAAGCTTGGTCACACCCTCTTCCGCGTGTTGCCACCACTCGGTGGTGACAGCGGCGGAAGTGATGGTGATCCCGCGTTCGCGCTCCTGCTCCATCCAGTCCGTCGTGGCACCACCATCGTGGACCTCGCCGATCTTGTGGATCATCCCGGTATAAAACAGGATGCGTTCCGTGAGCGTCGTCTTGCCGGCATCAATGTGCGCGGCGATCCCGATATTCCGGGTGCGCTCGAGCACATATTGACGGTTTGGACTATTCGGATTCACGGAACGGAAGTTTCTGGAGCGCTGTCGGTGAATTAGAAGCGGAAGTGGGCGAAAGCGCGGTTTGCCTGCGCCATCTTGTGCACGTCGTCGCGTTTGCGGACGGCGCTTCCTTGGTTGTTCGCGGCGTCCTTGATCTCGTTTGCGAGAGCGACGTGCATCGGGGTGCCCTTGCGGTTGCGGGCGTAGTTGACGAGCCAGCGCATGGAGAGGGACTCGGAACGATCCGGAGCCACTTCAAGCGGGACCTGGTAGGTGGCACCACCGACGCGGCGGGATTTCACTTCCACGCGTGGTTTGGTGTTCTCGACGGCGCGGGTGATCACTTCGAGCGGGTCGATGGTGTCGACACCTTCGTTCGCACGGTCGATTGCGGCGTAAACGATGCGCTGGGCGAGCGAACGTTTTCCGGATTCCATCACCTTACTGATGAGGTGACCAACGAGGGCGCTGTCGTAGCGGGGATCGCGACGATCTGGTTTGGTAAAGATGCGCTTGCGGCGTGGCATGGCGTTGGGATGGTAGTTTGTTGGTTAAAATGCGAAGCGGATTACTTCTTCTTGCCTTTGGCAGGAGCCGCGGCCTGGCCGGGCTTCGGACGCTTGGCACCGTACTTCGAACGGGATTGACGGCGCTTGTCGACACCAAGGGTATCGAGCGAACCACGAACAATGTGGTAGCGCACACCCGGAAGGTCTTTCACCCGGCCGCCGCGAACGAGGACGATCGAGTGCTCCTGGAGGTTGTGACCTTCACCGCCGATGTAGGCGATGACTTCGAATCCGTTGGTAAGGCGGACCTTGGCCACTTTACGGAGAGCCGAGTTCGGCTTCTTGGGCGTCCGAGTCATGACTTGAAGGCATACTCCGCGGCGCTGAGGGCAGTTGACAAGAGCGGGTGACTTCGACTTTTCGGCCGGAGTGAGGCGTCCCTTGCGAACGAGCTGGTTGATTGTCGGCATGATTTCCTGCGTGGTTCTGATTTTCCCGAGATTTTGGGACAGACCGGCACACCGACGAGATTTCCTCGCAAGAGCTTTTTTCCGGAGCTGCACCCGATAAATTTTCCCTGTAATTTGAGCTACCTCGATAAATCGTCAGCAGCCCTCGCTGTGGGGGGGGCGACTCTATGAGCCAAACCCGACCTGACAAGTCCTATTTTGAAAATTTCTTTTAATTTTCGTCAGAAAGCGTCGATTTATTGAAAAATCAAACCACAACGGGCGATTTGCACCTCAAATCGGGACGTTGAAACCGGGCACCAATCCAATATTAGTGCCAATTCCGGCATCAGAACCATCGAAACTGGCGGCCGATCCAAGGATCGCCCTATAATCCGGACCGAGGGCCGGCATCTGAACCGTATGCGCCCCGGAACCCACTCCCATGCCAATGAGCACCCGCTTCTTTCGCGCGCTGTTTATAATATCCATACTCACGGGCGAATTGTCCGCCGCCCCGTCGCCCATGAAGACCATCCGTGCCGACGATCCGCAGGTTCTCGCCGGATTGTCGCCGCTCAATTGGATCAAGAGCGCGGGCGCCGTACATTCGCCGGTATGTGGAGCGTCCTTCAAAATCGCTTTTCTCGATACGAAGCAGGTTATTCTCCACATTGATGCCGGTTCCCACTCCTATCCGTCCCCCACCCGCTTCCCCATTCTTGCTTGGACGGTGAACAACGGGACCGCCCGGACCCACCAGATCGCCGCCGGCGAAACCAGCATCACGCTTTCCGAGTCGGTTCCGAACCCGGTCATCGACTTTCACATCAGAGGCATGTCCCCTTTTGAGGACCGCTTCCATGGCGACGTCCCCGCAAACGCAGTCAGTTTGACGGGTTTCACAGTGGACCCGAAATGCCGCCTCACGGTCCCGTCCGCCGCACCGGTCTGGCTGAACCTCGGCGACTCCATTCTTTCCGGCGACGCCGCAGCCTATGATTCCAAACAGGGCCGCCCTCCGGACGACCAATGGGCCGCCTCGGATGACGCCCGCGCCAGCTACGGTTATCTCCTGGCCAAACACTACGGCTTCCGGGAATCCCGTCTTGCCTTTGGAGGTTACGCATGGTCCGGCGGAGGAGGAAACAATCCGCAGGCAGCCGACCTCATCGATCAAATCACCAGCACCACCTCCCGCCTTACGGACGGAAAGCTCGCCCCGTGCCCGAAAGTCGTCCTCATCAATCTGGGAGAAAACGGTGCTCCGAAATCCGAGCACGTCACCGCCGCTTTGACCCGATTGCGCGAGCGCTGCCTCCCGGATACCCGCATCATCGTCATGGTTCCCGTTTCGGGCCGGGCCCGCTCCGAAGTCACAGCGGCCGTCGAGGCCTATTTAAATACCAGCAAGGACCCGCACGCCCACCTGATCGATCTGGGCACCGTGCGGTTCAAGACCGCGGACGGGCAACACCCAACCGCCGATGGACACCAGGCGATTTACGAAGCCGCGCTGCCGTCTCTGGACAAGATTTTGAAATGACCCGCAAGTGAAGCGATGGCGGATCCCGATGCCCCCCAAATTCATCGACGGGCGGGCATTCTCTGCCGGTAGCCCGTTGGCACTCCCCTCTTCCTCACGGGAGGACAGGAGCATGGGCCATTCGTGGAGGGGCATTGACAGCCGCATTCCCCTGTCGGAGCCGATGGTGGGTTCTGATCGGGACATCAAAACCGTGGCTTCGGGAGATCCGCCGCGATTGCCGATCAGAAGACCAGCGCCGTCAAAATTGAATATGACGAAAATGTTTCCCAGCAGGGTTGGCCGGGTTTTCCATCCGGATGGAGTCTGACGTCGTGCCCGCCCGACCTGACTTCCCAGGCAGCCGGATCAGCCTGTCCGGGCGGATGGCGACCGAGGCGGGAAACTTTCCATCCCATTATGAAATTGAACCGCTTTTTGATGTTTTTCGGCTTTTTGGCAACACCGCTGTCCCTGATGGGAGCAACCACTTATGAGTGGACATTCGATCAAGGAGATCTGGGTTCATCGCTGGGTGGAGGAATCATGGCCGCCGCCGATGCCACGACAGCAGGGCAGATCACCTATGGAACCACCGATGGAGCAGCTGTTCCACACATCAATTTCCAAACCTCCCGATATCTCGCGGTTCCCGCTCTCACGGGCGCCGGCAACGGCCTGCTCCTGACGCTGCCATCCAGCGGCCCGAACGGCGGCGGGAGCTATATCAACGATTACTCGATCATCATGGATATCTACAGTCCGGGTGCGGCTGGCTGGCAGGCCCTCTTCAACACGGATACGTCGAACGGAAACGATGCTGATTTCTACATCGACGCCTCCGGACGCCTCGGAATCGCCGCCCTCGGCTACTCGACGTCCCCGCTGATCCTCCAGAACCAGTGGAACCGCATCGCGTTTGTTGCCGATCTGGATGGCGGCACCGTGAAATATTTCGTAAACGGCACACTGGCCTTCACCCGCACGGGATCAAGCATGAGGGACGGGAGATTCGCCCTCTACAGCAATGCGAACAGCGGAGCCGATCTCCTCTTGTTCAACGAAGGAGACACCAGCGGCGTCTACACCCATTCCCTCTATGTGAACAGCGTCGGGTTCATGGATTCCACCCTCAGCGATTCGGCGGTAGCCGCCCTCGGCGGTGCCAATGCCGGAGGCATTTTCGTCCCCGAGCCCGGCAGCATGATCCTTGCCGCCGTTTCATGTGCCGGTCTCGTCGCCCGCCGCCGCCGCGCCTGATCCCATCCAACCCATTTCCCGACAGCTTCATGAAACGTTCTGATTTCCTCCGTCTGACATCCGCCACGACCGCCGGCATGGCCACCCGGAGCATCCTCGGAGGATTGCTGGTGGAGCGGGCGATTTCCACCGCATCCGCGGCAGAGACCGGCTCCACCCTCAAGCCCTACCTGCAGACACCCCGGCCCGACTCCATCTGGGTCAGCTGGTGGACGGACGCCGGGGCCCAGTCCATCATCGATTGGGGGACGTCCGTGGACCAACTGGTGAATCAGGTGACCGGAGGCATGCAGAACCTGGGGACCAACTATCGTTACCACTCCGCGCAGATCACGGGGCTGCAACCGTCCACATTCTATTACTACCGTGTCCGGACCGAACTGGAGACCTCGGATGTCCACCGGTTCAAGACCCCGCCCGCCCTCGGCACCAAAACAGGCCGCTTCAGGGTGCTCGTGATCGGCGACAACCAGATCATCTCCACGGAGCGCCGTTGGGAGAAATTGATCGGCCGCGCGAGAATCAAGATCGAGGAAAAATACGGCGTCCCCTTGGAAGAGGCCGTCGATTTCATCCTCAATGTCGGCGACCAGGTGGATGTGGGAACGCTCAACCACTACCGGAACCTCCACTTCGAATACGGCAAGAGCGTCACTCCCAATCTCGCCTCGATGACCACCGTGGGAAACCACGAAACCTATGGTGGCGACAGCAACCTGGCGCTTTACAAGAGCCTTTTCTATTATGAGCAGCTCTCCTACCAAGGCATCACAAGCCCCGGGGGGGACGCCTATTATGCCTACCAGCTGGCCAACGTGCTGTTCATGCACTTCAACAGCGAGTCGATGCCGAACCCTGCGGAAGGGATCGGCAACGTGCAGAAGCAATGGGCCCAGGACATCATCAACGCCGCGAAGACCGACGATTCCGTGGAGTTCATCATCAGCCTGTGCCACCGTCCCTACCAGGCGGAACAATATGTCGGAGACATTTCCAACTGGTTCCGCACGGAGGTGATGCCGATCCTCGCGCAAACCGAAAAACACGTCCTGAACATCGGTGCCCACCACCACCTTTACGCCCGGGGACAGACACGCGATTGGCCGATCTACCACGTCATTTCCGGCGCGACGGCGTGGGACCAATATTGGGGCCAGTCGAGCGAGATCGACTATGACGATGTGCAGAAAACCGTGGCGAACTGGGCGTGGCAGCTGATCGATTTCGATCTGGACAACCGCGACATGCGAGTGGAGTGCTACGCCGAGGCGAACGTCCGGCTTCCCGAAAGCACCCGTTGGACGACCCAGGCCTACAACAGCCGCCTCATCGATTCATTCCACCGCCGTTTCGGCATCGCCGCGCCCCATGCCCCGTTGATGACGAACACCGGATCAAGCGCGCCGGGCCAGCAGAATCTGGTGGCGCTGCCGTTCATTCTCCATAGCTCCGCGTTCGCTTCGGATGCGCCGTCGGAGGTTCTCAACAGCACACAGTTCCAGGTCTCGGCGGACGCGGGCTTCTCCAGCCTCATCATCGACCGCATCCGTGACGTGGAGAACCTCTACGGTGACACGGGCGCTCCCAACTACGAGCCGGTCAACATCCATGCGGAAGTCAACGTGCTCGATTTCACCATCGCCGCGAACGCCCTGCCGGACAGCCACTACTACGCGCGCGTGCGCCACCGTGACTCGAACGCGGTCTGGTCCGGATGGTCCGCCGCTTATGTTTTCGACGTGACCGGCAGTTCGGCGGCAGGGACTTCCCTGAGCCTGGCAAAATCGATCTACGCACCGGGTGAGGATATCCTGGTCAGCTATGAACGTCCGTCCACCTTCGCGGCGGACTGGATCGGCATGTTCCGCCACGGAGAATCCCCCGCATCCGCCGTCCCCGCATCCCGCCAGTATGCGACCGGCGGTGCCGGGAGCCGGAATTTCCGATACGATTTCACTCCCGGAATGTGGTTCGCCGGATTCTTCGGTAACAACGGGACGGCCGAGATCGCTCCTCGTGTTCCTTTTTATGTCGGGACACCTGTCCAGATCACCACGACGAAGGCGACCTACGACGAAGCCGAGGACGTGACGGTTTCATGGAACGCCGCTCCCGGCGGTGAGGATGATCTGATCGCTGTCTATCTGGTCGGCGAGGTTCCCGGCACCGCCACCCCCGCCATCACCGTCCCCGCGAGATCCCGCCATGGAAAACGTACGGTCGCGGGACTGGCGAAGGGCTTCTATTACGCGACCTTCCTGGTGAACGGACAGGCCTACGAGCTGTCTCCCCGCGCCGGTTTCTCCATCGGCACCCTCATCGCCGAGGTATCCATGGATACGGCGGTGGTGACCGCCGGGCAGAATTTCACGGTCCGCTTCTCAGGTGGTCCCGGCATTCCCAAGGATTGGATCGGGCTGCACGCCGCGGGCGGCACACCCGGCCTCGCGCCGCTCCTGTCCTACCTCTACTTCGCAGGGGCCACCTCCGGCTCGGTGACCTTTGCCCTGCCGGACCTCCCGCCGGGCGACTACTTCGTCTCGATGTTCACCAACGACTCCTACACCGAGGTTTCGAACCGTTTCAACTTCAGCGTCGTCGCTGCCTAACCTGACTTTTCCACCTCTCATGAATGCCAGAATCATCGCCGCGCTGTTTTCCTTCGTGCTGATCGCCGCGGCACACGCGCAAACCGTCTTCACGCTCAACAAGACAAATTTCACTCCGGGTGAGTCCATCACCGCGACCTGGTCGGGACGGTCGTCACCGAAGGCGAAGGACTGGATCGGCATCTATCCGAGAAATGTCGCGCCGGGTGCGGTGAATTCCACGATATGGTGCTACACCAGCGGAACCGGCACCGCCGGCGCCGCGAAGGCCGAGGGATCCGTGACATTCACGAATCCCACTCTCGCCATGGGCCAGTGGACCGCGTTCTTTTTGGACAACGACGGGTATGGCAATCTCGGCAGCGTGGACTTTGTCGTGGCTCCGGCCCCCACCGCGGTGGCGTTCTCCCTCAACAAGACCTCCTACCCGACCGGTGAGGCCATCACCGCCACGTGGTCGAACCGGACACCGGCCTCGGCGAACGACAGGGTCGGAATTTTCCCGCGGAATGCCAACCCGGCATCGACCGCGGCCACCCTCTGGGTCCACACGTCCGGCACCCAGACTCCCGGCTCCGCACTGGCCGCTGGGTCCGTCACGTTCGGCACGCCGGGCCTTGCGATCGGCAACTGGACGGCCCACTTCCTCGACGCGGACGGCACGACGTCTCTTGCGAATTTCAATTTCTCCATCACCGCGCCGCTGCCCGCGTTCACCCTGGACAAACCGGTCTATCAGCTTGGTGAATCCATCAAGGTGACATGGTCCGGCCGGACCGGACCTTCCGCCACGGACTGGGTCGGGATTTATCCGAGCAGCATGTCGGGTGTTCCGGACGGCAGCCCGGCTTCCACCATCTGGGCCTACATGGGTGGAACACAGACGGCGGGCACTCCGCTCGCGGAAGGGACGTTCACCTTTACCAATCCAGGACTGCCCAAAGGAAACTGGACCGCCTATTTCCTGGCGAACGACGGCTACCAGATTCTCGGCACCGTCCAGTTCACCGTGGCCAACAGCCCGCGCATCACAGGCTTCACCGCCGATCACTCCTTCATCAACGAAGGCAACCCCATCACGCTCTCCTGGGTGATCGATCCGGGTGACGGCGTGGTTGAAAGCCTTGTCCTCGGAGACGGAAGCACACAAACCAACGTTTCCGGTCTGGATGTGCTGGAGGTTTCGCCGGAGCACAATTCCACCTACACCCTGACCTTGAATGGCAACGTCACCCTGCGGACACAGGTCTTCAAGGAAACCGGCAACAGCGAGGCGTTCTCGATCAACGGCAGCCATCTGTCATCCGGTTCCCCCCTCACGGCGGTTTGGAATGGGGCGACGGGGAATCCCGACAGTTGGATCGCCATCTACCGCGCCGGTGAAAAGCCGGGCACGAACTACGCCGCCTACTGGCAATACCTGAACGGCAGCCAGACAACCGGAGGAAATTTCCCCGCAGGATCGATGTCGTTCAATCCCGCGACGGGAGAATATTACGCGGTTCTTTTCACCAACGGGGGCTACGCCATCGAGCAGGGCCCCATCCGGTTCACGGTTCTGCCCGGGCAGGCCAAGCCTCTGGAGGTCACGCGCTTTTCGCAGGACGGCGAGGACATGCGGTTGGATTGGAACTCGCTTCCCGGCCTCTCTTACGATGTGGAGACCTCCACGGATCTCCTTCAGTGGCATAACGAAGCGGAAAACGTCCGCGCGTCCGGCACCTCGTCCAGTCTGTTCATGCCTGCCACACCTGGCGACTCCAGCCGTTTTTACCGGGTTAAAAGGAGGTAAGCTAGGATAGGGGATGAAGAACAGCCCAACGGCGGATCTTCATTGGGCGGCGACCGGAGGAGTTCCTCCGGCACCGTCATGCTTCGCCCTTGTCAGTCATCCCTGTCATATTTGTTTTCCCCACCTTGCCGGTCCTGAAGCTTCTCTTTCCTCCGCTCGATGGCGCGAAGCAGCGCGTCGGCATCCGGTTGAGCCGCCGCCCAGCTTTCCGCCGTTTCCAGCCCTTCCAATGACAAGGCCTCGATGACGGTGGAGACCACCTGGCCGTGGTTCACCCTGTCCGCCTTCCGGGTTTCCATCTCCACCGCCCAATGCAACGCCCCTTGCGGGTCGAATTTCGCCTTGGCGGCGGAAACCAGCGACAGGGCGGAATCGCTTACAAAGGGTTGGTCCAAATGTTCCTCGATCAGCGAAACCGCCGCGGGGTCGTTTCCTTCAGCCACCTTTCCCGCCAACGCGGTGAACATCGTTTCCAGATAAGGCCCGCCTGTGCCGGCGTTGGCCTCCAGCGTCCACAACAAGGCGGCGGCATCCTCCGTCGTGGCGGAAGCCGCTACCTGCCCACCCGCAACCGCCTGCTGGCTGGGGTGGAGAGTGGCAACGAGATCGAACGCTCCCAACGGATCGTCCTTCGTGCTGGCGGTGATGTAGGCCACCGCCATTTGATCACGGAATCTTCCGGTGGGAAGCCCGTCGAGCCAGCGGCCCGCCGCCTGCGGGTCCGACTGGATCCATCCCTCATACTGTCGTCTGACATTTGCCAGCTCCGCGAAATCCTCCGCCTTTCCCGTGCGGTCCGCGAGCAATCCGGCCCCGTTCAGTTGCCCGGCGCGGAAGTGCATCAGCTCCTCCTCTCCGGCCAGCGGAATGCCCGCCGCCTTCAATTCTTCCATCGCCTCCTCCACCTGTCCGAGGCCCGTGGCATCGCAGGAAGACAACACCTGGAGGAAGGCGGACATCCTGGCCACCGGATCAGCCGAACGCAGGGCGTTCAGGCTGCGGCTGCGGATGCTGCCGGTCCGCGCGGAGATCTCACCCTCAGGCGCACCCCGCCGGGCTCGTTCGCTTGTTTTTCCCACAAGCGGCTGCCCGGCCCGATGGCGTCCGGATGATCCGGCGGCGGCGGCTCCGGAGCGGTCCGGTTTTCCACCGCCATCGGCCCCGTCCCTGCCCGACACATTCCAGACAACCAGGGCGGACACGACAACCACCCACGCGATGCGTTCCGTCTTCTTCATAGGATGGCATCCATCGTGGAAACAAAGCCATGACGCAAGATATTCCTCGTGTCGTTTTTGCATATCTTCCGCTTCCATGGTCCGGATCAATATTCTTCCGGACTTTACCTAAACAATCAAAGCCATCACCGGAGACCGGCAACACCTATAATCAATTCATTTCCAACAACCGGAGACACATGACATGAATCATCAAGCGCGGCATCTCTTCAAATATGCAGCACAAGGTCACATCTCCGACACGCTGCAAATAGACAGCGGCAGGTAACATCTCCGCCATGCGGCAAGTTGGCACTTGTCCGAGCGCCCGAATCTCTTGTTAGAAATGCGATGCTATAGAAATTGGAATTCATCCATATGAAACACCTGACCCTTACATTCGTCCTGCTCGCCCACACCATCCTCGCCAAAGAGCTGCCGATCGCCGCTCCGCGACCCGGACCGGATCATGGACTGCGGCAGGCGGCCGATCTCTATCGCCACGGCTGGAAGGACTCCGCCAGAGCACTGGCGAAGCCGCTCGCGGACAAGGGCGACAAGGACGCGTGGTTCCTTCTCGGCCTCCTGCTTGAGGAGGCCACACCAGCCCGTCTTTCCCGCGCCCAGGCGATGGACCTGGCCTACCGCACCGCAGCAGCGGCCGGAAACGCGGAGGCGCGGCTCCGCCTCATCGTCGTCCGCATCGCATCCAGCGCGGATGAGAACGTCAGAAAAGCCGGCATCCGGGAACTCGAAGACATCGCCGGAAAAGGCGATCCCTCCGCTCTCCGCATCCTTGGCGAGATCAGCCTGCGCGGCCTTGTGGACGAAAAACCGGACAACATGAAAGCCCGCGAGTTCTGGCGGCGTGCGGCGGAACATGGCGACTCGTCGTCATTGCTCCTCCTCGCGAAACTCGCGGAAGGCGCGATCGCATCCGATCTCAAACCAGACCCCTCGTCCGCCCTGCAGTGGTATCGCAAGGCCGCCGATGCGGGCGACACCACCGCCGCGCTGAGACTCGGAGAACTCCTCGCGGCCGGTGATGCCGACGAAGGAAAGCGGTGGATCGAGAAAGCCCTCGCGGCAGGGGCCGTGGAAGGCCATTCCATCCTTGGTGATCTTCAAGCCGCCAAGGATCCTCAGGCGGCGCGGCTGCGCTACCAGAAAGGCGTCGAGGCAGGCGACACCCACAGCATGGTGAAGCTCGCCGCCATCCTCCTGCGGAATGACACGGAGCGCGCCGAAGGCATCCGCCTGCTGGAGCGCTCCGCCGCATTGGAGAATGCCGACGCCGCCGCCTGCCTCGCCGGAATCTATCTCAAGGATCAGCCGGTCAAAGCCTACCCATATCTCATCGAAGCCGCCGCCAACGGCATCCTTCAGGCACAGGCCGATCTCGCCTCCCTCTATTTGGAAGGCAGACTGGGAAAACCCGATCCACAAGCCGCCGTCGCATGGCTCACCGAAGCGATGAAATCCGGAAATGCCGATCTGCAGTATCAGCTTGGAACCCTCCACGAACAAGGCATCGGCACCCCCGTCAACTATGCGAATGCCGGCACGCTCTACACCATGGCAGGCAACAAGGGAAACACCGCGGCCCTCGCCCGCATCGCCTACATGGCGGACAAGGGACTGGGAACCAAGATGGACCAGATCCAGGCATGGGCCTACGCCAGCCTCGCCATCGAGCGTGGCGACAAGAACGCGAACGATCTGCTGGCCGGGCTGGATAAGAAGCTCGACGATACCGCGAAAGCACAAGCCCGCACGGTACTTGCGAAACTGCGGACGGAAACCTCGCCGGGTGTTCGGAACTGATCCTACCGGAGACCGGCATGACATGATCATCTCATACCCGCCTTTCCACATGAACCTTGGGAAATCAGCGGGACATGCATCCGCGCGCTGACAATGAAATCGTCCAACACGGAATTTGGGAAAATCCGCTGACCGACGCTCCGGTTCATCTCCCGGCAAAACACAATATCTATTGAGACCATGAAGTTGTTATTTCTTGTCCTGGCGGTCTCCGCCATTACGGATGTCCCAATTCGTGCCACCGAATATTCCCGCGCGGATCCATTCGAAGGACGCTTCGAAATCTCTCCCGCGGGCACCCCGTATGTCAGCGGCTGTGGTTGGAGCTACAAGGACGACACCGGAACGGTCGCCGCCGGAATCCTTCTGCCGGGCACTGTTTCCAACGCATGCGATAGGGGAATCATCATCAGGACCGGTGCCGCCGTGTTCCACCTTGTCTGGTTCGGCCAGCCCGGTCGGGCATTTCCCTCGGCTCCGGAGGACCATGCCGTGGCCAGCACGAGGACACTGGAAAAGCACACGCAATCGGAATTATCACTTCTTCCTGTTTTTCCGCGGATGCGGTGAACATCACCACAACCTTGGGAACGGAAGACCCTACCCGATGACATGCCCGCTTCGGAGGCCCGGAAATCCACCACCCGCCATATGTTAATCCACGGGCTCCATTCTCATCCGCCCGGGCGTCACGGATTGCCGCCATGCCTCCGACACAGGGACGAATGATGAGTATTTGCATTATCCGGTGTCCGACATGGAACCCCGAAATCTTTGCGATCCTCCTGCGAAACGGTCCATTGTCAGATAGTCCGGAAAATCAACAACCATCCGATCACGTCCGACCCGAAGTAAAACAAAAAACATATAACAGCATGAAATCGCCATCCCTCACCCTTATGGTTTTCGCCGCCACCGCTGCCGCCTCAAGCGCCCAGGTGCGGATCACCGAATATTCCTACAAAGGACTTTTCGGACAATATTTCGAAATCTCCAACCTCGCCCTGACACCGGTCAATCTCAATAACTGGAGATTCAACAACAATACCGGACTTTACAATTTCGGGGCACCCCTGCCGAACGTCACCTTGGGAACGAATGGCACGGTGATCGTCACCGAGGTCAGTGCCACGGTTTTTGATATCGCCTGGTATGCGGAACCCGGCTTGTCCGTACCGGTAAACCTGATGGCTTATGTGGAGAACAATACGAAAAATTTCGAAGATGTCGACGAGATCCGCCTGTTCAACCCCGGCGGCATCGCGGTGGATGTGGTATCGGTCATCACCAGCATCCGGGATACCGAAGACCGCGCCGCCGTCCTCAATGCCGCCCGCACGAACTGGGTGTTCGCCGACACGATTCCCGGCTCATGGAAGGCCGGCGCTCCGGGAGCCAACGGGCCCGTCGGCAATCCAGGCGTCGTGGTTCCCTGATTCCGTCCGGCACCCGCACTCCGCCCCACGGCCCGTCCCATGATCCCTATGGATCGGGGGACGGGCCGAAACGCATGATGACGGTGACAACCCGCCGGCCACGCGTGAGAAGCGGACCACCGTCCCGAGGATCTTCCGCCGCACTCCCCCGGCGTCCCGGTGATATTCCAACTATATATCCATTTCCCGGCCAATCCATCATCATCTTTGGATTCACCCGCCGCCAATCATGAGCATCCGCCCGCCCGTAATGACCGGATTAAACTATATATTTTAACTTGATGATTATTTGCAGCGAAAGGTGGCTAATTCGAAACCCCAAACCCTTTGTCACTTCCTGAGAAAAATGATTCATTATCCACGGATCAGGCAAATCCAGGGACCAAAGGCCCGACTTGATCCTTAGTAAAACAACAACAACAAAAAGACAACAAAACCATGAAAATGCTATCCCTTGCGCTCGCTGCTTTCGCAGCCGCCACCGTCGCTTCCAACGCCCAGGTCCGCGTCACCGAATATTCCCACAAGGGCCTTTTCGGAGAATATTTCGAAGTCGCCTACCTCGGCGCCACCGGAACGACACAAGACCTCACCGGCTGGAAATTCAATGACAACAGCGGAACCGCTTCCACCGGAATCGCTCTTCCAGCCGTCATCCTGAATCCTAACCAAACCGTGATCGTCACCGAGATCAGCGCCGGTCTCTTCGAGCAAGCCTGGTACGGCGAGCGCGGAGTCTCGGCTCCTGCCTCCCTGGTGGACTATGTCGAAAACAACCAAAGGAACCTCGGCAAAACCGACGAAATCCGCATCTTCAACGCCGGTGGCACCCAGGTCGACACCGTGAGCATCACTTCCGCTCTGGACACCGAAGACGCTCCTGCCGTGCTCAACGCGGCCCGCACGTCCTTCGTGTTCGCCAGCACTGTCGCCGGCCAATTCAAAGCCGGTGCTCCTGCCGGCAACGGCCCAACCGGCAGCCCGGGCATCGTGGCTCCTTGATCCATACCGGGAATTCCATCATTCCCATTGACGGCCCGCCCCATGATCCCCCGAGGATCACGGGGCGGGCTAACTTGCGTTCATCCGGGACATGGAATGCCGTATCGCACCCCACCTCTCCGCCGGATCGGATGCGCGCGCCATCGCCGGATGAAACCATATGAAAAAACTTCGAGACTTCCTCTGAAACGCCGCCCAGCACGACACCGCGGCCCCTCTTCGTTCGGAGATCCGTATCCAGGCATTTCCCAAGTCCATTGTGAAAGAAAGCGAACTCTCATCCGGCGCTCCTTTGTCCGATATCAGGTTGTCATCCATTCGCCGGTGACAGGCACCGGCACCAACATCGACCGGCCCGCGTGCTCCGGGTGCCCGGATAGAGGCCGGCCGCCAGCCATTGTGACCGGCTCGTCGGAATATGCAGCATATCTGCATCATCCGCTCACACTTTCGTAACACCCGCTCTTCCGTGTTGCCTCCTCCCGACTCTTCGGAATGATGGAGGATTAGGCATATCTCCAACGCGGTTGATGAAGAGTATTTGCAGCACTTCCGCACAAACATGACACCTGAAATCTTTTGAGGTTTCGGCAGCGGAATGATTCATCTCCCGTCCGGGAATCACCACCCCCTTCGCACGGCCCCCATACCCGTGATCCCCCACACCGGTCACGGACAAGGCTGGAAACTCACATCAATAAAATCACACATGAAAAAAAATCTGCTACTTATCGGAACGGCGGCTTTCGCGCTGTCTTCTTTCTCGCAAGCCGCCACTGTCGCGCTCGGTGCCGGCACCTACACCGAAAACTTCAACACCTTGTCCACCGGCACGGAAATCGCTCCCGGATGGGACTTCCGCAGGAACGCGACCGCTTCTTCGCTTGGGACCACCAAACGCGTTCTTCTGAATTTCGGAAACGCCTTCCCCTGGGCCGATGCGGGCGGCGGTGCCTACAACCTTTCGTCGACCAACATCCCTCAGGCCAGCGACGCCACCGCGCAGGCGGCCAATGCCAACCGCGCCCTCGGTTTCGGCCAGGTCACCACCGCCGGAGATCCGGGCGCGGCGCTCAATTTCAACTTCTCGACGACAGGAGTGCTTTTCGACTCGTTGACCATCGATCTCCTCCTCCTGCACGACGCCGGGAAATCGACCACCTACTCGCTTCAGTACGCCACCGGAGCCGCCCCCACCTCTTTTGTGACTCTGGCGACGTGGTCCGATGCGAGCATTCCGTCCGGCTGGGGAAGCGAAACCCTCACGTTCGACCGCGCCGACTTCGGTTCGGCCCTCGATGGCCAATCCCAAGGCTGGCTCCGGTTGGCGGTCATCGATCCCGCGACCGGCAGCGGCAGTTTATATGACGTGGTGGCGATCGACAACCTGTCGATCTCCACCAGCGCGGTCCCCGAGCCTTCCGCGATGCTCCTCGGCTGCCTCGGCGTCCTTGGATTCCTGAGCGCGAGACGCCGCTGAGAACCCGCGGAACACATCCCTGTCAGTCCCCGCCATATCAGCCGGAAGCCGCCCCGCTCGTTGCACAACACGAAGGGCTTCCGGCGGACGTGTCGGGGATTTCCCATAAAATACGACCAGCAGTTCAACATGAAATTCACCATACTCGCAGCAAGCGCCTGCGCCGCCACATTCTCCCTCCTGCCAGCCCGTGGAGATGTCCTTGTCAGGTTCGACAACGGAAGCGTCGACCAGGGAGGCTTCAACGAAGTCAACTCCCCCGGGACCTACAACCTCCCTTTCGAAGCCGTGGACTGGTCCGACCACGTCCAATCCCCTTCCGGCCTCCAAGTGAAGGGCCAGGTCAAACGGGTGGACACCGGCTCTTCCGCCATCAGCAACTGGGGAACCGCCCTCAGGCCATCCGACCACATCAGCTTCAAGGTGTCCGCACTTCCCGGCCACAAGCTCAACCTCACGAGCTTTTCCTTCAACACCGCCCTCGGTGAATACTCCTACAACCTGGCCACATCCTTCGTATGGGCCTACCGTGTCGACGGGAACAACGATGGGACTTTCGAACAAGACTGGACCTACGGCACCCTCTACTCCCAAGCCACCCACGGCGCCGCGGTTTTCGACAGGGCCCGCACCCTGGATTGGGCGCTGCCCGGTCTCTCCACCACCGGAACCATCGAGTTCGGCCTGTTCGCGACCGCTCCCAACGCCTATGGGACGGTGTTCCTCTTCAGCACCGACGGCGCGGGGAACGGCGGCCTGTCCCTGAATGGAACGGTGACAAAATCCGATGGCAGCGCTCCGGCACCCCTGCCTCCCCTGCCTCCGGGAATCCTCGACAGATACACGCACACGACGAACTATTATCTGAGCGACGGAGAGGCAGCCGGATATCCCTACGACCAGATCAAGGGCAAGGTCGGCGCACCGGAAGCTTCCGGCGTCACCTACAACCGGGATACCGACACCCTTTTCATGGTCGGTGACGAAGGCTACGCCATGGCCCAGTTCACCAAACAGGGGCAGTTCGTGAATTCCATGCTCTTCGACTACAAGGTGTCCCCGCGCGACAACCGTGCCTTGGACGATCCCGAAGGAATCACTTATCTCGGGAACAATACCTTCGGCGTGGCCGACGAACGCGACAACATGCTGCGGATCACCACCTTCGATCCTGCCGCGATGAGGACACTGACGAACCTCACCCCGACCAGCTACCCCTTCGGCCCGCTCGCCAACAACAACGATCTGGAGGGAGTGGCATACGACCCGATCAACAAATCCATCTGGGGTCTCAAGGAACAGGCTCTCTGCAGGGTCTATGAAATGAGCGGAGTGCCGGGCGTCAGCGAAGCTGGAACCAAATTCTCTGTCGCACAGCCGATCGCACGGAAGTGGCTCACCCGCGCCGGATTGGCGGAAACCCACGGCTCCTCCCTGGCCACGGTGTCGGACATCTTCGTGCTCGCGGCCAGCAAATACCTGCCACCCGGCCACCCATCCTACCGCAATCTCCTGCTGCTGGGACGCGATGCGGAGAAGATCGTCGAGATCACCCGCGAAGGCAGGCTGGTTTCCACCCTGGACATCAGCATGATCGGAAGGCAGACGATCGAAGGCATCACCATGGATGACGACGGGGTCATCTACCTCGTGTCCGAAGGGAACCTGAAAACCGGTGCTCCCCCCGAGCTGAAAAACTCCGGCCTCCACGTCTTCACTCCGGCAGCATCCCCCAACTACACCCTGCAGCTTCTCCACCTCTCCGATGGCGAGGCCGGGCTGCTCGCCTCCCAGACCGCGCCGAATCTCGCCGCGCTGGTGGATGCCTTCGACGATGATTATGAAAACACCCTGATCCTCTCCGGCGGCGACAATTTCATCCCCAGCCCGTTCCTCAACGCGGGGACGGATCCTTCGCTGAACGCCGTTCCCGGCATCGGAGCGACGGCCTTCGCCCGGCCGGACATCGCCATCCACAACGCTCTCGGTGTCGAGGCGTCCGCCATCGGCAATCATGAGTGGGACCTCGGCTCGAACGTCTTCGCGGACGCCTTCCGCGCGACGGGTGCCTGGGTGGGCGCACAGTTCCCGCACATCAGCCTGAACCTTGATTTCTCGGGGGATGCGGCGATCAACCCCCACTTCAACAACGTTGCGCTCGATGGTGCCACCACCGGTATCCCGGAAGCCTCCGGCCACAAGGGCAAGATCGTCCCCACCGCAGTCATCACCAAGGGTGGTGAAAAAATCGGCCTCGTCGGCGTGACCACCCAGTTGATCGAATCCATCTCATCCCCCAGCGGGACGAAGGTGAAGGGCGCTCCCGGCGGCGACAACATGGACCTGCTCGCCAGCCAGATCCAGCCCTACATCAACGAGCTTGCCGCGGAGGGAGTGAACAAGATCATCCTGCTCGCCCACCTCCAGCAGATCACCAACGAACAGGCGCTCATCACCAAGCTGAGTGGCGTGGACATCGTCCTCTCCGCCGGTTCCAACACCCGCCTCGGAGATTCCGACGACGTGGCGGCGCCCTTCCCCGGCCACGCCGCGACCTTCGCCGGAGACTACCCGATCCGCACCGCCGGCCTCGACGGCAAGCCCGCCCTCATCGTCAACACGGACAACGAGTTCACCTACCTCGGACGCCTTGTCGTGGACTTCGACGAAAACGGGGAACTCGTCCTCGGTTCGCTCGACGACCGCAAGGCCGTGAACGGAGCGAAAGCCGCCACGGCGGAAAACGCCGCCGCCGCATGGGGAACCACGGTGGGCAATCTCGCCGCCACCGCTTTCGCCCCCGGGACCAAGGGAGCGAAAGTGAAGGCCATCACCGATGCCGTGCAGGCCGTCATCAGCGCCAAGGACGGCGAGGTCTTCGGCTACACCAGCGTCTATCTGGAGGGCGAGCGCGCCTTCGTCCGCAGCGAGGAGACTAACCTCGGCGACATCACGGCGGATGCGAACGCCGGCAAGCTCCGGGCCATCACCGGCAGCACGGCCCCCATCGTTTCCTTGAAAAACGGCGGCGGTATCCGCGCCCAGATCGGAGCGGTCTCCAGCGCGGGCGGCAGTGCGGTGAAACTCCCGCCACCGGCCAACCCCGCCGTCGGCAAGCTGGAAGGCGGCGTTTCCCGCCTGGATATCGAAAATGCGCTGCGCTTCGACAACAAGCTCATCGCCTTCGACACCACCGCCGCCGGCCTCAAGGCCATCCTGGAGCACGGCGTGGCCCAGTGGCCGAACCAGGGCCGCTTCCCGCAGCTCGGCGGAGTCTCCTTCGCATGGGATCCCGCCCGTACGGCAGGCGACCGCATCCGCACCATCTCGCTCATCGGTGACGAAGGCGAACTCGCCGCCGCCCTTTACAAGGATGGGGCGCTGGTCGCAGGCACTCCGGAAAACATCACCGTCGTCACCCTGAACTTCATCGCCAACAATGGCGACGGCTATCCGGTGAAAGCGAACGGCTCGAACTTCCGCTACCTCCTTGCGAACAACACCCTGGGTCCCGCTCTCGACGAAGCGAACGATTTCACCGTGCCCCCCTCGCTTCCGGGAAATCCCATCGGCGAGCAGCAGGTCTTCGGTGATTACCTCGCCTCCCGCCACGCCACGCCCGCCACGGCCTACAGCACCGCCGACACGCCCGCCACTTCGGACCTCCGCATCCAGAAACTGGACGTGCGCAGCGACGTGGTGCTGCCATACAGCCTCGCGGAACTCGTGAACTTCAACCGATACTCGGACGCGCTCCGCCTGCTCGGCCTCGATCCGCTTCTGGCGATCACCTCGCCGCAGGCACTCGCCGCCCTGCAAGGTGTCCGCAACGACGGCCGCGACGAAGTGCTCGCCAATCCCGGCGGCCACGGACTCTACACCGAAGACAGCATCCAGGATCTCCGCGGAACAGGCGTGCTGGTCCGCGTGCGAGGTGGAGAGGTCCACCTGTCCCTGCCGCTTGAGCGATCCACCACGTTGGGAGCCGGTTCATGGGCACCTGTGGGAGCCTTGGAAACCACCTTGCCGCAGCAAGGCAACAAGGAATTCTACCGCCTCACGCTGCCGAAATAAGCAGATCGCTCATCCTCTCCCCCACCCCGCCCGGCACCGCGCCCGGCGGGGTTTTTCGTATGAAAACCACCCTCCATCCGGGATCCGCCGCCTCCGTCAATCAACCGATGGTGGCATCCCCGTTTTCCGAAGCCAGGGACGCATGGTAAAGCTGCCCGAAGTCAACATTGAGCGCATCGCTCCACCGGAAAGCCAGGACCACGTTCGGATGGGTCTCGCATTTCTCCATGCGCGACAAATGGGTGGAATGCACGCCGACCTTTTTTGAAAGCTCACGCAGGGACACCCTTCTGGCGATGCGGATGTCACGCAAGGAAGTGAGCATGATCCTCCAGCGGGTTTCGCTGATTTCACCGAAATCCCCTCCTCGAACGCTGTCTGCAAATTCTTCGGACACGCAATTCAATCGGAAAGCAGCTTCACGAAATCGAACCGACCCTCCGGAAGCCCGTCCGGGCTTCATCAGGATTGTCCGCGGAAACGGGCGGATTCCCCATCGCCACCACTGAAACACGGTCACTCGAAAACTTGAGACAAACGGGCATACGGCATCGTTATATCATGAACACCCTTCATGCGATACGGATTTTTTGAAACGTTTTCGGGAACCTTCTCACAAGCATAAGTGACAAAAAAGATATAGTTCATCTGCTATTGATGCAATAATGCATCCTTATGACCGCTATTGAGACATGATGGCCGATTTTGACACCCGCCACAGGCATGGACTGATAGGGAAACGACTTATGTATGTGTCGCCGCTTCCAGCAGCGTGCAAGCGCCGGCGTCAAGGATCCGTCTCCGGTCATGGTGGACCACCATCCAGCGTCTGCCATTCGGGCCGTTCGAAAATCCCTCTGTCAACAAATCCATAATCTGTTAGAGTTATACATGTTAGATCGATCGCCGTGAACGAAACCGGCGGACGAGCGCAGCCTGTCTCGGATGGGATCTTAAACCGGGATGCTCCAGAGACGCGGCTTCCCTAGCAAAGCGGACGCCCCGACCGAACTCATCGACCACATCGGAGACCACCGCAAAATTCGACATTGGACAACGTCGCGGCCCGCGATTCGCGGCCGACATCCGATCTTCTGAAAGACTCTCCATGGATCATTGGATATTTGGGACGTTCGGTCTTTCACTGGCAGAACTTCAGCCCCCTGTCGCGCGGGTCGGGGCAGTCCGTCCCGCCCGCAACGAACAACCGATGGCGACAAACAGGGAGAAGAATGTCAAACGCATGGTTGAATGGGCAGGAACGGAGGCACCTCGCGGCCGAGGTCCGCGAGGTGCCGGGCGATGGCTATGCACGCCTTCTCAAGGTCAGCAGGAATATGGCGGGAACAAGGACGAACGCGGGCGATGGCTCGGGAACGCTCTGAATGTTGATATTGTCCACCATCGCCGAGGTTCCGCCGGCGGACGCCTGGATGTAAAACAGCAGGTTTCCGTTCTGGCCGTTGTTGATGACGTTCTGGTCGAAGGCCAGTCCGCTCAACGCGCCTGATCCCAGCACGTTCCCGGCGGTGTCCACGGACTCCACCAGCGCGGAATAGCTGAACGTGTCCGGGTCGATATTCAGCGTTACCCGATAGGGCGAGGAAAGATCCATGTCTATCCCGAGATCCTGCCATCCGGACGAATTGTCCCGGGCCTGCCAATGGAATTCAAACACGCCGGGACTGCTCTCTTCGGTGAAGATTCTGAGGTTCGCAGCGTTTCCGGACCCATACGATCCTTCGACGATCTCGAACAACCCTCCGGCGGGTCCGTCAAATAAATCCACCTGCACATACATGCTGACGGAGTAGGCGGTGGTGACGGAAAGCCCTGCGGTGTTGTTCTTGAACGGGCGGGAGAAGCTCTGGGAAAGACTGTTTCCGCCGCCCGCGTTTTCCCCTCCCAAGGATTCATCGAGGAAAGTGGGGACGGTCGAACCGCCGGTCCAGGTCGAGTTCCAGGTGGACGTATCCTCACCGGCCTCGAAGGTCTCGATGAGTGTCGCGGCCATGCAAACCGGCTGGGCGGAGATGCAGGCCGTCAGTATCGCTAACAAACGGTGTGTTTTCATGATGGTGTTCGTGTTTGATCAACGCTCGGCGGGGGTAGATGAGAGTGGTAACCGGCGGAAGGAGCATCATAGGGTGCTTCAGTGCTTGTGATGGGTTCGGGAGCAGCGGGAGAAACCTGCGGCGCACCGGAGATCCGTGGGGCGGAGCGTGCGGTGAGGATGGGGCCCACCACACAGCTCACGATCACCAGCATGACCACCGCGTTGACAAAACCGGCGTCCAGCAGCCTTTCTCCATGCGCGTTGAACGCCTCGTAACCCACCACTGCGGACGCCAGGGTGGCCGCCATTTGCGGGAACGAAAGGCTTGCCATGGTGACGGTCTCCGCCCTGGTGAAGCGGAAACGCAGTCCGGTCAACCAGGCGGCGAGCGCCTTCCCTCCGAAAGTGGCGGCGAGCAGGCCGGCGACCATCAGCGGCTGGGTGAGGATGGTTTGCTTCATCACGGCGAAATCCACCAGGAAACCGGTGGCTAGAAAAAACGACGGGATGAACAAGGAGTGGGCCAGGACCTCCAACTGCTCCACGGCGAATTTTCCGCGCAGCGCCCGCTTCAACGAAATTCCCGCGAGGAATGCTCCCACGATGCCTTCCAACTGGATCACACGGGCCGCCTCCGCCGCCACGACGATCACCACCAGCATCACCATGACACGCACTTCCGGAGTCTGGCCGTAGCGGATGATCGCCTTGCGCGCGACCTTGCTCAGTCCGAACATCACCAGCGGCACGAACACCGCCAGCTCCACCAGCTCGATCAGGAGGAACCGAACGGAAAAGCCGGTCTGATGAATGGAGATGGCGACCGCGAGCACAAGCATCGCCGCGATGTCCGTGAAAATCGTGCCGCTCACGGTGACCGCCACCGCCGCGTTTCCCACGACACCCAGCCGTTGCAGGATCGGGTAGGCGAGCAACGTGTGGGAGGAAATGATGGATCCGATCAGGATCGCGGCGGTCCATCCGTATCCGAACGCGCGGCCCAGGGCCACGCCCAGCACCATGGGAATGATGAAAGTGAGGAAACCGAAGACCATCGACCGGTTCCTTGTTTTTTTAAAGAGTTCCAGATCGATTTCAAAACCGACGAAGAACATGAACAGCAGTTTGCCGATCTCCGCCAGAAGGGTGATGACAGGACCATCTTTCTCCACAACCCCGAAAAACGCAGGACCCACGAGGATTCCCGTCAGGATGAACCCGAGCACGGCGGGCAGCCTCAGGCGCTCCATGAGACGCGGCAGCAGGATGATCAACGCCATCACGATGGCGAATCCGGTGAGTGGCGAGTATTCGAAGTTCATCGGGCGGCCTCCGGTTCGGGTTCCATCATCGCCAACAGTTCCGCGCTGCCGGTTCCCCACTTTGTCACGCACTTGAACAGAGAGGTCACCGGCACCGCCACCGGATGCACACGCGAACCCGCGACGATCAGAATGGTTCCGGCGGCGGGGGTCGGCGCGGAGGGAATGAACACGGTCAGGAGATCTCCCGCATGTTCTTCCACGATGAAACAGGGGGCCAACGCATCCTCGATCTCCACCAGCGCGGGTTTGAATCCCTGGTTCTTTTCCAAATCACCCATCTGCAATGCGACCCCGCGAAACAGGGTGTACCCTGGGATTTTCTCAAACACCCGGTTCTCGATGATGGTCCTCAAGTCCTTTCCGAACCTGGTGCGCACCAGCAATCCGACGGCAAAACAAACCAGCAGCATGAGCAGCGTCGCCACCACATCCGGATGGATCACGCTCTCCGGCAGATGCGCGCTCACCGGCTTCACCACGATGGCCAGTTGGGAAACCGCCTTGATGAACAACAGCGTGGCCAGCCAGGCGGGAAGCACCACGAGAGCGCCACCCAGCAAGGTCGTCTTCAGCAATGAAAGGATACCGCGCATGAGGATTTCAGTTCATTTTTTCAACAAGCCGGATGCGGGTGCCACACACCGGAAACCAACATGGTTGCTGGCGGTGCTCACTTCTCCCTTGCCTCGGGTGCCGACCATGTAGCGGGTGCAGTATTTGCTGGTGCAGAGGAACGAACCGCCGCGGTGGACCCGTTTTTTCTCGTTCGGCTCCGCAGGATCATACGGAGTGGATGGCCCCTGTGGGTTCTCAGCCACACCACCCGCCAGCTTGAGCCGTGCGTAGGTGTCCACCCGATACCAATCGCCGCACCACTCCCAGACATTTCCGGACATGTCATACAGGCCGTAGCCATTTGGCGCGAAGCGGGCGGTGGGGGCGATGCCCTTGAATCCGTCCTCCCCGGTGTCGCCATTTTCCACCGGGAAATCCCCCTGATAGATGTTCGCTTGGAATTTCCCGTCCACCTTCAGATCGTTGCCCCAGGAGTAGAGCTTGCCCGCTTCGCCACCGCGTGCCGCGAACTCCCATTCCGCCTCCGTCGGCAGCCGCTTGCCCGCCCACTTGGCGTAAGCAACCGCATCGTCATAAGCGATCTGGACCACGGGGTAGCTCTCACGTCCGGCGATGTTGCTGCCCTCTCCCTCGGGATGCCGCCAGTCGGCGCCGGGAACATAGTTCCACCACTGGAAATAGTTGTCCAACCTCACCTTCCCCGGTGTCGGCGTGAACACGGTGGATCCCGCGATGAGATTCTCGGGAGGAGCTGTTGGAAATTCCTCCTTCGTTGGCTTCCTTTCCGCGACGGTGACATATCGTGTGGCCTCCACGAATTTCGCGAACTGGGCGTTCGTCACCTCCGTCTTGTCCATCCAGTAGCCGTCCACCCGCACCTGATGGATCGGCAAGGCATCCTTGCTCACTCCGGACAAGTCGCACATCGACTCGCAAACGGAGTCACAGCCCATGGAAAATTCGCCGCCGGGAATCCACACCATTCCCTCCGGAGCCGGCGTGGGGGCGGGAGCGGCATTCGGGATGGTGGGGCCGAAAGCGGATTCAGCGGCGGATGCCATGGAGGCATACAGAATGACAATGCCTGCGAACGGTAATGTAACGGATTTGAACATGGATGACGGATGATTTCGAACTTTCGTTCCCGGGTGGTATTGAGACCGCGTGCCTGTTTCGGTTGCAGGCCCGGGCCTTGGATCAGAATTGCCAGGCTACCTTGGCCCAGAAAAAGTCGCCTTCGAGACGGCGGCGGGTATCGAGTTCCGGCAGCCAGCGTATTTCAGAAACGAAGGTGTTCCCACCCACCGGCAGGATATATCCCAGGGCGGGACCCACTCCCACATCCCGCCCCTCGAAGTCCCCGAGGGTGGCGCCGGAACCGCTGTCGCCATCGATCTGGTCGTAATAAAACGCGTTGAATCCCACGCTCAGAAATCCCGGCCCCAATGGAAGGAGTTGTTGGACGCTCAAGTCCGCATGGAAGGCCGTGCCGCTCTTGTAGTCCGTATCCTCGTTTTCCGTGTTCAGTGTGACGCCGGTGAAGAGCGCCGTATTGAAGCCGGATTTCGCATTGTTGTAGGAAACCTGGAACGTGGGATCGAAGGTCCAGTAATTGCGGCCCACGTTCGCCAGACTGCCGGTATCGTAGTCTCCGGTCGGAGCGTAGATGGGGAGCAGCGCGCTGTATTGCCAGTCATCGCACTTCCATGCCATGATCACCGGGATCAGCGCGACATCGCCGATCCCGTCCGCCGAATCCGAACGCGATCCAGTCGTCCCGCCCGCCACCACGTCGGCATCCACATCCATCCAGAGATAGGGCACATACGCGCCCACACTGTAACGCGCCTCCAATACCGGAGTCTCGAAGGTATAGAACCCGCCAACCGTGAAGGCATCGGATTTCGCGTCCAAGCCCGCCGTCACCAATCCTGCATTTGGAAAATTGCCCGAGGCGGACGCATCTCCGGAGTAATGGAGATACATGGTCTCCGCGATCCAGCCCGGCTTTGTCGGAGGCAGATCGATCAAGGTGGCGGAGTTCCCGGGGATGTAACGGCCGGCTCCGCCTTCTTCGGCATGGAGGGGAACGCATAGCCCGAGGGTGATGGCGGAATGAAGAATGAAATTGTGGGGTTTCATGGAGCAGCGTTTTTGTTAAATAGTCCTGGATATCAAAATTAGTGTTTTGGGAACAGGAAGGTGAGTCCGAAACGCAGTCCCCACTCGGGACCGCCGTCGGGGGTATCGAAATAATAGCGGGCACCCGCGAAAAACTGCACGGGCTGATCTCCGATTTTCACCAGCTGGCTGACCACGAAATTGACGGGAACGGTCCAGTCGTTGCCCTGCCAATCATAGGTGCTTTCGAGATTCAAAGTGTAAGTCGTGGCCGCCGGGGTGGTGTAGCCGACGAAGGGCTGCAGGAACGTCGCGTTGACGGAATTTCGATCATCCTCACCCGCGAAGTCCCAGAGGTGGTTGACCAGTGCTCCATACGTCCATGGTCCTTCTTGTTTCAGAACGACAGCCGTAGGGCCGATGCCCCATTTCTCTCCACCGAGAACCTCGTCGGTGGCGGTGGGAATCAGGAATACCGGGCCCGCCCCCCAGATGGGATCGCTGGTTTTCGGCGAAAAGAAAAAACTCTGCACCACATCACCGAGTCCGGACTCGTCGGAACCGCCACCCGGGAGTATCCCCTCCTGGTCAATGACAGGAAGGATCGTGCGCGAGATGACGTTCCATCCATCGTTGAGGCCGATCGGAATGACGGGCTGGATGTTGGTCGTCCATTTGGCTCCATCCCCGGGCCCGATCCCGAAGTCGTAGTTGCTCTGGGTGGGGACGCTGATCAGGTCCGCAATCGGGTTGGAGAGCTTCTTCGCGAGTTCCGCATTCTCCGCCCGGAGACCGGAGATAGTGAGCGCAAGTGTGAGAACTGTTATGCGGTGTTTCATGGTGATGGGTAAATCGTGTTCCAGTCCTCTTTCATGCTGACTACCGTCCAGCCTTTGGTCTTCGCCGCGTCCAAACCCTTGGAAAGTTTGCCGATGTGCGAATCGCGGTCGTAGGCATACTCCCTTTCGGCATCCGTGTGATGGACGATGAGACCGAAGCGCGGTCCGTTGCCCGCGGTGGTCCATTCCAACATCTGATAGTCGCCATCCGAATTTCCGAATGCCGCGATGGGCCGGCGGCCGATGTGGCGCTGGATGCCCACGGGCTTGCCCACGTTGTCGTCGTTGAGGACGAGTTCCGGAGTCTTCACCAGGACGGGTGTGCCGTCGCGGACTTCATATTTCAAGCCACCGGAAGACCCGACGACCTGCTCCGGCGGAATGCCGTAGGTCTTCTCCGCCCACGGCCGCATGAATTCGATGCCGCCTCCGGAAACAATGAAGGTCTTGAACTGGTTCGCCCGCAGGTAGGCGAGCAGCTCGAGCATCGGCTGATAGACCATGCTGTTGAAGGGCTTGCCACTCTGCGGATGTTTCGCGGTGGCCATCCATTCCGTGACGACTTTTTCAAACTCCTCGGTGGTGAGCCCCGCATGGGTGGCCATGACGATGTCGAACAATGCCTTGTCTCCTCCCGCGAGCGCGGCCTTGACATCGCCCTTGAGCAGCGAGGCGAAGGGCTCTTCAGTCTGCCATTCCGGGTGCTTGGGAGCCAGGGCCTTGATCCGGTCGATTGCGAAGAAAAGTTGAAAATACGCCGGTTGTTCCGACCAAAGCGTGCCGTCGTTATCGAAGACGGCGATGCGGTCCGACGGCTGGACGTATTCCGCGGAACCACTGGTGGTCACCTTTTCCACAAACTCCATGATCGCCTTCTTCGGAGCGGTGGAGTTCCAGGAAGGAAGCGGATCGGCGTGGAGACAGGAAACGGCGAAAGCGAATAGCATCGCCGCCATCTTTCCGGGTTGTCGCGTGAATGTGGCTTGTTTCATAGGCCGCGTGGTGTGGTTCATTGATTCAACCGGTTCGAACTCCATATCTTGAAAGGTTTACTGGGTCGCCTGGGTCGCCCGGGTCGGGCGGTGGAGCAGATGGTGGGGATCCGGCATTTTCCTGTTGTGGGAATACAAGCGGGTGCTTGCATGATCATTCCCCGGGTTTTCTCAGTCCGATGTCCTTACGCGGATATTTCTCGAATGTGGCACCGTGCCGGCCGGCACGCATCATGGCTTGCGGAAGGCCCCACTCGAAGCGGGAATGACCTTGGCTGCTTTGTTCTTTCGGGTCCATGTAGAGGTTATAAACCCACGGTGCCATACCGAGGTTGTTCAACGTGCTTTCGTCCAGATTGCGGTGTGCGGACTGGTTGAGGAACACCTTGAAATGCACCTTGTATTCCAACCACCGCACGGCGGTCAGGGTATTTTCGGCATACATGAAAACAGCGTCCCTCTTGGATTTGCCGTCATCGGCAAGCAAGTATGACGTCTGGTCGATGCCATCGATAAAACGTTCCGAAGGGATCTTGTCCGTGATGCCCGCGATCGCGAGAGGAGTGTTGAACAGATCGCAGAGATCGAAAAGACCATCATCCACCCGGCCCGGCGCGATCATGCCCGGCCAGTAAGCAATACCGGGAACACGCACGCCACCTTCCCAAGTGGTGCCCTTGCCACCACGGAAAGGTTGATAGCTGGAATCCGGCATCAGATCCTCGTTGCCACCGTTGTCGGAAGTGAAAAAAACGAGGGTATTTTCCAACTGCCCGGTTTCCTTGAGCACGTTGATCAGACGGGCGACGATGTCATCGGTTTCAACCAGAGCGTCACGTTGGGGAAAGCCCGCGGGGCTCTTTCCTTCGTATCCCTTGGCCGGGTAGGAGTCGTTGTGAAGACGACCGAAGGAATGGCAGAGATAGAACGGCTTGTTTTCTTTCGTCGTTCGGCGGATGAAATCTTCCGAAAAGTCGGCGAACTTCTGATCGATCTGCGCCAGATCTTCCGTGGATTTGATTTCTTCGGAAACCTCCAGCGGGCCGCCTTTGCTGCCCTTGGTGATCGCAGCTTCGCTCAGCTTCTGAAGCGCGGCCAGGCGGTCGGGCCGCAGGATCAGATCCGGATAGAGCCGTTTGTCAAGCTGCTGGCTGAAGTCGCTCATCACAGAGAGGATTCCGTAATATTCATCATAGCCGCACTGGTGTGGATAGCTGCCCTCACCTTCGCCCAAATGCCATTTCCCGGAGAGAGCGGTACGATAACCCGAGCCGCTCAAAAGCTTGGCAGCGGTCACTTCGTCCGCCCATGGATTCACCTTCGGCACCTCCCCGCTGAGCGTGGGCCGCGTGAGGCCGCTCCTCGTGGGAATGCGGCCGGTCATCAGCGCGGCCCGACTGGGCGTGCAGGTTGGCTGGGAGTAAACACTGAGAAGTTTCAGCCCACCCGTCGCGAGCTTGTCGATATTCGGTGTCGGTGCGCCGATGAGCAGACCGCCTCCGAAGCAGCCGGGATCTCCCCAGCCCATGTCATCCACGAGCACGATGAGAATATTCGGCTTGCGTCCGAATCTTTTCTCCAGCGCCGCCAGTTTCCCTGCGGCGACCTTTTCCTGTTCAGGGCGTGCGATGCTTGGCTCCAAATAAGGTTTGGACGGGACGGGTTGCGCGAAGGCGTTCTTGGTTTGCTCCTGCGCGGTGGCGGACAGGGCGAGTCCGCCGAGAATCGCGCAGATGGCGAGTGGTTTGGTTTTCATATCATGGTAGGTTGGACCATCAGGCGAATGGATGTGGAAGACGTGCCGGAAAATTCAGTTCGAGGTCGAATCCATGGATTTCAGGACATCGATCAATGGTTGTTGGGAGACGGTGACGTAGCTTCCCTGCGGGCGGTCGAGCGAGGCGATGAGGGCGATGACCAGGCTGAAGGCGATGGCGAGAACGCCTTTCGCGATTGAGCGCTTGGAGCCTGCGATGCCTGTTTGATAACCGATGCTGGCCATTCCGAGAGCGGTGAGGCAGGACAACGCGAACCATATTCCCCTCGGAATGCGCGCCTGGAGTCCGACCGCGATGCGGAGGGCGTGGATGTCGATGAGGGAATTGAGCGAGTCGATGTAAAGAGCGGCGACGTCCGAGTTCATATCCTTGCGGGCGTTGGTGACCGCCATGTCCCAGAGCACTTTATGAATGGCGGAGACTTTTGCGAGACGCGCCTCCATCTCCCCGGGAGTCATGCGCCCGGAATGGAGGCTCTCAACGGAGCCGATGCGGTTTGAAACATATTCCTTGAGAAGCGACTTCGCCACGGCGCGGTCGTCTTCCGGCAGGAAATCCGCGCGGAGGTAGGTGGTCCCGATGATGTTCGCTTCTTCGCGAACCAGGGCCTTGCGTGAATCGTAACGGTCCGAAACGATGCCGAAGGTGAAAGCGAGAAGAAAGGCGGACAGTCCAAGAACGGACCCGGCGATGGCGGAAACCGGCGACTCCTTCTCTTCCCCCGACTTGCGGTGCGAGCGGTGGCCCAGACGATAGCCCGCTTCAATGGAAAGCATGACGATCAGGACCGTCCCGAGAAAAAGAAGCCAGATGGGTATGAAGTCGGTGTTCATGCGAATGATGGGAAACACAGGGTGCCGGCCATGCGGCAGGCACCCTGTGCGGAATGGCGATCAGTTGGTATCCGGAACCATGCCTTTGATCTGCTTCTCCAAGGAATCGAGACTCCAATCGCCGGGCTTCTGGCTGGGCGGAAAATCCTTCAGAGTCAGGAGGAACTTGCTGGCGACCGTCTGCAGGGGAATAAGGACGAACGCACGGTCAAGATACCAGTCGTTGTAGGTGTTGGAATTCTCAGCGGCTCTCTCGAAGGGATCGCGGCGCAGGTTGGTGAGATGGGGGGCACGAAGATGGACAAAAGGTTCGCGCCACACTTGCAACTGGTGCGCCCGGTTCTCCATATAGGTGGCCTTCCAGTCGCCTACGCGGATCGCAACCACTTCAGCGGCGTCGTTGAGATAGATGAACTCCTTGCGCGGCGAATCCTTGACCTTGCCGCTGAGGTAGTCGGTGAGATCATAACCGTCGATGTGGTTTTTGTAGGTACGTCCGTTGAGTTCCACGCCGCCTTTGAGCAGCTTCTCCTTGATGTCCGGCGCACCGGCGATGGCGGCGAAGGTCGGCAGCCAGTCCTCGTGGGACACAATGCCATTGAGGGTCACACCGGCCGGGAAATGGCCAGGCCATTTGATAAAGCAAGGCACACGGAAGGCACCTTCCCAATTGGAGTTTTTCTCTCCATGAAAGGGGGTTGTGCCGGCATCGGGCCAGGTGTTGTAATGCGGACCATTGTCGGTGGAATACTGGACGATGGTGTTGTCCGCGACGCCGAGTTCATCAAGCAACTTGAGCAACTCGCCCACGTTGAGATCGTGGCTGACCATGCCGTCGCTATACTCGTCCTGGCCGGAGATGCCGAGTTGGCCGGGCTGCACGTGGGTGCGGAAGTGCATGTGGGTGGCGTTCCACCAGCAGAACCACGGCTTGCCCGCCTTGTTCTGGCGGGTGATGAAGTCTTTCGCGGCGGCCAGGGTTTCATCGTCGATGGTTTCCATCCGCTTCTTGGTCAGCGGACCGGAGTTTTCGATTTTGCCGTCGGCAAAGGAATGGATGACGCCGCGGGGGCCATACTGCTCCAGGAAGGTTTTGCCGCTGGGCAGCTTCATATCCTTCGGATAGTCGCGGTTCTCCGGCTCCTCCTCGGCATTGAGATGGTAGAGACTGCCGAGGAATTCATCGAAGCCGTGCACGGTGGGCAGGTGTTCGTCACGGTCTCCCTGATGGTTCTTGCCGAACTGCCCCGTCGCGTAGCCTTGGGATTTCAGGATCGTGGCCATGGTCACATCGGTTTTCTGCCAGCCTTCTTTCGCGCCCGGCATGCCAACCTTGGTCATGCCCGAACGGACCGGCGCGGAACCGCTGATGAATGCCGCACGTCCTGCGGTGCAACTCTGTTGCGCGTAGTAGTCGGTGAAGGCCACACCTTCCTTGGCGATGCGGTCGATATTGGGTGTCTGATATCCCATCATGCCGCGGCTGTTGTAACTGATGTTCCAGGTGCCGATGTCATCCCCCCAGATGACGAGGATGTTGGGCTTCTTGTCTTGGGCGTTGACCGCCGTGATGGCCAGTGCGGCGGCGAGCAGGTATCGCCAGGGTTTTGGTATCGGTTTCATATTGTTGTCGGTGGAGTTTCTTTTTTTCAGGATGGAGAAGATGGATGTCGTTCATCGGCCGCCTTCCACGGGTCCTGCCCCGATGGCACGGGTGATGGCGTCCATGATGGTTTGCCCGGAGTCGGTTTTTTTCAGAAAAGCGGAGCAGCCCGTCCGCATCGCGCTGGTGCGGATCCCGGGTTCATCGTGTGCGGTGTTGAAAATCACCGGGGCGGTGGAGCCGGATGCGACGAGCCTCTCGTTGAGCTCGATGCCGGACATGCCACCCAGCTCGATGTCCAGCAACAGGCAATCGAAGCGTGGTTGCTTCTCATCCGCGAGAAACGCCTCAGCGGAGGAATAGGTGACCGGCTGGATCCCCACCGCGCGCAGCAGCCGTCCCAAGGAACGGCAGAGACTGTCATCGTCATCGATGACCGCCACGTAGATGTTAGAAAACCCGTTTGTCCCGGAACCCACGCATGACAGGTTGGAGGAGATCGTCAGGCTTCCGCAACCGTCCCTTTAGGGACGGGGGGATGGCAGAACGGAGATCCCGACCTCCTGTGCCAGCCGCGCCAGTTCCACCACGGACCGGATCTCCAGCTTCGCCATGATGCTGGTGCGGTGCCGCTTCACGGATCTCTCGTCGATGCCTAGATCGGCGGCGATCTCCTTGTTCAGCCGACCCTGGAGAACATGAAGAAGCACCTCATGGTCACGCGGCGTGAGCTTCCGGAAACGAGCACCCAGTTCGTTCTTGTGCGACCGCTGTTTCCTCTCCCGTTCGTCGCGGGCGAGCGCGCGGTCCAGCGCCGCCAACAGATCCGCGCTTGGTGCCAGCTTCGCCAGGAAATCCTCCGCGCCCTGACGCATCGCGGTCACGCTGCTCGGCAGGTCTCCTTCGCCCGTGAGGAAAACCACCGGCAGCGGATTGCACGTTTTCACCAGTTGCTCCTGAAGCTCGATCCCGCTCATTTCCGGCATATGCAGATCCGCGATCACACAGCCCCGGGCATCTTCCGGATGGCCGGTCAGAAACTCCGTGGCCGAAGCATACGCCTTCACCGAGAAACCGGACGCCCTCAGCATCCGGGTGAGGCTCAACAAGAATGACGTGTCGTCATCCACCACATAGACCGTCCTGCCCTGCCGGTCGCTCACGCCGTCCCCCCTTCCCCGACGGTCTTCAAGGTGAAACGGAAGACGGCGCCGCCCTCCGGATGATTCCCGGCACGGATCCCGCCCCCGTGCGCCTCCACAATGGTTTTGGAGATTGCCAGGCCCATCCCCATTCCATTCGACTTCGTGGTGAAAAACGGTTCGAAGACCCGTGGAATTTTCTCTTCCGCGATTCCATGACCGAAATCCCGCACGCTGATCTCCACCGTACGCCCGTCGGTCTGCTCCACATCCACCCGCAGCCTGCGTTGCTGGAGCGGCCATCCGGACATGGCGTCCGCGCCGTTCACCAGAAGATTGAGAAGAACCTGCTGGAGATGCACCTTGTCCCCCCGCACCATCGGCAGGCCCGGAGCGATTTCCATGTCGACGGTCACCCGTCGGGAACGCATTTCCGCACGGATGAAATCCATCACCTGGTCCAGCACAGCCTTGATCGAAACCGGCTCGAATTCGAGATCACGCCTTTTGAGCAGCGATCGCATGCGCTCGATCACCGATCCCGCCCGCTGGTCGTCCTGCCGGATGTCCAGCAGGATCGCGCGGACTTCCTCCAGATCCGGCGATTTTTGCGCGAGGATCAGTTCTCCCGCTTCCGCGTTCCGCAGGATGGCCCCCAATGGTTGGTTGATCTCGTGGGCAAGCGCGGAGGCGAGTTGTCCCATGGTGGAGACCCGGGCCGCATGGGCAAGCGCGCACCGTTGCTCCTGGGCCTCCATTTCCGCCACTTTCTTTTGCTCGATCAAGATGGCGACCACATAAAGCGGAGCCGCCCTGAGCAGCAGGAAATGCTGCAGCGCCAGGGAAGTCCCGGACGGCGACAAACCGGAAAACGGACCATGTCCTTTCAGCGCGGCCTCCACCGCGAGAACCGCGATGATGGCCACCGATCCCGATGCCCCCGCCATTCCGAACCGGATCGCCGCCCAGAACAGGAACGGTACCGGCGCATAAAACCTCGTCTCGGCCAGTCCGATCCGGACCGATTCCGTTCGGAACGCGAGATACCCGGTGAGAATCAATGCGATCCCGAGAAACACCGCTTCCGCGAAATGTCGCCCGGATGGCATCCGCAGTCTCTTCGGAGCCACCAACACCCAGCACAACAGGGCCGGGGTCACCACCAGATGGGTGAGCACGTTCCCCATGAACCATTGTTCCCAAGACGTCCAGAAGTCCCGCCCGAGCATGACGCGCGCGCCCGCCCCCGCGAATGCGGCCAAGGCGGGAATAAGCAGAACCACCAGAAGCGCGTATGTGGCGTAGTCCCTCACGCACGTGAAACGCAGCGGGTTTTTCACAAAATGACGCAACGCGAGAGCCCCGACGATCCCTTTCGCCGAATCGATAACGAAGACCGTCAGCTGAAACCAAACGGGAAGTCCCAAAGGAGCGGCGACATACAACCGGATCGGAAGCGCGGCGAAAATGAATATCCACCAATTGCGCGGCGAACTCATCAGGAGGGCGCACAACAACACCGAATCAGGAAACCAAAACGGCGAACCGCATGTCTGGCTGAACGACATGCCGTAGTGGTAGGCGAAATGGAATCCCGCCATAAACAGGCAGAACGAAACGACATTCTTCCACGATAGTCCAAGCACAACCGCCCCCATTCCCATCGCATGAAAATTCGCGAGTCTTCCCTGAGATTTTACGGTCCAGTCCATTTCTCCGGTTCGATTCGGGATCGTCAAAGGGGTGGGAAAGAATCTGGCATTCCGTGCGAATCCATTGCCTGGACGGCATCCCGCGACGAAGCGTTGGTAATGTCGTAAATCATTTCCAATAGTTGTTACTCCAAATGGATGGCGGAAGGATCGGCAGACAAGCCCGATCTAACAGATTTCAAGGACGAACTTGTTCACGAACAAATCATTCATAGCCACCCCCAACAAAAGAGCAAGAACCTTCGAAAGGCCGGAAAAGGGTGCACCTGTCCCTTATTGGGACTTCGCCTCCCGACACCCTTCTGTTTCTGTAATTCCACCACCTTCGCCGTGGCACCTGTCGGCTTGGAAGTCCGGCCAACGGACGGAAACTGAATTGAAGGGTTTCGCGACCGGCCTTTGGGTTGATCGGAGCCTGGATCCGATCAAAGCGCGTCGGTGAACGCGACACGGTTTCATGTTCCCGATGCCAGTGCGTCGAAAAGTGACCGGCAAGCGGTTAAAGTCCCGGAATCCGGGAGACTCATTCCGCAAGAAATCCTACATGACTTGCTGGTCCTAAAAAGAAAAACCTGGTGGCAGGGGGCGGATTTGAACCGCCGACCAAAGGCTTATGAGTCCTCTGCTCTACCGCTGAGCTACACTGCCATAGGTTCTTCGGAGGCGGATGCCTCGTCGGGAGGCGGCGTGATTAATGGCCACAGCCCGATCTGTCCACAGAAAATTAAAAAAAGCCGCGAATTTCCCCCCAAGATACCCGACCCGCACCGGCCTTGGAGGGATCCCCGGCGAAAATGAAAGAGCGAGCCGGTGCGAGCCTCTGAGACGGAAGGAGAAACCACCGACATCGGGGATAAAAGAGGGGAGAACCGCCGCACGAACCATTTGGCCAATGCGACAGCCCTCCCCCGATGCACTCGCTTTACGGACGGGAAATCCGGAGCTCCTTATCATCCGTGGTGACCGTGTATTTCAGCTGATCAGCCAGATATCGCAGATTGATGTAAAGCGGCGCGTTCCGGGTCCGGATTTCCACGGTGCGGGCATCCGGATCAACCGAGGGATCGAGAACGATGGGAAAAACAGACCCTTCTTTGGTCAGCTCGCGGGCTTGTTGGTTCAGCAGATCCACGGCGGCGCGCAATGTCACCTGCTCGACCTCGAATCGTGGGATGATGAGCTTCATCGCGAAGTCCCCCGCTTTTCCCTGAGGCGCAGGTGGCGGAGGGGCGACTTTCACGAAGTCATCCATCTCCTGCCCCGCCTTGAGAAACGTCACGCCGGAGTCGTCCACTCTGAACCGCATGCCCGACTGATCCGCCGTCTCCTTCAACACATCGATCAGCAGGACATTCTTTTTCTTCATGGTGATGTGTCCTGCCTGGACGACATCCTCCCCCTTGTTTTTCCGAATGGTGAAATTGATGCCTTTTTTCTCAGGATCCTTTTCGACGGTATCCAGTTGTTTGACTCTCGATGCCAGGAAACCGACGATTTCCTCCAACGACATATCTTCCGCATTCACCTGGGGGATCACGATGGTGGTCAGCTTCTTCATAATGACCTCATGCCCGGTGGGCACCGGCTCCGGTGCTTTTCCCACAGCTTCCTGCGGCGCGGGTTCTTCGGCTTTCGTCGCGCCGAACATCACCAGCAGCGTGATCAGGCTCAAACCCGTCATCCTCCCCGCCAATCCCGCAGGGCGGTGGCTGGAAATTTCCCGGATCCTCGATTTCATCCCGGTGGTGCGCTCGAAAATCCCGACGAATCCCAGACTGAGCCCGCAAGACGGGAATCCGCCCTCCAGCTTCAGCAAAGCCCCGCCGTAGGCGGCACGGCGATCCGTTGTGCCGAGGGAAAGCACGCTCGCATCGCAAGCGGCCTCCCGGTCAACCCTCAGCCGGGCAAAAGCGAACCACAGGATGGGATTGAACCAATGCAACGCCTGCAAAAGACAGGCCAAACCATTGACGACCAGATCCCGCCGCTTCAGGTGGGTGAATTCGTGAAGCAGGATGAGCCGGGTTTCCTCATCGTTGAATCCCTTTGGAAATCCTGCGGGCAGCAGCAGCGAAGGGCGGAACATTCCTGTAACCGCCGGGCTTTCCACTTTCGGAGAAACCAGCACCCGCGGCAATCGGCCGATCCCCGCCTCCAAGGCCGCGATGTGGATTTCATCCAGCAACGACCCGTTCGGGGCTACGGACGTTTTCACGATGCGCCGCATGCTCCGGTGATAGCCGGCGAACCCGGCACCGAACACGACACACGCCCCGACGAGCCATGCGACGGGAAGAAGATCCGCAACGGAATTGGGGTGCCCTGCAACCGATTGCGATTTCTCCATCGCTACGGGCGTGGCCATTTCCGGAATGTCAGGACTTTGGATGATCACCGCACCGGGTTCCTCCATTTTCCTTGGAAACAATCCGAATGGCGCGGACGGCAGAACCGGAAACACGAGGACCAACAACATCGGCAGCCACAAGGCATATCTCCACTGCGCGGGCAGCCAGCGGCGTGAGACGGCTTGGACGCCGAGTATGACGACAGCGAGCACGGATGCCCGCAAAGACGCGGCGAACAACCATTCTGACAACGATTCTAATGAGTTCATAACGGTGGGTTTCAGGGTTTGTTTTTTTCGATCGATTGATCCAGGAGCGACTTCAGCTCCCGGACCTCATCCGGCGTGAGCCGGGCATTACTGGCAAAATGAACGAGCAACGGCTTGGCAGCCCCTTGGAAAATGCGCTCCAGAAATGTCTCACTCTCCGCTTTGACGAGTGCCTCGCGTTTGACCGCAGGAGCGAAAAGCCGGGGAGAGCCGGCCTTTTCCACAATCTCCAGGACACCCTTTTCCACCAACCGGGTCAGCAAGGTCCGAACGGTATTTTCCGCCCAACCCTTGCTCTGATTCAGCGTCTTCGCGACTTCGGACGCGGTTTGTGGCGACGTGTCCCACAGGACTTCCATGACGGTCCACTCGGATTCAGGAATACTTGGCATGCTCATGATCGATATCCATATTACAAATGTAGTGGATCCGTCCACTACATTTGTAATAAATTTTATCGGCCTCTGAAAAATGGAAAATCCGCGACGGGAAATCAGCGCACCTTGTTCGCCGCCAGGGCGCGACCCGTCGGAGATTTCTTGTTCTTGCGGATCTTCTCCGGAGGCCCCTGATCCACCAGGGTTCCGCCATTGACTCCCCCACCCGGCCCGAGTTCGACAAGCCAGTCCGCGGCGGCGATCACGTCCAGATGGTGCTCCACCACCAGCACGCTGTGTCCGGCATCGCGCAGTTTGAAAAAAGCGGCGAGCAGTTTTTCCACATCACCGAAATGCAGTCCGGTGGTTGGCTCGTCGAAAAGGTAAAGCGTGTGCGGGGCCTGTGGTCTGGCGAGCTCCACCGCGAGTTTCAGCCGTTGCGCCTCACCACCTGAAAGCGTGTTCGCCGGCTGGCCGAGTTTCAAATAGCCCAGACCGAGGTCTTCAAGGATTTCCAAAATGTGATGGATTTTCGGAATCGGCCGGAAAAACGTCCGGGCTTCCGCTACCGACAGCTCCAGCACTTCGGCGATGGATTTGCCCTTGTAGGTTACTTCCAGTGTTTCGCGGTTGAAGCGCCTTCCGGAGCACGCAGGGCAGGGCACCCACGCGTCGGGGAGAAAGTGCATCTCGATTTTCAACCGACCGTTTCCCTGGCATCGTTCGCAGCGCCCGCCCGCGGCGTTGAAACTGAAACGGCTCGGGCCATAGCCCCGTTGCTTGGACAGATTAAGCTTCGTGAAAAGATCCCGGACCAGATCGAACACCCCCGTGAATGTCGCCGGATTCGACCTCGGGCTGCGCCCGATGGGAGACTGGTCCGCCACCACGCATTTCTCGATCAACTCCAGACCCTCGATCCCGTCATGCAGGCCCGGAGCCTCGCCCGAACCATTGAAGTGACGGGCCAGAGCCCGGCGCAGGATGTCGTCCGCGAGCGTGGATTTTCCGCTGCCGCTCGGCCCCGTCAGACAGACCAGCCGCCCGAGCGGGATCCGCACATCGAGATTTTTAAGGTTATGTTCCCGCGCGCCCCGGATCACCAGTTCTCCTCTCTTCTCCTCGCCAGGAGCCGAGCCCTTGAAACCAATCCCGCCTCCCCTCAGCCATTCCCCCGTCGGTGAGGCGATTTCCACCGGCACTCCCGCTGCCAGCAAGGTTCCGCCCGCCGCACCGGCTCCCGGTCCGATGTCGATCAACCAATCCGCCGCACGGATGATTTCCTCGTCGTGCTCCACCACCACCACGGTATTCCCCAGGTCCCGCAATCGCGTAAGCGCGCCGATCAACCGGGCGGTATCCGCCGCATGCAGGCCGATGCTCGGCTCGTCCAACACATAAATCACGCCGGAAAGTCCGGCACCCAGTTGCGTCGCCAGCCGGATCCGCTGCGCCTCACCGCCCGACAAGGTCCCGCTCGTCCGCTCCAGCGTCAGATAACCCAGACCCACTTCTTCAAGGAACGCCAGCCGGATCCGGACGTCGCTCGCGAGCCGCCCGCATACTTCCGCCATCGCCGGGTCCACCACGAATCCCTCCAGCCATCGCATCGCATCCGCCACGCTGAGCCCGCAGAAATCCTGAATGCCGAGCCACTCCGATGGCGTGGGAGTTTCCAGTTTCGGGTTTGCCCCCACCAAGGAGGACCCTCCCCCCACCTTTACCGCCAGCCATTCCGGCTTGAGCCTCTTCCCCTCACACACGCCACAGGCCCGGTGAGCCATGAATTTCGCCAGCTTCCGCCGTGTGATTTCGGACTTCGCCTCGCGGTACCGCTTGAAGGTCAGATCCGCATCCCCGCCCTCGGGCAACAGCTTCGGATCACAATACAACTCGGTCCCCAATCCTTCGCAGGCTTCGCACGCGCCGAGATGGGAGTTGAAGGAAAAATGTTTCGGAGAAATCTCATCCACCATGAATCCGGTCCTCGGATTCCGGTAGCTCGTTTGGAAAACCACATCCCGCCAGACATCCCCTCCCGGTTCCTGCACCGACGCCCTCGCCTCCGCACCGCACAGCCGCAACGCCGTTTCCACCGAATCCGCGAGGCGGGATTCCACCCCGGACCGGATCACGAAGCGATCCACCACGATTTCCACCGCCACCGGACTTTCCGGCCATCCCGCCGCAGCGTCCTCGATTTCCATCACCTCTCCATCCACCCTCACACGGATGTATCCCTGCCGCTGGAGATCGCCCAGCAGACGGGCAGGCTCTCCCAGCTCCTCCTTCGGCAGGGCAGCCAGCAAAACGACCTTCGTTCCCTCCTCCATCTCCGCCAGCACCTTCACTATGTCCGCCGGACTCATCCGTTCCAGCCGTTCACCCGTCACCGGATCATGGGGCACTCCCGCCGCCGCCCACAGCACCCGGAGGTAGTCATAGATCTCCGTCGCCGTTGCCACCGTGGATCGCGGATTCAGTCCGCCGCCCCGCTGCTCGATCGCGATCGCCGGGCTCAGTCCCTCGATCACATCCACATCCGGTTTTTCCAACTGGTCCAGGAACTGCCTGGCATACACCGACAGGGATTCCACATACCGCCGCTGCCCCTCCGCATACAGCGTATGGAACGCCAGCGATGATTTCCCCGATCCGCTCGGCCCCGTGATCACCACGAGTTTCCCCCGTGGAATATCCACGTCGATGTTTTTCAGATTATGCTGCCGCGCGCCACGGATCCGGATCGTTTCCACCCGCCCAGCACACCCGCCTTCCCATCATTTTCCAAGTCCCATCATGCAAGTCTTGGCGGAACAGCGCTTCTTCACCTGCAAGCTCTTGAAATATAAATAAAAAAGAAAAGTTGCTTTTCTACCTTCAAGCAGCCTATTGACACTTCGATTGAACGGCGGAAGTTTGTCCAGTCTCTCTTTATTTGATCTGTGACGCCATGATCCGACGAAGTGCTGCATCATCATGGCGTCAATAGAATCGAATCAAATGGATATTTACGTGGGCAACCTGCCCTACACTGCTACTGAAGGAGACGTCTCCGGCCTCTTCGCCGCTTTTGGACCTGTCGAAAGGGTCAAAATCATCACCGACCGTGAGACCGGTCAGTCCAAGGGCTTCGCCTTCGTGACGCTGGGTGATCAATCGCAGTTGAACGCGGCCATCGAGGCCCTCAACGACTACGACTATAACGGTCGCGCGCTTCGCGTGAACGCATCCGAGCCCAAGGAATCCCGCCCAGGCGGTGGTGGTGGCTACGGCGGCGGTGGTGGCGGCGGCTACAAAGGCGGCGGCGGTGGTGGCTATAAAGGCGGCGGCGGTGGCGGCGGCTATAAAGGCGGCGGCGGCGGCGGCGGCGGTGGTGGTGGCGGCTACAAAGGCGGCGGCGGTGGCAACCGTTGGTAAGCCGTAGTTCTTCCCAAGTTTTCAAAAACGCCCGGTCCTTTTACAAGGATCGGGCGTTTCTTTTTTGAGCCGAATGTCGGCAATGCCTCAATTCCCGATATTATCGAGGGAGGTGTAGTAACCGCTGAAAAATGAGACGATCTTCCATGCGACGAACAGCAGGATGAAGAAATAAAGCACCTTCGGCACCATCACGGATGCGGTTTTCGCGGCGGCTTCAGCCTCGTCCTGAAACAACCGCGCCCAATTTCCCAGATCCTTGTCCAGCGTACCCGCCTCCTCGCCGGTGGAATACGAGCGGGAGAATGCCACCGGGAAGGCGGCGTCCGCCATGAACCGGGGGCCCAGCGCCTCACCTGACTTCGCGGCTGCTTCCAGCTTTTCGCCCGCTTGGCGGATCACCGCGCTTTGTGACGCGTCCGAAGCCAGCGAGACGGTTTCGTTCATGGAAATCCCGGCGAGGATGCATGAATGGTAGACTTTGCAAAACCTCGCCATCGCCATGTTCCGCCGCGCCTTGCCGATCCACGGCAGGCGGTTCAGCAGGGCATCGACTCCGGAATGGGTCGGCGCCATTTTCAAAAGCGCGCGCGCTGCCAGAAAGATCACGAACCCCACCGCATACATGCCGGCCAGCATGACCACCAGGCTGGCGAGAATGTCGCCAGCGCCCTGCCGCCCCATCAACGCCCCGGGAATGACGGAGATGACGACGCCCATGTGCAGCACGACCAGCGGGTAGATCATGCCCTTCACCGCCGCATTGCGGGTGGATGCGACCATCCCGAAGTAGTTCGCGAGATGCTGGAATGCGGGAGCCAGTTTTCCACCGCGCTCGCCCGCGCCGATGATGTCGCGCTCCAGGCTGGTGATGTTCCGGGTGTTTTTGCCAAAGGCGGCGGTGATGGACTGCCCCGCTTCCAAACCCGAGTGCAGGTCCTCAAGCAGCGCCACCTGGGCCGGAGGCAGCTTCGTATCCATCAGGACCGCCGCAGCCTTCCGGATATCGAATCCGGCCTCGAGCAGCTTTGCCATTTCACCATAAAAGAGATGCTTGTGTGTGGCTTGCGAGGTCATGGGTTGTGCACCATGCATAATCCCGCTCCTCCCGGCCACCAAGTTTCATTTCCACAAATCCTGCGGTCCCGGAAAATCCAACTGGCCAAGGCAATCAGGTGGGATAACAAAACAGCATGACACATCGTGTTTTCATTTTTGCCGGGCTGCTCGGACTTCCCCTGCTGCCGGGTTGTGAGAAGAAGGTCGAGGAATCCGGGGCCGGCGCGGAGATCTCGGAGACCGATGGGGGAAAAGCGCAACGCCAATGGACATGTGAGGAACATTGGATGGTGGAGGGCACGGTCCGGGACCTTCAGGGAATGGCGAAATTGTGTGGTGCGGGCGACACGGAAAAAACCGTCCCCACGGCGAAAAGCGGACATGAATACCAGGTGGGGAAGGCCGGCCTGAAGATGTCTCCGTCCTGCTGGGATATCGCCAGCTACCGGCCATTGCTGGAAGAATGGAAGATCACCCAGCAGGCAGCTTCCGACAACGCTCCCGACCTGCTGCACGACCTGCTCACCCCCACCGCCAAGGTTTTGCAGAAGGCCAACAAGGAGATTTCCGAACGCATCAAAACCACCCCCGCCGCCGCGCGGGTGCACGAGGAGGCGGCGTTTCTACTGGGGGTGTTCGGACTCCGTCATAACGCCCAGCAATTCAACGATCTGCGTCCCCTCCTGTGCCGCATGACCGCGCATCTGGCATTCGCGGAGAAGCTGCGTGAGGGGAAGCCGCCCTCGGATGCCGGCAGGTGGGCGGAGGTATTGTACGACTGTCACGCGGGTCGTCCCGTCAAGGCTCGGGAGAAGATGAAAAGCATTCCCACCGAGGGAGACTCCGGCAGATGGAAGCGAGTCGTGGACCTGCACGTCACGGGAGACTGGCGCCGGATGCAGGACCTCGCGGAACCCAGTCTGGCCGAAGCCATCGTCCATGCGAGGGCGTTGAAAACGCATCGTGGCAATCCGGAGCTGATGGCCTTCGTCACGGAGCGCGAGGATCTGCAGGCCACCCCGGAATGGTCGCGGCTGCTTTCGCAGCAGGATCGAAGCGTGGACGACGGCCACCTGGCGATGCGCTCGGGCGTGACCATGGAGTTTTTTGAAGCGGGAGAGGTTTTCAACCTGGGGAAGGAACCGACGCCGGACAAGATCGCCGCATTTCTCGCAAAGGACGGTGCATGGGGACTCGTGGGCAAGGACGGCGGGCCACGTGTCATCTCGGATGCGGACTGGGCGGGTTATTTCCGCCGCCACTTCCATATGGTGTGTGCCAACGTGAGCCGCTTCGCCCTGCGCCAGTGGGGATCTCATGAAGCTGCGGTCGCGTGGGAAAAGGAAGTGCTTCCCTACTGCCGGAAGCTGCCGGATGTGGAACTCATCGAACCCCTCGTCGCGACCCGGGAGAAGGATTTCCAGGACGACATGCGCAAGGTTTCCGATTATGCGCGGAAGCATCCGGAGCGGATTCCCATGGGTCTGTGGTTCGACTACCGGTTTCCCAACCTGAATGTCCGGCCAGGCACCGCGATGCCGAATCAGGAGCCGTGGTTTCGCGAGGTTTCCCCACCGGGTACCGCGCATGACCCGATCCACCGCATCCGTTTCACAGGCATCCAGGGTGGTGACTGGGTGAAACAGATCAAGGCGCTCCACAAGATCGACCCGTGGAACAGGGAGCTGTGTTACGAACTTGCGGAAAACACGGGAAACAATATCGAAAGCGTTAAGGCGGCATGGGGCGAGGTCCGCGAATACAGCAAGCGTCCGCTCAACCAGATTCTCGAGGGACCGAGGCTCACCGCCGACGAGAGGATCGAGACCCTGCGGACCTTCATGTCGTTCGATCCGGACGCGGGACTGGATCTCGGAGACGCGCTGGTCATCGCCGGGCAGCCTGAGGAGGCACATGACGCTTATGAAACCGCCTATGAAAAATCCCCGGACCGGGTGGGGGTTTCCAACAAAACCCGTTGGTTGATCCATTACTACAAATCTAGTGGAAACGACGCCAGGGCCCGCGAGATCGCGGACCATAACGAGCAGGTGTTTTCCCATGAGGGGCTGGAATCCGCGTTCGTGCTCGCCATCAGGGACAAGGATGCGAAGCGGGCGAAAAAAATCGCTGAAGACATCGCGGAGCGCTATGATGACCACCGCTACGGTCTTTTCGCCGCTTGGCATGGGGACGGGGATGAGTCCGCCCTGCGGGAGGTATTTCCCAATGGCCTGCAAGACGTGACGACAGCCGATTTCGAGGACGTGAAATCCCCCAAAGGATGCCGCCTGGACAAAGACAGCGTGGTCACCCGGAGCGTGGGAGTCCGCTCCGGCGACATCGTGGTGGCGGTGGACGGCAAACGGGTGGAAACCATGCTCCAATATGACATGCTCATGCGTCCCATCCTCGATCCCCACACCCGGCTCATCATCCGCCGTGGAAGGCAGGTTCTGGAAATCGACTGCCAGCTGCCCAACCGCAGGCTGCAGGTGGACATGCGCGCGGTCGGTGGCTGACCGGCGCCGGAGCCGTCACGCTTTTCGTGAAAACATCTTCAGTCCCGCACCACGGTATTCCCAAACGTGGAGCCAGGGGTGGTTTCCATGTTCGTCCGTGGCGAAATAGGCCGAACAGGCGATCATGGCGAACCACACCGCCGGAACGACGATCAACGCCAGGCCGAGGGTCGCGATACCCAGCCATAACGCGACGAAGACCATGATCGCATTACCGGCGGTCAGGATGCCGGCGCCCGCCATGTAGTGGTGTTTATAGAGATGTCCAAGTCCGGGGATCACGCTGAGCAAGGCCGCGACCTTGTTGCGATCCACCTGTTTCCATGCGTCCAGCAGTTCTTTCATAACGTGGGATCAGGGTTGAATTCACCTTGCAGGATGCCGGATGAAACACGAGGAGGCAAGTTCGGAGTTTCCGCGGCAAATCAATCCACCTTGCCATCCTCCAGATCCGCCGCGCTGATGCGGTCCCGTTTTTTCAGGAAAAACAACGCGCCCAGCAGAGCCCATAACACGTTGCATGCGAAACCGGCGAGCGAGGCCGCGATGGCCGTCTCCGCTGGCACACCGGCGAGATCATTCATCAGCACCTCGAACAATTTCTCCCTCACCCCCACTCCTGCGACGGAGATGGGCATGCCGCTGACCGAATCGATGACCGGCATCGCGGACATCACCGCGCCGTATTCCGCCTTCCCGCCCACGGCGCGCATGCCGCAGTAGTAGGACGAGAAATAGGCACCGAGCATGAGGAATGAAACCGCGAGGCCGCAGACGGCGTAGCGCCAGTTTTTCCGATACACGTCGTAAAGCTCCGGGAATTGCTTGAGCACCGGCCAGCGTCCGAACCGGTCATTCTCATGAATGCGCCGGTGCACCGGTGGCGAGGCGCAGATGAAGGTCAGCAGCACCAGCGCCAGTCCGCCTCCCATGTAGAACCACGAAAAATGAATCACGCCCCGGCCCAGCACGCTCTGGTCCGCCAGTGCCTCGAACCGGGTCACCGAGATGATGAAGAACAGCAGCGCGATGGAAACGAGGCCCGCGAGATGATCCGCCATCACGGCGGTGGCGATGATGAGCTTTTTTCCCGGGTGATCCCGCATCAGCAGGATGATGCGCGCGGCATCCCCGCCGATACCGCTGACGGATGCGAGGCTGAACAGACTGTCGATCATCGTCAGTTCCACAGCCCTCCCCAGACTGACAGGCAGGGACTGCCCCCGAAGGAAAAACCACCATCTCGTGGCATGCAGGGTGAGCGAGAGGCCCGCGAGAGCGGCGCCTCCGGCGAGCCAGCGGTAGTCGACCGCACCCGGCTTCGTGAAAATGGAGCCGTCGATGTTGATTTGGGAAAAGGCCCACCACAGGCACAAACCGGTCAACGCCAGCTTGAAGAGGAAAATCAAAAACGCCTTCATTTCCACATGAAAAATCCGGTCCGTTACGCGGATTTCTCGATCTCCAGAGCAATGGTTTCGACGTTTTCCAAGATGCCTTTCGCGGCGTCCGAATTGCCGATTTTCAGACCGAAGTGCTTCTCCAGGCCCACGACGAGCTGCAGCGCGTCCACCGAATCCAGCCCCAATCCGCCACCGCCGAAGATGGGGACCGTATCGCCGATGTCCGCGGGGTCCTGTTCGAGCATGAGTTCCTCGACCATCACTTCCTTGATCTTCTGTCGTAATTCTGCGCCTTGCATGTTGTTTTGATTAAAAGATTCCTCCGTCGATTTTCAACGCGGCTCCGGTAATGTAACCGGCGTCTTTTCCCGCCAGGAAACACACCGCCGCGGCGACTTCCTCCGGCCTGCCGAAGCGCCGCATGGGAATGCCGCGCTGGGCGTTTTTCCGCGCTTCCGCGTCCATGCCACCGAGGGCTTCCGTATCGATGTAGCCGGGCAGGACGGAGTTCACGGTGATGCCGGAGCGCGCGGTTTCCTTGGCCAGTGTCTGGCTGAGCGCGACCACACCCGCCTTCGCGGCGGCGTAGTTCGTCTGCCCGAGGGGAGGAAGCACGGCGCTGAGCGAGGAGATGTTGACAATGCGCCCGAAGCGCTGCCGCATCATGGTCGGGATCACCGCGCGACAGCCGAGGAAAACGGCATCCAGATTCGCGGAGATCACGGAGTGCCAGGCTTCGTCCGGCATCGTTGCCAGCAGGTGGTCGCGGTGCATCCCCGCATTGTTCACCAGCACGTCCACGCGGCCGTCGGTTTCCAAAATCTTCCCAACCGCGGATTGCCAGGCTTCGGCGCTGGTCACCTCCAGATCGACCGGCAGGCAGCGCCCGGAAAACTCCGCGGCCAGTTCTTCCGCCCGGGCACGGTTGGACCGGACTCCCAACCACACACGGGTTTCGGAATCCTGGGCGAGAAAACAGCGGGCAATCGCGAGGCCGAGCCCGCCATTTCCCCCGGTAATCAAAATCGAACGCACGGCGGGAACATCGCCGCCATGTCAACGGGGGTCAATTTCAATACCGGAGTCCGATCTTTTTATAAAGATGATGGAGCAACCAGGCGGGACCGATCAGGAGAAACTGCACGTCCTTGAGGAAGGATGGCTTTTTCCCCTCCACCCGGTGGCCGAGGAATTGGAACACCCATGCCACCGCGAAAATCCCGAGGCAGACTCCCCACAACGGCACCGGCAGGCGGCTGGCGAGGAGGCCCGCGCCCACGAGGCAGGCGGCGGAGAACAAAACCATCCCGACCGCCAGACGGGGTGAGAGGATCACGTAATAGATCCCGAGCACCAGCAGGACAGGAAAGGCCCAGTTCGCCTGATTTCCGAGCCATGGCTCGAGCCCCGCCATCGGCCCTGCCGGAACGCAGGCGATGACGCCGATGATGCTGAAAAAAATCGCAGGCACGCACACCCAATGGATGGTTTCATTGAGGGGATTCCGATGGCTCTCACCATACTCATCCAACAGTCTGTCCACTTTTCTCATATCCCTGGAATGACAACACCTTCCCGCGGATTACGCAATGCGGACACGCGGTCTTGCATTGGAACCCTGATCCGCGATCCTCCGTCCAGATCATGAAAAAAACCTGGTTCGCCACTGCCGCTCTTTTCGCCATCACCGCCGTGGCGCACGCGGAGGAAGATCCGCCGATGAACCGGATCCAGTTCATCGGCACACACAATTCCTATCATATCGCGCCCTCTCCGAAAGTTCACAAGCTGATCGAAAGTTTCGCCAAGGGTGAGGGTGACGCCATCAACGTCACGCAGCGCCCCCTTCAGGAGCAGTTCGGAAAGCTCGGGGTCCGCCAGATCGAACTCGACCTTTTCGCGGACCCCAAGGGCGGGCTTTACTCGGATCCCCTCGGCGCGAGACTGGTTTCCGAGGGGGAGAAGAATCCCGATCCCGCATGGAAGGAACCGGGATTGAAAATCCTGCACAGCCCGGACTTCGATTTCCGCACGACCGTTCCCACCTTGCGCAAGGCGCTCCGGGAGATGGTCACATGGTCCTCGGCCAATCCGAAACACGAGCCGCTGATGGTGCTGCTGGAACTCAAGGAGCAATCCTTTTCTCCCAGAATCCGTCCGCATCCCTTCGATGATGCGCAGCTCAAGGCCCTTGAAGAAGAGATCCTCGCGGAGGTGCCGGAGAAGATGATCCTCACGCCGGACCGGCTCAGGGGAGACACTCCCACCCTGCGTGAAGCCATCACCACCCGGGGCTGGCCGAAGTTGTCCGAGGCCGCGGGGAAATTGATTTTCTGCCTGGATAACGAAGGAGCCATCCGCGACCGCTATCTGGCGCTCAGTCCGAACAAGGACCTTCAAGGCCGCCTTCTGCTGGTCAGTGTTCCTCCGGAACATCCCGCCGCCGCGTGGATGAAGCGGAATGATCCTGTCGGTGGTTTCGAAGAGATCCGAAAACTCGTGGCGGCGGGATTCATGGTGCGCACGCGGGCCGATGCGGAACTGAAGGAACCCAGAACGAAGGATGCCAGCCGTTTCAAGAAAGCCGTGGACAGCGGGGCGCAGTGGATCAGCACCGACGCAGCGGAAGAGCTGCCTGACTTTCCCGGCTACAAGGTCCGGTGGGAAAACGGACGCGTCTGGCAGCACACGCGCATGGAGAACGTTCCGTCCAACCAATAGATCCCCTCACCCTCCACGGACCTTCGCGTCAAATGATCTTGATGCCAGCTCTTCGTCGCTGAATTCCGGCGCGACGCCATCACTCGATTCCGAGCGCATGCCCGCAGGCTTCAGCATTTCCAGAGCCATTTGGCTGAACCGCGTCAACACCGCGCCCAACGTGTGTTTTCCGAAGACCGTGTGCCCGCCTTCATAGGCCTGCTCTCCGTATTCCTCAAAGGTGGAGATATACCCGCAGTAACCATTGCAATAGCTCGCCACCACCACCTCCGTCACACCTCTGGCGGACAAGATATCCAACAAGGTTTTCTCGATACGCTGTCCGGCGATGGTTGTCACCTCTCCCGGAACTCCTGCGAATGCGTGGTCGCCAAAGATGACCAACTGCAATGGCAGCACCTGGGGGATCCATGGCTTGTCCGCGAGACTGCCGTTTTTGTAAAACTTCTTGAACGCGGCCAGAGCACCATCCGCCGCGCCGGGCAATGGCAGCAGCGATATGTTTCTGATACCCAGGATGCGTCTCTCTCCCGCCTCGAACAAGATGGACTTCGCTCCCTGCGCCTCATATTTCAGCCGGATCTTTTCCCCCGCCTCCGCGGATCTCCATCGACTGGAAAACAGTTCCCATGCCTTCAGGCCCCGGCTGAGCGCCGTGGCGATGCCAGCGAGGAACATCGGCATTCCCGGCCCCTCCCGGGTGCCCCGGGCGAACGCCACCCCGTGACAGGCCAGCCCCGTTCCCGCATTTTTCTCACCATGCGAAAAGGCGGGATGAACGGCCGCCCGGCTGAAATCCATCCAGGACAACATCGGGTCGATTTCCACGCGCATCGCTTCCTTTCCAGCCGCGTTGGCGAACAATTCAACCGCCTGTTCGTATTGCATCCTGCCGTTGTCCCGCGCGCTTTCGAAGTCATCCTCGTATTTCCCACGCGTCCATTTCTTCTTATGATCGAAAACATGGTTCGGTGTGACGTCCCCCGCCTTGCGTTGGGCGAAAACAGCAATACCGCCGCCCCTCTCCATCAGCTCCGCCGCATAACCCTTGTTGTCCGGGCTGATGCGGTGGTTGTCATTGCTGAGACTCGTGGTGTGCACCCCGAAAAAATTCCATGTCGCGAGCGGCGCGCCATCCAGCGCATCGAACCGGAAAAGCAACATGCTGCGGTCGATCGCCATGTTCTCATTCCCGCCTCCCGATTCCACCACCTCGACATTCCTGTTGTAGGCCTCCAATGACCGGTTGAAGGCGACCTCCACGTCAGGCGGAAATTCTCCCCGCGCATGCCGTATCGTTCCCGGGTGCGCCTGCCCGTCCGCTTGCGCGATCGCATCCACGATCCCCTTCACAATGCCCTCAAACACCTCCGGGACAAAGCCGGGAACCGACATGTTATACAATGCGTAGTGAGAATACCCGCCCGGTCCGCTGTGGGTGTGCTGTGCGGTAAGCATGACCGACTCCTCATCGAAGCCGAGATGGGCGATCCTCTCCATCACGGCGGATCTGACCGCCAGCGTGATCGACCAGATCTCGGCATTTACCAACGCCAGTTTGCGGTCACCCGCCTTTATCACCACCGCACGGGCGGAGAGCGGCGTTTCCACACCCTCCACATATTGATGGAACATTCCATAGCCCATCATTCCCACGCCCTTCCGGAACGCGGTGATGTCAGCCTTGGCGGCACCGATCTGATAAACCAAAATCTGTAACCTTTCTAGCTCTTCGGCTCGTTCCCCGGCTTCCACTTGATGTTACAGCCGCTGCTGGGATACGGACGGGCCAACGGCTCCTCCCCCCCGAGCATTCGTCTCACCGCTTCCCGGAGATCTCCGCCGTGAGGTACCTGTCCGCTGCGGGGGCGTGAGTCGTCATATTGGCCTGCGTAGAACAGCTTGCCGTCATTCCCGAACAGGAAAAAGTCCGGGGTGCAAACCGCTCCGTGGGCATGGGCGACCTCCTGTGACTCGTCCAACAGATAGGGAAAATTCCAACCTCGCTCGGCGGCGAACACTTTCATCTGCTCGGGCCCGTCCTGCGGGTAGCGCTCCAGGTCGTTTGAATTGATGGCCACCGTGTTCACTCCGAGCGCGGCGATTTCCCCGGCGAATCCCCCCAGGGAATCTGCCAGATGAACCACGAAGGGACAATGGTTGCAGGCGAAAACCACCAGCAATCCCCGCTCGCCCGCCACCTCGGCCCGCGAGACGGACCTGCCACCAGCATCGGGCAACGAGAAATCCGGCGCGGCGGCGCCAGGGGTCAGTTGAAAGGATGATAGGGTTTCAGACATACCGGGATTGTATCACAATTTCATGTCCCGCAAAATGGTTTTCCGCCTTTGACCGGGAGCCATTCCCTTGCCACATTCCGCCGCCATGTCAGACGGACTTTCATCGGCGGAACGGCTCCGCTACTCACGCCACATCCTCATCCCCGCCGTCGGCGAGGCCGGACAGATGAAACTGAAAAACGCTTCGGTCCTGCTGATCGGCACCGGCGCGCTCGGCTCGCCCTCCGCACTCTATCTGGCAGCCGCGGGAGTCGGACGCCTCGGCCTCGTCGATGCGGATGTGGTGGATGCTTCCAACCTCCAGCGGCAGATCCTCCACGGAGAGTCCTGGGTGGGGAAGCCGAAGCACGAAAGCGCCGTGGCCCGCCTGCGCGAGGTGAATCCGTTGGTGGAAATCGAAGTCCACCCCATCCGTTTCACGCCGGAAAACGCGATGGAGATCGCCGCCGGCTATGACATCATCGTGGATGGATCTGACAATTTCCCCACCCGTTTCCTCACCAACGACACCGCCTTTTTTCAGAAAAAACCGCTGGTCTACGGAGCGATCCACCGCTTCGAAGGACAGGCCGGAGTCTTCGCCCCACACCTCGGCGGCCCCTGCTACCGCTGCCTGCTGCCAAACATGCCGCCCGCGGGAAGCGTGCCGTCTTGTCAGGAAGCAGGAGTGCTGGGCGTGCTGCCGGGCATCATCGGCTCCATCCAGGCGATGGAAGCGCTCAAGATCATCCTCGGCATCGGCACGGTCCCATTGGGAAAACTCACCTGCTACGACTCGCTTGCCAGCACTTTCCGCAGCATCAAGCTGAACCGGGATCCGCAATGCCGCCTGTGCGGTGATTCACCGGAAATCACCGGTGTCAGCAATGCCGAAACCACCGCATCCGCCTCCTGCGACTTTACCTCAGAACACATGGAATCCATCACCACCCTCGAACTCCGCACCCTTCTCAACAACAATTTCCAAGGCATCCTCCTCGATGTCCGCGAACCGGACGAATACGCGACCGCCCACATCGAAGGCTCGCGTCTCATCCCATTGCAGACATTGCCAGGCCAGTTGGACAGCCTGCCGAAGGATCAGGAAATCCTCATCCACTGCAAATCCGGCCGCCGTTCCGCCAGGGCCGTGGAACTGCTGTTGGAGAACGGTTTCACCAACGTGAAAAACGTCGATGGCGGCATCGACGCATGGCTGGCCGAGAATTGATCGAATGGCGGGATTTCAGCCGCAAATCTCACGTCAGGCGGAGCCGGGGTTCTGGAATTGGAAATCAATTCCCATCCGGCTTCGTCATGTTCTTTACCGGACTGGCGGGGTATTTGAAATCGGCGGCGGAGTCCGGCTTGGATGGATCGAAGGGTTTCACGTCGTCCGCCAGCATCGCCGCGAGCGGCAGCTTGGATTTCCTGACTCCTTCGACCACACACCTCGCGATTTCATAACTGCCGAAATTATTGTGGTGGGTGCCGTCTTGAAAAGCGGCGTCCAGATTCTCCCCCAAACCCACATATAACTCGCGGCTCATCGCGTGGAGGTCGATCAACGTCGCTTTTTCATTTTCCGCCACCCGCTTCACCGCGTCCGGATAGCCCGCCAACGTATCCTTGTTTACTCCGGCCTTGCGCTCCATCGAGGTCACCAGCACAGGAATCGCGCCCTTCGTCTGGAGCTCCTTCACCAGTTTGGACAAGCCGACCTCGAAGACCTGCAATGCGTCGGCCTCCTTCCGTTTCATATCATTGTGTCCGAACTGGATGAACACGTAATCCCCTTTCCTCATTTCCGCCACGACCTTCGCCACGCGCCTGGCGGAGAGCGAGCTGCCGAGTGATTCGCCGGATTCCGCGTTGTTGGAAATGGCGACGCCCGCCTTGAAAAAACGCGGGAACATCTGTCCCCACGAATTCCACGGCTCGAACGGCTGGTCCGTTACCGTGGAATCGCCCAGCAGATAAACAGTGGTCGCCGACGGAGCGGGCGTGATGTCCAAAGCCGCCACACACGGACGAGGGCCGTTGAATTCGAGGGTGAGCTTTTCATCCCAGTGCAGGTAACCCTTTTCGCGATCCTTCAATCCGACACGGCCTCCCGGATAATCCGGCTGGCGGATGTTCACCGTGAATTTCCGGCTCACCTGTTGGCCGTCCCCGGTCACGACATTTTCCAGCATGAGCCGCCGGGATTCGGCCTTCACCGTCGTGCCGGATTTTCCGGCAAGGTCTCCCAACAACACGGTCACGTCATAATTCCCCGGCGGCAAAGCGACGGAAAAATAGAATCCGCCGTCGCCCGTCACGAAATCTCCTTTGACAGGATCTCCACCACGGTCTTCCGACCTGGGAGCGAAGCCGGGATCGAAACCATAACCCTTTTCAGGAGTATAAACATCCGCCTCCGTGACCGCTGTGAACCCGGCGGTTGTCCCTCTCCCGCCGAAATCAAATTTCATCGGCTCCACGGCATATGCCGGAAGGGCTGCGAGCAATGGAATCAGCGGCATCGGCGTCCTGAACATATCGGAAACCATGGCAGATTCCCCTGATTTCCAACATCCTCCGTTTGGAGCAAAAGCGGTCGAATTCTGGCTTGGTCTGCCCGCCCGCCGACGGCTACTCTCTGGTCCGCCGCATGCCTCCGCCGAATCTCAGTGAAAAACTCCTCGCATCCGTCTCGCGGGATTTTTTCCGCCCGCTCACCCGCCCGTCCGCGGCGATCTATATCGATTGCGCGGAGCGGCTGGCCGATGTCGCGGGCGAGGCCGGGCGCATTCCACATGCCGAGGCCATCGCTCTCATCCGCGAGATCCTTGCGGCGCATCCGGACATCGTTCTGGACGACGACGAAGGAGCCTCGCTCCGCGACGCCCGCCAACGCGCAGGACAAATTTTCAACCGACTCTGCGATTCGAGCTGGATTGAAGACCAGCAGCTCGGCCTCCACGAACGCTGGGCGCTTGTCTCGCCCGGACTCCGTCCGCTGCTCAGGCTCCTGCGAGAACTCGCGGAAGACGAGATCGCCGAGTTGAAAACCTTCGCGGACACCGTACGGGGAGTTTGTGAAACACTCGAACGTCCGAATATCCTCGATCCCCGGCTTCAGGAACCCGACGAACTCCGCAGCACTGTCACCGATTGCAACACCCGCCTCGAAAGCGCCATCATCCAGCTTCATGGCGTGGAGAAGCTCATCTCGCTTTTCGACCGCCGCCAGCGGCTCAGCGACTCTCCCGCCGAAACGCTGCGCCTCCTTTACTCGGAATTCAGCGCGGGCCAGCACATGGTTTGCTACGACGCACTCCGTAGGAACGGGCTGCTGCCCCGTCTCCAGGTCCTGCGCTCGCGGATCGCCGACCGCCGCGATGATCCGCTGGTGAAGGAGCGCCTCGCCCAAGGGCTCGCGGCCCACTACCACTGGGATGAGAACGAAGCCTACCATCGTGCGGAAAAAGCCCTGCGTGACCTCGAACACCGCCTCGCCGCGATCCGCCACGTCGCCGATGCCATCGACGCGCGCATGGCGTCGTTCAACCAACTCTCCCAACAACGCTACCGCTACCAGACCGAGCTTCGCGGCAGGCGTCCGGAGATCGTCAAGGCGTACTGCGATGCCATCAATGCGGCGCACGAAGGCATGCGCCTCGCCTCCCTGCGCGAAACGGAGCCGGACTTCGTCCCGCTTGTGCCTGAAGTGAAATTTTTCTTCGGCAACGAATCGCTCGCCCGCACCCGCCGCGTGAAGTCCCCGGCGGACCTCACCTTCGGGAACGAATCGGACCGTGCGGAAGAAACCGCGGAGGAGACCCTCGCCGCTCTTCGCGAACGCCAGCGTCTCGCCCTCACGCCCCAGCGCGCGGCCCGGCTCGTCGCCCGGCTTCTGCCGGAGAAATCCAGTGTGTTGATGACGTCGGATTTCACCGCCGCCGACATGGATGAGATGCTGGACCTGCTCGCCATCGCCGCCTACGAACACGCCGTCACCGCCGATGGGCGGCGCGTGAGGTGGAGCATCGAGGGTCCCGGAAAAATCTCCGGCCTCACTCCCGAGAGAATCCCCACCGATTCCCATGCCGGCTGGAACGTCGAACGATTCCAGGTCCGCAGGGGGTGATGCCCTTCCCCTACTCAATCATGCACTCTTGAATTCTTCCCATGTCCGATCCCCACTGGCCCAGCTTCTGGTCTGAAGTTCCAGACGACGACCGCCCGGCAATCCGTGAAATCCTGGCGGAACTCATCGGGCGCGGCACCTTGCTCGGCAGCAGCGGTTCGGGCCGCGATCATTTCCTTCTCGCACGCGATCACTACCAGACCCATCTCAAGGACTACCTCGCACCGCTCGGTCTGGAACTCATCGTGGATGACGATTTTTCATTGCTCCAGGCCCGCCCGCGTCCCGAAGCGTGCCATCTCCTCGCACAGTTCACCAAGGACGAGACGCTTCTGCTGCTCGTTCTCTGGCGAACCTGGGACGACCACCGCACGAACGAAGCCAGCAGCGCGGTCATCCTGACCGTCGACGAATTGTGGACCCGTTTCCGCAATACGTTTGATAAAATCGATCCGCCGGAAAAAACCCACCTCGACTCCCTGCTGGCCCGTCTCAAGCGGCATCGGCTCATCCGCACCCACAAGCCGGAAGGCGCGCTCCAGCTCGGCGAGACCCTCATCGAGATTCTTCCCAGCCTGCCGCGGGTCATCCCCTTCGACAGCCTGGAATCCTGCCTGGCCCGTGCCGCCCTCTACCAACCCACCGAAGAAGCCTGACATGCCAGCCCGCGTCCACCTCAGCCGCATCCTCGCCATCAATTGGTATGGCTACCGCCGTTTCATCGATGTCTCCGGCCTCTCGCTCATCACCGGAGCGAACGGCTCGGGCAAGAGCGTGCTGCTGGATCTCATCCAGTTCGTCATGCTCGGCGAATCCCTCAGCCGCTTCAACAAGGCCGCCGCCGGTGCCGGAAGCGGACGTTCTCTACGCGGCTATTGTCTCTGCGACACGAACACCCAGGGCAATGACGGACAGGAACGCTACCTCCGCCCGTCGGGAGTGACCCTCGCAGGCCTGGAATTCGTCTGGCCTCTTGCCAAGGATGAGGACACACCCCGCCGCGAGACGTGGGGCGCGCGCATTGAATTCGAAGGCCCTACCGCCAAGGCCCGCACGCTCTGGTTCACGGTGCCGAACAGGCTCGAGCGTGAGGATTTCCTGAGTGCGGAGCTGGATCCGGATGCGGTCGCTTTCATGTCGGAAGAGGAATTCCGGGTCCACGTGAAACGTGATCTCGGCGGCGAGGTCTTCGACCGCCAGGCGTCCTATCTTGATGAGATGGGTTCGCGCAGCCACCTGGGATTCGACCGGGTGCAGATGAACAAGACCCTGCCGAACTCGATGGCTTTCCAGCCGGTCGAGTCATTCGAGAAATTCATCCGTGATTATCTCCTTGAACCCGGCCTGCCGGACGTGAAGGCCGTGCGTGCCAGTGTGGACGCCCACCGCCGCGCGCAGGAGCGGCTGGAAAAAATGCATGACCAGCACGCACGCCTCTGCCGCATCAGCGAACGGCATCACGAATACGTGACCGCACGCCGCGAGGCCCGTCTGCACGCACACCTGCGCATCGCGCTCGGCCATGAGCAGAAGCTGGAAAACCTGACAAGCCGCCAATCCGATTTGGAAACGCTGCGTTATCAGAACGCCGAGTCCCGCACGGCTCATGAGGAAGCCCTCGCCGAACGCAACGAACTCGACTCACAGCTTGCGAAGATCCGCCTTGTCGCGGGCAACGACCTGCAGATCACCCGGCTCGCGGAAGACCGCAGCCGGCGTGACGACGTCGCCCGCGAGTTGGACTCCTTGCGCGAAACGGAGAAATCCGCACGCCAGTTTCTCCATGACCGCACCCAGTATTGGAAGCAATGGCTGCGCCTCGCGAAAGACTTCGGGCTGGAGGAACCGGAACCCGCCGGCGATTGGCTCCGGCAGATGCAGGGGGCGGATGAAAGCCTCGCGCTCGACACCGCTGCGAAAATGCCCCGCATCTATCAGGCGATGGTCAATGACGCCCGGGACCGGCTCCGTCCCATCGAGGAAGAAATCAAGGTTCTCGAAGGCCGCGAGTCCCGCCTGCGTCGCGAACTGGACGACCTCGATCACAAGGGCAGCGCCGCCCCATCTCCCTTGTTGGATGCCCTGAAATCACGCGGCCAGCGGGCCGATGCCTTCGGCCGGGTCATCGAGGTGAAGGCTGAGGCGGAACCATGGTGGCCGTTGTTGGAATCCCTCTTGGGAAACAAGCGCTCCGCTGTGCTCGCGGAAGATTTCAAAGCCGCATGGGAGCAGGCGAAACGCCTCGGCCATATGGACGAGCCATTGGTGCACCCGGAGGAAATCTCGAAATCCGATAACAACAAGCCAGGCACTGTCGCAGCGTTTTTCGAAACGGAACACACGCTCGCCAAGGCTTACCTCCAACATCATTTCGGCGACATGATGGCGGTGGAGAAAGCCGGCCAGCTTGATTCGCACGCACGTGGATTTTCCAAAGACGGATGGCTGAAGGACCCGCCGCATCGCCAACATTTCCAACCGGCCAAGGAATTCACCATCGGAGAGGAAGGCCTGCGCCGCCTCCGCACGATGCGGCAGGACGAGCTTGTCGAGATCACCGAGACACTCTCCCACCAGAAACGCCTGCGCGAGGATTGGCGCACTTTCCTGCATCGCGGCGAAACATGGGCGCTCGACAAGGCGGATGCACCCGCAGGCAGCTCCAGGCTCCGCGACCTGCCGCGCCTGCGCAAGGAACTCGCGCAACTGGAGGAAACCATCCGCCTCCTCGCCACGCCCGAACGTGAGGCAACGGTGGAGAAACTCAGGGTGCTGGAAAAAACCTTCCAAGGAGTCATCGAGCGCATCGGCCGCCTTGCCGGCAACATGGAAAAGTTCAACCAACAGGAACGTGTCTTGCAGGATGGGATGGCCGCTCTGCTGGAAGATGAGGCCGCCTCCCTCACGCAACGCCAGACCAGCCGGGAGGCGCTCGAGGGAGTGCGGGACAGCGAGATCTCAGAACTCATCGCCGCCGCCAGAACACAGTTCCCCAAGTGGCAGCAAAGGCTCGACGCGTCCTCGGAAATGGCGCGCATCCGCGAATATGACTCCGACAAGGCCAGAAGGGAGCGCGACATCGAACGGAACGCTCTCGCGGAAAAACATCCGGAAACCGGGGAAGCATTCGATCCCGGCGATGACGAAAACTCCCGCTACGACGCACGTCGTACCGAATTGGAAACCCATGAACTGGAGCGGTACATGGCCGAGGCCGAAGACGCCCGCAAGGAGTGGGAGGACCGCCTGCAACACCAGGTCCTCGACGTTCTGAAAGAGAAACTCGATGAAGCGGAGCGCACCAAACGCGAACTGAACCGCGCGATGGACCACGACATCGGCGGGTGGCGCTACCAGCTCTCCATGAAGCAGGACCGCAGCCACAGCGCCATCTGGGCGCTGGTGGAGAAAGGACTGAATCCCGGTCTCGAACTCTTCGCCGCCAGCGCGCGTGAGGAAATCGACAAGGCGAAGGCGGCACTCATGGCGGCGATCGAAAACGCGGAGGATCCCCGCCAGCAGCGCGCTCTCGACTACCGCTACTACCATCACTGGGACATCCAGGCCACGCCCACCGGCAAGGGCGAGGGTGCGGCGATCTCCCTGAACAGGAATGCGAAGAAGCAAAGCGGCGGTGAGAACCAGGCACCTTTTTTCGTGGCCATGCTCGCAGCCTTCCAACGTGTTTACGATCTCGGCCCCCGCGAGTCTCGCAAGAACCTCGGCATCGTCATCATGGACGAGGCATTCTCAAAACTCTCCGGCGACCGCATCGACGCATGTCTGGATCTCGCCAGGAACTTCGGCCTCCAGCTCATCATGGCATTCCCGGAGGATCGCCTGCCCACGATGATCCAGCATGCGGAGACCGTCGTGCAATGCCGTGTTGAAAGAACCTACGACGACAAGAACGGCCAGATCTCCAACATCACGAACTGGGTGGTGAAGGTGGATCGGGACAAACTGGTGGAGGCGCTGTCATGAGCATCTTCGTCCGTGATCATCCCACCTTCAGGCGGTTTTCATCTCCCCCCAGGAACGCCGGAAGGTGGAACAACGGACAAAGATGAAAACCCCTTGGCTCGCCGAACTCCACCGTTGCTGGCAGGCCGCCCGTGGCAAGCGGGTGACGGCAGCGAGCCGCGCCTTCTCACTCGACTGGGAAGACTTGTTAGACTCCATTGGCGCGCACAGCGCGGAGAGCCGGGCCACCTCGTTGCGCGAGGCGGAGTCGCTGGAAAAATCCGGCCGGATCGTGCTCAAGCGCCATCGCTACCGCAGGTATATCATCGAGCGCGTCCTCCTTCCTGCTGAGAGCGAGGCGTGGTTGCTGGAACTGTTTTGCGGAACGCGTGGCGAGGATCTGCAGGCGGAATCGCTGCGCGTCGTTGCTGGATTTTCCCAACACAGACATTGCCGTTTCCCGGTCGAATGGGCCGGGCTGTGTGAAACGCTGCACATGGCATTCTCAGAAGGACGCTCCATTCCGCCTTTCCGCTGGAGTCGGCCGGAGACGTTGCGACGCCTGTTGGAAATAACGAGGCAACTGAGTTCCCGGAACTGGGAGACGGGAACCTGGATCCGCGCTGCAAGTGTCGAAATAGGGCTGGATTCAAAAGCGCTCGAGCTTCACCAGCGGATCTACGAGTCAGCCTTGTCCCGCATGTTTGGCACACGAATCTCGTTGAAAGCCATCGGCTTGATCTCGGGCACATCCCACGTGGAATTGCACGGTCCTGTCTGCCTGCATTTTGAAGATGGCAGCTCACACGATTTCGACGGCCTCCATCGCGTGCTCATTTCCGCGACGGATCTGGAGCGATGCGTCACCATTTCCACCACGGCGGAACACTTGCTCAGCATCGAAAACCGCAAGACCACCTTTCCGCAATACGCTGCGGCAAACGTGGATCGACGCATGTTGATCGCCGCATCTTCGTTCCCGACACCGGCATTCCGTGAGTTTCTGGAAAAATTGCCCGCGGCACTGCCGCACAATCATTTCGGCGATACGGACCCGGCAGGCTGGCACATTTTACTCAAGCTCCGGGAAGCAACCACGCGCCACGTGGGAGTCCATCAAATGAAATGGAGACCCGCATCCAAGCCCCGGCCGCTCACTCCCTATGATCGGAATCTGTTGGAAAAGTTGCTTGCCGCACCGCTGCTCGCAGATGTCAGAAGTGAGATCCAAAGGATCGCGGATCATCAGGATCGCGGGGATTTCGAACAGGAAACACTCGGCGCTCCGGTCATGGGCGGTTTGAAATTTGAAAAATGACGGACGAATCTCACTGATTGCCCCGCTTCGCTTCTTCTCCGAACACCAACAAAACTCCTCCGGCATCCGCCCCCGGAGCACGAACCAAAAAGAAGGAATAGCCTTGGACTTTGATAACCCCTTCATGAAACAGTCCTTTGGTTGCGGGACCATCTATCGCCACTTCAAGCGTGCGGGAAGCATCTCCCTCTTCGGTCACCTCGCCATTCACCACGATTCCGTCGGCGTTCCAGATGATCTTTCCGTCAGCGGTGTCGACTCGCGAGCCAAGGGAATTCCCCTTACGTAAGATTTCTTCCAATCCGTGGATGGCTTGCTCGCGGGAAAGAGGGATCAGTGGACTCGTCTCCCATTTTTTCTCCCCCTCCTCCGACAGAAGCAGTCCAATGCCCGATGACGGAATACGGATATTCCCCACTTCACCGGGAGCGATCTGGAGAAGCGACCGTACTCTGGACTCCGCGTTCACGTCTCTGGTTGCGCGAGGTGTGAAGTCAACATCCTCCTTTTGACGAGGCGAGTCGTGTTGAGAACGTGGCATCGTTCCATTCCGGGCAACCGCCGATTTCCCCCCAACGGCCTCGCCGTCGCTCCATATGATAAAACCGATCCCTATGAGAAAAACGACGATGCCGAAGCCCTTCAAGTATCGAGACTTCGGCATCGTTTGAGATCTCATTCCGCGGTTTCTTCGCCCGAGTCGCCGGTGTTCGATTCCGTATCGTCTTCGGTGCCATCTCCGGCAGAATCGTCACTCGTCGAATCATCGCCATCCGGTATCACGATGGAGATATCCTGAAGGTTTTCCTTATCCTTGAGGGTGAGAAGCTTCACCCCTTGGGCATTCCGTCCGGTTTCGCGGATTTCGCTGACGCGGATGCGGATGCTCTGGCCGGTGGAGGTCATGAGCATGAGCTCGTCTTCCTCCGTCACGGTGACGGCACCGACGACAGGGCCGGTCTTGTCCGTGACCTTCATGGTGATGATGCCTTTGCCACCGCGTGACTGCTTGCGGTATTCTTCGAACGAGGTGCGCTTGCCGAGGCCGTTTTCCGAAGCGACCAACAGGGTGGAACCTTCGGTGACCAGAGCGAGACCGATGACGAAGTCGCTCTCGCTCGGGCGGATGCCCATCACACCGGCGGTGCCACGGCCCAGAGGACGGGCGTCTTCTTCGTGGAAGCGCAGGCTGAGTCCTTCATGGGTGACGAGGATGATCTCATCCGAACCGGAGGTGAGACGCACGCCGATGAGCTCGTTTCCTTCCTCCAGATTGATGGCGTTGATGCCGGCCTGGCGGTAGTTCCGGAAATCGTTGAGCGCGGTTTTCTTCACCTTGCCGGAGCGGGTGGCGAAGAACACGAAACCGGCCTCCTCGCGGAAGGTGATGTCGTTTCCGTTTTCATCCGTGACACGTTCGAGACGGAGAAGCGCGGCAATTTTCTCTTCCGGCTTGAGATTGAGCACGTTCTGGATGCTGCGTCCCATCGCCGTGCGGGAACCCTCCGGAAGCTGATAGACGCGCTCCACATACATTCTTCCGGTGTTGGTGAAGAACAGAAGATAGTCGTGCGCCTGGACACTGAAAAGATGCTCGATGAAATCGTCCGCCTCATCCTTTTTCGTCTGGCGGGTTTCCATGCCCTTGAGGCCCTTTCCTCCGCGTCCCTGGAGACGGTATTCGCTGGAAGGGGTGCGCTTGATGTAACCACGATGGGAAAGGGTGACGATCATCGCGTCGTTCGCGATGAGGTCTTCCATGGCGACCTCGCCGGCTTCGGCGACGATGGTGCATCTACGGGGAGTGGCGTACTTGTCCTTGATGACGCGGAGCTCGTCCTTGATGATGGTCAATACCCGGATCTCACGGGCGAGGATGTCCATGAGGTCCTTGATGTTCTCGATGACCTCGTCGTATTCGCCCTTCACCTTGTCCCGCTCCATGCCGGTGAGCTGATAGAGCCGGAGCTCGAGGATGGCGTTCACCTGCCGCTCGCTGAAGGTGTAGGTATCGCCGGAGATGGATGCCTGCGAACGGATGAGGATGCCGAGTCCCTCCGCCGTGGCGACGGGGAAGGTATAGGCGGCGAGCCGTTCGCGGGCCTCATCGCGGTTTTTCGACGAACGGATGATCTTGATGAAATCGTCCAGATGGCCCAGCGCCAGAAGGAAGGCCTCCAGAAGTTCCGCGCGTTCCTCCGCTTTTCCCAACAGATAGCGCGTGCGGCGGACGACCACCTCGCGGCGGTGCTCGATGTAGGCGTCGATCCCCTCCTTGAGGGAAAGTTGTTTCGGGCGGTTCTTGTGGATCGCCAGCATGTTCACGCTGAAGGAGGTCTCCATCTGCGTGAGCTTGAAAAGCTGGGCCATGACGACCTGCGGGCGGGCGTCGCGTTTCAGCTCGATCTCGATGCGGGTCTCCTCGTCGGATAGGTCGCGCATTCCCGAGATGCCGGTGAGTGTTTTTTCGTTCACCAGTTCGGCGATACGCTCCTGGAGAGTCGCGCGGTTCACACCATACGGCACTTCCCGGATAATGATGAAGGAACGGCCCGCTTCATTTTCCTGGATCTCCATTTTCCCGCGCATGCGCATGGAACCGCGACCGGTGCGGAAGTATTCCTCGATGCCGCGGATGCCGCGGATTTCGGTGGGCACGGCGAAATCCGGCCCCTTCACGTGCTCCATCAGTTCGGGAAGCGTGATGTCGGGATTGTCGATCTGCGCGCAGATGGCGTCGACGACCTCGCCCAGGTTGTGGGAAGCGAGGTTCGTCGCCATGCCGACCGCGATGCCGGTGCCGCCGTTGACGAGGAAGTTTGGAAACGCGGCGGGAAGGACGGTCGGCTCGGTGAGGCGTTCGTCATAGTTCGGCACGAAATCAACGGTGTCCTTGTCCAGGTCGTCCATCATGGCCATGCCGAGATGGGTCAGACGGGCTTCCGTATAACGCATCGCGGCCGGTGGGTCGCCTTCAACGGAGCCGAAGTTTCCCTGTCCGTCGATGAGCGTGTCCCGCATGGACCATTTCTGGCCCATGTTGACGAGCGTCGGGTAAATGACGGATTCACCGTGAGGGTGGTAGTTACCGGAGGTGTCACCGCAGATTTTCGCACACTTGATGTGCTGCTTGCCGGGTGCCAGGTTCAGCTCGCGCATCGCATAGAGGATGCGCCGCTGGGATGGCTTCAGGCCGTCCCGCACGTCGGGCAGGGCGCGGGAGATGATGACCGACATCGAGTAATCCAAGAAGGACTTCGAAAGCTCCTCGGCGACGTTGATCGGTTTAATGTGTTCTTCAGACATCAGGTGAAAGGATCAGAAATTGGATTGAAGGATCAGACGTCGAGGTTCCGGACGTTCAGCGCGTTGTCTTCGATGAATCGCTTGCGCGGCTCGACGATGTCACCCATGAGGACATCGAACATCTTGTCCGCTTCCACCGCGTTGTCCTCGTCGAGGCGGACACGCATGAACTGGCGTTTGGCGGGATCCATGGTCGTTTCGAAAAGCTCCTTGGCGTTCATTTCCCCCAGTCCCTTGAAGCGTTTGATCTGCACGCCGCGGCGACCGATTTCGAGGATGCGGGCGAGGATTTCCGGCACACCGAAGATCGGCGTGATGAACTGCTTTTCTCCCTCACCCTCAACAAGTTCGTAAAGCGGATTATCTTCGGAGAACAGCACATCCGTATTGAATCCCCGCTCGGTGAGCCGGGAGAATATCCGCTGGATCGCCTTGGACTCGTGCAGTTCGTGAAGCACCACGCGGCGCGACGGACCCGTGTTCGCCGCGATCTCCTCATCTGTCAGGATCTCATCAAAGATGCGGAGCACGCGGTTCCCGGCGGCGAAGGACCGGAGGGATGCCTCGTCGGGGAAATAGGTGATCTGCTCGTCGTTGCCTGTCCGGATGCGGAGCATGAATTCCGGCAGGTGGCCGTCGACCCGGGCGGCCAGGTAGTTTTTGAAATTGCCGCCGTTGCCTTCGATGGAATCGGAGTAACGGAAGAGCGACGAGAGGGTGTCCAGCACGTCGCGCAGCTCCTCGGCCGAGAAACTACGGGAACCATCGTAGCTGCGGAGGGTGACCTCGCCCGCACCGAGGTCGAAGAGGATGCGGTTGAGCGATTCGTTGTCCTGGACGTATTCGTGACGCTTTTTCCGGCTGACAAGGTAGAGCGGCGGCTGGGCGATGTAGAGGTATCCACGCTTCACGAGCTCTGTCATATGACGACAGAAGAAGGTCAGAAGAAGCGTGCGGATGTGCGAACCGTCCACGTCGGCATCGGTCATGATGACGATCTTGTGGTAGCGGACCTTGTCGATATTGAACGAGCCTTCCTGCTCGCCATCACCGATTCCCGCACCGATGGCGGTGATCATCGACTGGATTTCCTTGTTCTGGAGAGCGCGGTGGAGCCGGGCCTTTTCGACGTTGATGAGCTTGCCTCGCAACGGAAGGATGGCCTGGGTCCGCCGGTCGCGCCCTTGTTTGGCGGAACCACCGGCGGAGTCACCTTCGACAATATAAAGCTCTGACTTCGACGGATCGCGCTCCGAACAGTCGGCCAGCTTTCCGGGAAGCCCACCGCCGGAGAGGGCGGATTTACGGACGGTTTCACGGGCTTTCCGGGCGGCCTCGCGGGCGCGGGCGGCATTCACCGACTTCTCGATCACCTTGCGGGCGAGCGCGGGATTTTCCTCGAAATACTGCATGATGCCCTCGTAAACGATGGAGGAAACCACCCCCTCGATCTCCGAGTTGACGAGCTTGTCCTTCGTCTGCGAGCTGAAGCGCGGGTTCGGCATCTTGATGGAGATGACGCAGACCAGGCCTTCCCGGACATCATCGCCGGAAAGCGCGGGATCCTTGTCTTTCAGGATCTTGTTCGCCTTCGCGTATTGGTTGATGCCACGGGTGAGCGCGGTGCGGAAGCCGGTCAGGTGGGTGCCGCCATCGCCGTTCGGTATGGAATTCGCGAAGCAGAGGATCTGGTCGTTGTAGGAATCGTTGTATTGGAAAACCACGTCCGCGAACACGTCGTCGGTGGTCTTCTTGCCATCATAGTCGAGTTCGATGGCACGTCTTCCGTGAAGAATGACCGGCTCTTCGTGGATGACGGTTTTATTTTCGCCGAGCTGGACCACGAATTCCTCAATGCCCTTTGCGTAGAAGAACGAAGTCTTTTTCGCGGATTCCGGACGCTCGTCCTCAAGATCGATGGTGAGACCGGGGTTGAGGAAAGCAAGCTCGCGCAGGCGGGTGGCCAGACGGTCGAACTTGAATTCGATGGTGTCCACAAAGATGGTCGCATCAGGGAAAAAGCTGATCATCGTACCGGTCCTGGACGGATCCACCTCGCCGATCACGCTGAGCGGCTGGGTGGTTTTCCCGCGCTCGAAGCCGATCATGTGGACTTTCCCGTTCCGCATGATCTCCGCCTTGAACCAGTCGGAAAGCGCGTTGACGCACTTCGCGCCGACACCGTGGAGACCGCCGGAATACTTGTAGGCACCTTGTCCGAATTTACCACCGGCGTGAAGGTTGGTGAGCACCAGCTCCACAGCGGGAATTCCGAACTTGGGGTGCATGTCCACCGGAATACCACGACCATTGTCAGCAATGGAAACCGAGCCGTCCACATGGATCGCTATCTTGATCCGGTCACAATAGCCCGCCAGATGCTCGTCGATGGAATTGTCCAAAACCTCGAAGACACAGTGATGGAGGCCACGTTCATCGGGGTCGCCGATGTACATGCCAGGTCGTTTCCGAACGGCTTCCAAACCTTCGAGTTTATCGATCTGGCCAGCATTGTATTCCTGCTGCGCACCGACCTGGGTTTCCGCTTTTCTCGACTCGTTTTCAGACTCTGACATAGGGCTGGGGGAGGGTCTGAAATTAACTCTTTGGAGACAAGTAAGTTTGTAAAAAAACTCATCTTTTTTCCACCGCACCACCTCACAAGCAAGTAACTCATTTTAAGATAGTTAATAATTGTTATACGGTCATTTTACGAGCCCTGCCCTACCATGCTGAGATGGTGAAACTGTCAATGTCCTCGCATGCTCTTCGTTTGGGAATCCGCCGGGTTCCCTCACCGCCGATTTAATGGAAAATTTCCGAGACACCATATCTCGTAAAGAAACATGGAATCATGGCCATACCACGGAAACCTCAGGGAATATCACAACCGCCGCAACCCAGGGATTCCAACCAATGGAGCTTTGTCGGATCCCTTTCTCCCCTCTATGACATCACGGGCTATCGCAAACCCTGTCTTATCCATGTGGCCCGGCCCATTCGGTTCCCGGGACAAAAGAAACCCGCAGGGAAACAAGCGTCTCTTGGAACGTCCGTATCCGCCGGCCGCATGGCTCATGGTCTGCGCATGGCTCATGGTCTGATTTCCATCCCCATTTCAAGCACCGACATCCCGGAGAACTTTCTGACAACAAGGCGCCGTTGCTTTTGGATGTGCCAGATCGGCTGCATGCGGATCACGTTCCCATCACACCGATAGGCGGAATATCCACGCACGCAGCGCTCCGGATCAACGCGCTCCTTCCGCCGTCAGCCAGGTCGGAACGACACCGGCCGGCGGACACGAAAATGTGACATACAACGAGGAAGCCCTCGAACGGCACGTAATCGAGGCCGGTTTCGTCCATCTTCCGTCCCGGAGGGCCAGGCTGATATGAACCGTTGGCGCCAACCACCGGAACTGTTTCACAGGGATATTCGCGCCGGTAGGGCGATGGAAGGGTGTTCTTCTTCCATGGGGGAGCTTCCATCTCCCTTGCCGGAACTTGAAATGGCGGAGGATCGAACTCCGGCGGCGCGCACCACCTGATATCCATGACCCCTCCAAAGAGGTCAGAACTTGGCGAAATCGGCTTTAACCACGCGTCTTTCGAAAGAGCTTCGCATGATCGGACCAGAATCACCGCGGATCATAATGTCAAACCAGCCCGAGGCGTCCTTTCACCCTTCCAGGTTCAGACATGCCCGCTGCCACTTGAGAAGCACGTCGGCCGGATCAACCTCACCCGCAGCGATGGCTTCCAAGATGGCACGCGGCGCGATTAGAGATCCTTCAATATCAAGCTTGGCCGCCGTCTGCTCACGGGCCTGGATGAAAGAATCCACCTTGCGCTCGAAGTCACGATCCCGTTTGCGGCGCTTGGTTGAAGGACGTTCCGGCCATTCCGATTCCGGCAATGCCTGCACCGCGGAAATCGCCGAGTGGAAGCGCTTGACGCGATCAGGACGGAAGTGGGACGGCAGGGAAATTTTACGTTTGGCATCCATTTCGATGCTCCATTCCAGCAACACCCGGTTCGGAGCCACCATGAACGACGGCCTGTCCCATGCCTTCGCCTCACCATCCCGCCAGTGCCAGAGCGCCCTGAGACAAGCCAGCCCGTAAGGCTCCAGTTTGCCAGAGCCTTGGACACGCCAATTTTCTTCTTTTGAATCATCCCGATCCAGAACGCGCTGACGGGCGGCGAGGCAACTTTCTTCAAACCATTCGTAACGCCCCTTCTCTTTCAACCCGGCAACGATGATGTCACCCATCTCGAGCAGATAATGCACATCATTGAGCGCATACTCGATCATCTTGGGCGACAAGGGACGTTTTCCCCAGTCCGCCTTCTGCGAGGATTTGGAAAGCTCGACGCCGAAATAATGGTTTACCAGATCCCCCAGACCAAACCGCCGCACTCCCAGCAAGCGTGCTCCGATCTGGGTGTCATATACGACAGCCGGCAAAGCGCCGAACTGCCGCTTGAACATGGTCATGTCGTAATCGGCACCATGCATCCAGACGATGGCGTCCGAAAGGTAGGTGCCCAGCGATGAAAGATCATCGATCGCCAGAGGATCGATCAATACACAGTGATCGCGGTCCGCAAACTGGATCAGACACAGCGATTCACGATAACGATGAAGGCTGTCCGCCTCCGTATCGATAGCGCAAACAGGGTGCGTCGCACCGTTCCGGCTCGCAGCCAGATGACTGGCGAGCCTGTCCGCGCTATCGATCATTTCAGAACTCATCAACTCTTAGCTACCGCGTCCGCTAATATTGCCGTGGTTTTAGCGATATTCTCCGGATGCCTTGAGACAAATCGGGGAGTCGTGTCTTATTTCTTATTCGGCAGGGTCACCTTGACACGATAGATGTGTCCGGTGGCACCGGGTGGCTGATAATACCAGTTATCTTCGTCGAGATAATTATCGATGTTCACATCGATATGGGTCATACTTCTAACTTGGACCTGCACGCGTGAGATTCCGCGAATGTTTGTCCGAACCGTCTGGACCTGCCAATCAACACCTGGGACGGGCAGGTACGGGAAGGTCAGGGTTTCTTCCGGCGGATCGTTCAGGTCGGTATAACTTCCGTTGGCATAGTAATAGCCATCAACAAAGTTTTCCCAAGTCTTGCCCTGGTCCTTGCTGCGTTGGAGAGTGGTGGTGACTTTTGGAACAGTTCCTTCCTTGATATCCACGTTGAATCCATAATAAGAACCAAACGGAGTAGGTCCGCCGATGATGTCCACGGCTTGATAAGGCGCGGGCTGCGGGGCTGCGGGAATGCTGGCGGCGGAGCTGGGCTCGCTTTCAAGGATCCACTCGGTCAGGTTGTTGTAACCGTCCTTATCGGGATCCTCAAGGATGCCCTTGTTCTTCTTGGAAGCCTTGGACAGATACAGCGACACGAATTCAGTGTACCGGTCAAACACCGCCACAGGAATTTGGAACTTCCGGTTCGACAAGTCGTAGGTGACTCCGCCGGTCTGGAATCCGCGCTGCAATTCCAACTCGGCAATCGCCCTGGTTCCGGACGGAATGATTGGCGGAGTGATGAAGGACTTCACATAAGGATTGGAGAGCAACACCCGTGGATTGTCACCGGCGGAATTCGTAAACGCCGGGAAAATGGAAGTATCACGGAAAACGTCCGAACTGTCCGGCTTCGCGGGATTGCGCAGGGCGCGGAGGGAGAAATACAACCTGTCGACGTTGGCGAAGACGACATTCGGTGTCAGACCCGCCCAATTGTAAGAGTTCGGCTTCAGGTAGCTCAGTTCGACATATCCATCCGTCCACTTGTTTTTGTTCACCTTGGTGAATTCAAATCCGGAAACACGGTTGTTCTTTTTCGCCTTGCCTTCAAGCATCGGATAGATCACGGCCGTGATGGGCGCCGGCATGTCCGGGTTGTTCAAACGAGGGAACGAATAGCGATAGGCTCCCGGCACGATTTCTCTCTCGAACTTGTCGCGCTGGTTTTTGGTGTACTTGCGATTCAGGAAATAGCCGGTGATTCCGTACTCCCGCACATTGGTTGTGTGGAGGTTGTAATAAACCGCCGAGCTGTCATCACCGAATCCGCCGGAAGGACGCGGCAGGCCTGAAGCCGGAGCGGCGAGCAATTTGATCTTGTCCTCATAAAGCGGAGCGATCGCGATCGCGTCCTGCAACTCGGTGATGACGAGATAAGGGCGCTGCACATCCGCATTGTCCAGGTTTCCCATGCTCAGGAAACCCGAAGTCCCAGGCGAGCATGCGTTAATGTAACGGCCTGGGGGATAGTAGTTCGGATCATCGCAGAATCCGATGGTCGAAACGTGGCCATCGTCCAATCGAACTTTGAACGTTCCGCCTTTGAAATAAATACCTTTCTTGCTCTGCCGATAGGTCTTTTCACTGTTAAGCTGCAACTCAACCTGCGCGGTGGCAGTCGTGATGGTCGATGCGACCAACGCGGAAATGAGCGGCAAAGAGAGGGTTTTGATCCGAATCATGTGGTGAAGATGGTGTGGGAGGTTGGGACTGACAAGCGGAAATTAAACCGCCCTTCGTAATTTTTTTGAAATACTGTGTAAATACTTAAAATTTAAATCACTTTTAACACGGCGGCTTGCTCTGCGGTGAGTTCAACCACCTGCCACGGCAGGCCGTGGACGTTCAAATCAGCCATGAACAGATCGGGATCGAGCTGCTCGATATTCCAAACCCCGGGAGTTTTCCAAAGTTGCTCCAGAATTTGCTTCGCACCGATCATGGCGGGAACACCGGTGGTGTATGAGATGGCTTGCGACCCGACTTCCGCGAAACATTCCTCGTGGTCGCAAATATTGTAAATGTAAATGGCCTTGGCCTTTCCATCCTTCACTCCGGTGATGATGTTGCCGATGCAGGTTTTGCCCTTGGTCGTCTGACCAAGATCGCCCGGGTTCGGCAGGACCGCCTTCAGGAACTGGAGCGGCACGATTTCAACGCCGTTGTAGACCACGGGATCGATCCGGGTCATGCCGACGTTCTGGAGCACCTCAAGATGTTTCAAGTAATTAGGCGAGAATGACATCCAGAACTGGGCGCGTTTGATCGTGGGAATGTGCTTCACCAGGGATTCGAGTTCCTCGTGATACATCCGGTAGATTTCGTAGGTGCCGACACCATCGGGGCAGACGAATTCCTGATGGCGGGACATGGGGGCGGTTTCGACAAATTCCCCGTTTTCCCAATGACGGCACTCGGCCGTGACCTCGCGGATGTTGATCTCCGGATTGAAGTTCGTCGCAAACGCCTTGCCGTGGTTGCCACCGTTCACATCGATGATGTCGAGCGTGTGGATCTCGTCAAAATGATGCTTCAGCGCCCAGGCGGTGTAGACGTTGGTGACCCCGGGATCGAATCCCGAGCCCAGCAACGCGGTGAGACCGGCATTTTTGAATTTTTCCTGATAAGCCCACTGCCACGAATATTCGAACTTCGCCACATCCAGAGGCTCGTAGTTCGCCGTATCCATGTAGTCACAACCTGCCAGAAGGCAGGCGTCCATCAGATTGAGATCCTGATAAGGAAGAGCGACGTTGATGAGCAGTTTCGCACCGGTCTGGCGGATGAGGGCCGCCGTTTCCTCCGCGTTGTCCGCGTCCACCTTGGCCGTTGCGATGGTGCGGCCCGTCCGGGCGAGCACCTCAGCGGCGATCGCGTCACACTTTGAAAGAGTGCGCGAGGCGAGGGTGATTTCCCCGAAAACCTCGGGAACCATGGCACATTTGTGGGCGACGACACTGCCGACCCCGCCGGCTCCGATGATTAAAACTTTGTTCATGATCTGGTGACGCACAAGGCTTGGGAAAATCCCGGGCCGCTGGCAAGGAATTCCCCGTGACGACTTGAGATCTTTCCAAGAAATTTCCGACAACTTTTCTATAGCGCGGCGTTTTCATCCCTGAAAGGCTCCCGCCAGACGTAAAAATCAACCCTCTCAATGAAAACCAACCACCCATCTTACCGCCCGCGCCGCAATTCCGGCTTCACCCTCTTGGAAATGGTCATCGTGCTCGGCATCATCGCCATGATTCTCGGCGGCGCGATTTTCTCGATGAACAAGATCGGCGATGCCGCGAAACTCAAGCAGGTGGACTCGGACTTCAAGAGCTTCGAGAGCGCTCTGGCGATGTACAAGCTCAACGCCGGCTCCTACCCCACCACCCAGCAGGGTCTCAAGGCCTTGGTGGAAAAGCCATCCTCCACTCCCGTCCCCCGCCGCTGGTCGCAGGTCATGACCAAGCTCAACCCGGACCCATGGGGCCAGGAATACGGTTACCGCTTCCCGGGCAAGAAGCGCGCGAACGACTTTGAAATGTTCAGCAAAGGCGAAGACGGCCAGGAAGGTACCGCAGATGATCTCAGCAGCCAGGACGACTGACCGGAGTTCCGGCTTCACGCTCATCGAGCTGGTATTGGTGTTGTCGATCGCAGCCGTCATGCTGGCGGGCGCTGTCGGCCTCATGCTCTACTCGTCCGATGAGCGCACGTTGCGGAAGACTTCCGGCGAAATCGAAATGATGGCCAAGCAAGCCCGCACCATGGCCATCCTCCACCAGACGCCCTACGCCCTTGAATTCCGTGAAGGCATCGTCCGGCTCATGCCATTCGCCCAAGCGGGGCTCGATGAGACGAAAATTTCAAGAAACCGCCTGGCCGAGGTGAATCCGGAATCCGCAGGCACCACTGAAAACCGTGAATTCCCCTTGGAAGAGGGCATGGCCGTGCTCGTCCGCCGCTGGAATTCCGAAGATTGGCACACCACCCTCAAAAACACCTTCCATGTCTGGCGGTTCGATCCGGACGGACTCTGCGAACCCATTTCCGTCCGATTGAACTACGGCAAGAGCTGGCAGGAAATCACCTTCCACCCGCTCACCGGCGCCATCAACGACACCCAGCTCGAAGCACGATGACGAATGTCCTCCAGCCAGCCAGACGCGGGTTCCTTCTCCTTGAGATGGTTCTCGCGCTGGCGGTATTCGGCATCGCCGCCACGGGATTCGCCGTCGCTCTCCGTCAAATGGCGGCTGCCGCCAGCCTCGCCCAGAGCGAACTCCGCATCACCCGTATTCTGGACAGCGCGCTGGACGAAACCCTCTCGCTTCCCACCCTCGAAGAAGGGGTGACGAACTCCACCGTCGGCGAGACCGGCATCGAGTTGGACACCACCATCAAGCTGCTTGAAGACCTCATGAACGAGGAGGGCCAGCCATTGAACGAGATCTTCGTCATCACCATCCAGGCCCGTTGGTACGACAACGGCGAGTGGCACGACCGCACCGTCGAGACCTGGCGGAACGGGCGCATGTATCAATCCCCATGAAGCTTCCACCCGTCAGATCCCGGAAAAACGGCTTCACCCTGCTTGAGCTGGTGCTCGCAATGGGGCTCATGGTCATCCTCGTCGGCATGGTGTTCGGCACCGCCCGGACCTCGCTTGCCTTGGGAAACACCATCGTCGAGACGCAGAATGAGGAAATGCTTCATCAGGCGTTTTTCGAACTCCTCAGCCAGCGCTTCTCCTCCCTGCCGGGGAACACCCGCTTCAACCTGGAGGTTTCGGATTCCGGCTCCCATTACCTTTCCGATCTCACCTTCCAGAACGTGCCGCTGAGTTTCACCTGGGGCGGACAGGCCCGGATCGCCAAAGCGGTCCAGCTCAGCACCGTGAAGCGGCGGAACGGCTACATCGACATCGTTCTGAGGTATTACGAAAACGAAATCCTCGAAGGTGCCGAGTCATCCTTCGGCAGCACGGCGAAAAGCAAGGAGCCCTTCGCGGAACTCGTCCTGCTCACCGACGTCCGTTACTTCGAGTGGCGCGTGCTCGACGGCCGCTCGATGGAGTGGCAGTACGATTGGGACCAGCAAGGACGCCTCCCCCTCCAGGCGGAGCTCACCATGGCCATCGGGGCCAAGGGCGAGGAAATCCGCCAGATCTTCTGGATTCCACCCAAGGCCAACCTGGAACCCCGCCTGCGCTCCCTGGGCGGTGGCGGAAACGCCCCCCCTCCCGCACGATGAACCGCTCCCTACCACTCCGGCACCGTCGCGGTGCGGCTCTCATGGCAGTGATCTGGCTTATCGCGATCCTGTCCATGGCATGCATGGCCACGCTGCGTGTCATCTCGTTCGACATGGATGTATCCTCGGCGAAAATCCATGGTTCCCGGGCGCGCCAGGTCGCGGAAATGGGCATTGCCATCGGCTCGCACAATCTCGTCAAACGCTCCGACCCCCTTCTCCATCGCATGGATGAGTCGACAGGCGAAGGCTTCGACGTGACCATCACTTCCGAAGCCGGCCGCTTCAACATCAACTGGATCCTCGCCAGTGATGACAAAGACCTGCTTCGAGACATTTTCATCAAATGGGGCCTCGAGCTAGATACCGCACAGGAGATCGCCGATGCCTTCAAGGACTGGTACGATCCCGACGACAACGAGGAACTCAAGGGTGCCGAGAAAGACTACTATGAGAAACAGGGCCGCATCAACCAGCCCTTCAACCGCGCGTTCTACGACGTCAACGAGATGGCCTTGGTCCGTGGCATGGAGCTGGTGGAGGCCGTGAGGCCGGACTGGCGCGAATGGTTCACCGTATTGAGCGGTGGCGGTCTGAGTGTGAATGAAGCGTCCGCCGAACTGCTCGCCGCGGCGGCGGATATCTCCGTCGAACAAGCGGACGCGGTGCCTGAGAAAGTCCGTGGTCCGGATGGAATCCGCGACACCACGGATGATGTCATGCTTGAGTTGTCGGACGCCCTCGGACTTCTTGGCGTGAACTCGGACGACCCCGTCATTTCCCGGCGCTTTTCCGCCGACGATCAAACCCAACGCATCGAAAGCATCGGCATGGCGGAGGGGACCAAGCGAAAAATCACCGTCGTCGTTACCGGCCGCACCGGCCGGCCCATCCTCCTTGAACGCAAAGAAGAAATCATCCCGTGAGTAAAACAACCGAAAACGTACTCCTTGTCCCCGGCGAATCCGGTTGGGAAATCTGGTCCGGCCCCTCCACCGCCGCGCTCACCCTTCATTCGGCCACGACCATCGACAAAGCCGGTGACCTCACCGACATTCCCGCTGGCGACCTGCTCCTGCTTTTTCCCGTAAAAGCGATCACCGCCGTTCCCATGCGGGTCTCCAGCGACGATGACGCGCTTTTCGCCGACCTCGCGGCCCTCCACGCCGAGCGCATCGGCCTGCGGCCCGACCCCATGGCCGGCCAGCTCACCGATCACTTCATCATCGCCCGGGAGCCGGAAAACACCGCTCTTGTCTCCGTCTACCTCCGGGTTCCCGGAGAAGGCGACATGCCTCCGCGCGGACCGAAGAGCTTCGACATCTCCGCCCGCGCCTTCCCGGTCACGGGTGACACCTTGGCCGTCTGGAAAGAACTCGGCCGCTGGGTGTTCGCCCTCTTTCATCAGGGGAATCTCGTCTATTGCCAGGCCACCTCCGTGACCGCCGCCAGCCCTGATGAGGATCTGGCGCGCGAAATCCGCCTGGCCCTGATGCAGCTCGGCCTGCAGGGGATGGAGATCGAGCCCACTCGTGTCGTCGTCTGGACCTCGTTGGAAATCACCGACACCTCGGCACTCGCGAAGGCGTTCCAACCGACGCCGGAAGTCACGCCCCGTCCCGCCCCCGTTCTGCCGGATCCGCTCAGCAAGCTCCTTCCCGCCGATGTCCGTGCCGCCCGCCGCGAGGCCCGCCGCAAGCAGAACATCATGCTGGGAGTCGCCGCCGTCGCGCTCATCTACGTCGGCATCATCGGCTGGTTCGGCTACGGCCTCTGGAAAAACAATTCCGAAACCCAGGCCTTGATCAAACAAGCCCAAGAAGCCGCTCCCGAAGGCGAGGCCTACGCGCTCCACATGGCGAAATGGGACGAGTTGGCCGATGCCATCGAGCTGGGCAACTCACCCGTCGAAATTCTCAAGAACATCGCTTCCTGCATTCCGCCGAACAGCGGCCTGCGCCTGAGAACGGCGGACATCAGCGCTTCCGAGATCAAACTCATCGGCGAAGCACAGCAGTTGCAGTCGGTGACCACCTTCAACCTGAACCTGACAAAAAACCAGGATCTCAGCCGTTTCGAGTGGCAGAACCCGGAGCCGAACCAGTCCACCCGCGGCTGGGAGTTCGTTTACACGGGCCAGCTTCCGGGCGCCCAGAACTGATTGTTCCTTTTCACCGACAATATTCCTCCGCCACGGCATTATTCCGCCTGCAGGCCTTTTTCTTCCATCACTTTCCTCTCTTCCATGTCAGATCGCGAAAAAAAAACCCTCATTATCTTCGGTCTTGCGGCGTTCGTCATGCTCAACTTCCTCGGCTTCAACTTCGCCGTCAGCAAACGTGGCGAAGTGGATCGCGCCCGGGCCCAGGCCGAGCAACAGCTCGACCAGGCCATCATGTTCCAGGAAAACAGCGAGAAAGTGTCCGCTGAAATGGACTGGCTTTCCACCAACGAACCCGAGACCATCGCAAACCAGGACATCCAGGCCAAGCTCCAGCAGTTCGCCGACAGCGGGGCAAAGTCTTTCGGACTCAACGTCAAGGCACAGAAGCTCCTGCCTTCGGACGTCACCGAGGGACGGAACTACCACCGCGCCAAGTGCCAGTTCGTCGTCACCGGCACCGAACAGTCGCTTTACCAGTGGTTTGACAAGTTGAACGACCCATTTCTCCTCCGCATCGCCACCCAGATCCGGCTCTCACCGAACCAGCAGGACGACACCAAGATCGACTGCACCGCCACCATCGAACAATGGTTCACCCCTCCCGCACCCTGACCATGAAAACCTCACGCAGCACGGGCCTTCCCGCCTGTTTTTCACTCCTGCTGGCCCTCATCGGCATGACCCATGCGGATGTGCCGAAAAAAGCACCGCTGAGCCGCTACCAGGGGCTTTGGTTGAACTCACCGTTCACGTCGAAACCCCCGCCACCTGAAGCCGGTCCGGTCAACAACCCGCTCGACGACTACGCCCTTCTCGGAGTGTCCTCCATCGGGGAAAAAGGCGAGACCCGCGTCACCCTGATCAATAAGAAAACCCCGGATGAACGCATCACCGTGGATTCCGGAGCCACCGTCAAGGGATTCAAGATCGTCAAGGTCAACCACAAACAGGGCAACCCTCTGGGCACCGTGGTGGAAATGATGTCCGGGTCGCAGAAAGGCACCGTTTCCTTCGACGAGAAATTGCTCACCATCGCCGCGCCCAAGGCGCCGCCACAGGCCCAGGTGCCACCCCAGCCCGGCGCTCAGCCACAGCCCCCGCCCCAGCCCGGCCAACCGATTCCACGCCAGCCCCGTCCGCGCGTCGTTCCACCGCCCGTGCCCCAACCCGCCGCCCAAGCCCAGCCCGTCCAACAGAACCAGCGCCCCCAACGCCGCGGCAACTGATTCATTTCCATTTTAAAATACCTGCCTGCTTCCATGTCCTTCCAACGCTCTCTCGCATTCCTCCTTCTCGGTCTCACCGCCGCCACAGGCCAAGAAACCCCTACCCCACCCGGCGTTCCCGTTCCCGGAGTCGTGCCTCCACCCGCCGCAGGACTTCCCGCGGCGAATCCCGCCGCAAACCTTCCACCGGCCCAGGCAGGGGTTCCTCTCGCCAACCAAAAAATCAACGAGAGCATCAACGAGCCGAAACTCAGCGGTAACGCGCTCGCCGGATTCTATCGGAAATTCACCGGCCGCCGGGTCATTGTTTCCGCCGCGGCATCCACCGCCGAGTTCGCCTTTGTTCAGGAAGCCACGCCCCAGGACCCCCTGACATACGCGCAGGCCGCGGAATTGCTGAAAATGGCCGCCACCATTGAGAACTTCATCTTTGTCCCCCATCCGAACAATCCGGATGTGGACATCCTCACCCTCGCCACCGGCGGCACCCGGCCTCCCCAGATCGGTCTGGCGGTTTATAATGAGAATGACACGCTGCCTGAGGGCGATGAGGTCATTTCCTATGTCATGACCCTCTCGAACATCAAGCCGGGCGAAGCGGTCAACACCTTCACCCAGATCATCGGACAGTTCGGTGCCTACGGCTCCATCGCCGCCGTCCCGAATGCATCGGCGATTGTCATCACGGAAAACACCTCGCTGATCCGCAAGCTCATCGACCTCAAAAAGGAGATCGACAAACCCTCGTCACAAGTCGCCAGCCGTTTCATCAAGGTCCAGTATGCGGACGTCACCGAAATCGCGACCACGCTCACCGAGCTTCTCACGGCACAACAATCCACGCAGACCACCGCCGGCATCCAACGCGTGAACAACGCTGCACCCGCCGCGCCCGGCGGAGCACCCGCTCCTGCCGGTGGAGGTGGTGGGGCAGATGGCGGCGGCAGCTCCGAGTCCACTCCCGTCCAGATCATCCCGGATCCTCGCACGAACCGTATCTTCGCCATGGGGCGTCCGGTGGACCTGGTCTTCGTGGAAGGACTTGTCCGGGAGTTCGACATCGAAACCAGCGAGAAGAACTTCCTCCGTCGGAAGCTCCGCTTCCTCACGGTATCCGAGTTTCTCCCCATCGCCGGCGACGCGCTCACCCGTGCGTTCAGCGGCACGGGTGAAAGTGGTGGCGGCGCGGCCCAAGGCGGCGGCGGAGGCCAGCAAGGCGGAAACCGCAGCAACACCCAGGCCAGCAGCCGCCAATCCGGCGGTTCGCAAGGCAGTGGCCGTAGTTCCGGCAGCACGGGTGCCAACTTCGGTGGCGGCGGCGGAGGTGGCTTCGGTGGTGGAGGCGGCGGAAGCAGCAGCAGCGGTGGCGGAAGCTCGCTCAGCGATCCGAACGTCAGCTCGGCTCCGGAGTCCGTCCTTGTCGGGCGCACCCTGCTCGTCGCCGACAACATCACCAACTCCATCGTCGTCCAAGGCCCTCCATCCGGCTTGGAAATCATCGAACGCCTGCTCGACCAGATCGACGTGAAACCGGATCAGGTCATGATCTCCACCGTCATCGGCCAGCTCACGCTCAACGATAATTTCACCTTCGGCCTGGACTACCTCAGACTTGGAAACGGAGACTTCGCCGGCCGTGGCGGTGGCGGTGGCGGTCCGGTCCTGCCGATTCTCAACCAGATCATCAAGGGCAGCCCCGCCGTGGGCACTCCCAACACGCCAGGATACATCCCCGCCGTGCCGGACCAGAACCCGTTCAATCCCGGCAGCCTGGGTAATTCGTCCGGTCTGCAGGTTTACGGAAAAATCGGCAACAACCTGAGTGTCTACTTGAACGCCCTGCAGCAGAAGACGGATTTCACCGTGCTGTCCCGCCCGAGCATCTTCACTTCCAACAACCAGAAAGGCACCATCTCCAGTGGTGAGCGCATCGCCATTCCCACGAGCAGCAACAGCTACGGATCCAGCGGCAACTCGTCCACCAACATCGAATATCAGGACGTGGTCCTGAAACTGGAGGTCATCCCGCAAGTGAACGTGGACAACGAGATCACCATGCAGATCGCTCTGCTCAGCGACGAACAAAACGGCACCCAGACCATCGCCGGTGGTGGTGGTGACGGCGGAGACCTCACCGTTCCCCGGATTTCCACCCGGGAGATCCTCACCAAGGTCACCGTGCCCAATGCGGAAACCATCGTTCTCGGCGGCCTGATCATCGCCCGGGACACCAAGGACAAGAGCGGCATCCCTATCCTGTCCACCATCCCCTACATCGGCCCCTTGTTCGGCAGCACCACCAAGAACAAGGACCGCACCGAGCTGATGGTCTTCATGCAACCGTCCGTGGTGAACAACGAGCGCTCGCTCAGCAACGTGCAGACCGAAATGGACGAACGCTACAAGGTCTCCCAACGCACCCGCGAATTCGCCGACGGGCCCGGCGTCCTGCCACCGCCGGATGCCATCACCCCCGTGAATGACAAGGTCGGCACCACCCGTCCCACCCCGCCGGTAACGGAGGAACCCGCGGTCACCATCAGGAAAAAGACTCCGCCCCGCCCCGCGCACCGCCGCTGAAGAGCCGGAATCGTTCTAGGCCGCCGGAGCATCCGCTCCGGCGGCCTTTTTCGTATCATGCAGCGGCCAACCCGCCCTGATACCCAAGAAACGAAGCCTCTGGACTTTCCACGAAGCTTTCGGATTTTCCAACATCGGCGCGGTTTCCTCCTTACAGGATGCCCTGCAGGAGCAGTCATCATCGTCAGAATAACAACGCACCGCCGCTGCCTCTGAAAGGAGCGCGTTCATCCTGAACGCTACGTGCCGTGGACATCCTGTCCGGCGGCAGAATCAAGCGTGTTCCAAAAGCACATTCAGAAATTGAACAGCACCCACCGCCCCCTTTTCTCCTACTCATCAGGCGATTCCTTTTCCCGCCTCAAATCTTCAAGTCCGGGTCTCCACCTCTTTCCTTTTGACACCCCGCCGCGCCCCCGCTAGACCCTGCGCCCCGACCTGGGTGCAGTTATCCCCGGCGGACCATTACAACACATCATCGTTATGGCTAAAAAAGCATCACTCAAAGCCGCCCCGCGCGCACGCAGCGGATCCGGACGCCTCAAGCAAATGCGCCGCGAAGGTTGGCTCCCATCCGTCATCTACGGACGCGGCGTCGAAGCGCACAACCTCAAGGTTGACGCCAAGACCTTCTCCGAACTCCTCGCGCACAGCAGCTCGGAAAATATCCTCATCAATCTCGACATCGAAGGCGAAGGCACCCGCCTCGCGTTCCTCCAGTCCGTCCAGCACGACCCGCTTTCCGGCTCCGTCCTCCACGTGGACTTCCGCGCCATCGACGAGAAGACCGAAATCACCGCCCACATCCCGACCCACCTCAACGGTGAGTCCGTCGGTGTCAAGGCCGGCGGCCTCGTCGAGCAATACGTGCACGCCATCGAAATCCTCTGCCTTCCGAACGATCTCCCCGAGACCATCGAGGTGGACATCAGCGCTCTCGAAATCGGCGCGTCCCTCCACATCGGTGACATCAAGTTCCCCGCCGGCGTCCGCGCCACGCACGCGGCGGATGTCGTCGTCGCCCACATTGGCAAGCCAGCCGCAGCCGTTTCCGAAGCAGCCGCAGCTCCAACCAAGTAAGCTTCAAGCTTCTTAAATCAAAGCGCCCGGCCCGCTCACGCGGTCCGGGCGTTTTTGTACTCACCAGTCCGGCGTCCCCGTCGTCCCCGGATGGAATTTGCAGAGATCGGGGATTGTAGACCACGGCTCCGGAAGCGAAGCTTCCAATCTCTTAACTCCGATCCACCATCCCCTATCCTTTCCCATGTCCTTCACCCTCATCGTCGGCCTCGGCAATCCCGGGCGTCAATATGAAGAAACCCGCCACAACGTCGGCTTCATGGTGCTGGACCGCCTCGCCGCGGCCTCCGGAGCAGCTTTCCAGTCCGTGCCGAAATGGCAGAGCCACATGGCCAAGCTCCCCGGTTCGGGCACCATCCTGTTGAAACCCCAGACCTTCATGAACCTGAGCGGTCGCGCCATCCAGCAGGTCCTCTCGTTTCACAAATGGCCCCCCGCACAGATGCTCGTCATTTACGACGATGTCGCCCTGCCCCTTGGCTCGCTGCGCTTCCGCGAAAAGGGCAGCGCCGGAGGGCATAACGGCATCAAGTCCATCCTCCAGCACCTCGGGAATGACGAATTCCCCCGCCTCAAACTCGGCATCGGCGGCAGCCAGCCCGGCGAAATGGTCGGCCATGTGCTGGGGAAATTCGCCCCGGACGAACGCCCGGTGCTGGAAAACATGCTTGCCACCGCGCTGGAAGCCGTGCAGCTTTCGCGCTCCCAAGGCATCGCCGCCGCGGCGAACCGCTATCACACCCGCAACAATCCACCTCCATCACCATCCGATGAGCCGCAAATACCAAGGACTGATCGTTCTTAACACCAAGTCCCTCGAAGGCACCGTTGACGAACTCGTCAGCTCCGTTTCCAAAGAACTCCAAGCCGAAGGCGCCAAGATCGAGAAGGTCGCCCAGCTCGGCCGTCGTGAATTCGCCTACGAGTCCCGCCACCTTGCCTCCGGCCACTACGTGAACTACACCTTCGGTGGCGAGCCCGACACCATCAAGAAGATCCAGAGCCGCCTGAAACTCAACGATCACGTGCACCTCCAGCACTACTCCCGCCTCGCGTAAGCCGCGCGGGCATTCCCGCCCGTCCTAGAAACTCAGAGCACTCCAACCCGTTATGGCAAATCTCAACAAAGTCATGCTCATCGGAAATCTCACCCGGGATCCCGAGCTGCGTCACACACCGAAAGGCACCGCCGTCGCGGAACTGGGCCTCGCCATCAACCGCGTCTGGAACAACGACCAAGGCCAGAAGCAGGAAGAGACCACCTTCGTCGATGTCACCCTCTGGGGACGCCAGGCCGAGCTCGCCCAGCAATATCTCGGCAAAGGCCGCTCCGTTTATATCGAAGGCCGTCTCCAGCTCGATACCTGGGACGACAAGGAGACCGGCAAGAAACGCAGCAAGCTCCGCATCGTCGGAGAAGTGATGCAGTTCCTCGGCAGCAACACTCCCGGCGGAAACAACTCCGGCGGTGGTGGCGGCTATTCCGACCGTCCGCAATCCTCCGCCCCCCAGCAACAGTCCTCCGGACCACGGCAAGGTGCCACCGCAGCCCCTGCGGACGAGTATCAGGAAGACGACGACATCCCGTTCTGACTTCTTCAGGAAAATCCAGTTTCCCACAAAACGGAGCCGTTCGCACGGCTCCGTTTTTTTTGCGCTGGTGAATGTGCCATCCCGCTCATGAAAAGGAAACCACTGCTCGCGGCATGCTCCGTGGGATTCTTCTCGACGCCCGGCACCCCAACGGAGTTTCCTCTTCCAGCAACATGAGTGACGAAAAAGAACCTCTAACAGAGAATGATTCCGCACCTGCCGCACAGGCAGCCCCGCGTGCGAAAAAAGCTTCCACCCCACGCCCTAAAAAAACCGCGAAGAAAGCCGCCGCACCTGCGGCCGCCGAGGTCGCCGCTCCGGTGGAGACACCCGCTCCCGCAGAGGCCGCCACCCCGGCACCCGCACCTGAGGCGCCAGCCGCTCCTGCCGCCGAAATCGCCAGCATTCCATTCCCCAAGACTCCCGCACGCGCACCCGAGGAAGATGCCGAGCCATCCCCAACCCAGGAGGGTGGCGAGTGGCCGGAACCTGAAGCCGCCTCATCGGGAGGAAGCAATTCGCAGTCCGAGTCCAGCAAGCGCAAGCGCCGCCGTCGTAAAAAGGGCAAGGGCCAGTCCGAAGGATCACAAAACGCTCCAACCTCGTCCCAGTCCGAGGAGATCCATGCCCAGGTCGTGGCGCAGGAACAGAAACCTGCCGAGTCCACCGCTTCATTCCAGCAACAGCAGCAACAACCCCGCCCCAATCCGCAGCCACAGCAGCAACAGGCTCCCCGTCCGAAGATCGATCCTGACCTCCTGACAAAGATGGCGTGGAAAATCTACCTTGCCGAAGTGAGCGAGGAAGGTGTGGCGCTCATCGGTGACAACGACGCCAAGGACCTCTCCCGCCGCTGCTTCCGCCTCGCCGAGATCTTCGTGGAAGAGCAGATGCGCCGCCGCTGAAGCACGCTGAAAAAAATCAAGGCCACCGTTTCCGAGATGGAAACCGGTGGCCTTTTGATTTTCCAAGAACCGCTCAGTAGACGTCGCGCAGGTAGCGCTTCTCCTTCTTCAGCTGGGAGATGAAAGCCGTGGCTTCTTCCGCGGTCAGGTTGCCATGTTCCTCGGCGACCTTGTGCAGCGCGGCATCCACATCCTTCGCCATGCGCGAGGCATCTCCACAGACATAGAAGGCCGCACCCTTGCTGAGCCAGGCCCAGAGTTCGGCACCGTTCCGCACCATGAGATGCTGGACGTAGAGCTTCTCCTTCTGGTCGCGCGACCATGCCGCGTCGAACTTCGTCAGCGTGCCGTCCGCAATGTAGCTTTCGATCTCGTCCTGATAGAGGTAGTCGGTCGCCTGGTGCGGATTGCCGAAGAACAGCCAGTTCCTCCCCGTCGCGGCGGTTGCCTTGCGATCCTCGAGAAACGCGCGGAACGGGGCGATGCCGGTGCCGGGGCCGCACATGATGACATCCGTGGCGGTATCCGCCGGCAGGCGGAAAGCATTGTTCCCATGGACATAAACCCGTGGTTTTTCCCCACCGGTGAGGCGGTCGGCCAGGAAGGTGGAGCAAATGCCGCCACGCTTGCGGCCGAAGGATTCGTAACGCACGATGCCCACGCACAGGTGGACCTCGCCCGGATGCGCCCGCGGGCTGGAGGCGATGGAGTAAAGCCGTGGCTGGAGTTTCTTCAGGATGGAAACGAACTCCTCGCCATCGGTGAAATCCGCAGGGTGGTCGATGACGAGATCGATCAGGTCACGGCCCCAGCAGAAATCGTCGTAGGCTTTCTTGTCGTCCGCCTCAACCAGCGAGCGGAGGAATGGCGAACCGCTTTTCGCCTGCCATTTCTGGATGATGGACTTGTTGAGCGAACCGATGTCGTAATAACGGATCAAGGCCTCACGCAGGGAAACCTCGCCACCGTTCGGCGCGGGGACGTCACCTGCCTTGAAGGGAAGATTGGCGATGATCTCATCCACCACCTGCGGCGGATTCAACGGATAAACCCCGAGCGCGTCGCCGACCTCGTATTCGAGTCCGGAGCCTTCGAGCGTGAGGGCGATCTGGTTTGTCTGCTTTTCCCCTGCTCCATTGAGATTGTAGTTTTCCACCACACCGGCCGGGAACGGGTTGGTTTTGGAGAAACCGGTTTCAGCGGAATCCGCGGATGCCTCCCCGCCGGAAGACCCCGCTCCGCCCGGCGCGAGGGTCGCGATCACCGCCGCGGACCACTCGGCGTAAGGACCGTCGGGATCCACGTCCACGTCCACCCTGGCGGAGATGCGCTTGGCTCCGAGAGCGGCGAGGCGGGTGTCGAACTCGATGCCGCACTTGCAGAAATCCGGATAGCTGCTGTCCCCCAGTGCCAGCACCGAGTAAGACAGGGCCGGGAGCTGGGGCGCGGAATCGCCCAACAGCCAGCCGTGCAGTTCGGCGGCGCTGTCGGGTGGTTCGCCATCCCCATAGGTGGAGGTGATGATCAGCAGGTTTTTCTCCCCGGCCAACCGCGCGCGGTCGTAGGCGGCCATGTCGTGAAGCTCCACCTCGAAATTGCCTTTTTTCAGCGATTTCACGAGTTTCTTGGCCAGGCCTTCCGCAGTCCCGGTTTGTGACCCGTAAAGCACGGTGACCGGCACAGACGGACCGCTCGCGGCCGCCGCCTGTTGCGCTCCAAGGGCCAGGGCCTTGGAGAGGAAATCGTTCAGCCATGCGCGTTGCTCCGCGGTGAACGGAGCGTCATTTGGAATTTGAATCGGGAAGGCCATTGTTCTGGTGAAATAGCGACCGAGGCCGCAGGGGGGCGGAACTTGTGATGTGGCAGAGCAGGTTTCAAGCCTGATTCATACCAATTCCCCTCATTCGCACTATGAATGCTTCAGATTTTTGGAGGGATCCAACTCGTAAGTCATGGAAAATTCCGCCATCGTTTTCGGTTTGATCCACTTTTCCAGCAATTTCAGATGATGGGCATCGTCCAGCGTGATTCTCAATTTTTCCAGTGAATCAACCTCGATGGAAAAATAGAACTGCCACTGGCAGGAGGGATCGATGTTCCGCCCGGATCTGACGGAAAGAACTTCCGGGATCTTCAGCAGCAGGCTGCGGCTCGTCCGGACAAGCTCTTCCAACCCGGCCGCATCCACCTCTGGCTTGAGCTGGAAGTAGGCCGCATGGTGGATCATCGCCGGAGGCTCAGGATTTCCAACTCAGGGCGCCCTTCTTCAGGGCGTAGACGTAGGCGAATACCAGAATCCCGGCGAAACCCGCCATGCTGATGAGGGCGGCGGGACCCTGGGCCGCGAGATCGCGGAACTGCACGGCCCATGGATACATGAAGACCACCTCGATATCGAAAATCACGAACAGCATCGCGACCAGATAGAACTTCACCGAGAAACGCGGAGCGCCATCACCGACCGGCAACATGCCGCACTCGTAGGCAGAGTCCTTTGTCGCGTTCCGCTTGCCCGAACGACCGAAGATCACACTCGCCGTGAGGGTGGAGCAGGCGAATCCGAGCGCGATCAGGATCTGGAAAAGAACTGGAAGGTAATCTTGTGGCATTGGCGGGACGGGCTGACGCAGTGGTCTTAGAATTCCCCGGGGCAAATGGGTAGGAAAAAATAGGCACAAAAAAACCCGCGCCTTCCGGAAAGGCGCGGGCTTTTTTCAAAAGTCGACATCAGGCGTCGTCCTGGGCGGCTGCCTCGGCAGCGGCGAAGGCGCTCGATGCTTCGTGCACGCGGGATGTGCCCTTGTATTCCTTGCCGATTTTCTCGACGAGGCCGCGGGTCACGAGATTCTGCAGCTTTTCGTAAGCGCGCAGGCGGAGCATTTCTTCACCGCCACTTACGGCGTTACGGACTTTGAGATTGGCGAATACGCGCTCGAAGAGATCGTTGAAACCGAAGATTTTCTTTTCGGCAAGGACGTTACAGAGCTCGTCGGTAACGTGGTCTGGAAGACGGCGTGAGAAGCGGGTACGTTTCGTGGTAATTGCCATAACGACGCGATGATACACCCTCCTGTGACAAAAGCGACTCAAAAAAACGGGAGCCTATCCCAAACCACGTAATTTATTACGCAAGGATTAAATTTCATTTATTTCAATTTTGTGATTTTCCCTGAAGCTAGTGGCTTGACAGGTGGGCGAATTCAGCCACTCTCCGCCTTCCGCCGCGTCGGTAACGTGCCGGACCACCACTTCCCATGAAAAAGGACCTTCATCCGAAATACAATCCGGTCGTCTTCGTTGACATGACCACCGGCAAGCGTTTCATCAGCCGCTCGACCAAGTCTTCCGAAAAGAAGGAAGTCATCGATGGCGTGGAACACAGCATCATCTCCATCGGCATCACGTCCGACTCGCATCCGTTCTTCACCGGCCTCGCCCAGTTCGTGGACACCGAAGGACGCATCGACAAATTCCAAAAGCGTTTCGGTGCCGTCCGCCGCGTTGGGAAGCCGAAGCTCGACTGATTTCCAGTCTGATTTCCCAAATTTCACCAGAACGCCTGGCCGCTCCGCGCGGCCGGGCGTTTTGTTTTCCACCCGGGCTCAACTCAGTTCGTCGAAGCCGTGGATGATGAAATCCGCACCAGCGCGGAGCAGCTGTTCCACCGGGAAGGTTCCGGTGATGGCGACGACCCGGCAGCCCGCCGCTTTCCCCGACAGCACGCCATTGATGGAGTCTTCGATGACGATGCAATCCCTGGTCTCCAGGCCGAGCCTTTCCGCCGTGAGCAAATACGGCTCGGGGTCCGGCTTGCCGCGCGTGATGTCCTCACCGGTGACGATGGTATCGAAGTATTTCCCGAAGCCGAAGGTATCAAACGCCTGTCCCTGGGTCGCGCGGGATGCCGAGGTGGTGAGCCCGTGCCTGCGCCCGGCGGCGTGGCTTTTCGCGAGGAATTCCATCGCCCCGTCGACCAAGGTCACGTGATGGAAGATCTCCGCGAACAGCTCGATCTTGCGGCGGATGATCTCCTCCGCCGTCCGCTTCTGGCCGGGATACATTTCCAGCAACCTTGCCGCCATGCTTTTCTCGGGCGCGCCCTTGAAGGAATACAGGATGGCTTCGTCGTCCAGCGCGTCCCCCAGCTCGGCCGTGAGCGCGATGATGGCTTTCTCATGGATCGGTTCGGAATCGATGAGCACTCCGTCCATGTCGAAGAGAATGCCGCGGGCATCGGCCAGTGTGTCGGAAAGCGAGGGTGTGTTCATGATTCGGTGGTGGTTGGTGGCGCGCCGAGCAGGAGGTTTCCCCGGAGCGCGATGAAGGCTGAGAAAAGAATGACGACCACGAACGCCCCTGGCAATCCGATGAAGTGGCTGATGCCACCGATGAGCGGCGGCCCCGCGAGGAAGCCGAAATAGCCCATCATGGAAATGGCGGCGACACCTTGCCCCACCCCGCCCTCATGGGCGCGGCCACCCGCACCAAGAAGGATGGGAACCAGATTCGCCAGACCGAAGCCCGCCAGCGCGAGACCGAAGAAGGTCGCCGGCCATTCATGGATGCCGATGATCACCACCAGGCCCGCGGTCGTGAGCCAGCCTCCGGTCTTGAGGATCTTCAACGGCCCGTGGCGCCCGATGAGATGATCACCCGACAACCTCCCCGCCGCCATGCAGCACGAGAAAATCCCGTATGCGATCGGCGCGAGCCATGGTGCCGCCCCGGACACCGTGCTGCTGTAAACAGCGCTCCAGTCCATCATGACCCCCTCGGTGAAGAGGGCCATGCAAGCGAGTATCCCGATTTTCAGCAATTTGCCGTTGGGAAATTTGAATCCCCCTCCTGTTTTGGAAGGCGCCTTGTCCCCGGCCAACAGGCTGCCCGCGCTGGAAACGACCACCAGGATCATCGCGGCGGATACGGTCAGGGCGATCGGAACCGCTCCCGCGCCCAGTCTCAGGGCAAAACCCACCGCCAGCGCGGCAAGCAGTCCGCCGATGCTCCAAAGCGCCTGGAAGGTGGCGATGATGGGCTTGCCGACCGAGTTCTCGATCGCGATGCCCTGCGCGTTCACCGAAACATCGAACGCGCCCTTGAACGCGCCGAAAAGGGTCGCGGCGGCGACAAATGTCGGGAAACCCGGTGCGATGGCCAGCAGGACGAGCGCGATGCAGAATCCGGGAGCGAGGAAGTTCAGGTTCGCCCGGCTGCCACGGCGCGCGATGGATTGTCCGGCAACGGGCATCGAGACGATGGCTCCGATGACCATGCCGAGCAGCGCGATGCTGAGATCCGCCTCCGTCAGCCCGAATTTCGATTTGAACGACGGAATCAACGTGGCCCAGGTGCCGAAGATCATCCCGTCCACGAGGAAGAACAATGACGCGGCGATGCGTGGCCTGGAGGAAACAGCCGGTCCGCATCCTGCGGACAAACCGGCCTCATCTGCGGTGGTTTCGTTCACGCGCTCATCCTCCCTCATCCGTTGAAATTCTTCCAATGGCATTATTTCATCGATGTGATAACCTCTGGTTATGGACATCCGAGAACTCCGATCCTTCGTCCTCCTGGCCGGACAGCTGAATTTCGGCAAGGCGTCGCGGCTGTTGAACCTCAGCCAGCCGGCCCTCACCAAGCAGATCCGCCGCATGGAGGAGGATCTCGGCGGACGGCTTTTCGTGCGGGGAAAACAGGGAACCGCGCTGAGCCCGTTGGGAACGCAGTTCTTGCGGGAAGCGAAAACCACCCTGCAGTCGTTCGACGAACTGGTTGACCGGGGACAGCGCCTGGCCACCGGCGAGGCGGGGCAGCTCAACCTCGGTTTCGGATTCCACACCTTTGAGCTCGTCCCCCGGTTGATCGTGAAGTTGCGTGAAATGGCCCCGGAGATCGATGTGAGCCTGAAGGACATGTCCACGGCGGAGCAACTGGCGGCGCTGGCCTCCGGAAAACTGGATCTTGGTTTCGTCCGGCTGCCGGTGTCCAAGGATCTCAAAACCCTGCCCGCCGTCACGGACCGGCTGGCCTTGGTCTCATCCTCGCTCTCCTCTCTTCCCGCGAACCTGAAACTCGCGGATTGCCGGAACGAACCATTCGTCGCCATTTCCGAAGAGCGTTCGCCGGGATTCCGCACCCACATGCTCCAGCTTTGCGCGAAGCACGGCTTCCAGCCCAGGGTCATCCAGCAGGTGCCGGAATTCATGACCGCGATCGCGCTGGTCCGGGCCGGATTGGGCGTCGCGATCATTCCCGAATCCTTCTGGAGCGCCCGCTTCGAAGGCATGAGGCTGCACCGGCTGAAGGACAAGGAAGCCGCATGGTCGGTGAGCGCGGCATGGAACGCGGGCGACACCAACCCGGCGCTGCTGCGGTTCCTCACCCTGTTGCGTGAGGATCTGAAACGGCAGAAATGACAAAGCCCGGCGTTTTACTTGCCTCACCGTGCTGGCTTGCCATGGTTCCCGCGTGCTTGCGAAACGAATCATCCCCTGCCTGGACGTGACCGATGGCCGCGTGGTCAAAGGCGTGAACTTTGTGGACCTCATCGACGCCGGTGATCCGGTGGAATGCGCCATCGCCTACAATCTCCAGCAGGCTGACGAACTCGTCTTTCTCGACATCACCGCGTCCTCCGACAACCGCAACACGATGGTGGACGTCGTCCGCCGCACGGCGGAAAAATGTTTCATCCCGCTCACCGTGGGGGGCGGCATCCGCAGTGTGGAGAACATGCGGGAAATGTTGCTCGCGGGCGCGGACAAGGTCGGCGTGAACACTTCCGCCGTGACGAATCCATCGCTTGTCGATGCCGGGGCGAAAGCCTTCGGCAGCCAGTGCATCGTCGTCGCCATCGACGCGAAACGCGAAGGCCCCGGCAAATGGGGTGTCTACACCCACGGCGGCCGCAAGCCGGTCGGCCTCGACGCCGTCGAGTGGGCCAAGGAGGTCTGGCGGCGTGGTGCGGGTGAGATCCTCCTCACCAGCATGGACTCGGACGGCACCCAGGCCGGCTACGACATCGAGCTGACCGCCGCGGTTTCCTCGGCCATCGGCATCCCGGTCATCGCCAGCGGCGGCGCGGGAAATCTCGACCACATGGTGGACGTGCTGGACGCCGGCAAGGCGGACGCGGTGCTGGCAGCCAGCATTTTCCACTTCAAGAAGCACACGATCGCCGAGGCGAAACAACACTTCGCCGAGCGCGGCGTGCCGGTGAGGCCCTACGTCTGACATGACCCTCACGCCGGGCCCGTGGACCGGGCGATGAGCAGCATCGCGTCCAGTTCGGTGACGATCCGGACGAGCTGGGGATAAGTCCAAGGTTCGCGGAAACGCTCGCCATCGAGGTGGTCGGGTTCGATTTCCGGCAGATGGAAATTTTTCAACTCCTCTGCGGCGGAGTCGATCCGGACGGAGGGTTTGCCCGTTGTTTCCGTCTCGATGAGCGCCTGGAACGCGGCGTCCGCCATGAGGGTGAAATGGGCGAGCATCTCGGGATGGCGCGTTTTCTGATCGTTCAGATGGAGGGCGATCACGGTAAGGGCATTGGTGATGCGCTGGTTTCCATTCGCAAGGGCGGCGGCCTGGCGGAGTCCGTCGCGGCGGTTTTTCGGATCGCCGTTCATGCGTTTCAGTGAGGAAAAAGCCTCGCTGTTGGCGTTCTCCACGGCCTGGCGCGCCTGGTGGAGCTCATCATCATCCGGACCACCATCCTTGAGACGGAAGGCGATGAGGCTGAGGTAGGCGAAATTCGATTCCATCGACTTCGCCAGAATGCCCGGAAACCGGTCACGCTCCCATTCGGGCCAGAAGATCAGCGCGGCGACCAACGATAGGAATCCGCCTGCAAAAGTGCTGCCCATCCGCTCGAGGGTGAATGCCAGGGTGACCGGGTGATGGGACTCCGTGAGCAGCACCACCATCAGGGTGATGAATACCACGGCCACGGCGTAGTTCCGTTTCACGAAATACCCGAAAGCGAAGATCGTGATGCCGATGGCCACGAACAACACCGGAAGCGGTGGATGAAGCCACAGCAGGCTGCTGGCGATGAGACCTCCTGCAAGCGTGCCGAGAACCCGTTGCGCGGCTTTTTCCCGCGTGGAACCGAAGTCCGGCTGCAACACGACCAGCATCGTGAACGGCAGCCAGTAACCATGCGGGAATCCGCTCCACTTGAAAAAAACCACACCGATGATGCTCAGCAGGATCGCCCGGACCGTGTGCCGGACCAACGCGGGTTCGAGGCGTTTTGAAAAATTCAGAATCGCTCCGAGCGGTCGCAAGGTCAGCGTGCCGAGGTCGAAAAGCTCCAGTGAAAACGCCGCCCGCTCCAGCGTCGTACGCTCCAAGGTCGCCTGCAGAGCCTCCCGCACGATCGGCAGTTGCTCCTCGATCTGGCTCAGGATTTCAACCAGTTGGGAGCTGGCCGTCGAATCGCCGAATTGAGAAGCCACCCGCGTCCGCGCGACGGCAAGCAAGGTTTCCAGACGTTTCATCCGCACTTCGAACGACTCCCAGTAGGACGGTTGTCCGGAAACCACCGCAAGCGCGACGGTCCGGGCGGTGTTCGCCAGCGATGACAGGACAGGGGTCAGTCCCGCCTCGAACGAGGCATGTCCCGGACATTTCTCGAAGTTTTCCAGGGCCGTCCGGAACGCGATGATCCGCAAGGAAAGCCGCGCCGCAGCCAGGTTCAGCAGTTCCAGATGCCGCAGCACCTTGCCGGAATGGCGCTTGGACGCGTGCAAGGTCGCTTGGGCATCGTTCAGCGAGGCACGCAGGGTGATTTCCCTGTCCCGGATCGTTTGTGCGTCGCCCCGCGTCTCGGGAGACATCACCTCCAGCAATTCCGCCAGCGCGATCCAACTGTCCCCCACCGTCCGTCGCAGCGGATGCTGGGGATGGATCGGCCACAGCGAAACCTGCAGCATCACCCCCAGCAACCCGCCGCAGAACGTTGCCAACGCGGGGTGGTGGGCCTGTGCCGTCGGAGCGTCCGGTGCGAGTGAGACGAAAAACAACAACCCGCTCGAGACCGCCAGACCCGGGCCATAGTCCGAGCTCAGATGCCGCCACACTCCACCGCCCATCACGACCAGCGCCGTGGCCGGCAGCGCGATGGCCAGGCTGTCCGCTCCCAGGCGCCCGAGCAATACGGAGAGCGTCAGCACCGCCGTCATGCTCAGAAGCAAACCCAGCCGCAACGAATAGGCTCCGCGCACGTCCACCATCGCGATCGTCTGCGCGGTGATGCACGCGTGCACCGGATCGATGCGCAGCCACCCCGCCTGAGCCGCGATGAGCGGGATGAGAAAAGCGATCATCGAACGGATCGCCCGATCGAAGTCCGGCCTCAGCGACTCACGTTCGAAAAAATTGGCAAATCGCGGCCTCGGATCAGAAAACACCATGATGGATCTCCTCCGGAAAGATCGGCCGCCCATCACCCGTCCGCCAGCATCATTTTCGCAACCTCCCCGTCCGTAAGGACAAGCGGACGTCCCATACCGGCGCTTTGAATTTCTCCATTTTTTTTGTCCGCCTTCCGAAGGAGCATGACACTCTATTTCAAAATATGGGACAGACCACGCCATCCGATCCGGAACTGCTCAAAGAATGGCTGGGCCAGCGGCGGGAAGCCGCGTTCAACGCGCTCGTCGCCCGCTACGCCGGCTTGGTCCACGCGACCGCGAGGAGGACGTGCGGCGACGACTCGATGGCAGGCGAGGTTTCCCAACTGACCTTCATCACGCTGGCACGGAAGGCGAAATCCCTCACCACCTGCGCCTCCCTCGGTGGCTGGCTGCACACCACCGCCCTGATGCAGGCAAAGAACCTGATCCGCAAATCCCAGCGGGAAAACCGAAAACGCCAACTTTTCCAAACCTCCATGGAAACCGGACCCTCCCACTCGCAGGACGAGATCTGGAAAGAAATGCAACCCGTGCTTGATGACGCCCTCGCCTCCCTGTCTAAAAAAGACCGCGAAGCCCTGTTGCTGAGATTCTACCGATCCCTCACCGTCCGTGAAATCGCCACCACCCTGGGCATCGCCACCGACGCCGCCCAAAAACGCATCGACCGGGCAACCGGACGCCTGCGTGGAAAACTTGCCAGACGCGGGTGTGTGACGGGCGGCTCATTGGCTGCGGCGATGCTCGCTGGATTCGCCACGGACTCACAAGCGGCGGCTCCCTTGATTTCCAAACTGGCCAGCAAAGCCATCGTCGCCACCACCACGAGCACGGTCCCGGCAATCGGATTCATCACCCTCATTACAACCACCGCGATGAAAACCACATCAATCATTGCTCCGCTCGCATCACTGATCGGGGCCGCCCTCCTGATTGAATATCAACGGCATTCCATTGCCGATGTGGAGCACCAGGGCAGCCTCATGCGGGACAGGCTCGCAATGAATATGGAAAAAGTCGCCAGATCGAGCACCCGCCTTTCATCAGCCGATGAAAGGTCGCCGATCGATTGGAAGGAACTGGTCAGCCGTCTCAACGATGAGGTCATACTCAAACAATTTGAGAAACGGGTGGCCTCCATGTCAGTCGAAGAATTGACCCGGTCCATCCGAGAGGTCAACTCCCTCAATTTCACCAATGCTGATCGATCGACTCTGGAGAACAAGCTTCACCCGAGACTCGTCGAGATCGATCCGGAAGCGGTGTTGGTGAATTTCGGAGATCAAATCGGGAAGGACGACAACTCGGGAAGAATGTTACGCATGGCGTTCGGAAATTGGATTAAAAAGGATCAGGCGCGTGCCATCCTATGGTTGGACGAACAAATCGCCGCCGGACGCCTTACCTCCAAAAAGCTCGATGGAAGCGGCGGGTCCAGAGCTTTCTTTGAAACCTATGTGATCTCTGCTTTGTTGCGCTCAGACCCGGCCGCGGCCAAAACCCGCGCCGCAACCCTCGGTGAAGAAGATAGGAAAAGGGCCATCCAGTCGATCGATACCACGACGAAAGAGATCGACCCTCTCGCATTCGCCCGGCTGGCTCGGGAAGGACTGTCCGAGTCTGAATGCAACTACGCGTTGTCCCTGCAGGCAAGCGCCCGGGCGGAGGGAGACGACTGCTCCAAAGTTTCCGAATATTTCGACCAGATCGAAGCCACCTCCACCGAGAGGGCTGCCGCAGTCAGGCAGGTCATCGGCGGCGTGTCGCTCCACATCATGATGCAACGCATGCTCAAGCCGGATGATGTGGATGCGATCAGGGCCTGGGTATCCAGCGAAGCTCCCCAACAGCTGGGGGAAGTCACGGGCTACACCCTCGGACTGGCTTCATTCCAAGAAAACTTTCAAATGAAGTTTCCCGAAGCTCTCGAGCTGATCAACCAATATTACGAATCCGGGGACGGCGAATCGATCCTGTTTCACTTTTTGGACACCGCTTATCCCAAGGACGAACCAAATCGGATGATTTGTAGAAAACTTGCTGAGAAGATCACCGACAAAACCCAGCGCGAGTCGATCTTGGAGAGATTCAAATAGTCACCCATCGGACCATGAGAGCACCTGTCTATCTCACCGCCGCCATCCTTTCCATCGCCTTCTCCCTGGGATGGCTGAACCACCACCGCCTCAAGGCGGCCCGCGAAAACCTCGGCAAGCTCACCACAGAGGTCCACAAGCGGGAGATGGCTGCAGCCAGCCAGCCGGGGAGCCGGAACCAGGACACCAAACGCCCGCGACAGGACGGTAAGGAAACCGTCAGATTGTTGGTCATCAGCTGCTTCGATTTCCAAAGCAGGATGAAAGCACTGGGGAAGCAGGACAGTCCATCTTTCGAGCAGCTTGACGAGTTCATGCTCCCTCTTTGGGAACCACTGGAATCACTTGATTCCGAAAGCTTGAAATCATTGATTTCGAAGATCCTGGAGGAGCCGGAAATATCGAAAGCGATCCGACAGAAAATCATATTGGCGGCACATCAGTTCCTGGCGTTGAAAGCCCCCCTCTCCTCGCTCGACATGCTGAATTTCACAGCTCCCTTGTTCAAGGATGACAGGCGATCGGAGGAGATCCTGTATGGAGCGTTTTTTCAGTTGTCTGATATCGACCCCATGGGAGCGGCCCGCTGGATCCGGAAAAACAGCGGCGGACCGATCGACTTCAACGGCGAGCAGTCAAAAAACGCGTTGATCAGAATGACCGCGCGGAAAAATCCCAGGCAAGCCTTTCAACTTTTTGATGAACTGGACGTCCGGCCCTCCGAAAAAATTTTCGGAGAGATGGTCCAGGATCTCCAGACGACCCAACAAAAGCTGGAGATGGTTGTGGCGCTTCGCGATTATTGCGCGAGCCTCGCTGACGAAACGCTGCGGAAAAACCTTTCGAATTCGATGCTCAAGAGCATCGCACACACATATCGCAATGGTAATCTCAATGAGTTGAAGAATTGGTTCGAGTCCGCCAGACTGACACCCGGAGAAATCTCCGATTGTATCGGTTCTTATTATTATGCGTGTGTCATCCCTGACGAGGTGGGCATGTGGCTTGAATACTCTTGGACCAAACTTCCCCTCGAAGCCTCCAAAGAGCGGACGCGTTTCTGGGTGAACAATTGGACAACCGATGACTATCGGAACGTAGGGGAATGGCTGGCATCAACACCCGCGGGACCGATGAAAAACATCGCCGTCCGGGCCTATGCCGAGATGATCGTCAGGTATCAGCCTCAAGCGGCGGAACAATGGGCGATGACGATTCCAGACGGAGAGTATCGTGACTCGACACTAAAGCAACTTTACTACAGCTGGCCGAAAACGGACGCTGCCGGTAGAGAGGCATTCGTGAAGAGACATGGAATGGAATGATGGTTTGGTGGGAACACGGTGCTCATCCTGGCGGAGTTCCCTCCGGCCTCGTTTCCGCTCATGGAGTCCTTTCGTAACTCTGGTGGATTCTGTCACGAATCCTTTTACAAGACATGCTTGAGCGTCATACCACTCGCAAGGACTCCATGGCCGCCTGGATCGGCACGCTCTGCCGCTGGCGGTCGATGAAGTAACTCACCTCGGTGTAGCCGACGGCCTCCAGCAATTTCAGCGCGGTGAAATAGCCATCCCCCACCCGCTCGGGCACGTGGGCGTCCGCGCCGATGACGACGGGGATGCCGCGCTCGCACATGAGGCGGAGCTGCGAAGGCGATGGATTCATCTCCGGAAGGGCCTTGTTCACCCCGCTGGTGTTCAGTTCCATCGCGACTCCGGTCGCGGCGATGCGGTCCAGCGACCGCTCGATGAATGGCTGGATCCGCGGAAAATCCCAGTCACGCGGGGATTCGTTTTTGATCAGATCCGGATGGGCCAGCGTGTCGTACAGCCCGGTTTCCGCGGATTCGGCGAGGTGCTCGTAATAGAGCTCCTGATACGCGCGGACATCATCCTTGTAATAGATTTTCCGGTAGTCCTTGACCTGATAGTGGACCGAACCGAGCACATGGCTCAAAGGCACCCGGGCATGCAGTTTCTCCAACCACGGCTCCACGCCGGGATAGTAGTCGCTTTCCAAGCCCAGCCGGACATCCAGTTTCCCCGCGAAGTTCTCCCGTGTTCTGGCGATGAGCGCCACGTAGTCGTCATACTGCTCCGGGTCCATCCGCACGCTGGAGGAGAAACCATCCGGCAAAGGACAGTGACAGGTGAAGGTGATGCCTTTGAACCCACGCGCCAGCGCCACGGCGGCGTATTCATCCGGCTCACCGTAGGCGTGCTTGCACAGCGGCGTATGACAATGGGATTCGTAGAGAAGGGGGGAGCGCATTTTTTTCAAACTTCCAACAACGCTCTGAAACGCGGAAGAATCTTCTGATAGAGTGAATTTTTCCCACCACGCGAGAGTTGGACTCCGACAAGGTCCGCCGGGCTGGCGGGGTCGACCGGCGAGAGGGAAACGGCGTGATAGGTGGAGGTTTCCACCCGCCGCTCGACATGGGAGGCTTCCGCCGCCTGGCTGACGCTTACGGTGGTCTGCGGGGCGCGGATGGTCACCGCCGTGAGCGGCGGCCCCGAGTCATCGGTTGCCAGGCTCACGGAGATGAGCGAGCCGGAAGCGGATTGGAGAGCGAAGGGTTCGCCGTTTTCCGCGTCCCTCCAGCCTGCCTGCACGGTAAGCCATGCGAGCAACTGGAGCGCCGTGTTGCGGTGGTCCGGATGATAGGAAATCTCGATGCTTTGGATCTCCGGCAACGCTTCCTGCGCGGCGGGATCGTCGAACAGGCTGGCGATGCCCACGCGGAACTGCCATGAGCGCGTCCATGCATGGTCCTGGATGACCAGCTCGGGATTCGCCTGCGAGCGTTCCTCGATCATTGCGAAGGAGGTGCCGGGATTTTCCCAAACCGAGCTGTCGATGATGAAGCGGTCCATCACACTGACCAGCCGCTCCGTTAGGATCTCAGAAAGCTCGCCCTGCCACCAGAAGATGAGCGGCAGGTCCGAGTTCAGATGGGAGAACACCGTGTTACGGAAACGGCCGGTGACACGGCCCGTCAGATGAAACGCGATCTGCTCGCAGCACACGGATTTCCGCCCGTCCGCCAGATGGCAATGCGCGGTGATCCACGCGCGCAGGCTCGGTTCCGGCTCGTCGCGATCGATGCCGACCAAGATCGCGCGGCAGGCATGCTCGCGGGTGAGATTGCGGATGATCTCGGAATTCTCGATGAGCGCGCCCTTCTTTTCCGAATACACCACAAGGTTCATCAGGGAGGCGTTCGTCCGCGCGTCGTCCTGCTCCCAAAGCTTCCGCAACTCGCGGTCGATGGCGGCGACGGGAACTTCGATGCCCAATTCAGGGCAAACAGCGGGGATGGTTGCAACGGCCATGGAATTGTCAGGTTCGGGCTGTTTCAAAGACGGCGCCACTGGTTTCCGTCCTGCTGGAGAAGCTGGTCCGCCTCACGTGGTCCCCACGATCCGGCGACGAACTCGGCCATCGGCGGCGGCGTGGCCGACTGGTGCCAGGCGTGCTCGATGTGGTCGATGAATTTCCATGCCTCCTCCACCTCGTCGCGGCGGGCGAAGAGCGTGGCATCGCCGGCGATGGCATCCAGCAGGAGCCGTTCGTAGGCTTCCGGGCTGCCCTTGCCGAAGCTGGTCGAGTAGTGGAAATCCATTTTCACCGGCTCCAGACGCAGGCTGGTGCCCGGGATCTTCGAAACCATGCGCAACGAGATGCCCTCGTCCGGCTGGATGCGGATGACGAGCACGTTCCCGCCCGGTACGCCGCCACAGGTGGCGTTGAAAAGCACGCAGGGCGCGTCCTTGAAATGCACGGAAATCTCCGTGGACTTCTTCGGCAGGCGCTTGCCCATGCGGATGTAGAACGGCACCCCGCTCCAGCGCCAGGTGTCGATGAGCAGGCGAACCGCCACATAGGCTTCCGTGTCGGACTCGGGAGAAACGCGGTCCTCTTCCCGGTAACCGGGCACCGAGTTGCCATCGATGTGACCTGCGGTATATTGCGCGCGGACGACGTTTTTCGCGACCTTTTCCGGCGTATCCCACTGACGGAGCGAGCGGATGACCTTCACCTTCTCGTCACGCACGCCGTCTGCCGAGAGATCCGTCGGCGGTTCCATGGCAACGAGGCTGAGGAGCTGGAGCAGGTGGTTCTGCACCATGTCACGCAGCGCGCCGGATTTCTCATAGTATCCGCCGCGTCCGCCTTCCATGCCGAGATTCTCCGCACAGGTGATCTGGATGTGGCTGATGTACTTGCTGTTCCAGAGAGGTTCGAAAATGGAGTTCGCGAAACGCAAGACCATCAGGTTCTGCGCGGTCTCCTTGCCGAGATAATGGTCGATCCGGTAGGTGTCGCTCTCGTGGAACGTGTCGTTCACCACCTGGTTCAGATGCTTTGCCGTGGCCAGATCCGTACCGAAAGGCTTCTCCACGATGACGCGCGACCAGCAGCCGGGCTTGGCCTCGTTCAGTCCGGCGTTTTTCAGGTTGATGAGGATTTCATCGAAAAACTCCGGTGCGGAAGCGACGTAGAACAGGCGGTTCCCTTTCCCTCCCCGTTCGGCATCAATGGCGTCGAGCTTGTCGGCGAGACTCTTGTATCCCGCCGCGTCCGTGAACTCCGAGGTGTGGTAGGAAACGGTTTGGATGAACGGACGCCAGATCGCCTCGTCCTGTCCGGAGCGGGAAACCTTCTTGTTCAGCTCCTCGAGTCCGGTGCGGAACTCTTCATCAGCCTTCTCACGACGTGCGAATCCGATGATCTTCACCCCCGTAGGCAGCTCACCATCAACGGCCAGATTGTACAACGCCGGAATGAGCTTGCGGTGCGTCAGGTCTCCGGTGGCACCAAAGATGACGATACTGCAAGGTTCTGCGCGGGAACGGGAAACGAGATCTTCGCGGAAAGGATTGCTCATGAAGTTGGGCGGAGTTTCTGCAAACCCGCCCCCCGTGGCAAAGCCAAATTCGGGGTAGAAGGTGAAATACGGTTCATTCCGATCATGCGCCGGATGGTGGACTTGGCGGGCTTTCCGACACGAGATGTGCAAAAAAAACCTCCGATACCGCGGCAGACAAGCCGGAGGCACCTGGCGTGCAACGGCTTGAAAAATCCGAAGAATGGGAAATGCCCCGCCTGGATGTCAGTCCGCAGGCCGATTGCGAGGCCTCCCCAGTCTTACCAAGGCAGCGGGAACGCGCGATTGAAGGCGAAGACCCGTTCGCGGATGGCGTGGAGCTTCGCCACATTCGTGTGGTCGGCCAGGGCCTCGGCGATGAAATCCGCGACCTGCTCGACGTCGGCTTCCTTCATGCCGCGGGTGGTGACGGCGGGCGTGCCGATGCGGATGCCGCTTGGCTTCATCGGGCTGCCGGTGTCGAACGGGATGCCGTTCTTGTTCACCGTGATGCCGGCCTCGTCGAGGGCGTGGGAGGCTTCCGTGCCGTTGAGGTTCTTGTTCCGCAGGTCCACGAGCATCACGTGGTTGTCCGTGCCGCCGGAGACGACGCGGAAGCCGTGTTGCGTGAGACGGGCGGAAATCGCCTGGGCATTCTTGACGATCTGTTCAGAGTATTCCTTGAACTCCGGCTTGAGCGCCTCGCCGAAACACACGGCCTTGGCGGCGATGACGTGCATGAGCGGACCGCCCTGGATGCCGGGGAAAACCTGGGAATCGATCTTCTTCGCGAACTCCTCCTTGCAGAGGATGATGCCGCCGCGTGGTCCGCGCAGGGACTTGTGGGTGGTGGAGGTGACGAAGTCCGCGTGCGGGACGGGGTTCGGATGGACTCCGGCGGCGACAAGGCCCGCGATGTGCGCCATATCGACAAAAAGGTAGGCGCCGATTTCACGGGCCAGCTTGCCCATGCGCTCGAAATCGATCACGCGCGAGTAGGCGGAGGCACCCACGGTGATGAGGGCGGGCTTGAGTTCGCGGGCCGTTTTTTCCAGTTCCGCGTAGTCGATGCGCTCGTCGTCCTTGCTCACGCCGTAGTGGGTGACGTCATAGAAGCGACCCGAGAAATTCGCCTTGTGCCCGTGGGTCAGGTGACCGCCATGGGCGAGGTCCATGGTGAAGATCTTGTCGCCCGGCTTGAGGACGGAGAAATAGACGGCGGTGTTCGCCTGCGAACCGGAGTGCGGCTGGACGTTCGCGTGTTCCGCACCGAAAAGCTGCTTGGCACGGTCGATGGCGAGTTGCTCGATGACGTCCACGTTTTCGCAGCCGCCATACCAGCGCTTGCCGGGATAGCCTTCCGCGTATTTGTTGGTAAGCAGCGAGCCCTGCGCCTCCATGACGGCGGGTGAGGCGAAGTTTTCCGATGCGATCAGCTCGATGTTGTTCCGCTGGCGCTGTTCCTCGGCCACGATGGCGGCGTAGACCGCCGGGTCGGTCTCGGCGATGCGGCTGCCGGAAGACTTGCAGACACGGGACTCGTGACGGCCACCTTCGAAGGCGGTGGAAAGAAATGCTTCCGCCATGGCGATTCCGGTAGAGGCGTCGGTGTATTTTCCGGCCAGACAAAGGACGTTGGAGTCATTGTGCTGGCGGGTAATGGTGGCTTCCTCGACGCTGCGGACGTTCGCCGCACGGACGTGGCGGTGGCGGTTCGCCGCGATGCTCATGCCCACGCCGGATGTGCAGGCAAGGATGCCGAAGTCCGAAGTTCCATCCGCCACCGTGCGGGCGACGAGATTCGCATAATCCGCATAGTCAACGGATTGCGAACCTTCCGTGCCGTAATCCGTGACTTCGTGACCGAGAGTCTTGAGGTGTGCGACAACGGCGTTTTTGAGATCGACGGCGCCGTGATCGGCTCCAATGGCAATGCGGAAGGTTGGGTGGCTCATGGGACGGGGCGGGGATTGAAGTCCCTGGAAGCCGTCTTGCAAATCGTAAATTTCAAGGAGTGTCCGGTTTTCCGGCCTCCCGACCCCAAGATGACCTCCGTCCCGCACTCGAAAATCGAAAGTCTCAAACAGCTCCACCCCACTTTGCAGCCAACAAACCTCGATTGTGTTTTGACTCCACACGGGTGACTCCGGACAACATCCCCGAGCGAGCGATATACGGTTGCCAGGCCGCTTCCAGTCGCAGGATGTAAGGGGTATTTTGGACCACCCGACCTTGCTCGCCGATTGACGGATTTTGGATTTAAGACTAGATGGATGAATGCCTGCAGCGCCCCCCAGCGATGATTCCATTCCCTCTGACAGCCGGTCCGGGCATTCAGTGGGAATGAAGGCAAAGCGGGACAATTTCGACTATCTTGTGGCATCGGTGGAGGATTATGCGATTTTCACCCTGAACGTCGGAGGGTACATTCAGGATTGGAATCTGGGCGCGGAACGCACCAAGCTTTATCAAGCTCCTGAAATCATCGGAAAACATTTCCGGTGCTTCTACTCGGCGGAGGATCAGGCGGCGGGATTGCCGGAAAAGGAGCTGGAGGTCGCGGCGCGGAACGGCAGGGTGTCCGATGAGGGGTGGCGTTACCGCAAGGACGGCGAACGCTTCTGGGCGAATGTCACCATCACGGCGATTCGTGGAATCAACGGTGAGCTGGAAGGATTCCTCAAGATCACTCGCGATCTCACCGAGCGCATGCTGGCGATGGAATCCCTCCGCCAGAGCGACGAGCGCTTCCGGTTGTTCCTCGAATGCGTGCAGGACTACGCGATCCTGATGCTGGATGTGGACGGACGCGTGGTGACCTGGAACCAGGGCGCTCGGAGGATCAAGGGCTATGAACAGCATGAGATCATCGGCAGACACTTTTCCACCTTCTATCCGCAGGACGCGCGCGAGGCGCAACTCCCCGAACGGCTGCTGCGGCGCGCCATCGAGGACGGACGCACCGAGGACGAGGGGTGGCGGATCCGGAAGGACGGTTCACGGTTCTGGGGAAACGTGATCATCACCGCGCTCCACGACAGCGGCGGCAACTTGCGGGGATTCGCCAAGATCACGCGCGATTTGTCGGAAAAACGGCAGGTTATGGAACTGCAGGAAACCGACCGACGTAAGGACCTGTTCCTCGCGACGCTGGCCCACGAGCTGCGGAATCCCCTGGCTCCCATCCTGATGGGAGTGGATGTCATCGCGCATTCTCCCGCGGACCAAACGATGGTGCGGGGCATCGCCGGGACCCTGAAACGCCAGGTCGACCAGATGGTGCACCTGATCGACGACCTGCTGGACATGTCCCGCATTTCGACGGGCAAGGTGATGCTCAAACGTTCCAAGGTCGTTCTGCAGGACGTGATCAACAGCGCCTGCGAGACCGTCGCCCCCTCCATGGACGCCCGCGAACAGGAGTTGGTCACCGACATGCCACGCGGGAGGATCATCATCGAGGCGGACTCCCACCGTCTGGCACAGGTGGTTTCCAACCTGCTGTCGAACGCGGTGAAGTTCACGCCCAAGCGGGGCAGGATCCGGTTGGAAATCCGGGTCGAGCAGGAAGAGATGCTGCGGATCACGGTGAAGGACAATGGCCGGGGCATTCCCAAGGAAGAGCTTTCCCGGGTGTTCGATCTCTTCGAACAAGGCTCCAGCCTTGCGGAAGGAGGTTTGGGTATCGGCCTCACGCTGGTGCGATCCATCATCGAAATGCATGGCGGGGTGATCCACGCCACCAGCGAGGGCGAAGGCCGGGGAAGCGATTTCACGGCGCTGCTCCCCATCGTCATCTCCTCCGGATCGGACGCCGGCGAATCCGCCACCCACACGGTGGACTCTCCCGCCCCGCCTGCCACGGAAAAACCCAGGGTGCTGGTGGTGGATGACGGAAAAAGCGCCGCGGACATCCTCACGATGTTCTTCGAGATGGAGGGATTGCTGTGCGCCACCGCCTACGACGGCATCGAAGCCGTGGAGCTTGCGAAAACCTTCCAGCCGGATCTGATCTGCATGGATCTGGGCATGCCCCGCATGAACGGACTGGATGCCGCGCGCATCATCCGCATGACGGACAAGGCCGTGGCCATCGTCGCGCTCAGCGGATGGGGAACGGATGACGACCGGCGCAGCACCGCGGCGGCCGGATTCGACCAGCATCTGGTGAAGCCGGTGAGTCCGGATGACATCCGGGGGCTCATCCGCCGCTACCTGCGCGACAACGCGCGGGCATGCTGAAGAGTTTGCGGGTGATCGCGCGTGGAACGGACTAATCTTTCGCGGACTTCGGATCGAGCGCGTCGCGCAGGCCGTCGCCCAGAAAGTTCAGGGCGAAGAGCGTGCTGGCGAAGAAGAGGGAGGGGAAAAACAACATGAGCCAGCTGATTTCCATGCGGTCGGCACCTTCCTTGATGAGGATGCCCCATGAGCTGTTCGGCGGCTTCACGCCGAGGCCGAGGAACGAGAGCACGCTTTCCAACAGCATGATGCCCGGCACCGCGAGCGTGGTGTAGATGATGATGGGGCCGATGACGTTCGGCAGGATGTGGCGGAACAGGATGCGGGTGCGGCTGAGACCCAGCGAAACCGCCGCTTCCACAAATTCCTGTTTCTTGAATGCCATGACCTGCGCCCTCACGATGCGGGCGATGGTGAGCCAGCCGATGGAACCGATGGCGATGAAAAGCGGAATGAGCGTGGTGATGGGGGCCACCCGGTCCCGCTCGAAGCCGGTGGTTTTGATGACCCACTCGGTGAACTCGGAGGCGGGCTTGTCGACCACAAGTGCGAAAAGAATGACCAGCACGAGGAAAGGCAGGGCGAACAGAATATCGACGAAACGCATGAGAAGATCGTCGATCTTTCCTCCCGCATACCCGGCGACGGCTCCGTAGATGACCCCGATGAACACGGCGACGGCGGTGGCGACAATGCCGACCAACAGCGAAACCTGCCCCCCGTAAAGCACTCGCGAGAAGAGATCGCGGCCGAGTTGGTCAGTGCCGAACCAATGTGCTGCGGATGGACCGGCGGTGGAATTCGCCAGGTTGATCGCCGTCGGGCTTTTCACGAACGGCATGAGCGGGCCGATGAAACAAAGCAGCAGGATGACAATGAGGACGCCGAGGCTGACGATGGCCGCGCGATTGTGCGCCAGGCGATGCCAGGCGTCTTTCCAGAGAGAGGTGCCTTTTTCCATGGGAAGAAAGTTGGGAGTGGATGGTTGGGAAAATTGAGTGAAGCGGGAGATGCGGACGAAGGGCTGGAACGCGGGATGAGGGGATGGTCCCTTCAATTCCCACCAGACCGTTCATGCCTTCCTGAGCCGCGGGTTCAGCGCGATCTGTGCGAGGTCCGCCAAAAGATTCGCTCCAACGATGAGGAACCCGTAGAACAGGACGAGACCCTGGATCAGGAAAAACTCGCGGTCGGTCGCGGCGTTGACGAAGTGCTGACCCATTCCCGGGACCTGGAAAATCGTCTCGATGACGAAGGAACCGGAGATCATGCCGGCGAAGGCGGGACCGATGAAAGCGACCGCAGGGATGAGACCGCCGCGCAGGGCGTGGCGGATGACGATGCGGAAACCCGGCGCTCCTTTCGCCCTCGCGGTGCGGATGTAGTCTTGGGAAAGCACGTCCAGCATCCCGCCACGCGCGAGCCGGGCGAGATAGGCGGCATTGATGAGGCCCAGGGTGACGGCGGGCAGGACCCAGTCCGTGGGGGATGACCAACCCGCGACATTGAACCATCTCAGTTCAAGTCCCGCCGTCACGGCCAGCAACGGGCCGATGACGAAACTGGGCAAACAGATGCCGACCATGGCGGCGGCGAGCGAGGAGAAGTCGATGATGGTGTTCTTTCTCACCGCCGCGATCACTCCCGCCGGGATGCCGACCATCAGGGCGATGCCGATGGACATGACTCCGAGGCCCAGGGAAACGGGAAACGACTCCGAGATGATTTCCGAAACCTTGACTCCATCTTTTTTGATCAAATCGCCAAGATCCTGGTGGATGACTACGTTTTTCAAATAGCGGAAATACTGTACGGGAAGCGGCTGATCCAGGCCGGTATAGGCTTTCATCCGTTCCAGGATGTGTTCGGGGATGGCCTTCTCCTCGGTGTAGGGGCTGCCGGGCATGGCACGGACAAGGAAAAACGTGATGGTCACAAGCACGAAGAGCGTGACGACTCCTTGGCCGAGGCGGTTGAGAATGAGACGGATCATGGCGGAGGAAATCAGCGGCCTGGAACGAGGCGGAGATATTGATAGGGGTTGTTGGAAAGCAGCAACGGATTCCACCCCTCGACGGACGGGTGGAGCAGGTAGTTCCGAGCCTGCCAGGCGATGACGAGGATCGGAGCCTCCTCGATGAGCAGGGACTCGGCCTTGTGAAGGAGAGCGAAGCGGTGGCCGCTGTCCGAATCCTGATAGGACTCCTGGAGGAGTTTCACGAAATCATCATTCGCCCAACCCGTGTTGTTGTTACCATTTCCCGGGGTCCACATTTCCACGAAAGTGAGAGGATCCAGATAATCCCCGATCCATCCACCGTAGGAAATATCGTAGTCACCTTCCTGGGTGGCGACGAGGTAGGCGTTCCATTCCTTGTTCTCGATCTCGACCTCGATGCCGAGTATGTCCCGCCACATGGCCTGGGTCGCCTGGGCGAGGGTGGCGGCGGTTTCACGACTGGCGATGAGGATTTTCAGGCGGGGAAATCCCTTGCCTCCGGGATAACCGGCATCGGCGAGAAGCTTCCGGGCCTTGGCCTTGTCATATGCCGCGATGTGGGGCGGGTCGTACGCACCCATCGGCGGGGTCAGCGCATAGGCGGGCTTGTAGCCCCGGAAGACATTATCACAAATGGCCTGGCGATCCGTGGCGTAGCTGAGCGCCTGGCGGACGCGGATGTCGTCGAGGGGTTTCCGCTGGGTGTTGAACCGGAAGAAGGCGGTGCCGACATAGGGTTCCTGACGGAGTTCCTCGGGATGCTCCTTTTTCATCAGGTCCACGACTTCCGGAGTGGCGGTATAGGTGGTGTGGAGCTGGCCGTTGCGGAACATGCGGCCCTCGGTGTAGGTGTTCGAGATCGGCAGGAAACGGACGCCGTTGAGTGTGACGTTTTTCGCATCCCAATAGTGGGGATTCCGCTCGACCTCCACATGGTCGGTGCGCCGCCAGGACTTCAACTTGTAAGGCCCGTTCCCGACGATGTTTTCCGGACGTGTCCACGCGTTTCCGCGCTGGCCGATCTTGCCATACTTCAGCACGACGTGGCGCGGGACGGCGGTCCAGGTGTAGTGCTTCAGGATTTCCCGGAAATAGGGAGTGGGGCCGCGAAGCGAGATCTGCAGGGTATGGTCGTCGAGCGCCTTCACGCCGACGGTGGAGAAGTCGGTGGTCTTTCCTTTGTTGAAATCCTCCGCGCCCTTCATGAAATACAGCATCTCGGCATACTTCGCGCCCAGCTCCGGGGTGAGCATGCGCTCGTAGGCGAAGGTGAAATCCTGTGCGGTCACCTGCACGCCGTCCGACCATTTTCCATCGGGCCGCAGCTTGGCGGTCCACACGGTGGCGGTGGCGTCCGGCGTGACTTCGAGCGCGGCCCCGCCGGGAGTGGCGGTGTCGCTCGCAGGGTCGCTGGCGATCAACCCCTCGAACAAGGCCCGCAGGATGTTCGCCTCGATGACGCCGGAAACGATGTGCGGATCGAGCCCTTTCGGCTCATTGGCATTGCCCACCAGCAGGATTCCTTCGCGGGTCGCCTTGTCCACCTGCGACTCTTTTTGGCAGGAGCAGAGCAAAAAAAGGAACGGGGATGTAATTATCAGCAGACTACGAAACATCACGCGGTGAAGCATGACGCCGCCGATGCGTAATGCAGGCCAATTTTTCAAAAATCGCTTTCCCATGAGCGGAAATGGCCGATCCTCTGCTTGCATGATCCCGGCGGACGGCTAAAACCCACGCGTGCTTCCATTGTGAAAAGTTACTTTCTCAGACGTCTGTTGCTGATTCCGCCGACATTGCTCGGCATCACGCTGCTGGTCTTCACCATCACGCGTTTCGTCCCCGGCGGTTCGATGGACCGGATGCTCCAGCAGGCGGCGGAATCCCAGAAAGGATCAAAAGGCGGTTCCGCCAGCTCGCAGGGCGGGATGAGCGAGGAACAGATGGAGGAACTGGAAGAACAGTTCGGCCTCGATAAGCCGACGCTCGCCGCCTATGGCCAGTGGCTCGGGGTGGTGCCCCGCGAGACGAATATTTCCAAGGCCGAATACGGCACGCGGACGGACGAGATGATCGGTGGCGCTCCGGATGCGGAAACGGTGGCGCCCGTCGTGCTCCGGGGCGATGGCCGGATGGCCCACGTCACCCGGTCCGGCGAGAAGATCGTCTCCGCTGTTTTTGCCGATACCGGCAGGCCGATTTCCGAGGAAAATTGGAACGTCCGCTACGAATCCGAGGCGGATCGCCAGGAGCGATTCGCCCGGCGGAATCCGGGCATCGATAAAAAACCTTCCTACCGTCCGCGGGTTGTCGTCTACCGCACGAGGTTCGCCGGCCTTTTCCAAGGAGACCTGGGGCGGTCGACGATTTATCAGGACCCGGTCGTCGAGATGATCGGCTCGCGTATGCCCGTCGCCGTCTATTTCGGCCTGCTCACGGCATTCATCAGCTATGCGGTGAGCCTGCCGCTCGGCGTATTGAAGGCCCTGAAGCACCGCACATTCGTCGATTCTGCCAGTTCGGTGCTGATTTTCCTCGGCTATTCCATCCCGGGATTCGCGCTGGGGGCCATCCTGCTGGTGCATCTGGGAGCCCGCGCGAACTGGTTCCCGCTTTTCGGGCTGACGAGCGCCGGCTTCGACCAGATGGCCCGGTGGGACCAGTTCAAGGACATCGCCCATCACACGGTACTGCCGCTCGTCTGCTATGTCATCGGCAGTTTCGCCATGCTGACGATGCTCACCAAGAACAGCCTGATGGACAACCTCGCCGCCGACTACGTGCGGACGGCCGTCGCGAAGGGCGCGAGTTTCCGCAAGGCGGTCTTCGGCCATGCGTTCCGGAATTCCATGATTCCGGTGGCCACCAATCTCGGGGACCTGATCACCATCTTCGTGAGCGGCTCGATGCTCATCGAGACCGTCTTCGACATCCAGGGCTTCGGGCTGCTCCAATACCGGTCGGTGGTCGAGTTCGACGTGCCCGTCATCATGGGAACCCTCACGATCGCGGCGCTGCTGATGCTGGTGGGCAATATCATTTCAGACTTCGCGGTCGCGCTTGTCGATCCGCGGGTCAAATTCGACTGACACGATGCGAACCACCGGATTCCTACTCTCACTCATCGGAGTGCTCGCCATCATCGGGGAAACCTGCGGCATCGCCTTCCCGACGGCCCGCTGGTTCTTTGAAACAAGCCGCCAGATTCCCTGGCTGAACAGCAGCGAAGGAGCGGTGGTGTTCCCGTGGTTCGGCTGGCTGGCCTCGGGCATCCTCTGTCTGGCCGGCCTGACCATGGTTGTCCGCTCGTGGACATCCGGCCCGCCGAATCCCGTGACATTGCGGAAAATCCAGCGGTTCAAGGCGATCAAGCGCGGGTATTACTCGCTGCTGATCCTGCTGTGCCTCGCGGGCATCGCCGGGCTGGACCAGGTGGTCGTCGGCAAGCGCGCTCTCGCGGTGGAACAGGATGGCAGGTGGCGGTTCCCGGCGTTCCTTCCCACCGACCTGAAGAACAAGGATTTCGGCATGATGGGCGAGCGCGAGGAGGCCGCCGCCGACTACCGTGAATTAAAACGGGTTTTCAAAACCACGGGCAAGGGACGGGTCATCATGCCCCTCGTGGCGTATGACCCGACCGGCGACACCCTGCCACCGCGCTCGAGAAGCATGGTTCTCAAGGATGGCAAATACCACCAGGCCGGGAGCGACCAGCCATACTTCGGACTGGTGGCGAATTTTTACAATGTGGAACAGGCCCGCGTCCACATCCGCTACACGATGCGCCGCGGCCTCTACAACGGTCCGGCGGACGGTTGGGATGAAAAGGGCGCGCCCATCTACAGCGCCGACTATCGTGACGGCGTCCTGATCAGCGAGAAATACAACGGTCCCGGCAGCAAGGAGGACTTCCTCTACCGCGAGGCCAGCGACCTGCGCGCGATGAAGTATCACCCCGCCCCTCCCATGCTCGAAACGGGCAACCTGCTGGGCACCACCTCCCAAGGTTATGACGTGCTTGCCTACCTCTACGGAGGCCTGCAGGTGAACCTCAAGGCGGCGCTCATCTACCTGCCCATCATCTATCTGATAGGGATCACGATCGGGATGCTCATGGGGTATCTCGGCGGCTGGTTCGACATCCTCTCGAACCGGGTGGTCGAGATTTTCGTGAACGTGCCGTTTCTTTTCGTCGTGATCATCCTCTCCAGCATGGTTCCGGAGCGTTTCAAGGGCCTGCCCGTGATCCTCGGCATCCTGATGATCTTCGGCTGGATCAGCATCGCCATGCTCATGCGGACCGCGGCCTACCGGGACAAGGGTCGCGACTACATTTCCGCAGCCCGGGTGCTGGGCGCGCGCGCTCCGCGCATCATCTTCACCCACCTGCTGCCGAACACGCTGGCGATCATCGTGACGCTTCTGCCGTTTTCCATGTCCGCGCTGATCTTCTCCCTGACCGCGCTCGACTACCTCGGCTTCGGACTGCCTCCGGAGTATGCGACATGGGGACGGCTTTTGAACGACGGCCTGTCGAACCTCTCCGCGCCATGGCTCGTCACCGCCACCTTCTCCGCACTCGTCGGGCTTCTCGTGCTCATCACCTTCGTCGGGGAGGGCATCCGCGAAGCCTTCGATCCGAAAAAATTCACCTACTACCGCTGATGCGCCGCGTCCTATCCATCACCGTTTTTCTGACAGCCATCTCGTGCCTCTTCCTGGCGACGGGCTGCCGCAAGGGGACGACAGAGGTCAGGCGCGGCATGGGCTTCAAGGAATTCGTGCCCGTTTACAACAAGCACATCGCCGGCTTCCTTCTCACCCAGCAGGAAACCACCCGCAAGGAGTTGGAAAGCGTCGAGGCAAACATCGCGAACGCCGCCGAAGGCGATGCGAAAGCCACTCTGGAAATCCGCGCCGCCGCTCTCAAACGGGAGATGGAAAAATGGGCGTTCCGGATCTCCCTGGGTGATTATTTCAAGTTCGGCGATCCTTCGCAGATCCCCACGGACCTGGTATGGGTGAACGGACTGGACCAGCCCGAGATCGGTGATCCGGACGCGAAGAAAGGCGGAGTGATCCGCAGGCACTTCGCCAAGCTCAGCTTCCCACCGACCATCCGGCCCTTCGGACCGAACGCGAACAACGGGTTCCGCGCGGACATGTATGACAACATCGAACTACCGCTCGTGACATTGCACCCCGGCACCATGAAGGAGATCCCCGGGGTGGCCAGCTCCTGGGCGGTGACTCCGGACGGACGCACCGTTTTCATGAAGATCGATCCCGAAGCCACCTACTCCGACGGACTCCGGGTGAAGGCGCTGGATGTCATGCTCGCGGTTTATGTCCGGGTTTCGGACAATGTGGTCAACCCGTTCACCAAGGAGTTTTTCCGCGACACCTACGCGCAGATCACGACCTACGGAGAAGATGTGGTCGCCGTCACGCTGCCCGAGCCCACGGTCTACACCGCGTTCAACGCCGGCGCCATTGTTCCGGCCAATCCGAAATTCTATGAAAATTACGGCCCCGACTACGCCGAGCGCTACCAGTGGCTGTTCCCGCCCACGACGGGAGCCTACGAGGTGAAGCCGGAGGGACTGGTCAAGGGCGTCTCCATCACCCAGAGCCGCGTGAAGAACTGGTGGGCGAAGGACCGCAAGTACTACAAATATCGTTTCAATCCCGACGAGATGGTCACGGTGCTCGTTCGTGACGAATCGAAGGCGTTCGAACTCTTCCGCGCGGGCGAGTTCGATTCCTATCTCATCCTGGTTCCGGACATCTGGTATGAGAAATCCGAAATCCCCGAAGTCTATGACGGCTACATGGAGAAAACCACCTACTACAACCAGTATCCCCGGGTGCCGCGCGGCCTTTACCTGAACGTCACGAAGCCGCCGCTCAACGACAGGAACGTCCGCCTCGGCATCCAGCAGGCGATGAACTGGCAGAAGGTCATCGACGTCCTGTTCCGCGGCGACTACACCCGGCTGAAATCCTTCAACGACGGCTTGGGAATCTTCAGCGATCCCTCCCTCAGCGCCCGCCCCTTCTCCATCGAGGGTGCGCGGAACGCATTCCGCGAGGCGGGTTTCACCAAGGAGGGTAACGACGGCATCCTCATGAAACCGGACGGCACCCGCCTGTCGGTATCGGTGAGCTATCAGGCGATGCCCCTGCTTGACCGGATGTTCGCCATTCTCCGGGAAGACGCGAAGGCCTGTGGATTCGATCTCCGTCTCGATGGACTGGAGGGCACGGTGTTTTACAAGAAGATCATGCAGAAACAGCACGAAATGAATTTTTCCGCATGGAACACCACCCCTCCCATCCCGGAGTTCTTCCAGTTCCTGCACTCGTCCGGAGCCTTCGACGACAAGGGCAATCCGAAACCGCAGACGAACAATTTCTTCGTCTGGTCGCGTCCGGACACCGACATCCTGGTCGACAAGGTGAGATATGCGCGTGATGAGGAGGAGCTCCGCGACAGCGCGTGGAAGGTTCAGAAACTCATCCATGACGAGGCCTTCTTCGTCCCTGCCTACGCCGTCGAGTTCAACCGCATCGACTCGTGGCGATGGGTCCGGTGGCCGGATTCGGAAGAGACGAAAATGAGTCCTCCCGTGGTCTATGAACCCCACGAAGGCTATTGCTTCTGGATCGATGAAGACATCCGCAGGGAAACGCTGGATGCCAAACGCCACGGGGAAAAGTTCCCGGAAGTCAACCGCGTGATCGACGCCTACCGCCAGCAAGCCGCGCCCAGCACCCCATGACCGAGAAGCCGGAAAACATCCTCGAGGTGGACAACCTCATCACCTCCTTCGAGACCGACCGGGGCATGCTCCGCGCGGTTGACCACGTGTCATTCAACGTGCCCGCGGGAAAGACGGTCGGCATCGTCGGCGAATCCGGCTGTGGCAAAAGCGTGACCGCCATGTCGATCATCCGTCTGCTTCCCCAGCCCGCGGGAAGAATCCTCGGCGGGCAGATCCGTTTCCATGGCCGCGACCTGGTCCGCGCGAGCGACGCGGAGATCCACAAGGTCCGGGGCGGGGAGATCGGGGTGATTTTCCAGGAACCGATGGCGGCGCTCAATCCCGTGCACCGCATCGGACGACAGGTTTCCGAGGTGTTCCGCATTCACAAGAACCTGTCCAAAAAGGACGCCTGGGACGCCGCCACGGAAATGTTGAAGCTGGTGAAAATCCCCGCACCGGAACAGCGGATGATGGACTACCCGCACCACCTGTCCGGCGGCATGCGCCAGCGCATCGTCATCGCGATGGCGCTCGCCTGCCGTCCGTCGCTGCTCATCGCCGACGAGCCGACGACCGCGCTGGACGTCACCGTGCAGGCGCAGATCCTGGATCTCATGGCGAGGCTCCAGGCGGAGATGGGCATGTCCGCCATCCTCATCACGCACGATCTCGGGGTCATCGCCGAGAGTTGCGACCAGGTGGTCGTCATGTACGCGGGCCGTGTCGTCGAACAGGCAAGCGCCGGAGAACTTTTCGCCAATCCGCTCCACGCCTATACCAAGGGGCTCCTCAGCTCCATCCCCACGCTCGACATGCCATCCAAGTCCCGGTTGAACACCATTCCCGGCATGGTGGCCTCCCTTGCGGATCTTTCCCACGGCTGCCGCTTCTGCCAGCGCATGGGCCGCACCGCTCCGGTCTCCCGCGAGCGGCCGAGGTTTGCCGAAGTATCGCCCGGCCATTGGGTGGAGACGTGTCCCGAATGCACCTCGAACATCGAACATTGAACGCCAAACATCGGACATCGAAAGGAAGAGAAATTTGAAAAAATGAAGGATCGTGACGAGCCAGTTTATGATTTGGAGGAACGGTTGCTCGACTACGGCGCCGCCATCATCAACATGACCCGTAAATTGACTTCAGATTACGCCGAACGCCATGTGGGAAATCAGCTTCTCCGTTCCGGCACCGCACCCGCCTCGCATCATGGCGAAGCGCAAGCCGCCGAATCTCCTGCAGACTTCATTCACAAGATGCGCCTCGCTCTGAAAGAGCTCCGTGAATCGGAACGCTGGCTCAAACTGATACAAAGAACCGCAATGCATCCTCAAACCGAGACCATTCCGAAACTTCTCAACGAAACCGATCAACTTATCCGCATCTTCTATACCAGCATCGCCACCGCCGAAAGAAACCGCCGTTCAGATCCATGATTTTCCCGCTTCTCTTCTTTTTCTTCCTTTCGATGTCCGATGTTTAAAGTTCGATGTCCGATGTTCATCTTATGACTTCTCTTCTCTCTGTCCAAGATCTCCGCGTCCACTTCCCCGTCCGTGGCGGTGTCATGATGCGCCAGACCGGCGCTGTCCGTGCGGTGGATGGCGTTTCCTTCTCAATCGCACCGGGCGAGACGCTCGGACTTGTCGGCGAATCGGGCTGCGGAAAGTCCACGCTCGGGAAGGCCATCGTCCGGCTGATCAAACCGAGCACCGGCAACATCGTTTTTGAAAAAACCGACATCACCCATTCAAGCCAGGGAGCCCTGAGGCCGCTGCGCAGGGACTTCCAGATGATTTTCCAGGATCCTGCGGAATCACTCGACCCCCGGATGAGCGTGCGCTCGATCATCGAGGAACCATTCGCCATCCACGGCCTCGGCACCCGCGGCCAACGCACCACCTGGGTGAACGAACTGCTGGACCGCGTCGGCCTGCCCGCTTCCGCGGCGGAGAGGTATTCGTTCGAATTTTCCGGCGGACAGCGACAGCGCATCGGCATCGCCCGCGCGCTGGCCCTGAAGCCGAAGCTCATCGTCTGCGACGAACCGGTCTCCGCCCTCGATGTCTCGGTGCAGTCGCAGATCCTGAACCTGCTGGTCGAGCTCCAGCGGGATTTCGGACTGTCCTACCTTTTCATCGCGCACGATCTCTCGGTGGTGAAACACGTGAGCGATCGCGTGGCGGTGATGTACCTCGGCAAGATCGTCGAACTCGCGTCCTCCACCGGGATCTATCAGAATCCCCGCCACGCCTACACCAAGGCGCTCCTCTCCGCCATTCCCTCGCATGATCCGAGTGTTGTGAGGAAAAAAATCCTGCTGGAGGGTGACGTGCCGTCGCCGATCGATCCGCCGCCGGGCAGTGCGTTCGGCCACCGCATCAGCCACCCCCGCTACCCGGAAACCATCGGGCAGGACCTTTCGCTGCGGGAAATCTCACCCGGCCACTGGGTTGCGGCTGACCCCTGCTGCGTCTCGGAGGAGGACTGGAAGATTCTCAGGACACTCCCCTGATCCCCGGCTTTCTCCGCGCTTGCAGTCGGAGCGATTCGCCATGAGACTGCGGCCATGTTCACGCCGAAGTGGAAAAAGGAAGCGCAGCATCTCGTCAAAGGGGCCAAGAAGTTTGTCGATTACAAACGCGACCTTCTGAAACCCGAGCGCATCGCGGAAATCGACTCACGCCGCGCGGATCTCGCCGCGGCGATCAAGTCGAAGGACCTTGCGGATGTGAACGAGGCTTCCAAACAACTCCGCGCGATTTGTGAAAACTCGCTGCCTCACGAAAAACCGCTCGGCTGGTTCGAGGAAAACGTGGAGGTCATGTTCGTGGCCATCGTCATCGCGCTCGGCCTGCGTGCCTATTATCTGCAACCCTTCCGCATTCCGACCGGATCGATGCAGCCCACCTTGAATGGCATCATCGGCACCCCGCTGGCGAAAAATGAATGGCCCGGCCTGCCGGTAAGACTCTGGGAGAAGGTCATGCGGGGGAGATCGTATGTATCCGTTGTCAATGACAAGGACCGTCATGTCGCGATCCTCCCTCCCGGCAGACCGGACATCAGGGACACGCAGATGCTGCATTTCTTCAGCCGTTCCGTGTTGATCTCCAGGGATGCGGAGCCGCTCAAGCTGCCCGCCCCCGCCTCGGCGTGTTTGTCCGCGGGTTTGAAATCCGCCATCATGCAAAACGGCGGTTTCCTGGAGAAAGGCATCAAGCTTTGCGAAGGCTTCGTCGATACCGGGGATCTTGTCCTGGTGGACAAGTTTTCCTATCACTTCCGCAAGCCCAAGCGTGGCGAGGTTTTCGTTTTCGACACCATCGATATCGACGGCATCCAGAAACGCAGCGGCCCCCAGGGAGCCGGTTCGCATTACATCAAGCGCCTGTGCGGAGTGCCCGGGGACACCCTTGCCGTCCAGTCGCCCAATTTGATCGTTAACGGAAAAATCGCCCAGGAACCCGGCATCCAACGGGTGATCCGTGGCGAGGGAGCCTACAGCATCAATTCCGGAGGATACGGTTTCGCCAGCCCCGAGGATCCCGATGCGAATGGCAAACGGCTCCGCCAGTTCATCTCGAAATCCGGGGACAATCTGACTTTGGCTGCGACCGCCCGCCCGGGCATGAGGGAATACGCGGCCCTCGGCGACAATACAGGAAACTCGCTTGATTCCCGCTACTGGGGTTCCGTGAAGGAGTTCAACCTGGTCGGCCCCGCTCTTTTCTCACTCTGGCCTTTCACCACCGGACACTGGGGCTTCATCCGCTGACGCCGTGTCCGCCGCGTCGGAAATCACCCGCAAGGCGAAGTCGAATCTGGCATTCGCCCTGAAGATCCTCCCCCGCGACCGCCGTGAGGACATGGTCGTGTTCTACGCGTTCTGCCGGACCATGGATGATCTCGCGGACGACCCCGGGATGCCTGCGGAACAGCGGCTGAAATCCCTGGATGCATGGGAAAACGGCATCACCCGTGGCTTCGACGCACCGGACGAATTCCAGCAACAGGTCGTCTCCCTGCGTGATCGCCGCCAGATACCCGATCACCTGCTGGTCGCCATCATCGACGGATGCCGGATGGACCTGCAACCCCGGCGCTTCGCAACGTGGGAGGACCTGTCAGGCTACATTTGGAAGGTATCGTGTGCCGTTGGCCTGGTTTCCATCAGGATTTTCGGCTGCGTGGACACCGGATCGGAGCGCTACGCCATCGCCCTGGGACACGCCCTGCAACTCACCAACATTCTCAGGGACGTGGGTGAGGACTATGAAAACGGCAGGCGCATCTACCTGCCAATGGAAGACTTGGAACGTTTCCATTACACGGAACAGGACCTTGCCGCACGGGTGCGTGACACCCGTTTCCTCGCGCTCATGGACCACCAGGCAGCCCGTGCGGAAGAGCATTACCGGGAAGCCGCAGCTTCATTGCCCGCGAGGGATCGCAAAGCGCTCTTGCCAGCAAGCATCATGGGTGAGATCTATTACCTGCTGTTGAACAAGATGCGTGCCGGTCGATTCCATGTTTTCGGAAACCGCTATCGGATTTCGAAGGCCCGCAAGCTGGTCATTCTGTCCAAGCATCTGATTGCACGATCCCGCTGACTCGAATAGATTACAACAAAACACCGTCCCACGCCCATGTCGAAATTGTCGCCCGTCCTCGCCACCGCAGCCCTTGCCAGCCTGGTTTCCTGCTTTCCGCCGGAGCCCATGCCACCACCGCACCGCCCCGCCTACGGCCCGGACTATGACATCTCGCCGCCACCCCCACCCTCCCGTCCACCGGAGTCCACCTTCTCGGATGCCGGTGCTCCCCCACCCTCCACGCCGCCACCTCCGACCGCGAATGGAAATTTCCCCACGGCGACCCGTACGGAACAGCCGGACCGTGTCCTCAGCCCCTACGAACCTTACAACGTCATCGACACCACCGGTTTCAAATCAGGTCAGCTCGCACGTGATCCATCGAACCAGAAGATCTTTCGTGTCCCTTGAACTTGCTGGCTCTCAGTTGATAGTGCATTTTGCAAAAGGATTTTCTTCTTGTAACGAAGAATACTTCCGCCTAGACCTCGTTTGACACAGTCACCCCAGACTCCGATGAAAACACTAATTACCTCCCTCATCATCGCAGGCGGCGCATTGCTGCCAGCCACCCAGATCCACGCGGCTCCGGCCAGCCAATCCGTCTCAGCCGCCTCCAAGGCGAAGACCTACGGCGACTTCGCTGTCGGACAGAAATTCACCCTCACCGTCACCGAGGCGCTGGCCGTCAAAGGCGGCCTCACCGGCACCCCGAAGAAAACCTCCATTCCATCCGGTGTGCCTAAATTCAAAAAAGGCCAGAAGGTGAAATTCACCATCGGCAGCAAAGGCGAACTCAAGGGACCGGGATTCACCATCAAGTTCGAAAGTCCGTCCGCCCTGGCGAACGCTTACATCAACAAGCCGAAGAAAGGATCCACCGCCCTCAATGCCGACGCGGCCGTGGTCCGGAAAAACTCGCTTAAAAAGCCGGTTTTCGCGGAGCTTTCCTTCTTCAAGACAACCGGCTCGGGCCTCAAGACGACCGTTTACTCGGTGACCTACCTTCTTGAATAATCCACTCCACTCATGATCAGGCAAAGGAGAGCCCCGCGCTCTCCTTTGTCATTTTCCGAAGAAGGCTTCATAGAACGCACGGGCCGTGACTTCGTTTCCGAATACCGACGGGTGACTGCCATCCGGCATGAAAAGCTCCGCTCCATTTCCGGCGGAAAACTCCCTTTCCCAGGCATCCCCCACCGGCACCACCACCAGGCAGCCCGCGTTTTTAGCAGCAGCCTCGTAGCCATCCCGCAGCCTGCCGGTCATTTTATGGAAATCATCATGACGGACGTCCTTGTTCCCGTCCCTCCGGCCCCATGTCTGATAGAGCACGGGAACCGCTCCCTGTTTCCGTACCTCGGTGACCAGCGAACGCAGTGGCGGAAGCATCTCCGCATCCCGTTTCCCCGCAGGCAGCGAGGGAATCACGCTGTGCTCCTGGATCACGACGATGTCCCAGCGTCCGTTGCGGATCTTGGCAAGCGTCGCCTCGTTCGCCGCGTGGCGGGCGAGCGTCCATCCGCTGTAGGTCGCATGGGCGGTCCGGACTTTCCTGCCATTCGCGGCAGCCAGTCTTGTGAACGCCCTGGGCACGCCGAAGCTGTAGCTGTTTCCGATGAAGAGCACCGCGAGGTCGGTTTTTTCCGCCACCCGCCTGACAATTTCCTCATGGGGATGGGAACCATAAGGACCCGGAGGGAGCTGCGGTTGGTTCGAGCAGGCATTTAATCCCAAAAAACCGAGGATGCCGCTGATTTTCACGAGATGGAGAAATAGGGATTTCACGCGCGGGGGTGGGCGGTGTCGTAGGCTTGTTTCAGACGCTCCTTCGTCACATGAGTGTAGATCTGCGTCGTGGAAAGCGACGCGTGCCCGAGCAGTGTCTGCACGCTCCGCAGGTCCGCCCCCGCATCCAGCAAATGGGTGGCGAAGCTGTGGCGCAGCTTGTGGGGACTGATCGCGAAGGGAATGTTGCTGCGCTTCAGGTATTTCTTCAGCAACTGATCCACCGCCTGCTGGGTGATGCGCTTGCGGCGGCTGCTGAGAAACAACGGCCCCGAAGTGACGGAGGCTTCCTGACGGTAGCGCTGGATGGCGTTCAGGGCAGGTCCTCCGACAGGAACGATGCGCTCTTTCGAACCTTTTCCCATGACCCTCACGCTCTCTCCGATGAAGTCCACGTGCCTCACATCCAGAGCCAGCAGCTCTGAAATCCGCAGGCCGCAGGAATAGAAAAGCTCGAGGATCGCCGCGTCGCGCAACGGAAGCCAGACGGGGGATCTCTTGTCCGGTTCGGATCGCAGGGGCACCGCCAGCAGCTCGTCGATCTGCGAAAGTGTGAGCACCACCGGCAGTCCGCGTTCGGGTTTCGGCAGTTGCACCTCCGCGACCGGGCTGCCCGCCATTCCCCGGCGGAGCACGAGGAATTTATAAAAAGATCTCAGCGCCGCGAATCTCAACCGGATCGTCGAGCGCTTGAAGTCCTGCTTCATCAGGTAAAACAAATAGTCGCGGAAATCGTCCGCTTCCTCGTCCCGCCAACCGGAGAACTTGTCACCCCGCCATTTCTGATAAGCGGCGAGAGCGTCCCGATAGTTTTCAAGCGTACGGCGCGAGCCACTTTTCTCCGTGGCTTGGAACTCGAAAAAGGCGATCTCGTCGCGGTCCGTCATCGGCTGCGAAATTAACTTCACCAACCTTAAATACCAGCAGCATTTCGGAGATCCCTCCGGAGAGGATTTCAGAGTTCCAGAAACCCGGAAATCCCCTCACGCTCGCGGCAGCCATGAACATCCTCGCGAAGAACCTGCTCATCCTGGCCTCCGCCGGCTCGGGGAAAACGTTCCAGCTGGGAAACCGCGTCATCGGACTGGTGGCGAAAGGCGTGCCGCCTGAAAAAATCGTCGCGCTCACCTTCACCCGCAAAGCGGCGGGAGAATTCGCTGACTCGGTTCTGACGAAGCTGGCGGACGCGGCGAGCGATGAAAAAACGGCGGCGCGGTTGCGTGAGGAGCTGGAAATCCCTGACGCGGATTTCCAGGAAGCCTTGGAAAAGGTGGTCCGGGCCCTGCCACGCTTCACGCTCGGCACCATGGACAGCTTCTTCGCAAAGGTCGTCCGCGGGTTCCAATACGAACTGGGCCTGACCGGCGGAAAATTCGATCTGCTGGAAGGACCGCGCGCGGTCGCCATGACGGACGAGATCCTCGCCGCGATCCTCGGAGAGACATTGGAAGAATCCGGAGGTGATGATTTCCTTCACTCCTTCCGACGCGCGACAATCGGCAAGGAGGAGCTTGGAGTCATGGACGGTCTGCGCGGGTTCGTGCGAAGCTGGCAGAGCCTCTACCGCACGTCACGTGCGGCCGAATGGGGGCCGGCAGACCTCGCCGGAGTGCGGTTCGACGATTGGGAAAAACAGAAGCACACCCTCGCAGCGAAGGTGGAACGCGGGCTGGATGGGATCGATTACACCCGGAAAGGCCAGCGCGAGGCGCTGGAGAAGGCCGTTTCGGCCCTCACCGGGCACACCATCGGCAGCGGGAGCCTGAATGGTGCGACCGGCATGCTGGGAAACCTGATGGTTGCGGCCGAATCCCGGGACGGGCCGCTCGTGGTGAAGTATTACAAAGAGTTCCTCATCGGCGGGCCTGCGGGAGAGGCCTTGCGCGATTTGGTGGCTCTCGCCGCCCGATGCGAGCTTGCGGCCGCCCTGCACCGCACGCGCGCGGTGCGCGAGGTGGTCTCGGTCTATGACGCGCTTTGCGAAAAACAACTGCGCCAACGCGGTCTGCTGGGTTTCGAGGACGTGAAAATCCTCATGGGGGAATGGGTTCTCAATGAGGACTCCCGCCTGCGCCGTGAAGCGGTGGACTTCCGTCTGGACTCTCGCCATGAGCACTGGCTGCTGGATGAATTCCAAGACACCAGCCGGGCCGACTGGCTGGGATTGCTTCCGCTCGTCGACGAGGCGGCGGGTGCGGGAGACGGGTCGATGTTCGTGGTCGGAGACCGCAAGCAGGCGATCTATGCGTGGCGGGGTGGTGAGGTAGGCCTCTTCGACGAGGTGATGGCCCGGTATGGGGGAGACCTGGAGATCGAACCGATGGCGGAGTCATGGCGGTCCTGCCCGGAAGTGCTCGCACTGGTGAACCAGGTCTGTGGGGACACCGCGACGATGCGCGAGCTTTTCGGTGACGCGGCCGCGATGTGGCAATGGCAGCAGCACGTTTCCGCGGCCCCTCTGGCAGTTCCTCACAAACACGGAGAGGCGCGTGTGGAAGTGGTCGAGGGAAAATGGGAGGAACGCCTGGAACGCCTGGGTGGATTGCTGGACGAACTCGGCGTCGGCACACGCGGAATGACCTGCGGCGTCCTGGTCCGCAGCAATGCGAAGGTGCGGGAGGTCGCGGACGTGCTGCGTGCGAAGGGATTCGACGTGATCGAGGAAGGGCGGAGGGAACCTTCGAAGGACAATCCCGTCGGCATCACCCTCAATCATCTGCTCAAGTGGCTGGCGAATCCGGCGGACGCTTTTTCCCGCGAGGTCGTCGCCATGTCACCGCTGGGTCCGGCTCTCGCGGCCGGGTATGGCGACTACTGGCAGCAGGTGTGGGAGGGGCTGTTGGGAATCGCCTCGGAGTCCGGTTTTTCAAGAATGGTCGGACAGGTGGTGGAAAGCTGCTGGGCGGACTGGTCCGACTTCGACCGCCGCCGCGCGGGAGATGTGATGACCGCGCTCGCCAGCCTGGACGCGCAGGGTGGAGCGACCCCGCAGGAGGCTGCCGAATGGATCGAGCGGTTGGAAGTCTCCCAGAGCCCGGGTGTGGCGGCGGTCCAGGTGATGACGATCCACAAGTCGAAGGGACTGGGCTTCGATGTGGTGGTCCTGCCCGAGATTCCGAACGACAGCATTCCCTCGGCCCAATACTTCGATGTGGCGGAGGGAAGGGGTTGGATCACCCAAACCCCGCCGAAGTGGGCGCGCGATCTGATTCCCGAGCTACGGGACGCTGAGGCGGAATGGTCCGCGAACCAACGCTACGAAGCATTCTGCATGCTCTATGTGGCGCTCACCCGCTCGAAACGCGGGCTGTATGTGTTGCTGGAACCGCCGTCCTCCTCGCAGGACGCGGACAAGCCATCGCTGGCGAACTGGCTCGCGCGGTCGGTGGGCTCCAACGGCCAACCAGGGACCATCTGGCAGAACGGCGCGGCTGGATGGGTGGAAGGTTTCGCCCTTTCCGGCAAGACGAAAGCCGTCGCCGGGAGGCCTGTGCTGGCTGCGGCCATTCCACGCCGTGAGCGGATGACGGCGGGCGGGGAGAAGCAAATCACATCCATTTCCATGGCGGGCCTCGGTTATGGGACCGAAGTTCACGAGGCATTCGAGAAGATCGGTTGGGTGGACGAAGCTCCCCCGGTCCTGCCTGTCGGCGATGTGGAAAAACGGGTGACGGAACTGCTTGGAGTTTCCGATCTGAGGAGGTTTTTCGAACGCGGAGGAAGGCCGGTGGAACTGCTGCGCGAACAACCGGTGGATGCGGTGATCGATGGAAAATGGTTGAGCGGCGTGATGGATCGGGTGCACCTGCACCGCGATGCGGATGGCGTCGTTTCGCGGGTTGAGATCATCGACTTCAAGACGGATCCTGTGGAAGAAATCTCGGAACTGGTCGAACGCTACTCCGCCCAGATGGGCGCGTATCGGGAGATGATGCGCCAGACCTGCCCCGCGGCATCGGTCGAGTGTGTCCTGCTTTCGACGCACCTCGCGCGGGCGGAGGTTTTCTAAGCGATGAATTTCCGCAACGCATTGCCAATCGGCATGCGAATCGCTTTATTAAGGACCTCACATGAGCCGATCTCCGTCCACCTCCCACCCCGCGTTGCAAAAATGGATCGCTGAAATGACCGCGCACTGCACGCCCGACACCGTCGAATGGTGCGACGGCTCTCAAGCGGAGTGGGACCGGCTGACCTCCCTGATGGTCGAGAAGGGAACCTTCACCCGGCTGAATCCCGCGAAACGCCCAAACTCGTTTCTCGCCCGCTCCACCCGGTCCGACGTGGCACGGGTGGAGGAGCGCACGTTCATCTGCTCGAAACGGCAGGACGAGGCAGGCCCCACGAACCGCTGGGCGGAACCTTCCGAAATGCGCGCGCTCCTCAACGACAAATTCAAGGGATGCATGAAGGGCCGCACGATGTATGTCATCCCCTTCTGCATGGGACCGATGGACTCGCCGCTGGCGAAGATCGGGGTGGAGCTGTCCGACAGCCCCTACGTCGTGGTGAACATGCGTATCATGTGCCACATGGGCGCGCATGTGTTGGAGCGCTTGGAGAATGAAGCGGACGGCACCACTCCGAGGAAACGTGACGGCCACGGCCAGTTCATCCCGAGCCTTCATTCCGTGGGCGCGCCGCTGGAGGCCGGACAGGCCGACAGCTTCTGGCCGTGCAACGAGGACAAATACATCGTCCATTTTCCCGAGACGCGGGAGATCATGTCATTCGGTTCGGGATACGGCGGCAACGCCCTGTTGGGGAAAAAGTGCCTCGCGCTGCGCATCGCCTCGAACATCGCCCGCGAACACCAATGGATGGCGGAGCACATGCTCATCGTCGGAATCCACGCGCCGGACGGGACGAAAAACTATCTCACCGCCGCGTTTCCCTCCGCTTGTGGAAAGACGAACCTCGCGATGCTCGTCCCGCCGAAATCCTATCAGGAGGCGGGTTGGAAAACATCGATCGTCGGTGACGACATCGCCTGGCTGTGGCCGCATGAGGATGGAAAGCTGCATGCGATCAACCCGGAAACAGGCTTTTTCGGAGTCGCCCCCGGCACCGCTTACGAGACCAATCCCATCGCGATGGAGTCGATGAAGGAGAACACGATCTTCACCAATGTGGCTCTCACCGACGACGGAGATGTCTGGTGGGAAGGCATGACTCCTGAAAAGCCCGCACATCTCATCGACTGGACGGGCCAGGATTGGACGCCGGAATGCGGCCATACCGCCGCCCATCCGAACGCCCGCTTCACCGCGCCCGCCATCCAATGCCCGACCATTGATCCCGAGTGGCAGAATCCGGACGGAGTTCCCATCGACGGTATTGTCTTCGGAGGCCGCAGGCCCACCACCATGCCGTTGGTCTATCAGGCGTTCAACTGGAGCCACGGTGTCTATGTGGGCGCCACGATGGGATCGGAAATGACCGCCGCGGCGGCCGGAACCATTGGAAAAGTCCGCAGGGATCCGATGGCGATGCTGCCGTTCTGCGGTTACAACATGGGTGCATATTTCGGCCACTGGCTGGAAATGCGCCGCTACATCACCAACCTCCCCCGCTTTTTCCACGTAAACTGGTTCCGCAAGGGAGAGGACGGAAAATTCCTGTGGCCCGGCTATGGCGAGAACATGCGCGTGCTGGAGTGGATCGTGAAACGCTGCAACGGCGCGGCGGCGGGGTATGAAACACAGATCGGGTGGACCCCGGCGTTCGAGGACTTCAATATCGAAGGTCTGGAAAATTTCACGAAGGAAAACTATGACGCCGCCATGGCCTTCCACCGCTCGGAATGGAAAGCGGAGCTGGTGAGCCAGGGGGAACTGTTCATCGACCTGTACGACCATTTGCCGAAGGAGCTGGTTTTCCAGCGCGAGCTGCTCGCGGCACGTCTCTCGTGAATCCCTGGAGCGCGGTGGGAAACGGCTTTCCACCGCTCCCTCCCCCCGCGCTTTACCCCCGGAACGACAAGGAAATCACTTGCCGACGGGTGGCGGCAGTATTACCGCAGCGGCGGGTCGCCGGCACTTCCGCCCGGCCTTTCAATCATTCATCATCATGTCCGTACTCGTTGGCAAACCTGCCCCATCTTTCCGCGCGAAGGCCGTCAAAGGCGAAACCATCATCGAAAACTTCTCCCTCGACCAGTTCGTCGGGAAAAAATACGTCGTTTTCTTCTTCTACCCCAAGGACTTCACCTTCGTCTGCCCGACGGAGCTGATCCGTTTCCAAGAGGAACTCGGTGAGTTCGAAAAGCGCAACGTCGCCGTCATCGGCTGCTCGACAGACTCGGAAATGTCCCACTGGGCGTGGCTGCAGACTCCGCGCAAGAACGGTGGCATCCAGGGCGTGACCTACCCCCTCGTCGCGGACATCAACAAAACCATCTCGGAAGACTATGACGTGCTCGCCGGCGACTATGTGGCCGATGAGGATGGCAACGTGGTCGTCGAGGGCGAGCTGGTCGCGTATCGCGGACTGTTCCTCATCGACATGCAAGGCATCGTGCGCCACCAGGTGGTGAACGACATGCCGTTGGGCCGCTCGATCCGCGAGTGCCTGCGCGTGGTGGACGCCCTGCAGCATTTCGAAGCCCACGGCGAAGTATGCCCGATGGACTGGGAAAAAGGCGACGACGCCATGATCCCCGACCACGCGGGTGTGACCGGATATTTTTCGAAGTGATTGGAATCGCGACATTCGTGTCGCGGCACATCGCTTACCAGAAGGGGTTGTGGCAGGGATGCCGCAGCCCCTTTATAATTCGTCATCGTCGACGTCTTCTCCGAAGCTTTTCCGGACGATTTTCGGCAGATTCAACCGCAGCGCGCGGCTGTCTTCCAGCGCGTCCCGGGCCCACGGCACTTTGCCTGATACGGAAGCGGGCAGACGGCCGATGAGCGCATCGATGATCGTCGGCTTGTTTTCCCTGCTCCGCATGATGTTGCCATTGTGGAGATCACAGATCATCCATGCCTGATCTCGGAGCCAGAAAACGCCGATCTCCCGGTTCAACCGGGTGAAAGACGGGATCACCGCCTTGATCGCCTCGACCGCGATCCTGCGGTCGTTTTTGAAATCCACGTAAGGCAGGGCGAAAGGCTGTTTCGCGATCATGAAGTTTCCGTCATCGGAAAGACCGACGATTTCCGTGGGGTGGCCGCCCGCATCATTGAGGATGATGAGTTTCTCCAAGGTGTCCGTCAGCGTGGCCTCGGACAGGACGACTTCGAGTTCATCATCGCCCCGCTCCACCATGATCACCCGCTTGCCGAGCCAGCCTTGGGGAGTTTCGAGATTTTCCGTCCCCCTGAGATTGAAAAGCTTGTAAACGACCTTTGCCTCATCGTCCGCAAAGGGATAGGCCTCCGCCCCGCTCTTCAACTGCCTCAGTTCGGAGGAGCTCAACATCTGGTCCGCGTCCAGATGCACCCCCATGTCCGGCAGGGAAATCAGCGGGATTTCGCGTTTGGCGGATTCTGCGGCAAAAGCGGCATTCCAAACATCAGCCGGAAACGATTCCCGGGATGAAGCGTTTCGAGCTGCCGCCAGGATTCCCGCTGCTCGCTGGCGGTTAAGGGCAGAGCAAGCTGCTCGCTGATCGACGCAGGGCTTCCGGTATTCGATGGCGGTGGGACGGCGGGTCCTGAAGTCGAATCCGAATTGGGCTGGGGAATCATCGTTCAAGGAGTTTTCTGAAATTGGCGGGCTGGGGTGTCGGAGCGTTTCGAGCACAATAGTGCCCCGGCCTGGCGCGGATTTCAAACAGATTTGGCGGGAGGTACGGCCGTCATCTCCTGATTTTCCGTTGGCCGGTGATGCACTGTGGCGGTTGCAAGCGGTAGGTTCGCGCCCCCGCCAAGCTCATAAAAAACCACTCAGTGCGGTTTGTTCAATTTTTCCAACGCCTCCAACTCTGCGGCGGGAAGGGATTTCTTCCACTGCTCGGCGGCCTTGGGATCATATTGTTTCCAGTTCGAGTAGAGGTTTTTCTGCATCCATGACTTGTCCTCTCCCGCAGGGATTTTTTTCACCCAGGCGATGGCGGTCTCCGGATCCTGATTGGAAAGGTTCACCACGTAGGTCGCACCGACTGCGGCGACCGAACTGAATGGATCGGCATCCGCTTTCTTCGGCGGGGGATTCTCCAGAAGGTAGCGCAGCGCGTCACCCTTGAGTTCGCCGGTGTCGGAGCTGCTTGCGTTGCCGCCGATGATGGCTTGGGCGATCTGCTGCTTTTTTTCAGCCGGCAGCTCCCTGAAGCGCGTGGAGACTTCGGAAACCTTTTGTGGATCCCAGTTTTGCAGTTCCGCAAAATAAGGGAGAGCGCTGTTTCTGCTGCCATCCAGTTTGCCGAGCTGATCCAGAAAATCCTGAGGGGTTTCGGGCATTCCCTGCGGGGACGCGGAGAGGGTTTCCAGTTTTTTCTCCAGCACCTCGCGGTCCTCCCCGTTCGTCATCAAAGGAATGAGTTTGCGTACTTTCTCAGGGTCACGGAGGCGGGCGACGGCCTGGTCTTGAAGCCTTTTCCGCTCCCTGGGATCCATCTCAATCTCCGCCATGCGGGCGAGGGCGGCTTCAGGATTTTGATAAGCCATGGATGACACCGCGCGCTGCCGGATACTCCTGGCGGCATCCGGAGAGAATCCGGCACCTTCCAGATCCGCGTTGTACCATTTCTCCGTATTGCCTCCGATCATCACATTCCACGCGTTCGTGGCGAGGGCGCCTCGCCATTCAGGCGGAAGATTCGCCAGTTCACCCAACAGTTTTTCCGAGGTCTTTTCATCAATGCCGGATCTGGAAAAAACCTCCCATCCGTCGGGACGCTCCCAAAGGTTGCGGATTTCTTCTGAAAACGAGGCGTCCAGCCGCTTCCTGCTCATCATGCCTTCGACGGCGAGCTTCATCTCCGGCGGGAGTGTCACCAGCACATCGAGCAACGTGGCGGGGGATTTTTCCAGAATCGCGGACAGGACGCCGTCCGCAGCTCCCGAATAGCGTCCGGAGAGACCGGCGGCGAGCATTTCCTGGAATCGGGCGAGGGCGATCTGCGGAGAGCTTTTCGCGATCTTCGAGAGGGCGGACATTTCCCGTCCCTGATCGGGGTGGCTTTTGTAAAATTCGAGAAGCCGTTGGGGGTCGTTGGCGGCCCAATCAGCCACGATGCCATCCGCCGCACCGTTGTTGTTTTTCGCGGACCAGACGAGCAGTCCCTCGGGGTCCTCGTTTCTCCAACGCTCCATGAGAATCCTGTCGAACACCAGATGCTCGGGACCTCCGCGCAGCGTGAACCACTTGCCATCCATCCAGGCGGCGAAGTCGTCCGGGGAAAGGGAATTCGCCAGGGCGACAGTGGCGAGGAAACGGGCTTCGGGATCGGCGATGGCCCTCAGCGAGCTGATCCGTGTCCGCGCGGCATCCGCCACTCCGGCGCGGTCCGTACGCCGGGCGTGTTTCGGACTTTTCGTTTCCTCCTCCTTACGGGAGATTCGCACAGCAGGGGAAGAGGCCAGGTTCCAGCCGATGGCGGCGGTGGCGAGGAAAACGAGGAGGCCGACGGGTTTGAGATGAACGGTTTGTCGGGTTTTCATCGCGGGAAGTTTTTGAGGAACGAACGATAATCGTTCTTTTGTTTGTCAGTGAGACTTGAGCCGTCCAACCACGCGGCCGCCGCCGCGGAATCCGTTTTGCTCCATTGGTAGAGAATGTTGGTATAGGCCTGCTCAGGGGGCAATGTGCCGGTGGCCGCCCACTCGATGGCTTCCTCATAGCTTCCCTGTCCGGCGAGTTTGTTCCCGATCTGCTGGGCGGCGATTCCCCGGAGCCTGCCCGTTTGCTGGTTCGTCCATTCCGTGAATCCGGCAAGATCGCTCTCCGCCCACTTGCCGGAATATTCGTAGAGGACCTCGGGCCGTTTTTGATCACCGCAGCTCTCATCCATTAGCTTCAGAACCTTTTCGCGATCCTTGCTGAAGAGCACATTCAGCAGTTCCGTGGCGGCTCCCGCCTCGACCGACCAGCTTGAGCCGTTGGCGGTTTCGATTCTCCGCTGGATGTCGAGCTGGACCGGATTCGCCTTCAGGATTTCTCCCGCGATCTGGAATGCTTTTTCCGGATTCGTGGCGGCGACGCCGAGCGCGACCTTGGCCATCCGTTGGGCGGCGATGAGCGGGGCCTCGGTTTCCCTCGCCTGGTCGAGGGCGGCGGCGGGGTCAGTTTCCAGCAAGCGGTCGAACAACGCCTGCTCCATCTTCCGCTTCGCCTCACCGGGCGGGGTTTGCACGGCAAGACGCTCGAGATCTTCCGGCCGCTCCTGACTGAGGATGGACACAAGGGCGGTCATGGCTTCATTGTCCGACGAATACATCTGCCGGCCTGCCGCCGGGTTCTCCTTGAGATAGTCCAGAGCGGTCCAAGGGTCCTTGCGGACGAGACTCTTGAAGGTTTCATGGTCGAAGCCCATGCCGTTTTCCTTCATGAATTTCAGGCTCTCCAGAGGATTCTGGCCGTCCGGCCAATTCCTCATGCGATTGAACGCATCGTCGCGGAATTCTTCCGGAATCTGGCCGAGATGGGTCCGCAGCCAATCGGGATTGAAATCTCCGATGCCACAGGCGACCTGCTCCTGCTGGCCTTTCCCGGCGGAGAGTGAAGCGGTGAGCGCCGCCTGAGGGTCATTCGCCGCCCAGGACCACCAGGCGTAACGGTCATCCCCAGTGCCCGCGACGGCGGCGACGGCGGCCTGGGGATTCCTCCGCGTCCAATTGAGGAAAATGAGATCCGTGACATCCACGCTGCGTTTCCCTCCCTTGTAGCCTGCCCAGTATTCGGCGAGATCCCCTTCGCTGGCGCTTCCCGTCCAAAGGGCGATGCGGGCGTAGTTCTTCGCCGGATCCAATGCGAGAATGGATGCGACCGTGTCGGTGGAACGGGTGACGGAGATCTCGGGAAGTGTCGGTTTCCCGGCAGAGATGGTTTTCTCCGGACGACCGGGGACATCCGCAGTGGAGGCATTGACGGGCGCGGCTTCAGCGGACAACGAAGTTTGGCGACCGGTGGCCGGGGAATTTTCTGAAGCCAGCCGCCGCACGCCGTAGCCGCTGAGCAAACCCACGGCGGAGAGGCTGGCGAGGATGATGGGTGTTTTCACGGATAGGTCTTTGTGTGGGTGCCGGATGGGTGATGGGTCAGGTTGAATATTACCGCGAGCCTCCAGGCCGGCGTGACCTCGTTGGGAAATCCGCAGTCCGCCGGAGCGCCTCCTGCGTTTCCAAACGTGCCTGGACAATCAATGGACAAAGCCGGTTGAGCTTCGTCACGTTGCCCGGCTTTCTTTTCGCAGCGGCCTGGGAAACCAGCGGTCCGATGGAGCATCTCATCAGTTCTTGTTCATGTGTTTCCTCACTTCCTCTCGGCTTGCGGCGGGGAGGGTTTTGAGCCACTGCTCGACGGCTTTCGGGTCATACTGCGCCCAACTGGTGGCGAGGTTTTTCTCAGCCCAGGATTTCGCATCGCCCGCGGGCAGGCTGCGGACCCATTCGGCCGCTTCGTCCGGGGAACGGGTGGCGAGGCGCACGGCATAACCGGAGGTCATGGCGGAAGGGCTTTTACCCACATCTACAGTGTTCGGGCTTTCTTCCGAAACCTCAACCGGGTGGGAAACGAGATAACGGATGGCATCTCCAGTGAGGCCGGAATCGGTCAATCCATAGGACATCTGCTTGGCGACGATTTGAGCGACGACCTGCTTTTTTTCGTCAGGCATTTTCGAGAACTGGGATTTGAGTTCCGCCATTTTCCCGGAATCCCAATTTTGCATCTGCTCGATGAGTGAATGGCCGCTGTTGTTTTTCACATCCAGATCGCCGACCTTTGCCAGCCATTCGTCAGGGGTTTTCGGAGTATTGCCATTCTCCTGATCGCTGCGGGATTGCAGGAGGGAACGGGCGTATTTCTGATCTTCTTCCGTGCCGAGCAGGCCGATGATCGTTTCGACTTTTTCCGGGTCGTGATTTGAGGAATAAATGATGTTCGAGATAACGTTTTTCCGTTCATCCTCGTTCAAACCCATCGCGGTCATGCGCTTGAGGGCTTCTTCCGGCTTGTTGCGATCCATCCGGCCGAGCGCGCTTTTTTTGAGTGATTTCTCCTGTTCCGGAGTGAATCCGAGGCCCGTCAAATCCGCATCCAGCCACTTGCCGGCGGTGGATTCGTCCATGAAATTCCAGGAATCGGAGGCGAGAGCGCTGCGCCATGCCGGGGGAATATTCGCCAGTTCATCGAAAATCGCGGCGGCCGATTTCCGGTCATACCGGGTGTTTTGGGCGAAAATTTTCCAGCCGTCCGGCTCTTCCCATAGGGCACGGATTTCCGTCGCGAACGACGCTTTCAGTCTCTGCCCGCTCAATGCGCACGAGGCTTCGAAGTATAAGGCCGACGGCAGCGAGGCGAGGGTGGCTTCCAGCGCGGCGGGGGATTTTTCGGCGAGGACCAGCATGAGCGAAAAAATCTCGCTCGTGCGGTTGCTGGAAATTCCCGCGGCGGCGAGTTCCTGGAACCGGCGGAGTGCGAGGTCCGGATGGTCCTTCGCGATCGCGTGGAGCGCGCCGATCTCTTGTGCGTTATCCGGGTGCGTCTTGAAGAAATCGATGACCCGCTGGGGCTCCTTGTCCGCCCATTTCGCGAGGATTTCCCGGCTTTGGTAGGAATTGTTTTTCATCGACCACCCGACGAGCCCCTCGGGATCCTCCTTCATCCAGCGCTCCATCTGGATCTTGCTGAAAAGCGTGAGTTCCGCGCCACCACGGAGATTGAAAAAACCACCGTCGATCCATGCGGCGAAGTCGGAGACGGGCAGCGAGTTCGCGAGATCGATGGTGGCCCGCATGCGGGCTTCCGGATTCCCGGCGGCCCGCACCGGGGCGAGCCGTTTTTCGGCGAGCGCCGCACCTGCGGACTGGCGGGACGGACGCGAAACACGTTCGTTTTTCCCCGACGTGACGGGCACCTCGTTGCCGGGAACCGCAGGCGCGGACGAATCGCCAGCCATGCTCCAACCGATGGCTGCGGCAGCGATGAATCCGCAGAAACCGCCCACGAGTGAGGGAAGTGAAATGGATGAAGTCCTCATGGTTCAATGGGAACTGGCGTTTTCGATCACCGCCCGCATACGGGATTTTTTTTCCTGATCAGGTATATCCGCCGCCTCAAGCCACTCGGCAGCGGCAACGGCGTTTGATTCCCTCCAATGCGTTAAAACCAGGTTGAGACTTCCTTCCGAGATCCTTCCCCATTCCGCGGCATCGGAGTATTGCTTGTCGTTGAGCAGTTTGTTAATCACGATGCTGGTGGCGGAAGCGCGGATTTTCGAATCCGTCTGGGCGTTCACCCAGTTCGTGTAGCCGACGAGGTCCTGATTGACCCACTTTTGGGAGAGGTCGCTGAATGTCTCCGAGTAGCCGTTGCTGGACGCCGTGAGCAGATCCAGCACTTTGGCGGGTTCTTTGGCGAGAAGCGAGGTTAAGAACTCGGTTGCGGGACCATTCGAACCGCCCCACCAGGTCATGCCGTTCGGGTATTCAATCCGGGTTTCCGCATCGATCTTCTTCGGGCTCGCCGTAAAAATCGCTTGAGCCATTTCGAGAGCCCGGTCCGGATCGCTGTTCACCAGCGACATCCCGATTCTGGCGTAACGCTCCGCCGCCATGAGCGGCACGTCCTCGGTCTTGGCCTGTTCAAGGGCTGCGGCGGGATCAGTGACGACGAGATTGTCGAAAAGAGTGGCGTCCATTTTCCGCTTGAGCGCACCGGACGGGGTTTGTGCCGCGAGACGGGCGAGGTCGTCCGGGTATTCGCGCCCCATTGTCGAAAGCAGGATAGCCATCGGCCCATCAACATAGCCGCTGGAGAAGGGATCGGTCGACGGCGACGGATTTTCCTTCATCCAGTCCCAGGCCGCCCACGGGTCCTGATTCACCAGCGCCTTGAAGGTGCCTTGGTCGAAGCCCATGTCATGCTCCTTCATGAACTTGAGCGACTCCAGAGGGTTCGCCCCGTCATCCCATTTGGCGAATCCCTGCATCGCGTTTCCACGGGCGGATTCCGGGATCCGGTCGAAATGGTCGCGCATCCACTGCGGATCGAACTCGCCGATGCCCCATGCCACGTTGTTCACGCGGTCCGGACTCGTCGCGATGGCGGCGGCCAGCGCTCCCTTGGGATCGTGCGCCGCCCAAGCCCACCACGCGTAGTGCTCGTCCTTCCCACCCGCCACGGCGGCGATGGCTCCCCGTGGATTCAGGCGTGTCCAGTTGATGAAAACGAGATCGGTGATGTCATTGCTGCGCTCTCCCTTTTGATAGATGCCCCAATAGGCGGCGATGTCCTGCTCGTCGGCATCGATCATCCAAGCGGCGAGCCGCGAATAGAGCGTGCCGTCCTTGATGGTGGAGAGCGTTTCAAGGGTATCCGCAGAGCGGACGTGGGGGATTGCGGCGGTTTGGAGAGTCTTCGCATCCGGAGCGTCGGCCGCCTTTCCGGAAATCCCGCCGCTGCCGCGTTCCGCAACCACCGGGACAGCCGGCGCGGAGGAAACCCGCGGTCCCGGAGTGGCCAGCCGACGGGCGGCATAGCCTGAAAGCATGCCGATGACACACAGGCCGGAGATGAGATAATAGGCGGATTTTTTCACGACAGTCGGCGGGCTTGGATCACTCAACTATCTGAATATCTGCCGCAGCGCAATGGATTCCTAACAACCCGTCACACTTCGGTGATTGTTCCTCACACGCTCCGCCTGCCCTGCATGGCCCGCATCAGCGTGAGCTCGTCCGCATGCTCCAGCCCCCCGCCTGCGGGCAGGCCCTGTGCGATGCGGGTGAGGCGGCAGTTCCTGCCACGCAGCAGTTCCGCGAGGTAGTTCGCCGTCGCCTCCCCTTCCACGTCCGCCCCGAGCGCGAGGATGACTTCGATTTCCTCGGTCGCGGCCTCGATGCGCCGGACAAGCTGAGGGATCCGCAGGTCTTCCGGGGAAACCCTGTCCAACGGGGAAAGCTTCCCTCCGAGGCAGTGGTAGCGGCCCCGGAAGGCCCCGGAGCGTTCGAGCGGAAGCACGTCGGTCGCCTGCTCGACGACGCAGAGGATGAGGTCGTCACGCGCCGGATCATCACAGACATCGCAACCCGCTTCGGTTGCGAAGAATCCACATGAGGGGCAAGGGAGGACGCTTTCCTTCGCGACGGTGAGGGCCTCGGCGAGGGCCGCGCTGTTGGACTTCGGACTTTGCAGAAGCCATACCGCGATGCGTTCGGCACTGCGCGGGCCGATGCCCGGCAACCGCTTGAGTTCGCCGACGAGCGCCTTGACCGGCTCTGGAAAATCCGCGCGTTTCATGGCAAAATCCCGTCCACCGGCATGCGGTGCCTGCCCGCGTAAACGACCGCGCACACGCCCGACCAAATCACCGCGATGAATGGCGCGGCGACGGCGGGGGCATGCGCCGCGAGAACCAGCGCCGGAGCCCATCCCGCGATGAGGACCAGCGCCGTGATCCATATCACCAGGCGCCGCCAGGTGGCGGGCACGCTCAGGATGGAAAAGGAAATCGCAAAGGCCAGCAGCACCGTCACCAACCAGACCCACCACTCGGGCAGGGACTTGGGAAATGAAGGAAACCTGTCCTGCACGACGATACGGCTGATGATGGAATCCAGTCTGCCGAGGATTCCCAGCAGGCCCAATCCCACGACCAGCAGGATCGAAAGCGAACCGATGGCGCACGCGGGGACGAGCACATGTCCGACGGGTGGTGATTGGGGGTTTTTCATTTGTTTCTCATGAAGCTCTCTTCGTAAGGGGGCTCGGCAGCGATGACGTTCTCCACATGTAACACCGGCTGGATGACACCGTCCTCCATCGGGAAACGCATGGTTCCGGCGACCTTCACCCAGTCGTTTTCCCCGAACTGCGGCGGGGCTTTTCCAAATTCCAGGACGATGGGGATCGCACGGCTGTCCGCGGCGCAGCACGTGATGAAGAGCCGGTAGAGCCGCTTGCGGGTACCGTCCGGGTTGTTGTTCTTTTCCTCGATCCAGCGGCCTTCGGTTTCCACCTTGAGCCCGTCGATGAGGGTTTGCAGCTCGCGGTCGCCGCTGGAGAAGAAAAGCTCCATCAGGGAGAATTGGAGGAATCCCTCGGCGGTCTTGCGATGGCTCTTTTCCAAGTCCTCCCGGGTGAGGGCGGGCATGGATGAGGAGAGGAATGGCGATGTCACGGCGGACGGCGCGTCATAGAGCCCCTTCCGGGCGAGTGCGGCGGCGGAGTATTCGTCCTTGGTCCAGGCAACGGAGAGCCCCAGCGGGATGAGCATGAGCGCGACGGCGGTCAGCGGATGCATGTCGCCGCCTTCGTGATCATGCGGATCCTCCTCGTCCCCGTGGTCGTGGCCGCAGTCCGCCGTTTGCCCGGCGGTGAGAAGATTGAAAAGCCCCAGCACCGCGAGGCCGAGCCCGCCGCCGAAACAGATGAGCCGGAAGTCCGGTGCGAGGTACTTGTTGATCCGCCCGCTGCTGTAGAAATAGAGCAGCGTCGCGCTCCAGGCGAGCACGGCGAGCGAGAAGAGGATGCGCCGCGTGCGGGGTTTCATTTGGCTGCGAAGATGAGGGTTTGCCAGAAGATGGAGATGCCGCCGATGGCGAGGAAGAGACCGAGCGCCAGAAGGACGATGAAGCGCTTTTTCAACACCGTCTGATAAAGGAACAGCAGTTTCACATCCATCATCGGACCGAAGGTGAGGAACGCGAGCTTCGCCCCCCATGAGAATTTATCCAGTGTCGCGGCGATGAAGGCGTCCGACGTGCTGCACAAGCTGAGGATGAAGGCCAGCGCCATCAGCGCGGCAGGCGCTCCGACAGGATTTTTCGCCAGTCCGTCCAGCCACTGCGCGCCGGGTGCGATGCCGGTGTTGAACAACGCGGTGATGGCGACGCCGATGGAGAAATAAACCGCGACATCCACGAAGTCCTTCAACGAGGAACGGAACGCGGAAACAAGGCGGGTGTCCCCGCCGGGTTCATGGTGATGATGGTGGGAGTCTCCGCTGTGGTCATGGCCGCAGCAGGAATGGTCGTGCCCGTGATCATGATGATCATGTCCGTGATGCCCCTGTCCGGATTCGTCCTTTTTCAGGCTGTCCACCAGCTTCGCCTTGAGCACCGATGCCAGTGGCATTTTGGAGACGATGAGTCCGACTCCGACGGCGATGAGAAACCCGAGCAGAAGCCGTGAGCTCACCATCATCGCCGCTCCCTGGCCCTGGAACGCCTTCCAGGTGCTCAGCGCGGTGATGGGATTCACGATGGGCGCGGCGAGCATGTAGGTCAGCGCGCAGGAAACCGGCAGGCCTTTTTTCACGAGACGCCGGATGACCGGCACCACCGCGCATTCACACACCGGGAAAACCGCCCCCAGAAGCCCGGCGGTTAGAACGGCCAGGAATTTGTTTCTCGGCAGGAACCGGTCCATCGCACCGGCGGGCAGGTAGATGTCGATGAATCCGCTGATGAGCGTGCCGAGCAGAATGAATGGCGCCCCTTCGAAAAGGATGCTCAGGAAAGCGAGGGCGAAGTCCTGCTGGGAATCGGGCGACATCGCGCACAGCAAACGCTGCCTGGCCGGTTGTGTCAACCGGGAGGGGAAAAAGTGAGACGATGCGTGTGATCCCGGTCAGCCGTATCACATTCCCATCTCCATGCGGCCATCGGCATCGGTCGGAGGATGAGTCCCTGGCCAGGGAGCTTCTCACTTTGGCAGGATTCGAGAATGGAATCTCTTTGCCCCGGTCCGCCGGGTGCTTCCAAGGTCGATCATGGCACGCAGGATTCATTGCAATGCCGCATCCCCTCTCCCAAACCTCGTCATGAAACCCAAATCCAGCTGGATCGTATCCGCACCGCTCTCGCTCTTCCTCATCGCCAGCGCGCACGCCGCGGACAACACGTGGAACAATGCCGTGGCGAACCTGGCATGGGACAACGCGAACGCCAACTGGGCGGGCCCGGCCACATGGACGAACGGCGACTCCGCCATTTTCGGAGCCACGGGCATCGGCGCGATCTCCGTCGCCAGTGGCGTCACGGCGGAAAAAATCACTTTCAACAACACCGGCTACAGTCTGACGGGCGGGCCGCTGACCCTCACCGGACCGGAAATTTCCACCGCAGCCTCCACAGACACCACCATCTCCTCCGTGATCCAGGGAGCCGCCGGCCTCACCAAGAAGGGAGCCGGCATCCTGCGTCTCGCGGGAACCAACACCTACACCGGTACGACACTGCTGTCCGAAGGATCGCTGTTGGCGTCCAACGCTTCCGGAAACTCGCTGTCCGGGAACATCACCCTTGGAAACAACACCGCCGCCGTTGTCCTTACCACCACGGCGTCGAACCAATTCGCCAGCGGGACCAACCTCACATTCTCCAATGCCGCACGCGACGCGAAACTCCAACTGCGTGGCACGACACAGACCGTGTCCTCCATCAACAGCACCGCATCCAACACGCTTTCCATCATTCAAAATGATGAATCCGGCACCGCCGGCTACGGTGCGGGCGGCGGCACGGGAACCCTGATCGTCAACAACAACGCGGCCTCGACCTTCGATGGCATTATCCGCAACGGGGGCGGTGCCGCGCCCGGGGTGCTGAATCTCACCAAGACAGGCACCGGCACGCTGACGATTCTGAACACAACGACGATTGCCGCGAATGGTTATACCGGCACCACCACCGTCAGCGATGGTTTGCTTCAATTCGGAAACAGCACCGCAAGCCGCAAGGCCATCGGATCCGGTCCGTTGCAGATCAACACCACTGGTTCCGTCCTGATTTGGAACAGCATCGCCCAAACCCACACCAACACCATCTCAGGCAGCGGCGCCCTCGCATTCCGTTCGAACAATTCGGATGCGTCCAGAGGAGGAAACGAACACATCATCACCGGCACGTCGAACAGTGGTTACTCGGGAGCCATCACCGTGACCGACAGCCGCCTGCGTTTACAGAACGCCTCCTCCCCCTTGGGAAACGCCAGCGCCACGAACACCGTGACGATGGCAGGCAACGGTCAGCTCATGTATAACGCGGCCGGCACCTATAACTACAACGTCAGCATCGGCGGCTTGGGTTATTACGAAACCGCCGGACAACAGCTCGGAGCCCTGAGGCTCGAACTCGGAGCTGTTCAGGCGGGCACGGTCACTCTCACTGGAAATGCCGGGATCGGCACTCAGGACGCCGGAGCCGGAGGTGCCATTTCCGGCGTGATCGGCCAGAGCGGCGGCTCCTATGGATTCACCAAACTGGGTACCAACACCCTCACCCTCACCGCCGCCAATACCTACACCGGTGCCACCGTCGTCAGAACCGGCACACTCGCCCTTTCCGGCTCGGGAGGCATCGCCGCGAGCACCACCATCGAGGTGGCCTCCGGTGCCTTCCTGAATGTTTCCGCCGCTTCCGGAGGTTGGACCCTCGGCTCCTCCCAGACACTCAAGGGAACCGGCACCGTGACCGGAGATTTCACGGTGGCCGGCTCCATTGCCCCTGGCACCACCGATGCCGGAACCCTCACCGCCGCAGGAACCATCACGCTCGGTGGCACATCGAGCTGGCAGGTCCAGCTCGGCGGGACCACCGCCGGACAATTCGACAAACTCATCGCATCAGGAAACATCAACGCCGCCGGTGCCATCGCCTTGTCCTACTTCGGGGGATACACGCCCGGCTTGAACGACCAGTTCGACATCGCCGACTTCGCCGGCTTCACCGACAGCGGCTACACGTTCGACACCTCCGCCGCGCCGCTGGCTGGTGGCTACAGCTGGGATTTCTCCAACTTCGAAACCACCGGCGTCATCACGGTGGTGCCTGAGGTTTCAACGTCATTGCTGGCAGGTCTGGGTGTCATCGGTCTGCTGCGTCGGAGGAGGATGTGATCGGAGGCGAAATTTCATCTGGATAGCGATGCGCCACCAAAAGCGGTTGCCGTCATGGCGGCACTGCTTCCGCGCCAACTTCGGTTGCAGATTCACATCTCTTCCTTTCGTTCCGCCGGATGATCTGTTGAATGTGCCGGTTCAAGACCCAGAGTTGGACAGAATTCAGATGCCTGACTGGCAGATCGGCTTCACCTCGGACCAGCAGATCCGAAACTCCAGTCTCCTGCCCGCATATCTTGAAGCAAGAAAGCCAGCCAGGTTTCCCTGGCTGGCTCTTTTGATTGATAGGCACGGCGGTTGGAAACCGCCGCCACGATTTACATCATGCCGCCCATTCCGCCCATGCCGTGGTCGTGACCACCGCCGCCGCCTGGCGCTTCCTTCGCAGGAAGGTCGGTGATGAGGGCCTCGGTGGTGAGGAGGAGTCCGGAGATGGACGCCGCGTTCTGGAGCGCGGTGCGGGTGACCTTGGTAGGATCGACAACACCGGAAGCGATGAGGTCTTCGAACTTGTCGGTGGCGACATTGTAGCCTTCGCCGCCTTTGCCCTTCTTGACCTGGTCGACGATCATCGCGGCCTCGCGGCCCGCGTTGGCGACGAGCTGGCGGAGAGGAGCTTCCACGGCGCGGGCGATGATGCCGGCACCGGTCTTCTCGTCACCTTCCAGGCCCAGGTCGCCGACAGCGGCGTGGGCGCGGATGAGGGCGGTACCGCCTCCGGCGACGATGCCTTCTTCGACGGCCGCACGGGTCGCGTGGAGGGCGTCCTCGACGCGGGCCTTCTTCTCCTTCATCTCGGTTTCGGTTGCAGCACCGACGTTGATGACGGCGACGCCGCCTGCGAGCTTGGCAAGGCGCTCCTGGAGCTTCTCACGGTCGTAGTCGCTGGTGGTGTCCTCGATCTGGCGGCGGATCTGGTTCACGCGGCCGGTGATGCCTTCGGAAGTGCCGCCGCCTTCAACGATGACGGTGTTTTCCTTGCTGATGGTGATGCGCTTGGCTTCGCCGAGGTCGCTGAGCTCGACGGACTCCAGCTTGATGCCGAGGTCTTCCGTGATCACGCGGCCACCGGTGAGGATGGCGAGGTCTTCGAGCATGGCCTTGCGGCGGTCGCCGAAGCCGGGAGCCTTGACGGCGGCGATGTTGAGGATGCCGCGGAGCTTGTTCACCACGAGGGTCGCAAGAGCTTCGCCTTCGACATCTTCAGCGATGATGAGGAGAGGACGGCCGGTCTTGGCAACCTTCTCAAGGAGGGGAAGCATGTCCTTGAGGGAGGAGATCTTCTTCTCGTTGATGAGGATGTAGGCGCTCTCGAGGTGCGCTTCCATGGACTCGGGGTTGGTGACGAAGTATGGGCTGAGATAGCCCTTGTCGAACTGCATGCCTTCGACGACGTCGAGGGTGGTTTCGATGCCCTTGGCTTCTTCAACGGTGATGGTTCCGTCCTTGCCGACCTTGTCCATGGCTTCGGCGATGATGTTGCCGATTTCCTTGTCCGAGTTGGCGGAGATGGAGGCGACCTGGGCGATTTCCTTCGCGTCGGAGACGGTCTTGGAAAGTTCCTTGAGCTGGGCGACGATCGCCTCGGTGGCCTTCATGATGCCGCGTTGCAGCGAGATCGGGTTGGCACCGGCGGTGACGTTGCGGAGGCCTTCCTTGTAGATGGCTTCGGCAAGCACGGTCGCGGTGGTGGTGCCGTCACCGGCGATGTCGGAGGTCTTGGAGGAAACCTCGCGGATCAGCTGGGCGCCCATGTTTTCATATGGACACTCGAGCTCGATTTCCTTGGCAACCGAGACACCGTCCTTGGTGATGGTTGGGGAACCGAATTTCTTGTCGAGGATGACATTGCGTCCGGCAGGTCCGAGGGTCGCCTTGACGGCGCGGGCGAGTTTTTCAACACCGCGCAGGAGGGACTGGCGTGCTGCTTCGTCGAATTGGAGTTGTTTGGCCATTGTAGAGTGATGGTTTAAAGTTGGGAGTTATATGAAAAAAGATCAGCCGACGATTCCGAGGATATCCGCTTCGTTGAGGATGAGGACTTCTTGTCCGTCCACCTTCACTTCGGTGCCGCCGTATTTGGAGATGAGAACCTTGTCGCCGACTTTCACGGTGAACTCGATGGCGTTGCCCTTGTCGTCCTTGCCGCCGGTACCGAGGCTGAGAACCTCAGCTTCCTGCGGCTTTTCCTTGGCGGAGTCCGGGAGCACGATGCCGCCCGCGCTGATGGCGTCTGCTTCGATGCGCTTTACGAGGACACGTTGTCCGAGTGGTTTGATGTTGGCCATAATAGTTGTTATGTGTTTGGTTTTAGTTTCTGTGAGAAAGCCATACCGCCTAAGCGGATATGGAAAGGGGTGATAATGATCCGGATAGGAATGCCGATGGGTGGACGCGAATGTGGCGGCGGTTATCCGGCCGCCGCCACTTTTCAAATCAGTCTACGACTTCCGCGTCGACAACCTTACCCTTCGCTTGCTTCGGCTCGCCCGAGCCGGATTCGGCGGCGGGTTCCACGTCGGGTTGCTGTGCTCCGGCACCGGCTTGTTGGGCGGCTTCGGAAAGCGCCTGGAGGGAACCTTCCAGATCGCTGACGGCGCTGTTGATCTTTTCAAGATCGTCGCTGGAGATCGCGTCCTTCACTGCCTGGACCTTGCCTTCGAGAAGGGACTTGAGTTCGGCGGGCGCGTTGTCACCGAGTTCGCCGAGCTGCTTCTCGACCTGGAAGACGAGGTTGTCCGCCTTGTTCTTGGCATCGACCTTCTCAACGCGCTTCTTGTCCTCTTCGGCGTGGGCTTCGGCCTCCTGCTTGGCTTTTTCGATCTCGTCCTTGGAGAGGCCGGAGCTGCCTTGGATGGAGATCTTCTGTTCCTTGCCGGACTGCTTGTCCTTGGCGGAGACGTGGAGGATGCCGTTCGCGTCGATGTCGAAGGTGACCTCGATCTGAGGCTCACCACGGCGGGCCGGGGCGATGCCGTCGAGCTTGAAGTTTCCAAGGCGCTTGTTGTCGGCGAACATCTTGCGCTCGCCTTGGCAGATCTGGATGTCCACGGCCGGCTGGTTGTCGGCGGCGGTCGAGAAGATCTGGGACTTCTTGGCGGGGATCGTGGTGTTCCGCTCGATCATGGCGGTGGCGATGCCACCCATGGTCTCGATGGAGAGGGTGAGCGGGCTGACGTCGAGAAGGAGCACGTCCTTCACATCGCCACGGAGCACGCCGCCCTGGATGGCCGCGCCGATGGCGACGACCTCATCCGGGTTCACGCCTTGGTGCGGGGTCTGGCCTGCGAGCTCGCGGGCGATTTCCACGACCTTCGGCATACGGGTCATACCTCCGACGAGGACGAGTTCGTTGATCTGCGAGGCGGAGAGACCGGCTTCCTTGAGGCAGTCACGGACAGGCTTCTTGGTGCGCTCGAAAAGGGAATCCGTGAGCTGCTCCAGCTTGGAACGGGTGAGCGTGAGCTGGATGTGCTTCGGTCCGGTGGCGTCGGCGGTGATGAACGGCAGGCTGATGTCGTAGGACTGGGTGGAGGAAAGGGCGATCTTCGCCTTCTCCGCCTCTTCCTTGATCCGCTGGAGCGCGTCAGGCTGGCCGGACAGGTCGATGCCCTGGTCCTTCTTGAACTCGGTGACGATCCACTGGATCAGCGTGTTGTCCCAGTCGTCACCGCCGAGGGTGGTGTCGCCATCGGTGGAAAGCACTTCGAAAACACCGTCGCCGATTTCCAGCACGGAAATGTCGAACGTACCACCGCCAAGGTCATAGACGGCGATCTTCTCGTCCGACTTCTTGTCGAGACCGTAGGCGAGCGCCGCGGCGGTCGGCTCATTGATGATCCGGAGCACTTCAAGACCGGCGATTTCGCCCGCGGCTTTCGTTGCATTCCGTTGGGAGTCATTGAAATAGGCAGGAACCGTGATGACGGCTTGGGTGATTTTTTCCCCAAGCTTGGCTTCCGCATCGGCCTTCAGCTTGCCAAGCACCATTGCGGCGATTTCCTGCGGGGAGTAGGTCTTCTTCTCACCGGCCACTTCCACCTGGATGTGGGCGTCGCCATTCGCTGCGGCGACGATGGTGTAAGGGACGCGCTTGTCCGCGTCCTTCAGCTCCGAATACTTGCGCCCGATGAAGCGCTTGGCGGAGAAAATCGTGTTTTGCGGATTGGTAACCGCCTGACGCTTCGCGGCCTGGCCGACGAGGCGTTCGCCATTTTTCGCGAAAGCCACCACCGACGGGGTGGTACGCGCGCCCTCGGAGTTTTCGAGGACGGTGGATTCGCCGCCTTCCATGACGGCCATACATGAGTTCGTGGTTCCGAGGTCGATTCCGAGGATTTTGGACATAATGATGGTTTCTTTTAAGTTAAGCCCGGACGGGCAGCTATGATGCCCACGCTTTCGCAAGGAATGTGCCGCCACGTCGCACAAAACATTTACTACCTGAAAGCAAAAGAGTTGGGTAAAATAGCATTATGCCAGAAAGCTGAATTTGGATGCAAATTCGCGCCATTTTGTCACAGTGACGCAGCGTCAGATTGGCGCGGTGCGCGAATTGTCGCACTGTGGAATAATTATACCTGATCCACGGATCGAGGAATCGCGGATTGATGGAATCCAGTCATATTCGATATTTACCAAGTAAATTCCGTTTGAGTCTTGTATGAAGTGAGAAAGTGCTTTTAAGGTGCGCGTCACTTCATGCGAGCGCAGCCGTTCAAGTGGATCGCACGCGGAGAACCGTTTCAAAAACAAGCGAACGGTTCGACCGCCGCTTTTCCACCGATCCTCGAGCACCTGATCCGCCAGCGGGGACTCCCTGCCGGCGTGGATCTGGAAGGTTATCTGCGCCCCCGGTTGCGGGATTTGGCGGATCCGTTCCTCATCCCTGACATGAAAATCGCCGTGGACCGGGTGTTCGAAGCGATCGACAAGGGCCAGAAGGTCTGCATTTACGGCGACTACGACGTGGACGGCGTGACCTCGATCACCCTCATGCGGAGAATCCTCATCGCCTACGGACTCACTCCCCGCCATTTCATTCCCCGTCGGGGCCCGGAAGGCTATGGCCTCAGCACCGCCGCACTGGAACGCTGCATGGAGGAAGGCCCGAAGCCGGATCTGCTGATCACGGTGGATTGCGGGACGGTCTCGATCAAGGAGGTGGCCGCATTGCGCGCGGATGGGATCGATGTCGTCATCGTCGACCACCACGAACCCGACCCGGCGGGACGACCCGACTGCTGTGCTCTGGTGAATCCGAAGTGCGGCAGCGACTTCACCTACCTCTGCGCGGCGGGCGTCGTCTTCAAGCTCGGCCACGCGATGATGAAAACCCGCTTCATCGATCTGGACCTGAAGGAACTGATCGACCTCGTCGCCGTCGCCACCATTTCCGACATCGTGCCGATGATCGGGGAGAACCGGCTGATGGTGCGCCACGGCCTGAAACATCTGCCCAGCACGCTGAATCCCGGCCTGCGCGCGCTCCAGGAAGTGACCGGCATGAACGGCCACGCCACCTCGATGGACGTCGGCTTCCGCATCGGCCCGCGCCTGAACGCCGCCGGACGCATGGATGTGCCGGAGGACGCGCTCGCCACCCTGACGACGGATTGCCGCCGCCTCGCCAACGATCTCGCGCAGAAACTCGACGCCTATAACAAGGAGCGCCAGTCCCACGAAGGCCTGATCCGGCGGGAAGCGGTGGAAATGCTGTTGCAGAATTTCGACCCCGCGAAAGATCCGGTGATCGTGCTCGGCTCGCGCACGTGGCACCACGGCGTCGTCGGCATCGTCGCCTCGCGGCTGATGCGGCAGTATCACAAACCGACGTTCGTCATCGCCATCGACGAGGACGGCATCGGAAAAGGCTCGGGCCGCAGCATCGACGGGATCTCGCTGGTGGAGGCGATCCGCGCATGTGAGGACGATCTCCTCGCCGGAGGCGGCCATGCGATGGCCGCCGGGCTCTCGATCTCCGAGGAGAAGATGGACCGCTTCCGCACCCGCTTCGCCGAATACGTGCTCAACCACACCAGCGCCGAGCAACGCCAGCCGAAGCTGATGTATGACGCGGAGATCTCCTTCGACCAGCTGTCGCTCGAATTCCTCGCCAGCTACGACCTGCTCCAGCCCTTCGGAAACGGCAACCCGCAACCGGTTTTCATCTCACGCGATGTCGGACTGAGCCGTCCGCCGCTGCACATGAAGAACAACCACCTGCGCTTCATGCTCCGCCAGGGCTACCACGAGCAGGACGCGGTCTTTTTCGGCGGCGGAGAATATCCGTTGCCGGATCCGCCGTGGGACATCGCGTTCACGATCGACCGGAACACGTTCCGCGGGCGGACGACGCTGCAGCTCATCATCCAGGATGTGCGGGCGGCGGAATAACCGTCATGCGAAGCACGACGTGCTGGAATCCCGCGCTTCATTCAGGCGTCCGCCCCCCGCCCCGGGAGCTCAAGTTCAACAACCATTTGGACAAGCCGTGCCACCGGCCGCGCCTTCCGAGACTCTCCCGCGGCTGGGGATTTCCGGTGTTTTTGATGCGTGTTCCTTTCCTGTGGTCCCGGTAATCCTTGTATGATCTGAGCATTGAAGCCGTCTTGCCATATCTTCCCAGGAACGCCGCCAGATTGACTTTTTGAGCATCAGTCAGATTCTTACGTTCTCCCGCGAGAAATCCGGCGGTGGTCACCGAACCGGGGGAAAGGTAGGAGCGGGCGTCGCAAATCAGATTTTTAGAACCGAGGAGAGCGGTGATTCCGGTGGCGGAAGAAACGGAATATACGTGGTCCACGACAGGAAGCAGCTTGCTTGTGGAGGCCATGAGAAGATGGGCAGGGAGATCCACAACGTTTGGGTGGATCATTTTGATATGTTTCAACAGGTCGTCCCTTATTCCTCCCATATCGCCATGGAACGTGGGAATGATATTGAATTCGGGAAACTTCGCACAACACCGCAACAGGATATCCATGGGCTTGAGGGGCGAGGAAAGCGCTCCCTCCCACGAGATCCATTCATCAGGCTGCAAGGCGACCATGATGGTCTCCCGATCCGGATCCGGGAGGCTTGTCCTGAACAATTCCCGCAGGCCGGCGCTTTCTTGCGACCTGCCGGACTCGGTCAGGTCGGCAATCAGTTTTCCCGCCGCATCCAGCTCCTCAACCGTATATTCATCCCTGATCTCCCCCTTGATGATTCCGCTCCATCTGGAAGCGATCAAGCCGTTCACCTGGTGCCCCACGGGATCCAGGTAGAAACGGCCGCGCCTGACTTCGTACGGCAGGGGAAGTTTTTCGATGAAAAATGTCCCCACCCTCCTTGGCATATCTTTGACAGCGGACGATATGTATCGGTTTTCCGCGGTGGAAATCACCAGATCCGGATCGAATTCTTCAAATGCGGAACGTATCAATGCGGACAAATAAAGATTCCGGGCGGGCACACCGGGCAAGGAATACAGATCCCTGGCATAGCCGTATCTTTCTCCTCCGAAGGCATCCAAGGCTTTGGACGGACAAACATGCAGCGCCCGGATTCCAAAAACGGACTCACCCAGCCGCAATTTCGCCGCCTCCGCCATTGCTGCCGAGCTCACGATCACGAGTTCATCCGTTTCACGCAGAGAAAGATTTTTACACATCTGGCCGGCCCAATCCAGGTGGGGGGCCAAAAGAAGCGGATCATTCCTGAAAACAACCGGCTCGATATAAAATAATATTTTCTTCATTTTTCAATCCACTCCGTATCCTCGGCCACTCCCGGCTTCATCAGGAAATAAAGCCCGCAGCTCACGACGAAAATTCCCAATGCAATGAGCGGCGCGACCGCGGATCCCGGCTTGGGGTCGGAAAACGCGGCCTGCACCCGCACCACCACCAGCAACGCGCACACGAGCGCTCCAAGCACCGGCACGAGGATTGGCACGTCGAAGCCATCCCTTGCCTCATCGGAGCGGCGCTTCAGGACGATGAGCGAAATGTTCACCAGCGTGAAAACCGACAGCAACAAAAGCACCGTCGCTTCCGCCAGCGGCTTCACCCCTCCGCTTAAAATCAGCAGCGATACGATGCCGAACAGCACGAGGATCGCGAGATGCGGAGTTCCCCGCCGCGCGTGGAGCCTGCCCAAAGCCGTTGGCAAAAGTCCCTGTCGGCTCATCCCGTAAAGCAGCCGGGATCCCATCAGGTAATTGAGCAACGCCGTGTTCCCGATCGCGAAAATCGTGATCCCCAGATAGACGCGGTCGATGCCGCCGAACCACGGTGCGGCCCGGTGCGCCACCTCCATCAGCGGCGTCTTGCTCGCCGCCAGCTCGCGCCAGGGCAGCACGGAGACCGCGGTGATCGCCACCCCCATGTAGATGAGCGTCGCCAGGATCATCGCGCCGACGAGTCCGAAGGGGATGTCCCGCTTCGGGTCTTCCACCTCTTCGCTCACATTCAGCACGTCCTCGAAACCGATGAAAGAGAAGAACATCAGCACCGCGCCCTGGAGCACCAGAGCCAGGGTGATTCCCGATCCGATCCCTCCGGCAGCGTCTCCCGGCGTCTCCAGATAATTCACGCCGCCCCAGAACCTCACGCCCACCGCGATGATGAAAAGCAGTCCTCCCGCCTCCACCACCGTGCAGACGATGTTCGCCCACATGCTTTCCCTCATGCCCCGGAAGATCACACACCCGATGAGAAAAACCAAAAAAACCGCCACCAGCTTCGTCGGCAGCACCATGCCCACCACCTTCTCCAGGTTTTCCGCGATCGCCTGCGAACCCGTCGCCATGCTCGTCAACCCGCTCATCATCACGGCGATTCCGACCATGTAGCTGATCGCCGGTTTTTTCAGGGCACGCTGCGTCACATAGGCCGCGCCTCCCGCTTTCGGATAGCGCCCGCCGACGCACGCATAGGAAAGCCCCGTCAGCAACGCCGCGATCATCGCCGCGAGGAATGCCAGCCAGATCGCGTTCCCCAAGGATTCGGCCGCACGCCCGACCAGCGCGTAGATTCCCGCGCCCAGCATCGAGCCGAGGCCGTAGAACAAGACCTGCCACCGTCCCAAGGCGGGTTGCAAGCGGGTGGGAGGGGTTTCGGAAGGCATGATGGGCTGCCTGCATCATGCGTGCCACGTCCGGCTTGGGAAGGAAAAGTGTTTCATTCCGGATTCGTTGAGAAATCCGCCATCCCCCGGAGGTAATTCCATTTTGTCCCCGCGTCCGCCCAAAACCCAACGTCCGTGAAACATCACCTCATCCTCCTTCTGGCCCTGCCAATGGCGGGGCTCGGAAATCCCAGCCAGCCTCCTGCAGGAACGGCCGTCTCCATTCCCGCCGCAGTGGACCTGCGGCCGCGGCTCGAAGCCGCCGGCATCACCCCGCGCCAGCAGGGAGGGCGCGGGACCTGCTCGGTTTTCACCGTGACGGCGGCGCTGGAACACGCGCTTGCCCGGCCGGGGAAACCTGCCGGCAGACTCAGCGTGGAATATCTCAACTGGGCATCCAACCAAGCCGTCGGGCAGGCTGCGGACGGAGGATTTTTCTCCGACCTGTGGAAAGGGTTCGAGGCATGGGGGATCTGCAATGAAACCGAGATGACCTACGGCGCCATCTTCGAGCCCGACCGGAAACCGGAACCCAAGGTCATCGGGCATGCGAAAGAACAAGCCTCCCGCCTGCGGATGAACTGGATCAAACCCTGGGATATCAAAACCGGCCTCACGGAAGCCCAGCTCGCCGCCATCCGGCAGACTCTGGCAAAAGGCATTCCCGTCTGCAGCGGCCTCCGCTGGCCGGAAAAGCCCCGCTGGGAAAACGACGTCCTCCGGATGTGCCCGCCTGACCAGGTCTTCGACGGCCACAGCATCCTCATCACCGGCTATCAGCCGGATGTTTCACAACCCGGCGGTGGCACCTTCAGTTTCTATAACTCGAACCGGCCCGACAAACCCTGCCGCCTGCCATGGGGTTACGCGCTCGCCTACATGAACGACGCCATGTGGATCGGGCCGGCCGAGTAGGGCCCGCATTCAATTCCCTTGGATGATTTCAGCCTCCGCCGGTTTCCTGAACAGATCGGGTTCCACGTAAGTCGTTTGGCCGCCGAGTGTCTGTTCGATGGTTTGGCCGGGGAAATAGTTCAACACCACGGGCTGGCCGCGCTTGCCCGCCTCGTCATAAGGATAGGTCACCCTCTGCACCGGCATTTCCTGTCCCGTGCCGGGATCAATCCGCTTCACCCGGGAATCGAACATCAGCTCATCCACCAGTTTTCCCGTCTCCTTGTGATAGCCGTAGCTGACACGGAAGAGTTCGGTATTCTGACCATCCACGATCTTGCAGCCCAAGGGATTCCCTTTCTCGTCGAGCTTGTAGGTGGCCTTCATCGTGAGAACCCCGGCGGCGGAGAGCGTCTTCCTGACGATGGTCGTCCCATCGGGATTCCGCGTCAGGATCGAACGGGTGCCATTCTGATGGCGGATGACGCGGACATTCGGGCCATCCACGGAATCGGATTCATTCGCAACGGCTTGAACGGGCGCGGCATTCTCTCCGCCACCCAGCTTCTCCACCAGCTTCACGAACTCCGCGCGATCTTCGGTGGAATCGTCCTCCAGTCCGGGTTTCGCCAGTTCGCGCACCTTTCCCCAGGTGATGTCCTTCGTTTCATCCATGCCACGGAGTTTCATACCGAACAGAGCGGCGGCGGTGGAGAATTGGAAATCCTTATCCGTGTTCGCGAGCGGACGGACGTCGCCAACCAATGGGAATTCGATTTTCCTGCTCTCGTCGCCGTCCGGAGCTTTGTAGCGGAGCTTCATGGTGAGCCATTCGCCGGTGGGGGCGGCGGCGGATTTTTCCGGTGGAGCCTGGTATTTCAACGCATCGGTCCCCGCTTCTCCGGGCGGAGCGATTTCATAGAACGCTGTAACGGTATGGCCCGCTCCGATGTCTCCCGCGTCCACCTTGTCGTTGTTGAAATCCTCGTTCTTCAAAACACGGTTCGCATAACCGATGAGCCGGTAGCGTCCGACTTTCGCCGGATTGAACTCCACCTGGATTTTCACATCCTTGGCGATGGTGACGAGGGTGCCGCTGAGGTTCTGAAGGAAGACCTTCCTCCCCTCCCTCCCGGAATCGATGTAGAAATAGTTGCCGTTTCCGTCGCGGGTGATGGCATCCATCATCGCGTCGTTGAGATTCCCGGTGCCGAATCCGGCGACGGTGAGATAGACACCGCTTTTCGCCCGATCCTTCACCAGGCTGACAAGAGCGTCCTGGCCCGTGAGGCCGACATTGAAATCCCCGTCAGTGGCCAGGATCACCCGATTCACGCCACCTTCGATTTTCTGCGCCTTCGCGATTTCATACGCGAGCTTGATTCCGGCACCACCATTGGTCGAACCGCCCGCCCCAAGGTTGGACAGTGCGGCGAGCACCTTGGCCCGGCCTTCCTCATCAAGGCGGGTGGATGGCAATGCCACACCTTCATTTCCGGCATAGACGACGATGGCCACGCGGTCCCGTTCGTCAAGCTGGCCGACCATGGTTTCCATGGACTGCTTGAGCAGCGGCAGTTTGTCCGGGCTGTTCATGGAGCCGGAAACGTCGATGAGGAAAACAAGATTCGACGCGGGCCGCTTGCCTGTTTCGATCTCCCGTCCCTTGATCGCCATCCGGACGAGGTGATGTCCCGGCGCCCAAGGACAATCCGCCAGCGTCGCCCCAACGGCAAACGGGGCATCACCTTTCGGCGCGGGATAATGATATTTGAATGCGTTGATGCATTCCTCGATCCGCACGGCATCCTTGGGAACCTCCCGGCCTTCGCTGATCATCCGCCGGACATTGCTGTAGGAAGCGGTATCGACATCGATGGAAAACGTGGAAAGCGGATCGCTTGCGGGAGATTTCCACGGCTGGTCGATGAAGGTGCCGTAGCGGTCGGAAGAGACGGCCTCAACGGAAACCGAATCCTCGCCCTTGGTTGTAAAGGCGCTCCGCTCCTGTAGCATTTTCGCAGTTTCCCCCCTTGCCGGCGGAACAACCCTGGCCCGGGGCTGGCGCGCTATGGGCGGTTGGGGTTGGCCCATTCCCGGAGCTGGCTGTGCTCTTTCCAATGCGGGCGAGCCGGCGTCCGCCGAATCCGCCGCAAGAGCCAGATCAGAAGAAGAGTCGGCGACCGGGGACGCTTCAACAAAACGGTCGGCGGCGGACATCCCGTCATCCGCGGGTGCGGCAGAAGCAACAGCCGGGCCGGACGAGAGCGGATCCGCGGCCGCCCCATCATTTCTCATGGTATCGGAGGTGGTTCCGTCCTCGGGCAACGTGATGCTCACGATTTTCGGAGCATTGCTTTTACTCACCACCTGCGGTGCCGGGGTCGGGTCCGGCGACCACCACCAGAATCCGGAACCCGCCGCGAGCACGACTCCCGCCGCGATTGCCCAGCGGGAGAAATTTCCTTTCGGCGGAAGTGTGGCGGCGGAGCGTGGTCCGGCGTCGATGGCGCTTTCGACTTGTTTGAGAAACGCCTCGTCCGGCCCGTGGGACTGCTCGCGCAGCAGTTCGTCAAGCAGGCGGTCTTCGGGGTTGTTGGGAGATTCGGAGTTCATGACAGGAAAATGTTAGAAATTGGATTCGAGGCAGAGGCGGAGCGACGAGCGGGCGCGTTCCAGGCGTTTTCGAAAAGTGGCCGGAGGAATGCCGAGCGTGGCCGCGCCCCCCTCGCCATCCTGGCCGTCGTCGTAGTAGGCGGACACCGCCCGCGACAGCGCCTCGGGCAATTTCGACCGGCAGTCCGCCAGCCGTTCGAGCAGTCCCGTTTCACCCGCGCTGGCGCTCCACGTGCGGATGGCTTCCTCCAGGCGCGCGAGTTCCGGGTCGTCGAAAGCCACCTCGCGGCGGTGTTTGCGACAATCCTCACGCCATTTGTTGCGGACGATCCCCCGCAACCAGGAACCGAAATCACGCGTCACATCGAAGCGTCCGATCGCCTGCCAGGCGGCGACAAAGGCATCCTGCACCAACTCCTTGGCACGCTCGGGATGCCTTGCGAGCACCCTGGCATAGGCAAGCAGGGGCTGGTGATGTTCACGGATGAGTTCGGAAAATCTGGCACGGTCCATGACGGTGGGCGGATAGGCTGCGGCGAGTGATTTCATGGGATTCACCACTTGTTGACCCGAGCATGCCGGAATGTGACATCCGGATGAAATTATTTTTCCGGATGTGATCCAGGCGTTCCCGCCTGTTCCTTTCCGATCACTCCGGATCCCGCACTTTGATGAAGACGACTCCTATGCCAGAGGCGGATGGATTTCTCCCTGCCAGGCCGGATCAACAACCCCGCACGTCGATGGCGTCTCCATGAAGCAAGGTGACCCGCTTGCCCGTTTTCTTCTGGATCAGCTTGAAATGATCCATCTCCTCCGGGCTGACGAGGGAGATCGCATCGCCGGGATGATCCGCACGACCGGTGCGGCCGATGCGGTGGACGTAGTCCTTCGGCGAGCGTGGAAGCTCATAGTTGATGACGCAGGGGAGAAAATCGATGTCGATGCCGCGGGCCAGCAGATCCGTGGAGACGAGCACCCGCATCTCCCCGGCCTTGAACTGCTCCAGGTGGTGCAGCCGCGTTTGCGGGCTGAGCTTGGAATGCATGGCCCCGGCTTCGATCTTGTTCTTGATGAGCTTGTTCACCACGCGGTCCACCTGTGCGGTGGAGGAGGCGAATACCAGCACCTGGGACAAATTTCCATGCTTGATAAGGTAGCGCAGCAAGGGACCCTTTTTGATTTCCGGGACCAGGTAGGCGATCTGGTGAATGGTATCGGCGGTCTCGTCCTCCGGGATCTCGATCACGTGAGGGTCCCGCAGCAGCAGTTGCCGGATGTGTTTCACCGGTTCGCTCAGCGTGGCGGAAAACAACAGATTTTGCCGGTTGGCCGGCAGAAGCGCGAGGATGCGATCGACCTCATCCTTGAAACCAAGGTGCAGCATTTTATCAGCCTCATCCAGCACGAGCGTGGTGATGGACGAAAGCTTCACCGCGTTCTTCCCGATCAGTTCCAGCAACCTGCCCGGAGTCGCGACCACGATGGCCGCCCGCCCGATCGTCCGCATCTGCGTGTTGACCGACGACCCACCGGTGATCGCGAGACAACTCAGGCGAGGGGTGATGGCGGGCAGGAAACTCTCAAACACCTTCGAAACCTGATGCGCCAGCTCCCGCGTGGGCACCAATACAAGAACGACCGGCTCGCGGTGCCGGGGTGCCTCGATGGACCGCAGATGATGGACGATGGGCAGGACATAGCCCGCGGTTTTCCCGGAGCCTGTCCTGGCGATGCCGAGCACGTCATTTCCCGCAAGGATGGCAGGGATGGCCTCGCCCTGGATCGGAGTGGGATTTGAGAATCCCGCCGCTGCGGCGGCTTTCTGTAAAGCAGGGGCAAGGCCGAGCGAGGTGAAGGGCATGGGAGGAAAAAGTGGCGGACCGGGCCAATTCTGGCGAGCCTGTATTTGATGGCGGGCCGCCGTTCGGAGGGATATTGTGGGTTGCGGATCGGGCGCAAGAATCCCGATCGGCTCCGCGTTTATTCCCGGCTCCCCCTTGGACTGTGTATTAAAAATCAGGTATGACATTTCCCATGAAGAAGTTGGTTCGGATCGCCGCGTGTTTGCTGGCGTCCTCTCCCGTCGTTTTTTCCGCCGAACTGGGTTTCAGCACGGCTTTCTCCTCCGGCATGGTGATCCAGCGGGAGGCTCCGGTCACGGTTTCCGGACAAGGGCCCGCCGGAGAACGGGTGAAGGTGACGTTCGCCGCACAAGAGCGTTCCGTGAAGGTGGGCGATGACGGAATCTGGAAAGCGGATTTCCCCGCTCTCACCGCCGGAGGGCCGTATGTGCTGGAGGCCTCCGACGGAAAAGCCACCGCCTCCGTCGGTGACGTGCTGGTCGGCGATGTCTGGGTTTTCTCAGGCCAGTCGAACATGCAGATGGGACTGGACGAGGCGATCGGCGGAGCGGAGGCGATCGCAAGCGCGGCGAAGGACCCGAAGATCCGGGTGCTGGTCATGCCCAAGGCCGGTGCCGACACACCGCAGTCGGTGGTCGGCGCGAAGTGGCGGACCAGCACGCCGGACTCCCTCAACAAATTTTCCGCCGTCGCCGGATTTTTCGCGGTCCACCTCCACCGCGATCCCGCCCTGAAGGACATTCCACTGGGCGTCATCGACACGTCCTTCGGTGGGACATGTGTGGAGGCATGGACTCCGAAGGGGGCGCTGCCGCCGATCCCGAAGGAGAAAATGAGCGCCTCCATGTTCAACATTCCGCAGGGAAATCTGTTCAACAACATGATCGCCCCTTTGCTGGACCTGCGGATCAAGGGGGCGGTTTGGTACCAAGGCGAAGGCAACGCCGGGCAGCCCGGAGTGTATGCGGAGCTGTTGGAAAACATGATCGCCCAATGGCGGAAGCAGTGGAATGCCCCGGAACTGCCGTTCTTCATCGTCCAGTTGCCCGCGTTCGAGGGCAGGGCGAACGGGCTTGATTGGGCCTGGCTGCGGGAGGCCCAGGCGTTCGCCGCAAAAAAATCTCCGAATACATGGCTCGCCGTCACCTATGACACCACGAACGGCCTGGACCTCCACCCTCTCGAGAAACAGGAAATCGGCCAACGCCTCTCGCTGCTGGCGGCGAAAGAAGTCTACCGCCGGGATGTGGTCGCACACGGCCCGTCCGTGAAAGGTGTCTCGGTCGGGAAGGATCAGTTGAAGGTATCGTTCGACAGTCCCTTGAAAATTTCCAACGGCGGGAAATTGCTCGGTTTCTCAATCGCCGGGGCGGATGGGGAATATCGGTTCGCCGAAGCTCGGATCGATGGAAATGATGTCCTGCTGAAGGCACAGGGAATTTCCGAACCGAAAACGGTGCGCTACGCATGGAGCGGCCTGACAGATGCGAATCTGGTCAACAACGCCGGACTGCCGGCAGCCCCTTTCCGGACGGACACCCAGCCACCGAAGACGCTGGCGTTCCAGCCGATCCCGACGGTTTACCAGATCCTCGCACCTTCTTACCAATTGCAAACCGGCAACTTGGGAAGCATCTCAAGCCTGATCGTCAGCGGGAAGCAGTTCCTTTCCGCAGAGCCGGGTGGCGGAACGAGCTTCCCCGGCTTTTTCGGCCCGAGGAATCTGCCCACCCTGCGGGAATTGGGCCCCAGCCGGATAGAACTCAGTGACAGCTCCACCCGGTTGGAAATCGCATGCACCGATGATTCGCTGGTATGGACCATCCGCAACGACGGCAAGGATGCGCTGGACTTCCACATCGCACTGGCGGAGCAGGTGAAAGTGGAACTGAAAAACTCTTCCGCGGGACTCACCCGTGGAAACGTCGGACTGGATGTGGAAGGCTTCGACCAACAGTCCGAAAACAAGCTGGTCACCAAGATCCAGCCGAACTCCACCCGGACGCTTCGTTTGACCGTCCGTCGGTGACGTCCCCGGGGAATTTTCCGCTGGAAACCGACGAATTGTTGCGATTCTGCGGAACCATTGTGTCCCCAAACCACGGAAAAATACCCGCTCCCTGCTCAAACAGAAACATGCCAAAATCACCGCCAAACAATTTTCCCGCGATGTGATTAGAAACTGGCGTATGGCATGTGCCATGCTAATTTCTCTGATTGTGCGCCAGCCTGGCGTGCGACCCGATGGCCGCGGGATGTAGCGGTCTTTTCCAAATCCTTGAATATCATGCGCTGCCTCACGAACTCTGAGATTCACAAGTGGCTGGCCGGACAAGGAATGCACCCCCAGCCGTTGGAGGGTGGTTTCCCTGTCGCCGGAGATTTTCCGATCCCGTCCGAGCGCCGAAGTCGACAGATGCTGGCGGATTACCTGGCCGATCTGCTTGGGAAAGATAGTAACAAACTCCTGGAAATCCTGCCGTGTCCTCAGGATGTGGCGGAGGATTGGGAGATTCTCAGGGATTTCCGTGCGGGACTGAATGAAACCCGCCCGCTCGTGGCAACACCTGGTCATTTGTTCAAAAGCGGGGACCGGGAAGATTTCCACAGCCTTCTGACCCAGTTGTTGGGAGCCGAACAGGGATGGTCGTTCTACATCTATTCCGCCCCTTCGCGCACGACGATACTGATCAATGACCGGGTCGAAGTGTGGTCGCCGAAAAAGGGCATCCGCAACGAGCTCGGGCGCTATCTGGTCCCGTCGCAGGCGGCCTGAAACGCGTTTGTCAAATGTCCCGGAAGCGCATGCTCCCGGGGCATTTTCGTGTCTACCTGTTCCCCCTCTTCGTTGCGGTCTTCTTGGCGGATGGTTTGCCTTGAGGTTTCACCGGTGGCTTTGCGCCGGTTTTGCCCGCCGGTTTCACGGTTTTCTTCGCCTCCATCTCCCGCGTGCGTTTGCGCCAATCCCGCTTCACCGGCTTGTCCTCCGGCTTCGGTGGCGGACTGGTGGCGTAATAGTCGAACCCGCGGAGCTTCTTGCGATCAATCCGCTGGCCGATGGCCAGCTCGGTCATTCCCAAAAGGTTCAGGTCCCCCTTCGGCACCAGACTGATCGCCTCCCCTTGCGCCTCGGCCCGCCCGGTACGGCCGATGCGGTGGACGTAGTCTTCGGAATTCACCGGGAAATCATAGTTCACCACCTGCGAGACCCCGTCGATGTCGATACCGCGCGCGACGATATCCGTGGCGACCAGCACCCGGGCCTTGCCGTCCTTGAAATCCTGCAGCGCCTTCAACCGCTGTTCCTGCGTGCGGCTGGAGTGCAGTTTCACCACCGGAATCTTCTCCGCCTGAAGCGCCTGGGTCAGGCGGTTCGCTCCGTCCTTCAATCTGACAAAGACCAGAACGCGCGTGAATCTCGGCTGTTTGAGAAGTTCAAGCAACATCTCCGTTTTCAAATGCGCGGGCACCTCGTAAACGGTTTGCACCACCGTGTCCGCCGGATTCGAGCGTGCGCCGATCTGCACCATCTTCGGCTGATAGAGGAACTTCCTCGCCAGCGACTCGATGGCTTTTGAAAGTGTCGCGGAAAACATCAGCGTCTGCCGCCGCTTCGGAAGATCCGCGACGATCGTCTCGATGTCCGGCAGAAATCCCATGTGGAGCATGCGGTCCGCCTCATCCAGCACCAGGGTTTCCAGCATGCTGAAATCCACCTTCTGCCGCTCCAGGAGATCGATCAGGCGTCCGGGCGTGGCGACAATCATGTCCACCCCCCTGTTCACCGCCTTGATCTGGGCCGCCTCCTCCACCCCGCCGAAAATGGCAGCCACCCGGATGGGCAGACCGTTTCCATAAGTGCGGATGTTTTCCATGATCTGCAGGGCGAGCTCTCGGGTGGGCGCGAGGATCAGCGCCTTCGTCCCGCGCGGCTGCTGGTTGAGATTGGCTTGGGAAATGCGCTCCAGCATCGGCAGCACGAAGGCCGCGGTCTTTCCCGTGCCCGTCTGCGCGATGGCGATGAGGTCATGCCCCTGCATCACCTTGGGAATCGCCGCCGCCTGCACGGGCGTGGGACGCAGGTATCCTGCTTTCTGAATCGCGCGGAGAATGTCTTTCCCCAATCCGAAGTGACTGAACGGCATGCGCGAACCTAGCCGCCCGGGCACACGCTGGCACGGATATAAATTCGAAATCCGCCAAACACGCTCACAACAAGGCCGCAGTGATCCGCATCCACTCGTCCGCCAAACTCACGGAGGAAGCGGGCACCGGCTTGCCCGCGCGGGAATACCAATAGGAGGCATTCGGAAGATCCCCTTCCTCACGGTGCAGATAGGCGTGGATCCATGATCCGGCGCTACCCGGAATGTCCTGGCAAAGATCGTGCGCGGCATCCCATTTCCCGGCCTTCGCCAACCACAGGGCACGGGCGGAAGTGGAAATTCCAGCAGGAGGTGAGGCGTCCGCGGCGGCGGATCGCGCGAGGTCCATGGCGGTCATGCGAGGATCTTCCACGCACGGACCAGCACAGGCAATTGCGATTTTCCCCGGCATTCGAACCTCCATCCCAACAGGTCCGGCTCCGCAGCATCCCCGGTCGACGGCGTGTGACAGGTTCGCCGCCAGCGGTCGATTCGGCGCAGAACCTGCTATCCCCTGAAAATCATGTTGTTTAGGTCCTGTCTTCCTTTCCTCTCCGTCATTCTGGCCCTTTCCGCCTGCCTGGCACCCGTAACCGCCGATGCCTCGATCAGCGGCGGCGACGACTTCAACGACAATATCCGCGATCAGGCGAAATGGGGAGCTTCGGACCTTTCGGAGGGCGGCGGCACTCTTACTGAAATTTCACAACGGTTGGAATACACCACCAGTTCGCCCACCGCGGTGCAGAACAGCTACCGGCCCTGGGTTCTCAACAAGGCGACCTATGATACGAACTGGGAGATCATCCTTGATGTGACCAACGCGGCGGCCCCGTCTTCCGAAGACGCGTATGCGTCCATGGGATTTGAAATTTTTCCGCCAAACACCCGCAGCCGCTCCCTCTACACCGAACTCATCGCCTACACCAACGACGGCGTGAACGTCCGGCGCGCGTTCGACAGCGATCTCCTCGAAGGATCGAATTCCTTGGGCTACAGGTCGGAATCCATCACCGGTGCCACCGGATCCCTGCGGGTCACGTTCGATGCGGCGGCGAAGGTCCTGGCCTTCTACAAAGATGTGAACGGAGGCGGCGACGGCTACCAGTGGGTGCGGCAATCTTCCTACGGCATCGCCGGATCCGGAGGAACGACGGCGAACACATCATGGGCGATGAGTGGTGCGGACCTGTTCCAAGTGAACATTTACGGTTATTCCCAAATCATGAGCATCGGTGCCGGGAAAATCCACGCGGATAACTTTTCGGCGTCTTCCGGAACATCCACCACCATGACATCGGTGGTTGTCCAGCCGGATGGTTCCGTGCTTCTCACCGGCTCCGTGTATCCGAACGGATTGGAAACAAGCGTTGTCTTCGAACTGGCGGCCAACTCCCAGTTTCTGGAACCCAGGACTTCCGCACCCGAGATCATTCCCGCCACCGCGTCGAACAGACAGACAACCGCCACGATGGGAAATCTCGTTCCGGGAGCGGCGTATTGGGTCCGCACCCGCGCGACGAACTCGGGTGGTTCCATCACCGGAAACGTGCTCACCTTCGCAACGCCACCGTACACCCTTTCCGTGAATCAAACCACGGGTTCGGTGACCAGCTCCTCCCCACAGGCTTCCCATCCGCTGGGAGCGACGGTCACACTGACCGCCACACCTCCGGTCGGGGCCGCCTTCATCAATTGGAGTGGTTCGGTGAACAGCACGCAGAATCCGCTCACGGTGGTGATGGACGGCAACAAGACGATCACTGCGAATTTCACCGTCTCGATCGCGGAGGCAGCCGATTCTCCGGGCCTCACCTTCACCACCGGCGGAACCAAAGGTTGGTTCGGCCAATCCACGACCACGCACGATGGCATTGATTCGATTCAAAGCGGCGACGTCGGGAACAGCCAGCAATCGTGGTTCCAAACCACCGTGACAGGACCGGGAACACTCAGCTATTGGACCCGGGTATCCTCCGAAAGCGGTGACGCGCTCGAGATCCGCATCGACAATCTCCCCATCCGTGACCGTATCGGAGGTCTTGCGAACTGGCAGAAGAAAACCTACGAAATCGAAAGCGGAAGCCACACCATCCGCTGGAGCTACATCAAGGACTTCATCGACGACGGGGGGGCCGACACGGCATGGGTGGATGAAATTTCCTGGGTGCCCGCCACCACGGATTTCGCCACATGGCGGACAACCCACTTCACTTCCGGCGAACTTGCCGACGCCTCTGTCAGCGGACCGGACGCGGATCCGGATCACGATGGAGTCGCGAACCTGCTTGAGTTCGCGCTCGGCGGACTTCCCAAGAATGGCGGCAGCAGGCCCGCGCCGGTGACCAGCTATGAAACGATTGGCGGAGAGCGTTATCTGGCCCTCGCCATCGCCAAGCCGGCGGGAGTGGGCCGTTTCAACTACGCCATCAAGGTCTCTCCCGATCTGAAGAACTGGTCAACCGGCAGCCCCCACACGACGGTTCTCACCGATGACACCACCACGTTGAAAGTCCGCGACAATACTCCGGCCGGTTCCGGCGCGACGCGGTTCATTCGTCTCGAAGTCACCACAACTCCGTAAGCCCTGGTTTCCCGCGCGGCGCGATCGGACCTTCGATTACGAGCCCGGCCGGCCAGTCGGGTGGAGGCATGGAATGCCACATGCCGTGCGATTGCGATTGCGATTGCGGTGGCGGATGGCAAAGCGGTCCGCCGGGTCAACGCCTTCGCAAAACGAAACCCGCACCTGGTTTCCCAAGTGCGGGTTCCGCATCCGGCGGGTGTCACCCACTCCGATCAATCCGAGCGGCGGCGTTTGAAAACCAGAAGCGAGGCAAGGCCGGACAGGAGGGCGACCGATGGCTCCGGGACAACCAGGGAGACGTTGTCGAAGAACATCACATTGTCACCATAAGAGGCACCGGGACCGCTTTTGCTCCATCCGAATTCCATGTTGCCAAATCCATTCGTCGCACCGTTGAAACCGGGAATCGTCTCGTTGAAGGTGCTGGAGGAAACGCTGTTGCTGACGGTGAGGCTCACATTGCCGCCGTTGAAACCGATATCGAAGGAGTAGAGAGCCAGCTCGCTAAGCTTCACCGACGCGTAGGTCAGCGAACCCCCGGCGAAGATATAGGCCATCTCCCACTCGGCGGCGACTCCGCCTTCGGGATCGAGCGACTGGGCGACCGGAATGAAACGGAGCTGGAAGAGATCCGCACCGGAACCGTCGTTCAGCGTGAAGCTGAATGCATCGCGGTTCGGATGCAGGTTGGTGCTGTCCTTGATGAGAAGGTCAAGGGTCACGCTGGCGGTCGTGCTGACAAGCGACGAACCCAGTGTCAGCGTCGCCGAATCGGCGGTCGCATCCGCGAACTCGCCGCCAAGCGCGCCGGCGGTGCCGCCGTTGAGGATGCCGACGTAGGCCAGCGGAGCGATCGCCGGATTGGCTTCCGAGAGCGTGATGCCGGGCACCGTGGTCAACGGGGCGTCCGGGGTGAGACCGTCGAATGAATAGACAGCCGCGGAGAGTTGGCCCAACGGGGCGAGTAGGAACAGGGAGTACTTTAGCAATTTCATTTTTTTCGTATTATATGGATTAACCCAAATCAATTTCCGGATGTCCGGTGGTCCGAGGACAGCCGGAGTGCCCGATCGGCGGCAGGCGCGCACCTCAATTTCCAACCACGGCGTCCAGCATGTCTTTCAACTTCTGGGAGGTGTCGCTGGAAAGGTTTGCGGAAGTCAGCAGGTTTTCCGCCTGGTCCGGATTCGCGATCACCAGGTAGGCGAACGCTCCTTTGAGAGCGCGATACTGGGCGCTCCCCGCGGAGATTCCCCTGGCGATCTCCCATGCCATCTGCGGCGAATGCTCGCAGATGGCCGTGGCTGCCGCGTATTTGACTCCGTCGGTGCTGACGGACGGCGGCAGTTTGTTGACATAGTTGAAAATATCCGCGGCGTTGTTTCCCACGGCGGCGGATGTGATGACCGCCTCAAGGGCGCTCGACCGCTTGACCCGGTCGGCGATCAGGGAAACTCCGTCCGCGGCGGAGGTCCAATCTTTCGCAGCCCATGAGCCGTAGAGGGATTTGATGAGATCGGTGTTGTCGGGATAGTTCTTGTTGGCATACCCGAACGCGGCTTCCGGATCGGATTTCGCCCAGCCTTCAAGAACACCGGTGATGGTCTTGAGCTTGAGATAATCTCCCGGCAGCGATTCCGCGAGGGCGATGGCACCGGCGGGATCTCCTCCGGCGATCTTCTCGGCGATGAGCTTGGCCGCATTCTCGAGCAGTTCGAGGTCGGGGCTGGTGGGAGGGGTGATCACACCGCTTTCGACGGCCTCATTGTAACTGTCGGGATCGTTGGCATAGTCGGCTTCCGTTTTTCCGGAAGCGGCAAGACGTTCGGCGCGTTCCTTGGCATATGCCTCGGCAATGATCTTGGTTTCTTCCTGGAGGGCGGAAGCCGCTCCCTTCGGATTCTTTTGCGCGATGGCCATCAGGACCGAGTTCAGGGTGAGCGCGCGTTCCGAGAGATAGGGCAGATCACCCGCCCATTCCAAAGCGGCTTCCGGATCGCGGGCCGCCCAGATGGCCCCCACGGTGGCGAGCGCCTGGCTGCGGCGGAAAGGTGATTTGATCTCGGCGATGACAGCCAGGCTTCTGTCGACATCCGTGCGGGCCATGCCACGGGCCACGGCGAGCAGGGAGCTTTCGAGAGTGTCATCGAGCAGGTACTTTTTCGACCATACCAGCGCCTTCTCGGGGTCGTGGTTGGCGAGATAGCTGATGAGGCGCTGCAGGGTGACGAAAATTTCGTCCGAAGCCCCTCTATCAGGATCAAGCTTCGTGAGCGACTCCTGCAGAGCTCCCATGACAGCGGCGAGATGGAGGGGTGGGCCTTTCACTTCGAGGGAAGCGATGTATTTGTTGAACGCGTCCACATCCTCCAGCATCCAGCGGTCGACAATGCCGACGATGACCTTGTTTCTCAATTCCTCGTCCCCGATTTTCATCGCCTCGTCCATGAGGCTTCCGAAATCCCGCAGGTCGGTGCCGGCGATTTTTTGACTCCACTCTTCCAAGCCGGGAGCAGGCAGGGAAGCGGCACGTGTATCGGGCTTCGTGACCGGACCGGACGGGGCACCGTTGCCGGAACTACGGGGATCATGGCCACGCGGCGCGCGGATGGCGATCATGACTCCCCCGGCGATGAGCGTGGCGGAGAGGATGGCGATTACTTTGGAGCGGGAGCTGGACATGTGGAATGAAGGCGGAGAGAGGAAAAGGGGCGCGGAGTCGCTGGCGTCGTCGATGGAGACTCCGCGCCCGGATGGTTCGCCGCAGCGGGCTTTTTACAGAACCGTGCTCAAGGTCACGGCACCCTTGGCGGAGGTCGCGTTACCGGCGTTGTCAACGGCGAGGACGATGACGTCCATGCTGGTGGCGGCGTCGAGATAGGCGGCGGTGGTGCTGCCTGCCGGGAGGAGCGCGGTCCAGCTGCTGCCTTGGATCGTGGCGGGGATGAGAGCACCGGCGATGCTCACTTCGAGACGGGAGACACCTCCCGCATCGGCGACTCCGCCGGTGAGGGTGATGGAACCGTCCGCAGCGCGGGCCGCGGAACCCGAATAGGTCAGAACCGGGGCCTTGATGTCCGGGCTGTATGGCTTCTTGCTCTGGCGCTTGAAGTCGAAGACCTCGCCGCTGACCGGTGGAGCGAGCGGTGGCGAGTAACGGTGCTTCGTGGCCTGCTCGTAGGCATAGGCGATGCCCAGCACCTTCGCGTCGTCAAACAGACGGCCGGTGAAGTCCATCGTCAGCGGCTCGTCGCCGGCCGGCAGCGGATTGGCACCGGTGACGGCGGCTTGGGTGAGCTTGCCCATCGGCACCGTCACCCCCGGAAGATACATGGCGTTGACGAGGTCGCGGCCGATGATCGTGCCACTGGAGCGGGTCTTGTTTGGCCACATCGGCCAGACCACGGCGTCGAGATTGTTCGCATCCATCCAGTCTTCGAAGGCGTTCTTCTGCACCTTCTTCCGGGTGTAGTGATCCACCACCGGCTGCGCGCCATAGGTGATCGTGTCGCCAGGGCTGTAGATGCCTGTCGAGGAGTTCAGCGAGTAGAACAGATTCCGGCGGGCGGCGGTGATGTTGGACTGAAGGGCGGCCGTCTGCAACACGGCCGCAGCGTTCTGGCTGTAGGTGAAGTCAGGACGGGACACGGCGGATTCGATCAAGCTGCGGTAAACCCATGCCGCGAGCCGGTTCCCGTCGGTCGAGCTGAGTGAAGAGGGCGTTCCGGGAGGAGCCACCGTGGTATCCACATTCTCCGGAAGGAACACGTATTCCACCGTTGCTCCCGCGGCTTCCATGTCGAGCTTCGCCTGCTGGACCAGCGCCAGGGTGTTCGGCAGGATGGTCTGGGTCGCCTTCGTGTTGCCGGCACCCGCGAACGTGAGGGTGATGCCGGTGCGGTTCTGCGAGGCGTTGCTGGACATCGTGACGACCTTGGTCTCCGTGTCGATCGCCGTGACGGTGCCGGTGGGAGAACCCGTCTGGCTCCCGCTGACCCCCATCCCGAGCACAATCCCATCGGTGCTGGTCACGGTGATGGTATTGGTTCCGTTGACGAGGTTGCCCGTCGTGACGGCGGGGGTGAATCCCGGATAGTACATCCCGACATAGGTGGCGATGATGCCGATCTTCTTGCCCCGCAGCGTCGCGTTTTGGACGGCGGAAACGAATCCCGTTTCAGGCACGGGACGCTTGTCCTCAAGGATCGGCAGGATCGGAGCCCATCCATCGTTGGGATCTTTCGCACCCACCACATCGCGGATGATCGCGTTGTCCACGGCAGCCCGGGTCATCGGTCCGATGACGTCGCGCTCCGGTGTGAGAGGGATGATCTTGTTCACGGAGATGGAGCCACCGCTGACCTTGTAAGCCACAAGACCGTTGCGGTCGCCGGGGTTCCGGATGGAACCACCCGTTTCACCACCGAAGGTGAAGTTCGTCAGATAGGCGCCTGCGGAAACACCGGATCCACCGGAACTGCCTCCCGGCAGCGCGCCTTGGAGATAGGCGCTGCGGACGGTACCTGCGATTTGCGAGCTCGATGACACCGCCGAACTCGCCCAGGTATCCATGTTCGCCTGCCCCATCACCACCGCTCCCGCCTTGCGGAGCTTCTCGACACTCCAGCAATCCTCGTCCGTCAGCAGGTCTTTCCATGCGTTGGTTCCGCCGGAAATCGGGAGTCCCTGCACCGAGAACGAGCCTTTCACCAGGAAAGGAATGCCATGCAAAGGTCCGAGGACGATGCCCTGCTTGCGGAGGCGGTCGGCCTGGGCGGCATCCTCAAGAACATCGGGATTGAGAAAAAGGACCGCGTTGAGAGGCTGGATGGGGGAAATCGTGCTGGACTGGTTGTAAGCCTGGATCCGGCGGAGATAGAGATTCACCAGTTCCACCGAGGTCAGCGAGCCGTCGCTCATCGCACCCTGGATATCCTTGATCGTGGCGTTTTCCAGTTGGAACATCTTTGGCGCGGCGATCGGAGCGTCGGGCTTGGACACAACGTCGGGAGCCGGATCTACGCCAGCCGTTCTACGTGCGCTGAGATTGGCGGTCATGCCGATTGTGGCCAGGCCGGCGGCGAGCAACGGGGAGGCGCCCGTGAATAATTTCTTATGGATGTGCATGGTTGTTTGGTAATTCGGGAAGGATCGGCGATTGCCACATGTCAACGGATGGACTGCGGCTTTTCGCTCTGGAGTCGCACTTCCCCTTCAGCACCGCTCATACCTTTGTACAGAAATCGGAACTTTGAATGATACTTCCGGGCATACAGGCGGCCCCCTCTGATGAATGTCGCGCATTGTCTCATGACAGGTTCCTCCACGCGATGGGACACCCCGCCGGAGCCAGCGAAAAGTCGGTCGGCGGAGGGAGAAATCTTGCGTCGCCGCCGGACCATCCACCCGCATCTCCGGCCCGCTCCGGTGAACCGAGTCACTCAAACCGAGGGTGGACGGACCGTTGTGGTTCTCCCGTTTTTGAACTTCCACCCGAAGGAAATTCCGCGGAATCTGACGGCATGTTCAGAAACCCAGCCGCCGCCGTTTTCCTCGCCCTCGCCAGTTCAGCCCTCGCGGATGAACCATCCATCGAACGGCTCGATCCCGCGCTGGATGGGTTGCTCGATGCGAAGACTCCCATCGAAACCCTGGGCGAAGGTTACGAATGGAGCGAAGGTCCGGTATGGGACAAGTCTTCGGGCGAACTGCTTTTCAGCGATGTTCCGAACAACGTGGTCCACGCGTGGAAACAAGGCAGCGGCGTGCGGGTTTACATGAAGCCTTCCGGCTACACCGGCGTCGCGGACTACGGTCGGGAACCGGGCTCGAACGGCCTCGCCTTCGATGCGGAAGGCCGCCTGCTCAGTTGCGAACATGGCGACCGCCGCGTCTCGGTGCTCACCAGGGGTGGAGGGAAGATGACGGTGGCGGACCGCTTCGAAGGAAAACGCCTGAACAGCCCGAACGACGTCACCGTGCATCCCGACGGCACCTTGTTTTTCACCGACCCCATCTACGGCCTGCCGCAGCATGAAAAGGATCCCTCGCGTGAACTGGATTTCTGCGGTGTCTTCCGCATCGCCAAGGACGGCAAGGTGACCCTCGTTACCAGGGAGATCGAACGTCCCAACGGTGTCGCCCTTTCTCCTGACGGAAAAACGCTCTACGTCGCGAATTCACACGGCCCGCGCCCGCACATTTTCTCCATCGCCCTGAAGCCGGATGGAACGGCGGAAGCACCGGAGACATTCTTCGACACGAAAGGCCTCAAGGGCTCCGGCGCGCCGGACGGACTGAAAGTGGATGCGAAAGGAAACCTCTGGGCCACCGGACCGGGAGGACTGCTCGTCATCACCCCCGAGGGGAAACTGCTGGGACGTGTCCTCACCGGGCGAGCCACCGCGAATGTCGCGTTCGGCGGGGAAGACGGAAAATCCGTTTTCCTGACGGCGGACGACCGCATCCTGCGCTTCACGCGGAAATAGGTCCGGTGGCTAGAGCAACAGCACCGCTTCCGAAACGGAGTCCTCCATTCCGGGCTCGGTGCGGATGAAGATCTCCTGTAGTCCTTTGGCGGATTGGGTCACCGCCTTGAGCCCGCCGGGCACCTTGCGCTGGATCCGGACGGATCCCGTGGCCTTCCCCTGCCCCAGCGATTTCCCGCCATACGACCGGCCGATGATCACGCCGACGACTCCTTCCATCGCCTCGATCCGCCGCATGACCAGCAGGCATTCCTTGGAAGAGCTTTGATGACGTCCGCGCGAAGGCATGTTGTGGAAGTTACGGAGCGACCGCGTGCACCCGCATGAAGCGCCGCCCGGTGCCGCCGGAGGGCGCGGTCGCACGGATTCTCCGGATGCCACCGGCCTCCGAGAGGGTTTGATAAACCACACCGCTGTCGCTCCACCCGGACAAGCCGTCGGACCACTGCGCCGTCACGGTGATCTCGGTGGCGGAGACCCTTGTCGGATAGGTGATGCTGAGCAGCCCCGGTTGCAGATCCGGGCTGAAGGGGAGGTTGTCGAACTTGAGCGGACTCAAGCCGAGGGCGTATTCCAGCAGATTCGGGATGAAATCATTGTCAGGATCGGCGTTCGTGCCTGTGACTGCGGGCGAGGTCTGCCCTTCGAAGGAATTCGCCCGCCAGTTCTGGTAGTCGGACACCGCCCGCACCACCGCGGAGGGCGAACCAGTGCCCGCAGGATTGATGGCCGTGACCCGGTAAAAGGGAAGCTGCCCCGCCGGGGTGGTCGCATCGGTGAAAGTGGTGGTCGTGACTTCACCAATGCTGGTGAAAGGACCTGCCATGGCCCCGGCACGCTCCACCCGATAACTTTTCGCCCGCGTCACGGGATTCCAGGAAACACTGATTCCATTCGTCGTGTTGTTCGCGGCAAGACCTCCGGGAACTGTAGGGATTTCATAGCCGTAAACGGTGATGTCTCCGACATTTCCATGACCGTCGGACCGGAAGCGGAAGTATCGGTAAAGCTCCGGCCGCACCACCTGGACGATGGTATACACTCCGTCCGCAGGCTCTACGGCGATGGTATGGAGATTCACCGCGTCGCTGAAATCGGCCTGATTCGCAGCTTCGAAGACACCGCCTGTCATGCGCCACGCCCAACCCGAACGGGGAATGAACCTGAAAGCGGTGATGCGCCGGGGACGGCCGCTGCCATAGTCCTGCCCGGTCCAGGCGGATTCTTCCTGGGCGTCGAAGAAGGTCGCCGGGTTGTTGTCATAAGCGCGGCTGCCGACATCCGGTCCGTTCGCCCATGCGCCGGGTGTGCCGATCCATGTTCCGGTCATGGGGCTGCTGATGTCCGGCCCGGCTGGCAGGGCCACGGTCAAACTGGTGATGGTGGAGACACCGAAGTCCGCCCCGATGGCCTGGACCTCGAATGTCAGGCCAGCCTCCGAAGTCCTGCGCCGGACGGCGGGAACGAAAAACGCCGTGTTCGGCGTGGCACCCAGCCATTTACGCGTTCCATCCGGGAACCTCTGGGTGACCTGGTAATAATAAATGCCGGCGGTGGTTGACGCGTCCCATTTCAGCCGGACGGCCAGGGTATCCGCGTTATAGGCATCCTGCTGGACGACCCGCACGTTCGTCGCGGCGGCGGGAATGACGGGCGTGGTGCCGTTGAAGACGGCGATGCGGCCGATGCGCATCTGGTAGTTGTTGATCGCCGCGGCACTCTCAAACCGCAGGCCTATTGTAGCGATCTTCCTGCCCGCATGGGACTGCAAATTGATGTCAAAGGTCCTCCACCCAGCGGCCCCGGCGCTCCCGACGTCGAAATACACGGGCGTTTGCGGCGCGTCTTCGAACGAAAGGGCGACCTTCATCGAAGTCGCTCCGGTTCCCTGGCTGGATTTATAAACGAGCCGGAACCGCGTGTTCGAACTCACCGGCAGACTGGCGGCGTACAGCTTGAGGTCATTCGGGGCAGCGAGGTTTCCCGCGATTTTCAACGAAGTTCCGCCGGTGTAGGCGTCGTCGAGTTCGAGGCTGGGCGTGAGCTTGGTGCCGGTGCTGCTGACGATCCAGCGCCAGGTGGGCAGCACGTCCTGCACGCTGAGATTGTTCCAGCCCGTTGTGATCAGGGCGTTTCCATCAAAAAAATATCGATTGCCCTGGCCACGGTTGAAATTCGTCACGAAGGGCAGTTTCTGCAAGGGCGAGGCGGGCGGGATGTAATGGGCGATGCCCTTCCATGCCTGGGTGGTGGTGGTATTGGAGGGATCGTTGTTCGCCCCCACCCAGAACCGCTGCTCGGCATTCTGGAAATCGGCGGGAGTCCGGTCGTTGAAAAGCGACTGGGCTCCGTAGAACGCGAGCGACAGCCGGTGGGGCTGGCCGGGAGGGAAAATCGCATCCCAATTGACGGAGGTGCCCGTTCCCGCTCCTTGCACGTCCACACCCGCGTAAATGGAATAAGGATTCACACCGATATTGTCGGCGTGGCTTCTCGAGCTGACCATTTTCGCATCTCCCCAACCGAAATCGAGAAACATGCTATGGGCGACAGGCTGGCCCTCATGCCTCATGAACATATCATTGTTGTCATTGAATGCGTCCTGCCACTGGATGTAGCCGCCTTCGGTCATCGAGTCATACCACATGATCTCCAGTTCCGGAGCCCGCGCGCGGAAGTAGGAGATGAAATCACGCATCGCCACCGCATCCGCGGAATTGCCTCCGGCCGTCTCCTGATTCAGGAACCACCCGTCGAAGCCATAGGTGCGTGCCACTTCGATCAGCTTGTCCGCCACGGGGAAGGTGTCGTCCGTTTTCTGGATGAACGTCTTCACCCAGTGGTATTGGCCACCGTACGCCGTGGGCGGCAGGAACACGTTGCCGAGCACGGGCACTCCGTTTCGATGGGCCGCGTCAATGACCGGAGCCGACGGAGCCAGAATGAGCCCTTCGCCGGCGGAACCGCCCCAGAACACGAGTTTGTCGGTATATTGCCAGCCGGTATAGGCATTGAATTTTTCCACGGCGCTGCCTTGCGATGGCTGGAAACTGGTGGGTCCGAAAGTGGTGAGCACGGTGACCTTCCCTTCGTTCGACCTGGAATTCGCATTCACCTTGAGAGCGGGGTTCGCCGCCCTGGCAGCCAGCGGAACGCCGGATTTGTTGTAATCCACGCTGGTGTCCGAGGCGGGGGTCCATTTCAGCAGGTAATCCGGATGCCAGAAGGACGTGTAGGGTGGAACCGTCGCGGGAAGCGTGAAATCCGCCGTCGCCGCGCCACGGGCGGTGGGCACGGAGCCGTTGATGATCTCATCCAGCAGGATCCATGTGCTGCCGTTGTTGCTGCCCTCCAGCCGCCAATTCGCGGGGTCACGCTCCTGGGCGTCATTCGCCGTGGTGAACGAATAGGCATCCACGTTGACCGCCTGCGGAAATTGGAAGGTGACGGCGCGTTTGTTGAGATCCAGCCATTTGGTACCGGCCGATCCGTCGGTGAGCTTAGCGGGCCCCTCTCCATTCGGAGAACTGCCGTTGGGATTGGTGACCGCGGCCTGGGCCATGTTCACATTCGCTCCCCGGAAGCGCAGCCGGAACTCGGCAACCTGCACCGAGTTCGAGGCGCCGTTGTCCCTCAAGCGCGTCGGCGTGAAGCGAAAATGGGAGAAGGACTTTTCCGCCGCCTCCGCCCCGCCGCCAAGAATCAGGACCGGGAGGATTGTGGCGAGAAGGGGAGAAAAACGAAAAAGCGGCATTGAAGAGGATGGGTTTTTCAAAACGCGGGATCGGCGGATACCAATCGACCGGGAATCACGAGATTTCCAGTGCGAGATACGCCTCGATTTCCCGCGAAGGATCGTGGGCCCGCATCAGGGTCTCACCGATCAGCACCGCGTTCGCCCCCGCATCCAGCACCCGCTGGGCGTCCGCCAGCGACTTGATGCCGCTTTCGGAAACCAGCAGCACATCATCCGGCACCTCCTCCGCAAGGCGCTCGGTGGTGGCGAGATCCACCTCGAAGGTTTTGAGATTCCTGTTGTTCACGCCGATGAGGTCCGCGCCGAGTTCGAGGGCGCGTTCCATTTCCGGGAGATCATGAACCTCCACCAGCACGTCGAGCTGGAAGGACTTCGCCTCGTCGTAGAGATGGCGCAGCGTGGCATCGTCCAAAGCGGCGACGATGAGCAGGATGGCATCCGCGCCGGTGACCACGGCCTCGTGGATCTGCACCTCGTGCACGGTGAAATCCTTCCGCAGCAGCGGGGCGGAGGAGAATTTCGAAATCTGCGAGAGGTAGCTGAGCGATCCTTGGAAATATTTCTCGTCGGTGAGGATGGAAAGACAGGACGCTCCACCTTCCAGATAGCGTTTCGCCTGGCGGACGGGGTCGAAGTTCGGATCGATGAGACCCACCGAGGGAGACGCCTTCTTTACCTCGGCGATGACTCCCAGCCTGCCGGGGCCGCGGTCGATGGCGGCGCGGAACCCGCCGAAATCGTTGCGTTGGATGGCTCCGGCCCGCAGCAACGCGGCGCGGGGCATGAGTGCGGCGACCTCCTGGTGTTTGGTGGCGATGATTTCTGCGAGCTTGTCGGACATGGCGTGCGGCAAAGGAAACTCAGCCCCGGAGAAATGAACATGGAAAATTTGTTAATTTTGTCTTGCCCCTCATCCGCGCCCATGTAGAAAGCCCCCGGCGCGTTAAGCAACGCGGGCGTAGCTCAGTGGTAGAGCGCCACCTTGCCAAGGTGGATGTCGTGAGTTCGAATCTCATCGCCCGCTCCATTCAAAGGAGCACCGGTTATCACACACAACCCGCTGAACAACAGCGGGTTTTTTGTTGCCTATATTTCACCTCCCAACACAATTTCTCACATGTTTGTCTGGTCGAAACTCTCCGCCGCCCAATGGATGGATGCTTGGGAAGAACGGTTCGCCGGGAATCCCAATCTGGTCATCGAGGTGGTCAAAGGTGGAAAATCCATCCGGGTGCGGCTTTTCTGCGCCACCCGGATGGAGGCGGATGCCGTGGTCGCCCAGTTCGGCGGCAGCGTGCGCAAGATGGCCAATTCCGAATGGAACAAGCCGGTGGAAGCACCGCGACCGGTGAAGGTGCGCGATGTCTTCGTGCTGACGGCGGAAAACCGCCCGAAGGAACTCGCCGCACTGAAAAAGGCGAACCCGAAGCGTGAGATCATCGTCATCCCGCCGGAAATGGCGTTTGGCACGGGCGACCACGCCACGACATCGACGTGCCTGCGGCTGCTGGTGGACGTCGCGAGAGCCCGCAAGGGCACGGACTGGACCGTCGCAGATCTCGGAACCGGCACCGGGGTGCTGGCGATCGCCGCCCGGAAGCTCGGATCGGGCGAAACCTATGCCTGTGATTTCGATCCCCTCGCGGTGGAGGTGGCCATCCGCAACACCGGACGCAACGGCACCCCTGAAATCCTGATGGCCGAGCAGGACGTGCTGAAATGGAAACCGCGCAAGAAAGGCTACGACGTGGTGATGGCGAACCTGTTTTCCACCGTGCTGATCGAGGCATGGCCCGTCATCGCGAAATCCCTGGCACCCAAGGGCGACCTGATCGTCTCCGGAATCCTGGCGACCCAGGCATGGGAGGTTTTCAAAGCCGCGGCCGGCAGCGGGCTCGGATTCACGAAAGTCGTGAAAAAAGGCAAGTGGGTCACCGCCCATGGAGGCCATCTGGTGGATTTGATCGCCTCGGAAAAATAAGGACTACTTCTGGCAACGCGGGCACCAGTAGGTCGAACGCTGGCCGAGGATCGCGTGCCGGACGGGCGTTTCACAAACACGGCACGGCTCGCCTTTCCGATCGTAAACAAAGAGCCGCTGTTGGAAATAGCCCGCCTTGCCGTCCGAGTTGACGAAATCCCGCAAGGTGGTGCCGCCTTCCCGGATCGCATCCGCCAGGACCTCGCGGATGGCGGTGACGAGTTTTGCCAATCCGGGTTTTGAGATCTTGTTCGCCGGTGTTTCCGGAAGGATGCGCGCACGGAACAGGGCTTCCGACGCGTAGATGTTCCCCACCCCGACGACCACCTTCGCATCCATGATGACGAGCTTGATGGCCGAGGAGCGTTTCGCGCAGGCGGCCTGGAGATGCGTCACGGTGAAGCCGTTTTCCAAGGGCTCCGGGCCGAGGTTTTTCAGCAGGTCATGGGACATCGGATCGGCTTCCGTCAGCCACAGGATCAGCCCGAACCTGCGGGGATCATGGAAACGCAGTTGTTTGCCGTTATCCAGGGTGATGCCCACGTGGTCGTGCTTTTTCCAATCCTCCGCCGGGTCCATCAGCCGCAGACTGCCGGACATGCCGAGGTGGACAAGCAGGCGGGTGCCGTCGTCGACTTCCAACAACAGATACTTCGAGCGGCGGCTGACGGCGGTGATGGTCCGCCCCTCCAAAGCGCTCAGATTTTCGGGAACCGGCTGGCGCAGGTCGTGACGGCGCACGATGAATTCGGTCATTTTCGCGCCGATGACATGCGGCTCGATGCCCCGGCGGGTGGTTTCGACTTCTGGGAGCTCGGGCATTTTTCAGGGAAGGACGTATCGTGCCACGGCCAGCACATGGCAGGAACTCCCCCCCATCACGAAGAGATGCCAGATGGCGTGATTGAACGGAAGGCGGTTCCAGGCATAGAAAATGATGCCGAAGGAATAGGTGAGTCCCCCGGCGACAAGCCACCAGACACCCGCCATGGGCAGGTTCCGGACGAGCGGGGCGAAGGCGAAGAGAATGAGCCACCCCATCGCCAGATAAAGGGTTGTGGAGATCCAATGACCTTTTCTCCCCTTGCGCAGCGTCTTGATGAGCACCCCCAGGATGGCGAGCGACCATACGGTCCCGAACAACCACCAACCCGTCGCTCCGCGCAGGGTGACGAGGGTGATGGGCGTGTAGGACCCGGCGATCAGAAGATAGATGCAGGCGTGGTCGAGCGATTGGAAACGTGCCTTCCACCGTGCGGAAGTGAAGAAGTGATAGAGGGTGGACGAGGCATACAACAGGATCAGGGATGTGCCGAACACCGCCGCCGAGACGATTTTCAACGGCTCGCCTTCGGAAAGGACCAGCATGACCACCAGCGCCACGACACTCAGCAGCGTCCCCAGCGCGTGGGTCAGCAGACTCGCCACCTCTTCCCGGTGGGAATCGCACAAATCCGAGCGAGAGGAAATTTCCGGTTGCATCCTGCGGGGCTTTCTTCTCGCCCAGGGAAGCCGGTTTGTCCAGCACGCGGAGGCGGAAATGGCTACCCCTCCCGGGTTCTTGCGATTTCCAACGGAACCGCCAACATGCGCGGATGCGGGTTTTGTTCTGGATGCTGGCGATGATTCCTCTTTCCACATGGGCGGAGGACCGGGTTTCACCGATTCCGACGGAGGTGCGGCAGGAGTTCAAGCTTCCGCCGTTCTATCAGAAGATCATCTCCATCGAGGGTTTCCCTGTCGTCTCCTCGGAAAAGGTCATGGACGCCGCGCTGCTGGAATCCGCCGTCATCGTCAGGGGGATGCTGGCCGGGCGCGCGGACATTTTCCGGTCCATGGCGAAGGCGCGCATCCGCCTCGCCGTGATGGCCGCCAGCGAGAGAACCTGCGACATCCCGGAACATTCGGATCTCACGCCGAAGTCCTATTGGAACCGCCGTGCACGGGGACTCGGAGCCACCCATGAGCGGCCCGCCGTGAGCTGTGCGGAGGAGAATGTCCTCTGCTGCAAGGGTGACCCTTACTCCACGGAAAACATCCTGGTCCACGAATTCGCCCATGCGATCCACCTCATGGGTATGGAAAAACTCGACCCCACTTTCGACAGGCGGCTGAAGGCGGCCTATGACGAGGCGATGGCCTCGGGAAAATGGAAGGGCAAATATGCCGCTGAAAATCACTCGGAGTATTGGGCGGAGGCCGTGCAATCGTGGTTTGGCACGAACCGTGAGAACGACGCGCTTCACAACCATGTGAACACGCGCCAGGAACTCATCGACTACGATCCCGGGGTGGCCGGCCTCTGCGAGGAGATCTTCGGGAAGAACGACTGGCAATATCGCCGGGCCGACGAACCCGCCCGTAAGAACGATCCTCACCTGAGGGATCTGGACCGGACGAAACTCCCGGTTTTCGAGTGGAGCAAAGAGGAGCAGGAAGCCAAGGAGGGGTAGGCGATGGGCCGATGCGGGACTTTTCACCGGTCGATCCAACCCGGGCTTGAATTCCCGCCTTCCTCCCGTCAAAGCAGGCCGCGTGAAACAAGCCTTCATCCTCGGCGCCGGTCTCGGAAATCGCCTGCGCCCGCTCACCGGCCGCCTGCCAAAACCCTTGGTGCCGCTGTTTCACCAGCCCCTCGCGGGATGGGCGGTGGAAGCCTGTGCCGGTATCGGCATCGACCGCTTTGCCGTCAACACCCATCACCTGCCCGAAGCTTGGGAAGGGTTTGGAGCTGGAAGGGATGTCACCTTTTTCCATGAACCCGACCTGCTGGAGACCGGCGGCGGACTGAAAAATCTGGCGTATTGGATGGGCGGCGATCCGTTGCTGGTTCACAATGGCGACATCTTCTCCACGATGCCGCTGGAGAAACTGGTCTCCGCACACAAGGCTTCCGGGCTGCCCGTGACCTTGGCACTGCGCTCCGAAGGCGTGGCCAGCCACATCGCGCTCGATGAGTCGGGCACACGGGTACGGGACATCCGGAATATGTTGGGAATCGCCGGTGGAACGCATGTTTTCAGCGGCATCTACTGCGTCAACCCGGACTTTCTCGAACTCATCCCGGCAGGCGAGAAAATCTCCGTCATCCCCGCCTTCCTCGAACTTGCGAAAGAAGGCACGCTGGGTGCGATCATTCTCGACGAGGGGGTGTGGCTGGATCTGGGCGATCGGGAATCCTACCTGCAAGCCCATCGCGAGCTTGCTCTTGCGGAAGGCATCCATCCTGAGGCCCGGATCGGGGCGGGAGCCGTCATCGAACGATCCGCAATCGGCCCCGGATCAGTCGTGGAGGAGGGAGCGGTAATCCGAGACAGCGTTATCTGGCCCGGAGCCCGCGTTTCAGGCGATGCGGTGCTGGACCGTTGCATCGTCTTCTCCGACGCCCCGGTGGGAGGATCCCATCAGGACGCCGACCTCTGAGCATCGGCCCTACTTCTTGATCGAAATCGTGACGCTGGTTGGCGTTCCGACCTGATACCCGGTTCCGCTCCGCAACGTGAAGGAAACAACCTCCTTCGGTTCGGTCGTCTTGTCGCCCACCGCGGTGATCTTGACGTCGGCATGATCCGCCCCCGCGGGAATGATCACCGGGAATTTCTTGCTTTTGTTGCCCGGGACTTCAACGCGGGCGGGCTTGACCGCCGAGATCTTATAGTCCTTGGGCGATGCTTTTCCGCTGCCGCTATCGATCGAGCGACCGATATCGACACGGAGGTCGCCTATTGTGGAACCCGCCCGGACAACCCTGAATACGGCGGTCCGACCGGAGGCTGGTCCACCTTCACGCGCGACAGAGTCCACTTTCTGGAGACGGATCACCGGCTGCTCGGAAGCGACCCGCAGATCCAGCTTCACATTCCTGTCGGTAAGCGAGAAATCGCGCGTCAGCGGCCTTGGCAGGCTGCCTCCGCTGAACACAACACTGCTTGCTCCGGGAGCCTCCGGAAACGGAATCGCATAACCTCCTGATGTAGAAGTCTCCGCAAACCAACCACCCACCTGCGGCGTGACCTTGACGCCTGACAACCCTTCATTCGGATCATAGCTGCCGTTTCCGTTGGTGTCCGAATAAACCACTCCCACCAGGAAATTCGGGGAATTTTGCCGACTTGCGAAATTTTGGGTGATCGCAAATTTGCCATTCTTCGTGGCATTCGACCCCGTGCGGGCGACGATACCGATGCCGATCTCCCGGAAATCATACCCGGCGAGACCCATGATGGTCTGCCGGTGGATCGGAGTCGATTGCACGCCGTTCGGGTATGGTCCCCAATCGACATTCAAACCGACATGGGCGTAAAGGGGGGTCTGGACCGATTTTGAAAAAATGTTCTCATTGACCGAAATCGGATCGTATCCCGCCGCCTTCACACGGCCCGTCGGACTGGAGTCATCGCTACCCGTGTGGGACTGGAAATTTTTCTTCGCCATGTCGGTGCTGTGCCGGCGGGCCGCTGCCAACAGATCCGGATGAAAAGTAAGGGGCGGACGCACCGCATAACCCGAAAAATCCTGCTTAACGCGATTGAGGTTCACTTTGAAGTAATCAAAAGCCACCTTGATATCAGGGTTTTTCTGACTGACGAGAAACTGTCCTTCCGCGGCGGGAGCGGCCCGGGCCCGGTTGATCAGCTCGAGCATATACTGCTCCTCAGCCGTGGGATTTCCATGGCTATACTGGCTCATCTGGGCCTGGGCAATCAGGGCCGAGGCGAACAATGCCGAAGTGTGTATCAGGATTTTTTTCATGGGGACCACCTTTCATGGAATATCAATTTACCACATTTTTCAGGTAATGCCAAATACTCGCAAAAGCCCGCCCTGGGGTTGAATTGTCACCGCTTTTGAAAGACGGACTCCCGAAATCCGGTAATCCGCACCGATTTCCCCTCCCTTCCAGGGATTGACCGGGTGAAAATCGCCATTTCTCCCCCAGATAGATCCTTGCCATACGCCGCCATACCGGATAATTCCCGCAGACAATAAACCCCAATATGACAAACTCAGACGTATCCACAGTACCAAACGCCAAACGGCTCCTATGGGCCGGCTTCATGGCCATCCTCGCAGCCGGTGTCGGCTTCGCCATCCGTGGCGGTATCTTCGACAACTGGTCGAAGGAATACGGTTTCACGGGAGCTCAATTAGGAGCGATCGGCGGTGCCGGTTTCATCGGCTTCTGTTTCGGTATTTTCGGCGGCGGTGTGATCGTGGACAAGATCGGCTACGGAAAACTTGTCGTCGTCGCGCTCCTTTGCCACATCCTTTCCGCGTTTGTCACTTTCGGGGCCAGCACTCCGGAAAATGCCTACAATTTCCTCTACTGGGGCATGTTCCTTTTCGCCTTTGCGAACGGCACCTTGGAAGCCGTTGCGAATCCTCTCGTCGCCACCCTTTTCCCCAACCAACGGACTCATTATCTGAACATCCTGCACGCCGCATGGCCCGCCGGCATGATCATCGGTGCCGCAGCCGGATGGGTGCTTGACGACAAGATGGCTCTCAGCTGGAAACTCCAGCTCGCCCTCTACCTCATTCCAACCGCCGCTTACGGACTGATGTTCCTCGGTCAGAAATATCCGAAGTCGGAAGCCGCGGAAAAAGGCTCCAGCTTCGTGGAGATGTTCAAATCCGTCGGCATCCTGGGTGCCGTGGTCGCGTGTTACCTCCTCGCCCTCTTCTTCGGCGATCTTTTCAAAGGCGTCTCGCCGGAATACTCGAACATCATCGGCTATGGCATCGGCGGGATCCTGCTGGTTGGCGTGGCGGTGATGACAAGCTTCTCTCTTGGTTCCATCCTGCTCTTTGTTCTCTTCGTCACCCACGCCCTGGTCGGAGCGGTCGAGCTCGGCACCGACGGCTGGATCCAGAACATCACCGGCAACCTCTTCACCTCGGAGCAAGGCAAGTATCTCTTCCTCTGGACCTCCGCCATCATGTTCGGCCTCCGGTTCTGCGCGCATTGGCTCGAAACCAAGCTCAAGCTCTCCCCCATCGGCCTGCTGCTCGCCTGCTCGGTGATCGGTTTCATCGGTCTCACCCTGGCGGTCAACATGCACACCTTCGGCATGGCGCTTGTCGCACTCGGCATCTACGCCGTCGGCAAAACCTTCTTCTGGCCAACCATGCTCGCCGTGGTGGGCGACCGCTTCCCACATACCGGAGCCATCGCGATGTCAATCATGGGCGGCATCGGCATGATGTCGGCGGGCCTGATCGGCACTCCCGGACTCGGCTATGCCAAGGACCGTTTCACCGGAGAATCCCTCCAGTCTTCAAATGCCGCGCTCTATGCCGAATACAAGGCTGAGAAACCTTCCACCTTCCTCAACATCCCCTCGACCGCCGCTTACGGTCTGGATGGCAAGAAACTCGCCGCCGCCAAAGAAGCAACGGAGAAAACCGACGCCCAGAAGGCCGTCGTCCTCGCCGACCAGCAAGGTGACCGCGCGACACTCAAGGCGGACTCTTACATTCCGCTGATCATGTCGGTCGTCTATCTCCTGCTGTTCTTCTACTTCAAGTCCATCGGCGGCTATCGTCCGCTGAAGATCGGCGAATAATCCGCCTGATCCGGAAATCTCACCAGGCGGCCTCCTTCACGGGAGGCCGCTTTTTTTGTACCGCATTCCCCTCGCCCTTCAAAATCAATGACATTCCGTGTCGAAACGGCGCATTTTTTTACACTTGCGGCTGGCGGCGTCCGAGAGTGGAGTGATGGCCGATGACCTTTGGTGCCAAAAAATGGCGGAAAATCGGAACAATCCTTCTCGGACTCCTGCTTCTCGCACTTCCCGCTGGGGCGGAAATCAAGATCAACCTCGCGGATGGTTTTGACTTCCCCGTCGGCAAACCGAATGCGGACGGCTACTACAAGGCCCGCGGCCTTCGCCTCCGCGAACCCAAGCACTACGGCGAGGACTGGAACGGCCGCACGGGTGGTGACACCGACCTCGGAGACCCGGTTTACGCGGTCGCGGACGGCATCGTCACCTTCGCCCACAACGTGCGGGCCGGGTGGGGCAACGTCGTCCTGACACGCCACGCCTACCGCGACCCCGGCACCGGACAGGTGAAATTCTGCGACACCCTCAACGGCCACCTCAACCAGATCATGGTCAAGGACGGCCAGCCGGTGAAACGCGGCCAGCAGATCGGGACGATCGGCAGCAACTTCGGCATGTATCCGGCCCATCTCCATTTCGAGATCCGGCACAACATCACCATCGGCATGGCGAGGAACGGCGTGCCCTCCGATATGGTGAACTGGGCGGACCCCACCCAGTTCATCAACAAATACCGCAAGCTGAACCGCGAGTGGCGGCCGGTGGTCATGCCCACCGGCACCTACCAGGATTACGCGGGCTACAAGGGAATCTGACCATGTCCCGGCGGCCTGCCCCACGGAAATCCTGGTTCAGCCTGCTTCTGGTCGCCGCAGCCGTCGCCATCTGGCTTTACAACGGGAGCCAATTGGTTACCAAACCGGGTGGAAAATCCGTCCCCGGATGGAAACCCGCGTCACCCGGGGAGCTCCCTGTTCCCGAGGTATCCCGGAAAAGCCAAACTTCGAAAAAATCCACCCGCTACGAGATGTTTGAAAACTGCACCCTCGCGGAAGCCCGCAACAATGATGGCGACAGTTTCTTCGTCCGCCTCCCGGACGGGAGAACCGAAGAGTTCCGCCTCTACTTCGTGGATACACCGGAAACCGATTTCAAAACCTACCCGGATGGCAAGACGAACCACGAGCGCATCCGGCAACAAGCTGCCGAGATGGGCGACGGCATCACACCCGAACAGGCGGTGGAAATCGGAAAAAAAGGCAGGAAGTTCACCCTCGACCTGCTGGCCAGCCGACCCTTCACCCTCTACACCGAGTGGGACAGCCCGTTCCGCGACAACCGCTACCACGCCCACATCCGGATCCAGCAAAACGGCAAGCCCCGCTGGCTGCACCAGTTGTTGATCGAAAAGGGACTAGCCCGCATCAAAACCAAACCTGCGGATCTTCCCAACGGCATTCCGGCCCATCAGGAAGAAGATCATCTCCGCCAGTTGGAACGAGCCGCCAAAAGAGCGGACGCCGGAGCCTGGGGGTTGTGAACCCGACCGTCCGTGAGGGGGACGGTTCCAATCCACCGGGTGGAGCGCGTCTCCACCCGTCCCCTCACGGGCAGGTTGTTTCGAATCCTCAATCCGTCGTGAAAACCCGTGATGCGGAGAGCGCGAAGTTCTCAGGATCATACATCTCCTCGACCTTCGCCGGCGGTGCGGTGGCTTGGCCGGAGACCGTGCAGCGCGCCAGATAGGTGAGGGTATAGGTCCCTTTCCTCCAGATGTGATCCAGATAGAAGACCGCCCGATCGGTGCGGAGTTCGGAATGGCTGACCCTCCAGTCGTTTTCGCTCGTGGGTGTGCCGATCGCGGGACCCTGTGACTTGAAATCCGTATTCACGGCTTCAAACAATCCTGGCAGGGCATCTTCAATGACGAGGTATCGCGTTTCATCCTGTGGCAATGTCACCCGCAGCGTGACGCGGACGAGATCGCCCACCCGGGGTTCGGTGAGCACCTCCGCCGATCCGTCTCCCTTGATGCGCTCATAGGTGCGGTCGATGGAAAGACCGTTGCGGGAAACGGGCTGGAGGGGAACGATCTTCGGCTTCGCCGCGACGTTCATGCGGACATATCCCCCGCTCCCGGAGGTAAGATCCAGCTTGAGTTCCGGCGCAAGGGCGAAGCCGCGTGTGGCAACCGGGCTTTCACTTGCCAGCGAGATTGTTTCGGTTCCCTTGTCCGTATCCAAAGTCAGGGTCACGGGAGTGTCGGCCAGATTCTCATGAGCCGCGAATGCGGCCATGGCCATGAGGCTCCAGCCATTTGCCCAGGTGGTCTTCCATTGGCCGTAGGGATTGCGCTGGCCGAGCATGCGTTCCAGCGCCTTGCCGGGCTCGGGGCCGTCCGGTTCGACCGCGAGCCAGGCGATGAGCCGGTAGGCCTCTGTCGCCGGGTAGGGCATCCAGCCATCCTCCTCCAACTTGAATGGAACGCCGGAGGTAATGACCGATTTCGCCACGGCGAGGTTCTCTTCATTTCCTTCATCCTCCACCGCGATGGCGGTGGCCAGCAGATACCGGGCGCTCGGGGTGAGATCCGCCAGGCGATCCACGAGCACGTTCCGGTAGGCGGTCTGGGGTTCGCCGGCCAAGGCAAGAACAAGCAATGCCCTCGTGTGGCCTTCCAGGAGATCAGGGGATTTCACCTCCGCGATGCCGCGGAGGCTTTCCGTCAGGTTCCTCACCAGCGAGGCGGTGGCGGATTCGGGGACGTTCGCTCCTTTTTCCGCCGCCATGATCAGCCCCAATCCGGCATAAGCGGTCGCCCAAGGCGCCGATTCCGTCGCGCCCGGCCAGTAGGCGAAAGAACCGTCAGCCAGTTGCATCGACAGCAACCTGTCCGCTCCAGCCTGGATGGCGGCGTGGATCTTCTGCTCAGGGATCGCCGCGAAGCGCGGCACGACGGACTTCAGGTCCTCCACCGCGAACCATGGCATGAGCGACGAAGTGGTCTGTTCGACGCATCCGTGCGGGTAGCTGAGGAGGAAATCGATGGAACCCGCCGCCTCCACGAGCGGAGAGCGGGAAAAGCCGAGCTCGATGGTGCCGGTGCCATCCAGCAGATTCGAATCCAATTGATCGCGGAGATTCTGTTTCGCTCCGAGTTTGACCAGTTTCGTCTGGCGGAGAAGGGGCATCGGGTAGTGGACCGGGAAACGTGTTTCGACAGCGTCCGAGAGCCGGAGCCTGACAGGTTCCGTCAGTTGTCCACCCTCGATGGAAACCGGCGTGGCCGTCCAGTTCAGGACCGCCTCCCCCGTGCCGTCCGCCCGTGCGGGAAAAACCACGGTGGTCGAGGTTCCTGGAGCAAGGGTGACAAGCTGGCTGGTATTCCCGGTGGCGGTGACACAGGGAGTTTCCGACCCTCCACCCGTGCCGAACTTGATTTCCCACGTGCCGGTGTGGTCCGAGGCATTCTGGACGAGGACCTGCGGGTTGAAGGTATCGGACTGGTTGGCGAAACGCGGGGCCTTGGGCTCCAGCATGAGGTCCTTCTTCACGACGATGCCGGATTCCGCGTGGCCGAACCGGGCCACCTGATGGTGCGCGATGGCGATGACCCGGTAGCGGGTGAGAGTGTCCGGCACCTTGAAGCGGTGGGAAAAATTCCCCGCTTCATCAGTAAGGATCGCGGGTGCCCAGGTGGCACAGGGATCGAAGTTTTTCCGCATCCGGTCGGCCAGCTTGCTCATGTCCCCACCGCCTCCGATGAAGAAACCCTTGTTATGGAAAACCTGCTGCTCGGGATCTTCGGAGATGAAAGTCTGGAACGAGGTGCCGGTCTCCACATCCAGCTCGCGCGGGGTGTAAAAATAGTCGAGCGGACGCGGCGTTTCGTAACCCATGACAGCAAGCGTGCCTTCATCCTCCGCGTAGAGCGTGACTTCCGCGCCTGCGGCGGGTGCTCCGGTCGAAAGCCTGACCGATCCGCTCAAGGCGACCTCGCCTCCCGGGCGATAGGATTTTTCCGGCTCGGATAGGGAGACGGCGAGCCGGTCACGGAGATTTTCCACGGTCAGTTCGCAATAACCCAGCCGGAGCTGGGGTTCCTTGTGCTCGCGGGCGGATTCCTTCGCCCCCTTGACGATCAGCACGGAAACGTAGGCATTGGGCGCGTCGTCATCGGTGAGCGGAATCTCGATCACCGGTTTGTCCGCCTTGAGCCGGACCTGGAACGAGCGCAGGACTTTTTCACGCTCCACCGTGACAAGCGCGGTGCCCTCGATGGGGGAGAGCACCAGCACCCGGGCGGTTTCGCCGGGCTTGTACGATTTCTTCTCGGCCACGAGCTTCACCCTCAGGCCGTCCTCGTAGAGCCACGGGTACTCCTCAGTGCCATAGACGTTGAAATAAGTGACGGTGGAGAATTTCCGCCCCCCGGGATCGGTGCCGCTGACCGTCAGAAAATGACGGCCGTTGGCCTTGGGTGTGACGTTGAAAGCAGTGCCTTGCCCGGCGGAGGCGGCGGGATCCAGCGTGAGCTCCGCAGTGGTGATGATCTCCTCGCTGACGTCGTTCCGCGTGGCGGTCGCCCCGGAATCGGTGCGGGATTTCACAGCGGAGTTCACCTCGCGGCTGAGTGTCGCGGTAACTTTCACCGCTCCGGGGTATGGCTCGCCCTCCGTATCGGTCGCGACGAGTTTCAGTGCCACGGTATCGCCGGCGCGAACGAGTTTGTCAGTCCGGGAAACTCCGACGTAGACCGACGCCGGATGGATGATCGCCTCGCTGGTGGAGGTGAGCGTCTGGTTGTTCGCATCCGTCACTTCGGAAGAAATGGTCAGTTCGCGCGCGGTGGGAAACTCCGCCTGAGGGATCTGCGTGATGATGCGGGCCCTGCCGTCGGCCCCAAGCCGGGTCTCTCCCTGGATCTGGGTGGCCTGATTTCCGGAATCTCCTTCGTCATCCGAGCGATAGCCGAAGTAATGATACCAATACGACCAGTCGTCGACCCGGTGGTTTCCGAACAGATAGTCGGAAAACCTCTCGGGATAAAGATTGCGCGCGACCACCCGGCTGAAGTGTTTCACACCGCCTCCCGCGACCGGTTGACCTTGGTAATACTTCGCGGAAAGATCGACCGGGACGCTGCCGGCCCCAAGGCCGGGTGTGGCGATGGTTTGGGTGATTTCAAACGCGTTCCTACGGAATTCCTCAACACGCAGCGGGAGGACAAAACTCGCGTTTCCGGCGATGGCTTGCCGTGCCTCCCAGTCATCTTCAATCTCCTCAGCCTTGGCGAGCTCCTCGGGATACTCGAGGCGGATGGTGTAGGACCCGACCTTTCCTTCCGGGATCTGCCAGGTGAAATCGAACGAACCGTTGGCGGAGAGGATCACCGGGCTGGTGTGGAGTTCCTTTTCAGTGGGATCGATGACGACGATGCGGGCCGGCGCGGAGTCCGCAGGTTCCATCGTGTTTCCGCTCTGGCTGCGGACGATGCCTTTCACGCGCGCGGTCTCACCGGGACGGTAGAGCGAGCGGTCCGAGAAGAGAAACACCTTTCGGGCGGACTCGGGTGACTTGTTCCACGAATAGCGGATGGGGAAATGCCACAAGCCCACGGTTTCCAGTGAGGAATCGAAGGCGGTGAGGTAGGTGTCATTTCCAATGGAGGCACGCAGATGACGCGCCGCCTTGTCTCGTGGCAAAGTGGCGATGCCAGCGGCATCCGTGGTGGCGGACAGCATGGCCACGGCGTCCTCGCCGAAAACCTCCACTTTGACACCGGGGAGCGGGGCGCCGGTATCACAGGAAAACGCGTAGATGAAGGCCTCTCCGGAAGTGAGCTTCCACGACAGTCCGATGTCTGTGAGCTGGATGATCGACTGCGCTGTCGGCGCGGTGCCGTTTCCTTCATAATCGGGAAGCACCGTGCCCGCCGCTTCGACAAAGAAAGTTCCGGTGCGCTGGCCCTGGGGCAAAAGATCATCCCATTTCAAGGTCACGATTTTGGTGGTGTCGATCGGTGTCTCCAACGGGATTTCCTTATCGACCACGGTCTCACCGTTGATGAGCGGATAAGGAATGGTGATGGTGGGTTCGATGGCGGTGTGGTCGGGACCATTCCCCGAAACATGCCTGTAGCCTTGGAACGCGCGGATCTGATCCACGCCGGTGAGTCTCTTGACCCGCAGGCGGGCGCTTTCCAAATTGAGGGTGAGCATCCGATACCCTCGCGTGCCGTTGGCCAGCTGTGCCTGATCCTGAGAGGGGAAGGAAACCACCGGAATGAAGTTTCCGAATTCGATCTCCTTGTTCAACGGGCCGGCAAGGTCAAGACCTGCCGCCGAGGTGTAGGGAGGGCGGAAGGTGACCTTGCATTTTTTCAGTTGATCAAAGTCCCCGGTCAGCGTGATGACCTTGCCGTCAGGGGTGGCGCTGAGATTTTCCGGACGGGGATACATCTCGATGCATTTTGCCAGGAAGTCTACCGGCAACGAGGCCGGGACGGGTTGGTTGAAAACAATCCGGATCTGCCTGGGCTCGCCGGGGGTCTGGTATGGCTCGATGCGCGCGACCTCGAAGGGTTTCACATCGCCGATGCCATGGGTCGAATCATCCGGAAGGCGGGCGGTGGCTCCGCTGTTCGGCACACCGTTGAAAACCGAGAGGACCCACCCCTCGCCCACCGGCAGCGGTGTGGCGGGCGAGGCGACGACGACGTTGTCCAAGGGAGTTTCCGGCGTGATTTCCGGGATGGGCGAGCCGGGGAAACGTGCTGCCCAAGACCTGTTGTTCCTCCCATAGTACCCTGCCTGCGCGGCGGTGCCCCGGGCCAGTTTGGCAGAGACACGCTGGCCGTTTTTCGAGGTGAACGAGATATGGTTGATCGCGGCGGAAGGATCCACGGCATCATTGAAAACAATCACCCACTCGCCTGTGGATGGCGAGTAATCCTCATGCCAGCGGTTCACGGCAAATGCCACGACGATGCGGAATGCCTCGCTCCCGGCGGTTGCGAAAGTGCCCGCCGGAACGGGTGTGCCGTCCAGATAGTGATGGTTCTCCGAAATCGAGAATGTGTATTTCGTGCCGATCGCCGGTGGTTGCCCGGGAATGAAGCTGGCGATGTTCGGAGCCTTCCAAAGCAGCCTGCCGGGAAGCGCGGGCTGGATGTCGATCCAGGTGTTATCGACGTTTTTCCCTATATCGGAAACCGCCATCACGGGAGAATCGAGCACAAGATCGATCTGGGACTCGGGAGCGAGCGATGGGGTGGAAACAACCAGCCGTGGGGCTGCGGAAGCGGCCATCGGAATGGCCAGGATCGCCAAAATGGCGGAGGTGATTGGTTTCATGAACGTTCGGCCATAGGCCATCGGTGATGATATACGAATTCCCCCGGACGGACATTCAAAATCTTGCGGCCGCCGCGCGATTTTTTCGTGCGGGTTCCGTGGTTGCCTTATTCCCGGATTCTGCGAAATTCACAGGGTGACACGTCCGCCCCCTCTCCCCCTCAGCAGGATCGTCGCGTGTCTGTCCGCGCTCGTTCTCGGCGGCTGTGCCCCGCCTGAGACGACAATGGTGAAGTTCCAGCTCGGAGCGAGCGCCAAGTCCGACTCATTCGGCTATCGCAAGTGGATTTCTGAAAAGGTGGAGCAGGATGTGGTCATCATCGGCATCCACGGTTTCTGCGGGGCGTCGATCGACTATGACAATCTTGGAAAGCACCTTCTCAAGCGCCAGCCCAAGACCGGACTGTATGCCTACGAGGTCCGCGGCCAGGGCAGCGACCCCATCACCGCGCGCCGCGGCGACATCGGCGATCCGCAGGACTGGTATCGCGACCTCTTCGCCTTCACCCAGCTCGTCCAGGAGCAGCACCCGGATGCGAAGATCATCTGGTTCGGCGAGAGCATGGGCGCGCTCATCGCCAGCCATGCCTTGCGCCAGGCCCCGGCGGACAAACCGCCGTGCGACGGACTCATCCTCTCCTCGCCCATCGTGCGCTTCCGGGACGACATCCCGGCATGGACGCCGGGGCTGGTCCAGATCGCCGCCACCACCCTGCCGCTCGCCCGGATTTCCCTCGACATGCTCGCGGGCGGGCAGGACGTGCAGATGACCCAGACCTCGCACCACAAGGAACAGGTGCAGACGAACTCCTACAACATCGAGAAGCACACGCTGCGGCTCATCGGTACGCTCGGCCGGCACATCGACAGCATGAACGACTGCGCCGCGCACCTGAACACTCCCGTCCTCGTCCTCCACGGCGGGCAGGATTATTTCAACAACGACTCCGATCTCCGCGGCTTCGTCGCCCGCATCCCCGCCGGCGTCTCGAAAACCTACCACAATTACCCCTCGGCCTACCATCTGCTGATGTATGATGCGAAGAAAGAGGCCATTTTCCGCGACATCGAGAGGTGGGTGGATGAACTCCGGGACGGGGACTTGTAAAATTTTACGCCGAAATTATCAGGATTCGTCTTGACGGGTTGATTCCCATGGCCATTCTCCGCGTCCCGCAACTCCACCACTTTCTATTATGGCACGCATCTGCAGCATCCGAGGAACCCGCGTCCGCTCCGGCGGCAAAATTCACCGTTCAGGTTTGGCCAAGAAAAAGGGCGGTATCGGTCGTCACGTCACCAAAGTGGTGAAGCGCACGATCTCTCCAAACCTTCAATCCAAGCGCATCTGGGTTCCAGAACTCGGTAAGTTCGTGAAGACCAAGCTTTCCTGCCGCGCGCTGAAGACCGTCAACAAGAACGGTGCCTTCGTGACGCTCAAGAAGGCTGGAATCATCTGATTCCCTCCTGAATCAAATTTTTAAAACGGCCCGGTGGAAACACCGGGTCTTTTTGCGTTTTCCTGCGGAGGCGGGAAGCACCATGCCCGGATCTCCGATGCTTCTCTCGACGGTCGCGCGGATCACCCGACCACACACGGCACCAGCACCCCGTCGCTCATCCCGTGGATCTTCTTCTTATCCGCCGGCACGATGGTCGCGAGGCAGCCGCCGAAATTGGTCTCCCCCGCGTCATTCGTGAAGAAGTAGGGACACAGCCGCACACGCCCCTGCATCATCTCCACCGATCCATCCTCGCGGAAGACCGGATGCTCCACCCGCCGCCCCTCGCGGAATTCCTGTAGAATCCATGGTTGTTCGGACGATTGCGCCAAGGCCGTGCTCAACCGCTCGGACCATTCCGCGGAGGGCATGTCGTGGCCGATGAACACCCCGCGCGAGCCCCAGGCCGTCTCGTGGAAACCGCTCACCTTCAGCACCAGCTTCCGTTCCTTCTGGCTGAATTGCGCGACCTCATCCCATGAATGGGCGTTGAGCTGGGGCAGAGCCGCGTGTGGTGGCAGCGGTTCCGGGTCCAGCACCCAGCCGAACGGCACCAACTCCCGCAACCGCTTCAGGTGGCTCCCGCGCAAAGCACTCTCCCAGACTTTTTTCAACGCCGGCGACCAAAGCAACGCCAGCCAGAGCTTGTCCTCCAGATGCGGCTTGAACGGCGGTGTGATGGACAATCTCCCGGCGGCGGACTCCTCGGCGAGGTGCTTCACCGAAGAAATGGACTCCCAGTCGAACAATTCGAAAAATCGATAAAGCGCCCTTCCGTCCGGTACGTATTCCTCCGCCGCTCCCACGCTCCACGCCGCGCCGAGTTGCCGGGTCAGCCATTCCATCTCGGGCCGGTAGTCACCCGCCTCATCCGAAACCAGGACATTCCCGCCGTCAGGCATCAGCGAGCGAAAACCGTCGATCATGCCATCCGGCCCGCCCAAAACGTCGAATCCCGCTTTCGCGTAAACTTGGGAAAGCCAGGCCGTCACGCCCATTCCACCCGGCACGCTGTCCAGCTCGGTCATGGAAAATCCCGACTCCGTCAGCATCAGGTCCGGCCGGATGACCCGTGGAAACTGCTCCGCCATGCCCGGCTCGCGCTGCACCCTCACCAGCCAGTCCGGCTTTCCCTCGTCCAGCAACTCCGCCAGCCAACCCGGCAATTTTCCGGTGGCGCTGCGGCGGTAAAGCCCGTCACACGCTTGTTGGAACCGCGCCAGGGGATGGCCCAGCGACATCATCTGCCGCGCCTCCCCCTGCGTCAGCTTCAATGGCTCCGGCGACCAGCGCCACGTTCCTCCGCCAAACAGGCCACCTTCCGGCAGTCCACCACGCAATTCAGAAAGGCTCAGTCCCATCGCGCCCCGAACTTCCACCCCATCGGGCAAAATGCCAAGAGTTTCTTCGTGCGGGGACCGACGGATGCGGAGCCTCAGAACGGCACATCATCGAAATCGTCGTCCCGGCGCAGATCCGACATGGTCGGTTCGGCATTGGAGGAGGCCTGCTGGTTGCCACGCGGCGCGGAGGATGAGGAACGCGGAGCCTCGTCACCGCCCGCACCCGCGGCCTGGAGTTTCCAACAGGAAAGATTCACGAAATACTTTCCATTGTACTCGTTCCCTCGGATGTCGAAATTCACCTGCACCTCGTCACCGGTCTTGAAGGAATCCAGCATCGAGCACTTGTCCTTCACCACCTCGAATTTCAGGTCTTGTGGAAACTTGTCGTGCGCGGTGGTGACGACGAACTCCCGCTTCGTGAAGCCGCTGGCGAACGATTGCACCTCACTGATCAACTTGATTTTCCCGCTTGCTTCGTACATGTGCCGAATCTTTCAGCCCGCGCCGGGATGTCAAACGTCCGCGCGGAAAATTTCACCGCAGCAGCGCGATCTGCTCGCCCGGCCCGTGCACCCCTTCGATCAGGATTCCCTCCACGTCCGCCGTTTTCGACGGCCCCGTGCACCAGATGATGTTCGGGCTGTCTCCAAACGCGGCGATGGCGTCCGGGATGGTCCGGTGGATTTCCGACCGCTCGACCACCGCGACATGAACCCACGGCGAGAGCGCTGCCAGCCGGTGCGAGGTCTTGTAATCATCCAGAATGACGGAGCCGGATTCGGCGATGGCACCCGTCGCGCGGGTGATCCCGAACTGGTAGTCCTCGAATCGTTCGCGGTCGTATTCCGTCTCGACAGTCAGCCCGGCAGCGGCGAGTGCGCCGCCGATACTGTCATAAAGCGCGGGATCACAGTAGCCACGGAGCTGGTTGTTCGTTTTGAGGAAATCGATCAACTGCTCGACAGAATTCATGGGCTTGCCATTCACCGCCGAGAAATTGCGGGAGAAAATTTCCCACAGATCCGTGCCTTCCAGCTTCGGCGCGGAGTGGACGAGGGACATGTCGTAATCCGGATACGGCACCTTCGTTTTCAGCACGGAGGTTGCGGATTCGATCTTTGCGAAGATGGCGGCGCGGGACATGGTGAAAGGGTCGGAGAGTGTTGTGGAAAGTTATTTGGAGGAAATGATCACGTCAGATAGGATCAGGCGGGAGATATAGGCAGCTCAGCAGCATCTTCGATCAAACCCGCTCATCTTTCGAAAAACACGGCTCGAATTCCTTGGAAGGTGAAAAACAGAATACCGAGAACAAAGAGGATGATCCCAGCTAAAACAAGCTTGTCCCATCGTCCGTCAGATCGCCTGACGTGCTGATAATGCTCAATGTTTTTTACAGGCTTGAGACTGAGGCGCTCGAACGGCATACCATCGACCGAAACATCGTCCACTGGGATTTCCCTATCGATGTCGCCGCTTCGACACACGATTTCGGCTTGGTTCTGAATTTGAGCTCCAAGCCGAACCAAATCTTCGGGCTCACCAACGATCATGATGGCCGGAGAGTGTCCTCCAACTGATTCAATGACGATTTTCATGCCAGCCGTATTGTTTCTGACGTTAGGCCTAACCGCTGGCATTTTTCCTGTTCTTCATCCATTTTCTGAAATCCCCACCATGGGATTCCGGCAGCGTCCTCTGGCCGAGCCAGTCCTGCAGCGGTTTGATGGGCGCGACCTGGATCGGCAGGTGGTTCATCGCCTTGCTCATCGTCATCGCAGTGCGCCAGAGTGATGGCGAGGTGGCGAGATGGGCGAAGGGCGACATCGGGATGGCTCCGGCGGAAGGGATTTCCTCACGTTTGGCCTTGTCGCGCAGCCTCAGCAGGAGATCGGGGATCGGGATGTCAACCGGGCAGACTTCGTTGCAAGCGCCGCAGAGGGATGAGGCCTTGGGCAGATCGGCGAGTTCCGGAAACCGCTTGCCAAAGAGGATGGGCGAAAGCACCGCGCCGATGGGTCCGCCGTAGGTCGAGCGGTAGGCGTGCCCGGATGCCTGCCGATACACCGGACAGACGTTCTGGCAGGCACCGCAGCGGATGCAGCGGAGGATTTCCTTGCAGTTCGACGCCAGCACGTCCGTGCGGCCGTTGTCCATGAAGACCACGTGCATGTGGTCCGGGCCGTCCGGCTGGTTCGCCGAGCGCGGGCCATTGATGAATTCGGTGTAAACGGTGAGCTGCTGGCCTGTCGCGGAGCGGCCCAGAAGATTGAGGAAAACCGCGAGATCCTTTTGTTCGGGGATGATTTTTTCGATGCCGACGAGGGCGATATGGACCGGCACCGGAGCCATGCCGAAACGGGAATTCCCCTCGTTCGTAGCGAGGACCATGCGGCCGGTATCCGCGCAGACGAAGTTTGCGCCCGTGATGACGGCCTGCGCTTCCATGTATTTTTTCCGGAAGTGCACGCGCGCGCGGCGGGTGATGGTTTCCGGATCATCATTGTAATCCGTGGCAACCCCCTCCCGCTGGAAAGTACGGGCGATCTCCCGGCGATTCTTGTGAATGATGGGTTTGACGATGTGTGACGGCTCGTCGCCATCAAGCTGGATGATGAACTCACCCAGGTCGGACTCCAGACACTCGACACCGTTTTCAATCAGGAACGGATTGAGGTGGATCTCCTCCGCCGCCATCGACTTCGACTTCGTGAGCTGCGACACACCATGCCCGCGCAGTATGGAAAGGATGGTCTGCCGCGCGTCCTCATCCGTGGAGGCGAAGTGCACCTTGACGCCGCGCTCCGTCAGGGATTTTTCGGCTTTCGCCAGATAATCACCGAGATGGTTGAGGGTGTGATCCTTGATGGATGCCGCGAGCTTCCGCAGCTTGTCCGGGTCCGGATAATCCTTGTGAAGGACGTAGTAGCGCTTCTCCGTGCCGGCTGAAGAGCCGTCGATCACCGAGTGCTGCTTCTCGTCCGAAATGTCGCGGGCGTATTGATCGATGGGTTGGATGCCGATCATTGAAGTTTTAGGAATTGATGGGTAGAAGCCGCAGGCGCACTTGATTCGTTGTTACGGTGAGAACGCAGCCTTTTGAAAGTTGATCGTCAAATTTATCCCGCAGACGGAGGATGAGTTCACACACCTTCTGTCCGCGGAGCCCTTCTTCCCGGAGACGGATTACCGAAGGCTGGCTTGCATTGGAAACCGCCAACAGCGCATGGAAATCCGAATCAAGAGTAACCACGATCTGGTTTTCCCTGGCCGCGTGCAGGAGGATGTCGATATCTTTGGAATGAAACATCGAAATCTCTCCCACATGTGTGGCGTCTTCGCCTTTTTCACGAAGCAGGCCCGCAGCCGTCCTGGGAAGTCCTTGATCAAGCAACCAACGCATCGCCTGAGAGAGAAATGATTTGATCGGGCAGATGAAGGGCTGCGTAATGAAGTGCCTGCCTGACGTCTTCATCTTCAAGCTCGGGAAATTCCTGTTTCCGTTCCGTGGAATCCGGGTAGAGAGCGGCGATCTCCAAAACACGCCTCACCGTCAACCGCATGCCCCGCAAACAGGGCTGCCCATTCATTTGGCCGGGATCTGTTGTAATGCGGTCGAGTGTGATCATGATGACAGTTTACGCCAAGCGGCTGGATTATGAAAGGGGGATTCAACGAAGTGAGTTTCTAAGGATCTGGATGGCGTGCAGGTGCTTGATCGGGCGGCCCTGGGTGGTGGCGAGGCCGGTGAGGTGCATGAGGCAGGACATGTCGCCGCTCACCAGAATGTCCGGATTTGTCTCGAAAATGTGGTCGAGTTTGAGCGATCCCATCCTGCCGGATATGTGCGGGAAAGTGACGGAAAAGGTGCCGCCGAAACCACAGCATTGCTCGGCCTGGCCGAAGGGGGAAACAACCGCGTTCCCGATGGATTCCAACAACCTCAGGGTCGCCTCGCCACTGCCCGTGCCGCGGCTGTGGCAGGAACGGTGGAAAGCGATGCGTGTGGTTTCATCAAATTTGCCAGGCCATTTTTTGACACCCAGTCCGTTGTAGATGAAATCCATGACCTCCCACGTCCGGCGTGCGAGCGAGTCGATGGCGGCTTCGGGTTTTTCCTCAAACTGGAGGGTATTGCCATGGAAATTCATCGCCGCGCAGGAACCGGAAGGGACGATGACCGGCAGGTCGCCAGCGAAGACCGAGGCGGTGTGACGGGCGACTTTCCGCGATGCCACCCAATCTCCGGAGTTGAAGGCTGGCTGGCCGCAGCAGGTCTGGTTGTCGGGGAATTCCACGGAGACGCCCAGATGTTCGAGAACCTCGACGGTGGCACGCGCCACATCGTCATAGAAGGCATCACAAAGGCAGGTCCCCATGAGGAGGACACGTTTGTCAGTGGGACGGAGGAGCTGGCTGGCCATGGAAAATCGGGCGTCTTCAGTGCTTCGGTCGGCACTTTTCGGCAGGTTATGGGATCGCGGGGAAAGGACAATGGAGAATGTGGAAGGACACCCGGCCACCGGCGAAATGGCAGGTATTTGGTAAAAAACCGGAGCTGGGCATCTCCACGACCTCGTCTTTAACAGGTGTGATCGCCATCTGTCTTTCACACGTTCGGGTGATTTCGGGTGCAAACTGCATCCTCCGCCGTTGCGCCAATGGAACACCGGGCAGGATGCCCCGACCGCAGGCTAGCCCACCCTCAGCCACAAGTCGCTGATTGCGATCATCATCACTAGATCGCCCCGAGCATGGCATCTTACGTGCGGAACCAATTCCACCGTCCGTCACCGGATTGCCGGAATTTCAACCAAACTTGAACCATGAAGCCAAAGACATCCCATCACCCAGCAGGCCAGTGGACCGCCCTATCCATTCTCGTGCTCGCTTCCGCGCAGCTTTCCCTCGCCACTCCTGAAGCCGCTCCCAGCGGAGAATCCGAGGTGGCCGATTTCATCCAGACGGACATCCGGGCGGACAGCAGGCTCCGTGGTGCGGAAATCGATGTCAGGATCGAGAACAATATCGCAATTCTCACCGGCACCGCGAATTCCCTCGCACAAGCCGAGCGAGCCACCACAAGGGCGAATGCCAGCGAGGGAGTGCTGGCGGTGTCGAACCAAGTCCGCATCAAACCCGGAAAAACGGGTGATTTGGCCGCTCGCGCCAAGGCCGTCCTCGCAAAGCAAAAAACCTTCACGGCCAACGGTGTCGCCGTCACGGCGGATGGTTCCCGCGTCTTGCTCAACGGTGAGGTGGGCACCCCGGATGAAAAAGATCTCGCCCGCGAAATCGTCTCCGAAGTACCGGGTGTGCTGGCGATCGAAAACAATCTGACTGTCACTTACGAAGGCATCCGTGAGGATTCGCAAATCACCGAACAGCTCCATTTCATCATCCAGGACGATCCGCTTTACGAGGGACTCGATCTTGTTGCCTCGGTGAAATCGGGCACCGCCACCCTCAGTGGTGAGGTTGGCAGCCGGGGCGAACTGGACCGCCTGATCCGCCGCAGCTACGTCACCGGAGTCACGGATGTCCAGGTTTCCAATCTCAGCATCAACCGCAACCTGCAAATGGAAGGCCTGGTAGATAAAAACTACTCGCGGGAAGAATCTCTCGCCGCGCTGAAAGGGGCTCTTGCTGCGGATCCGAGGATCGACGCACGCACCATCCGCAGCGAAATGGCGGACGGAGTCATCACTCTCAGCGGCAGTGTGAGACAAATCACCGAAAGCGATGCGGTCGAGTCCACCGCACGTGGCATTCCCGGGGTGCTTTCCGTCTCAAACCAACTGCGGATTTCCAACAGCGGAACGGAGATGGCCACGGCGAAGCGCGAGGTTGAATCCGCCTCGGTACCGGTGATGCAAGCGAGCCGTTGAAAGCACGACGATCTTACCGTCATCTCGAACCGGCCCGTGGATGAAACTCCACGGGCCTTCTTGTTTGATCGAACAAGGCCCTTTGCAAAATCGGGAAGGTTGTCTGTCACGCCGCCGAATTGAAGGCGAGAAGGACCAGATTGGAACGGACCCTCTCCTCCAACCCCGCGAGGTCGTCGTCGGGCCGCATCTCCTGGATCGCCTTGAGAACGCGGTGCCAACATGCCGCATACCTGCACTTGGAGGCTTCGAGTTCCAACAGCCGGATCGCGTTCTCCCGGTCGCCTTTGCGCGCCGCCTCCAGGGCCTTGGGCAACGGGTCGATCGCCGGATCAAGCACGGAGGCCATCACCTGGCGCAGGTCGGCCGGCCGCACCGGTTTGAGAAGAAAGTGAACCACCCTGTGGCGGATGGCACGCACCGCGGCATTCGGACTGAGGGCGGCGCTGCAGAGAACGATCGGAATTTCGTCTCCCCGGGCACGGAGTCTTTCAATGACACCCAGTCCGTCCATCTCCGGCATCCGCAGGTCGAGGAACATGATATCGTATGACGAGTCCGCGAGGCGTTCCAGCGCGAGGGGACCCGACGCCGCGGTCTCCACCACCGTGGTCCTTCCAGTCAGCGCGTAAGCGAAGCCAAGCCGCAGGGTTGGCTCGTCGTCCACGACAAGCACCCTGTGGCCCGGAGAACTTCCTTTGTCAGGCGATGGGGACATCGATGTAAAATTCCGTTAAATCATTGGTCCGCTCGCGCAGGCCGATGCGTCCTTCATGCGCGCGCATGATTTCCCGTGAAATGAAAAGTCCGAGTCCCACCCCATCCGACTTCTGGCCCGGCGCGCGGTAGAAGCGCTCGAAGATCCGGCTCTGGCTGTCATCCGGCACTCCCGCCCCTTGGTCGAATACGGACACGCGGAGATAATCCGCATCCGGCTGGCTCTGGCGGATGGTGACACGCCCGCCCCGCGGGCTGTGCTTGATCGCGTTCGACACCAGATTGTTCAGCACCTCGTCCAGACGCACGGGGTCCGCGCGAACCTGGGGATAATCGTTCTCATCCCCTTCGGTGACGATCTCCAGATCCCCTGCCGCCGCGGCACGCTGGTAGAGGTGGGCGGTGCGGGCCACGCTATCCTTCATCGACACCGGTGCCAGGGCAAGGTGGGTGGTGCCGCTCTCCGCCCGGGACAGATCGAGCAGCGTGTTCAGCGTGACGAGCAACCGCTCGCAATCCTCGTTCGCGGAGGTCACCATCAGTTTCTGCATCTCATCGAGCTGGCTGGAACGTTCCTCCAGAAGCAGGTGAAGCACCATCCGGATGCCGGTGAGCGGCGTCTTGATCTCGTGGCTGACCGTGGAGATGAGATTGGTCTTCATGTCATCCAGCCAGCGGATGCGGCTCACGTTGTGAAGCAGCACGGCCCAGCCCGACTCGGTGGCGTTTTCCGATTCGAAACGGAAGATACGGGGGAGATAGTAGAACTCCTCCTCATGGATGCGGAAAAGCAACGCCTCGCGGGGATCTTCCGGAAGGAAGTGCGCGGACTTCTCGCGGCATTCGTCGAGGATGCGCTGGATCTTCAGGGGCAGCCGGCCCGTGACACCGAGCTCTTCCGTCAGTTGCTCCGCGGCAGGATTGATCTGCACGATCCCCGTGTCATCCCCAAGCACGAACACCGGGGATGGGATGGCCTCCAGGATGGCCCGGTTCACGAAGTTCGCACGCAGCAGGCTCTCGTCATTCTCTCCCCGGCGGACCTTGAGTTCCGAGGCCATGTCGTTGAAGGCGGAAACGACGTTTGAAAACTCGCTGCCCTGGCCCGGCTCAGGCATGGTAAGCTCGAAATTTCCGTTGCGGATTTCCTCGATGGAGCGACGCAGGTTGGCGACGGGATCCACCAGTTGCCGGACCAGTTGGAAGTAGATCAGCGCCGCGACGGAAGTGCCCAGAAGGACCAATGTACCGACGAACAAGGTGTTTTTCCCCGACTCCGACCGAAGCTGGCTCGCCCCGGAAAACAATTTCTCTTCCGCCAGCGTCATCACGTTCTCAGAAAGATCTGTCAGCCGCTGAGTCTGCGTGCTCTGGAACTGGAGAAGCTTTTCCCGATCCCCCCGCGTCTGGGCCAGTCCGGCGAAGAAGGTCTCGTATCCCTCGAAATAACTGGCCACCGCCGAATCCAGCCGCGTGACGACACCCTGCCAGCGCTCGTCGTTGCTTCCGTCCGAGTGGATGATGTTTTGTTTCACCTGGATCTCCTTCTTCAGTTCGTCATAGAGCGTCCGATCGAGGACATGTTCCGTAGGAGCGCCTGCCAGACTGGGAAGATAGCGGGTATTGATGGTCGCGGTGAGCGTCCGCATGGTCTGCGCCGCATCGATGGACCGGTAGTCCATCCGCAACCGGTTGTCGAAGCGGGTGACGGTATCACCCATCAGGAGCAAAGCCGCCGCGCCCACGCTCCACAGGAGAAGAATGATCGTGAGGAGTCCGTAAAATAACTTGAGGCGCAACATTTACCCTGGGAGCGATGGATCAGAATCAATGAATACCGAAACGTTTGCGCTTCCGATAGAGGGTGGCCTTGTCGATACCGAGAACCGCGGCCGCGTCATGAAGAGAAGGCGCCCAGCCGAGGACCTTCATGAGGTGCGCTTGCTCGATCTCGTCCAAACTGTGCTCGCCGCCGATGCCGAGACCTCCCGGTTCGGCATCCGCCGAGTTGCTCGCCGCCAGTGGCGTCGGCTGGGGCAGGTCCTCCGCCTCCACGTGGTTTCCGCGGGCGAGAATGGTCGAGCGCTCGATGGCGTTCCGCAACTCGCGCAGGTTTCCCGGCCAGGGATGCCGCATCAGCGCGCTGCGACCGCTGTCGCTGAATCCATCGATTTTCCGTCCCAACTGGCCGGAGAAGAAATCCAGATAGTCTTTCGCAAATTTCGCGAGGTCCGCCGGACGCTCGCGGAGCGGCGGGACGGTCACGCTGATGACGTTGAGGCGGTAGTAAAGATCCTCGCGGAATTCTCCCGACCGGATGCTTGCCTTGAGATCCCGGTTCGTCGCGGCGATGACGCGCACATCCGCCTGGCGCACCTTGTTTTCACCGAGCCTTTCGTATTCGCGCTCCTGTAACAACCGCAGCAGCTTGGGCTGGATCTCCATGGGCAGTTCGCCGATTTCATCCAGGAAAAGGGTTCCGCCATCCGCGGCATGAACCTTGCCCCAAGTGTCCTTGATCGCACCGGTGAAGGAACCCTTCATGTGGCCGAAAAGCACGCTTTCCAACAATTCCTTCGAAAGGCTCGGGCAGCTGACGGTGACGAACGGTTTGTCGCGCAGGTGGCTGCGGTCGTGGATTTCCCGGGCGATGACGCTCTTGCCGGTGCCGCTCTCGCCCAGAATGAGGATGGAGGCGGATGTCGCCGCCGCACGGAACAACACATCGAACTCCACCCGGGTTTTCGGGTCTTCCGAAACAAACCGAAGAGGAGGAGATGCGTGGCGGACCTCGCTTTTCAGCTCCTGCACGGTCTCCTTCAATTGGACGACTTCCGCCTGGGTCTTGCGGGCTTTCTGCGCCTTGATCAGGATCGCCCGCAGTTGATCCGGAGTGAAAGGCTTTTCCAAATAGTCGAAGGCTCCGAGCTGGGTCGCCTTCACCGCGGTGGAAATGGAAGCGTGCGCGGTGAAGATGGTGACAAGCTGCTGGGGCTTCATCGCCACGATTTTTTGGAGGATCTCCAATCCATCTTCATCCCCCAGACGCAGGTCGAGAAAAACGAGATCGAAATTCTCCTCTTTGATGCGCTTCAGGGCCAAGGTGCCGTCTTCCGCGGTTTCCACATAGTGCCCCTCGGCTTCCAAGGCAATCGAGGTGGTCAGGCGGATCGACTTTTCGTCGTCAACAATGAGAATATCCATACGAGTGATGTGTTTTAGCAACCTTGCTCTTAACATTCCATGTGCCGCTTGCCTACGATTCAACAAGTAGCTTGCACTCAATCTTTTAGATCGAAAGTCATCCTTTCTTAAAATCGTCACGTCGTGCATTTTGCTTCACGATACCATAAGATCGGGCAATGTGCAATGTGCAAAATGCAATGACCATCCCTCATTTGGTTTTGAAAACTTCTCAAAATGAGGTGCTTGCAACTTTTTTAAAAGCTGGCTCGGAGCTTGCGATATCAATTTCACCATGAATCCGATCATCATCTCCAAGACGAATTGCCAAACCGTCAAACCAAATTCCGCCCGCCTCCTCACCCTCGCCGCCGGTGCCCTGTTGCTGCTCGCCGGTGCCACCACCTCGTGCTCCACCACCAAGGGGTTCGGCCAGGACGTTGAAAAAACGGGCGACAAGATTCAGAACGCGGCCGCCGCAGCACAACGCTGAAGCTGCGTTCGTGAAAAAAGCCACCATCGGGCCATGCGGCCCGGCGGTGGCTTTTTTGCGCCGCGGACCGACGCCGCTCCCGCGTTTCAGATCGAGAAATGCCGCAATACCTTGGCGGTGGCGTTTTCCGCGGTCAGTCCGTGCAGCTCGCGCAAAGTTTCGGGTTTGCCGTGTTCCACAAATTGATCAGGCCAGCCGATGCGCTCGACGGGTGTGTGGATGCCCGCGTCGTGGAGATTTTCGATCACGGAGGCTCCGAAGCCATTGAAAAGGACGTGATCCTCAAAGGTGCACACCACCTTGCATTTCGCCGCGTAGGTTTGGATGATATTGGAATCCAGCGGCTTGATGAAACGAGGGTTGATGAGTGCGACGGAGAGTCCCCTGGCCTCAAGCTGGACCTTGGTTCGTTCCGCCATCTCAAAAAGGGTTCCCAGCCCGAAAAGAGCCACATCGGTACCGTCCGCAATGACTTCCGCCTTTCCGATTTCCAGAATCTGCGGCGAGGACTTGATCGGCGTGCCCTTGATGATACCACGCGGATAGCGGATGGCGGACGGGCCCGCGTCGTAGACGGCCATGGTGTGGAGCATGTCCACGAACTCGTCCTCATCCTTCGGCTGCATGTGGATGATGCCGGGAATGTGGCGCAGATAACCGATATCGAAAAGTCCGTGGTGGGTAGGGCCGTCATCGCCGGACAAGCCGCCGCGGTCCATGCACAGGCGGACCGGAAGTCCTTGAAGCGCCATGTCATGCACGATCATGTCGTAGGCGCGCTGCATGAAGGTCGAGTAGATCGCGAGAAACGGACGGAATCCCTCCGTCGCCAGGCCGCAGGCGAACAACGCCGCGTGCTCTTCGGCGATGCCGACATCGAAATAACGGTCCGGCAGCTCTTTTTTGAAAATCTCCAGCTTGGTCCCACCCGGCATGGCGGCGGTGATGGCCACGATTTTCGGATCCTTCTTCGCCATGTCGGTGACCGTCCGGCCGAAAAGGTCCGAGCAAGTCGGGGTCGTGGTGGCGTCGGTGGAGCCGTCCTCGATCTTGTAGGTTCCGAGGCCGTGGAATTTCCCCGGGTTGTCGAGCGCCGGCTGGTAGCCGCGTCCCTTTTCCGTGATGATGTGGAGCACCACCGGCTCGTTCAACGTCTTGAGATGTTCGAAGGTCCGGATGAGAAGAGGCAGGTCATGGCCGTCGATGGGGCCGAAGTAGCGCATGCCGAATTTCTCGAAGAGCACGTTCTGGAAGAGCAGGTTCTTCGCGCCTTCCTCCACACGGTGGGCGAGCGTGCGGGCGGCCTTTCCCGCGACCTTTTCCACGAAATCCGCCGCCTGGCGGCGCACCGAAGCATAGGTGGAGTGGGTCTGGAGAGCGTTGAAATAGCTGGCGATGGCACCGACGTTCTTGTCGATGGACCACTCGTTGTCGTTGAGGACGACGATGAATTTCTTCGTGGTTTCCGCAATGTTGTTGAGCGCCTCAAGCGTGGGTCCGCAGGTGAAGGCGGCATCTCCGGCAACGGCGACAATGTGATTGTCCCCGCCGGCGAGATCACGGGCGGCGGCCATGCCGAGAGCGGCGGAAAGCGCGGTTCCCGCGTGGCCCGCGCCGTAGGAATCGTGTTCCGACTCGCTGCGGAGAAGAAATCCGTTCAATCCCTTGTAGGTGCGGATCGTATCGATGCGGTCGGCCCTGCCCGTCAGCAACTTGTGAACGTAGCCCTGGTGGGAAACATCAAACACAAACTTGTCCCGAGGGGTGGAAAACACCCGGTGCAGGGCGACGCTCAGCTCCACAACTCCCAGATTCGGTCCAAGGTGCCCGCCAGTCTTCGAAAGGCAGTCGATCAGTGTATGGCGGATCTCCGCCGCGAGATCCGGCAACTCGTCGTCCGCAAGCTGTTTGACATCAGCAGGCGAATGGATGGTGGAAAGCAACGGGCCGAGAGCTGGGGGCTTAGAAGAGGCGGATGTCATTATCGTCGTCGGGATCCTCCGGCGGATCGGTCGGGGTGAGGAGTCCCTGATGTTCGGCAGATTTCAGGCCGGCATCCAGAGAAATTTCGCTTTGATTGCGGAGCGTGATGAGCTCGATGCGTCCACGGGCGGATTGGAGGATCGCCTCGCAGCGGGTGAGCAAGGCGGAACCTTTTTCATAATGCTCCACCAACTCCTCGAGGGGGAGATGCTCATGCTCCATCGCGTCGACAATGGCTTCGAGACTTCCCAAAGCCTGCTCAAAGGTGGGTTCGCCGGAGTTTTCCTCCTCTGTGGATTTGCGGCGGGGCATGGTCGTTACTTCTGCACGGGCTGGGACATCTGCTTGTCCGCATAGAAAAGCAGATCGGGCCAAGACAGGAAGTTTGGTTTCGAATAGCGTTTGGAGATCCCCTCGAGACGACGGGATTTGTCGTAAATCGTGATGCCGTCCAGGGTGGTCATGGAGGAACTCGTGGTCGATGCGACCCGCCCGTTCAACACGAGCGCGGAGAAGTCCTTATAATTTTCCATCACATCGGTGATGCTTCCCGAGCCGTGCGATGACGGGGAAATCAGAATGCCTGCGACGGGTGTCTGTAGTTCGGCGGCGATGTTTTCCAGCTTTTCAAATCCCTCGCGGGTTGGAGGCAGCCAGATGCTTATCCGATCCGCATACCATGCGGTGGCCCATGGCTGGTCGGAAAAGATCACCTGCTTCTCGGTGGTCCACCCTTTCAGCATTTCATTGCTGTTCAGAGGTCCGGCCAGATACGGCGGCCAGTTCGGGTGACCTCCGCGGTCGCGGAAATGAAGGCCGATCTGAACCTTGTTCGGCAAGGAGGCGACCAGCGGCAGGACACAGATGCAGACCACCACGATATGGTGCAGGTTTTTCAACATCGGAGTGGTGGCCACCACATCGAGCCGGCTCCACAGGATGGAGATGAACGCCAGGCCGTAAGCGGTCATGATGGGCGCGAAAAGGAGGTGCATCTGGTTGGGATCCAAAGCGTCCTTGGAGATCCCGAAAAATCCCATGCCCAACGTGGCGAACACCCACATCAGCAGGATCACCCAGCGGAAATTCGCGATGGACGCCCGCTTGAACGGGTGCAGCAGCGAAAGAAAAAACAGGGGAGCCACGAAAATACCACCCAGGAATGGAATGATGTCCGTCGTCTGCAGCAAGGTGGTCCGGACGATTTTCATGATCAATCCATCAAGAATCAACGGCTGGGCCTGGAGGTCGGAATTCCGCATCACCGCCCCTTCAGTCCCGTTGCCAAGACCGTTATAGAGCGTCAGGAATGCGGTGCCGAACGGGGAGCCGGAGATGTCCTGGTTCCTCACCATCACCAAGGCGGCCGGGATCAGGATCATCGCCAGGACCGTGAGTCCCACAAAGCCGCGCGGACGGAAGTAAACCGCCGCGAAGATGATGTATCCGAGCGAGATCCACACCGTCATCCAGTGGGTCAGCGCCAGCAGCATGAAAAACAATCCGGCGATGACAGCGGGCGCGAATGGGATGCGTCCCTCCGTAGAGGCTTCCACCGCCCGGTATACGAAATAAATCCCACATGAGAACAGCAGCAACATCAGCATCTGCGGCAGCCCGCTCATCGAAACATTCCAGAACGTCTCGCAAAAGAGCATCAGGATGGCGCACACACCCGCCACCTTCGGATCGAATATCCTCGAAACCAACAAGTAGTTCACCCCGATGGACATCAGGAAAAACAGCACTGAAACCGCCGCGATCACCCGGTCCAGCGGATAAATCCACTCGCTGGGGGACATCTGCCACTTGTTCGCATCGTCCGCACCAATGATTTTCAGCACGGCGGCGTTCAGCAGCGGATTGAGCGGAGAGTGGTAGGTGTCGGGAAAATGCACCATCGGCACGCTGCCCTCGTCCGCCTTCTGGGCCTGGTAGTAGGCGACCGGACGGATCATTTTCGTGGTGATGCCATTGCCCCGGGCGATTTCCCGGGCGATCTGGGCCTGATCCATGCCTTGTGGCGTGCTCAAGCCCCGGAAGAGGACAAAGAGGTTTCCCAGCGTGAGGATCAACAACAACAGAAGAAACAGACTGCGGCGGATGATGATGCCGGTGTCGAGTTGGGAGGAAGTGGTACTCATGAAGAAATGGGGATAGGCAGTCGCTGGTTTTCAGAGACCGAGTTCTTTCAGCTTGCGCTGCAGGGTTCTGCGGCTGACACCGAGCAGATCCGCGGCGCGCGTGCGGTTTCCACCAGCAAGCGAGAGGGCGGAGCGGATCGTATTGGTTTCGAGCGCATGCAAGTTGAAATCCGCCCCTCCATCAAGGGCCATTTTGTCCAACGGCGGGGATTCCACCAGTCCCTGGCCTTGGAAATGCAGGAACTGCGGCAAATGCCGCACGTCGATGACGGAATCGTTACTCATCACCACGCCGTGTTCGATGGCGGTGCGCAGTTCCCGGACGTTGCCCGGCCAGTTGTATTTGACCAGCAAGGCCAGCGCCTCGTCCGTCAGGGGCTTCACCGGGCGGTCGTTTTCCTTGGCGAATTCCTGGAGGAAGCTGTTTGCCAGCAGGACGATGTCCTCACGCCGGTCCCGCAGGGGAGGCATTTCCACCTTCACCACGTTCAGGCGGAAATAGAGATCCTCGCGGAATGCGCCCTTCGCCACCAGTTCCTTGAGATTCTTGTTGGTCGCCGCCACCACCCGCACGTCCACCTTGATAGGTGAATTCGAGCCGACCCGCTCCAGCGTCCGCTCCGAGAGAACCCGCAGCAGCTTCACCTGCGTCGCCGCATCGATCTCACCGATCTCATCCAGGAAAAGCGTGCCTCCGTCCGCTTGCTCGAACCGCCCGATCCTGCGCTGGGCCGCGCCGGTGAACGCCCCCTTTTCGTGCCCGAACAACTCACTTTCCAGCAACTGGGCCGAGAGGGCGGCACAGTGGACGATCACCAGCTTCGCCGCCGGCCGCCCGGAAAGATGGTGCAGCGTGTGCGCCACCACTTCCTTGCCCGTTCCGGACTCCCCCTCGATGAGCACGGTGGCCCGGGTGGCGGCCACCTGCTGGATGAGTTCGGAAACGCGTTTGATCGCCGGGGATTTCCCGATAAGCCGGTCCAGCTTGTGATTTTTTTTCACCTGCTGGACAAGCTGCTGGTTCTCCGTCTCCAGCGTCCGGTTCCTCAGCGCGCGCTTCAACAGCATTTCCACCTCGTCCAGATTCAACGGCTTGGTGACGAAATGCCACGCTCCCCGCCGCATCGCCTCCACCGCCGTATCCACCGAGCCATAGGCCGTCATCATGATGGCCACCGGTGGTTCCGGCAGGGCGAGAGCGGAGTCCAGCAGATCCATGCCCGAATCGCCGCCCAGCCGGAGGTCGGTCAGCAGGAGCTGGATGCGCTCCGTTTTCAGGATCGCCAGCGCCTCGCTCGCCCCCGCCGCCGTGTAAACTTCAAACTCGTCCTCCAGCGCGCTTCGCAGCCCTTCACGGGTCGCGCGTTCGTCCTCTACGATCAGCAAGGTGGGTAGCATGGTGTGTTGGAATTTAAAGATCGATCACCGGGTCCGACTCCGGCGGGCCAAGCAATCGGACGGCCCTCTCCAATCTCGGCAGGTGGATGAGCACGCGGGTGCCTTCATTCTCCCTGCTCTCGATCTCGATCTCTCCGCCATGTTCGCGGATGATGCGGCGCACGATGAGCAGTCCAAGACCCGACCCGGAGGACTTCGTGGTCCGATAGGGTTCGAAAATCGCCCCCATGTGCTCCGGAGAGATTCCCGTGCCATTGTCCTCGATGGAAATGACATACTCGAAATCCGTCACCCGTGTCCGCAGCGTGATGCTTCCGCCTTCACCGGAAACCGCCTGCGACGCATTCCGTATGACATTGTAGAACGCCTGCTGGAACTGCCCCGGATCCACCGTCACCGGTGGCATCGACTCCGCAAGATCCAGCCGCACTGAAATTTTCCGCGCGGCCAGCTCCGGTTCCAGAAGCTTGAGGGTCTCATGCAGGACCGCATGCAGGTCCGTGCGCTCGCGGTGGGGGGTCGTGGGACGCACCGCATGCAGGAATTGTTTCAAGATCATGTCCAACCTCCGGATCTCCTCCCGCGCGGTGGAAAGGTTCTCCTCCAAAGGTTTACGGTCACCCGGCGGAAGCTTTCTCAATTTCCGCCCCAAGAGCTGGAGGTGGATATCCAGCGAGTTCAGCGGATTCCCGATCTCGTGAGCCACTCCGGCGGCGAGCAAGGTGAGCGCGTTCAGCCGCTCCGACTCCAGTGTCTCCTCGGCTTCGGCGCGCGTGACCGTCAGGTCCCGGACGAGCATCACAAATCCCAGAGGCTCGCCCGCATCCTCCGCATCGTCGATGGGGGCGAGGTAGAAATTCAAAAACCGGTTCTCCGGATAAAACACCTCGAGATCCCGGCTGATCGTCCGGCCGGGTTTGCCCAGTGAATCCCAGTCCAGTCCGCGGATCTGCGACGAAATCTCCGCCCCCAGCGCACGCTCCACATCCAAACCAAAGAACTGGCAGGCCGCGCGGTTCACGAATCCGATCACGCCATTGGGATCCAGAATGATGACCCCCTCGTGAAGCGCCTCGAAAACTTTCTCCAAAAATCCCTTCTCGCGGATCAGGCGGGTGACCACCTGCTGCACGTCCCCCGGCACCACCCGGTCCAACCGAGCCACCAGCTTTTCCAGAAAGCCGGATTTCAGCTTATGTTTGCCAGATTTCGATTTCCGGTGTTCAGGAAGAGGCATGAGCGACGTTCTGGTAATCCTTTGCACCTTCCCCGATTCCGGGCAGGCGCGACAAATTGGCACACGGCTTGTGGAAATGCAACTCGCCGCATGCGTGAATCTCGTCCCTGCCATCGAGTCCATCTATCGCTGGCAGGGCAGGATCGAAACCGCCTCGGAAGTGCTCGCCATTTTTAAAACCACTTCAGCGGTCTTTCCCGCCTTCGAACAAACCCTCATGGAACTCCACCCTTACGAAGTTCCGGAAATCATCGCCATCGCCCCGGATGGAATCGCGGAGCCTTATCGGAACTGGGTCCGCATGGAAACCACCCCTCAAGGATAGTCCGGCGGTCATCGGGTGGGATCCGACCCGCATCTCGGATTGCCCTGCGACTTAGCAAAATTTCTTCTTCAATTACGCGCTCGCCACTGCGCCGCCGGTTCCTCTAATTTCCTCAACGCCGTCGGCGAACAAACCCTGGATCCCTACACGGGGAATGGACGCGGAAGGATTTGTCTTATGCCAGATCTCCGCACCGCCCGCGACCAGGCGACAGGATCTTGTTAAGAAAAACGACCACGTCCGCGCCGAGCAATTTCAATACAGAACAAGCCCATGACCAAACTTCTCCGCGTCCTCCTCTGGCTCGCCATTTCCCTGCTGGGCGCAACCGCCGTCGGAGTCGCCGCCATCCAGCGGGACGAACCCATCAACGCGCTCTGGCTTGTGGTCGCAGGTGTCTGCACCTTCGCCGTCGCCTACCGTTTCTACTCCGCATGGCTTGTCGCGAAAGTCCTGACGGTGGATGACAACCGCGCGCCCGCCGCCGTCACTTGCAGCGATGGCAAGGATTTCGTTCCGACTCCGAAATGGGTCGTCTTCGGCCACCACTTCGCCGCCATCGCCGGGCCCGGACCTCTGGTAGGTCCGGTTCTCGCGGCGCAGTTCGGCTACCTGCCCGGCACGCTTTGGATCCTGGTGGGAGCAACCCTCGGCGGAGGCGTCCACGATGCGGTCATTCTCTTCGCCTCCATGAGGCGCAATGGCAAATCGCTCGGCCAGATGCTCAAGGAGGAAATGAACCCGGTCATCGGCCTCATCGCGATGATCAGCCTGCTCGCGATCATGACGATCCTGCTCGCCGTGCTCGGACTGGTGGTCGTGAAAGCCCTGGCGGAGAGCCCGTGGGGGCTCTTCACCATCGCCGCCACCATTCCGCTGGCGTTCATCATGGGTGTCCTGATCAAGACCGGAAAGGCGAGCGTCACCGCGGCCTCGGTCTTCGGGGTCTTCGGCCTCATCGCCGCGGTGGTGGGAGGAAAGTATCTGCCGCCGTCATGGACCGCCGCGCTCACCCTCCAGTCCACCCAACTCGCGTGGGCGATCATGATCTACGGCTTCGCCGCCAGCGTGCTACCGGTCTGGATGCTTCTCGCCCCGCGCGATTACCTGAGCACCTTCATGAAACTCGGCACGGTCGCGGTGCTCGGCGTTTTCATCGTCATCCTCGCGCCCCCGCTGCACATGCCCGCCATCACCCCCTTCGTGAACGGCGGTGGCTTCGTCGTTCCGGGCCCTGTGTTTCCCTTCGTCTGCATCACCATCGCCTGCGGCGCGGTCAGCGGATTCCACGCCCTCATCTCCTCCGGCACCACACCCAAGCTGCTGGCCCGCGAGAAAGACATCCGCCTCATCGGCTACGGCTCCATGGTGGTGGAAATGCTGGTTTCGCTGATGGCCATCATCGCCGCATGCGCGCTCATGCCCGGTGAATACCTCGCCATCAACTCCCCCATCAACCCGAACGATCCCGCCGCCGTCACCGCGCAGATCGCGAAGATCAATTCCTACGGTCCCGCCTATGCCGTGACGGAAGCACACATGCAACAACTCGCCGCCGATCTCGGAGAACCCCACATGATCGGCAAGGTCGGTGGAGCCCCCACCTTCGCCGTCGGCATGGCGCACATGTTCGCGCAAGTGATCCCCGGGAAATCCGCGCTGTCCCTCTGGTATCACTTCGCCATCATGTTCGAGGCGCTCTTCATCCTGACCACTCTTGATGCCGGAACCCGCGTCGGACGCTTCATTCTCCAGGATCTGCTGGGACAGATCTCACCCAGGCTCGGCAACACCGGCTCGTGGCTCGGCAACGTGACCGCCACCGGCCTGCTCGTCGCCGCCTGGGGATTCTTCCTCTACCAAGGCGCGCTCGATCCCGCCGGCATCGCCAAAAGCCTGTGGCCCATCTTCGGCATTTCCAACCAATTGCTGGCCGTCATCGCCTTCTGCCTCGGCACCGTGGTCCTCATCAAGATGGGCAAGGCCCGTTACTGCTGGGTCACGGTCGTCCCGATGCTCTTCCTCACCCTCGTCACCTTCACCGCGGGATATATGAAACTCTTCTCTCCCGGTGCCGGCGGATTCTACCCGGAAATCGAAAAGCAAAAGGCTCTCCTCGCCTCCGGCCTCACCGGCCCCGCCCTCAAGGCCGCGGAGACCTCCCTCTTCAACGCCCGCATCGACGTGGCGGTCACCATCACCTTCCTGCTCTTCGTCACCATCATCGTCCTCGGCACCGCGCGGGAATGCTATCTGCTCCTCACCAAGCGCAAGACTCCCGTCCTCCGCGAGAGTCCCTACGTGGCTCATCCGGGCGAAGACCATGTGCTGCCGACCAGCCTGCTGTGACGGCAGTCGGACGATTCCCACCGTCAGTCGATTTGTGTTTTTCCCCGCGCAAACTTGCGGGAGACGGCCAGTGCGGTTATAGGATTGCTGGATTCAACCCAACACACCTATGGAATGGAAAGGCAGACGCGGAAGTGACAATGTGGAGGATGGCCGCGGCGAACGGTCCGGAGGCTTCGGCGGTGGGGGCGGTGGAGGATTCGGATTACTGATGATGATCGGCCGGGTGTTCGGGCTCAAGGGAATCCTGGCCGCCGTGGTGGTTGGAGGAGTGCTTTGGAAGATGGGAATCGTGGATCCCGGAATGCTTCTGGGCGGCGGACCATCCGGGGGAGGCTCCCAACAGGTCCAGGTGAGCCCGGAGGAGCAGGAAAGATTTGATTTCGTGGAGGTGGTGTTGAAGGAAACCGAGGATGTGTGGACCGAAGAGTTCGCACGACATGGGCGGCGGTATGAACTGCCGAGATTGAAGGTGTTCCGGGGACAGGTCCAAACGGCCTGCGGAACGGGCAGCGCGGCGATGGGGCCGTTCTATTGTCCGGGAGACCGGAAGGTTTACATCGACCTGGGTTTTTATGACGAACTGGCGCGGACGTTCAGATCACCCGGGGATTTCGCACAGGCTTACGTGATCGCACATGAAGTGGGACACCATGTGCAGAAGCTGCTGGGCACGTCCGACAAGGTGGCCGCCAGACAGGGACAACCGGACTACAACGAATACTCGGTGCGTTTGGAACTGCAGGCGGATTTTTATGCCGGGGTGTGGGCCCATCATTCGAAGGATGAGCTCAAGCTGGACAGCAGCGACATCGAGGAAGCAATGCGCGCGGCGAACGCCATTGGTGACGATGCGATCCAGAAGCAGACCCGGGGCAGGGTGGTTCCTCATTCGTTCACACATGGCACCTCGGCACAGCGGATGCGCTGGTTCAAGAAAGGCCTGGATAGCGGGCGGATCGAAGACGGCGATACCTTTTCGATTCCATACCGGAATTTGTAACAAAAGAGCCCCGGAGTTTTCGCTCCGGGGCTTGAATCAATACGGGAGACCAGATCGAGCTGCCGGAATCACGTCACTTCGTGACGAGCACGATGTCCTTGAACTGGACCTGCATCGGAGGTCCGGCATGGAGCTGGAGGGCGAGAACGCCTTTTTTCGCGGCTTCGTCGGTGTCATCCTCCACCTCGATGGTGAGCTTGCCGTTGATGTAATGGCGGACGGTCTTGCCCTTGGCGACAATGGAGTATTCGTTCCAATCGTCCTTGTTGATGGCCGCCTGGATCTCATCGCTTTTGCCCGTCTCGCCGGTGACTTCGAGGTTGGGCTTCGAAGGATCGCCGCCTTGGGTCATCTTGACCTTCTGTCCGCGCTGGGCGAGGATGCCACGGCCCTTTTCCTCGTAGAGGATGCCACTGTAGGTGCTGCCGTATTCGAAATCCCCCTGATAGCCGGCGACCACCCAATTCGCCGCATCCACCACCTTGCTGCGGTATTGGATACCGCTGTTGACGAACTTCTTATCGTCGCCGGGAGTCATCTTGTATTTCAGGGTCAGCTTGAAATCAGAGACATCGCCACCCTTCCAGATGAGGAAGGTGTTGGATGCCGCGGGCTTCTCCAAGGTGGTGGTGCCGGTGATGGCGCCGTCCTTGACGGACCAGAGATCGGGATTTCCTTCCCAACCGCTGAGATCTTTGCCGTTGAAGAGGTTCTGGCTTCCCGCATGGGCGAGAGCGGACAGCAGGCTGAGGAAAAGGATGGATTTCATGTTCGTGGCAAGTTTACGCGCCTGATGGGCGGATTGTTACTACGGATACTCGTTGAGGGCTTTTTGGCAAGGAATGGGAATCATCCCCCACGTTTTCCCTGGTTCAAAAACAGCCACGCCACCAATGAATCCAAGCCCCCTCGATCCTTCTCATACCGATGTCACCAAGCCAGAAACGCAGGACAAGCGTGCGATGACCGGGCCACGTCCTCCGCGTAAAAACACCCTCCTGCCGGGCCGTGATGGATCATCCCGGACACCATTTCAGGGCACGGAGCCTGGGCTTCCCACGTCATCCCGCAGGGACTCCCCACGCCTTGGCGTAACGTCGCGTTACGCTCCGGCGTAATTCCGGAGCAGGAGGAACCATGAGACTCTTTCCCATATGAAATTCCAACACACCGTGTTCCACCTTATCGCCGCCAGCGCCCTCATGGTGACCTCCGCCCGCTCCGCACAGACCATCGTGGCGTATGCGGAGGAAGCCGGACGGACCACCTCCACCCTCTCCGGAACCTCGGTTTTTGATTTCAACACGCTTGCCCCCGGACGGATGAAAAACGTCACCTGGACCGGCGTCGGGACCTTCGACCAACTCCACGTGAAGGCGGCTGACAAATGGGGAGGCGCGGGTGGTTCGAACTATTCCGTGCAGTCCTACGCCAGCCTTCCCATCACCACGCTGACCCTCATGGGCAACCATTCCTGTTTCGGCTTCTGGTGGTCGGGTGCGGACACCGACAATGTCATCACCTTCTACTCCGGCACCACGATGGTCGCGCAGTTCACCAGCGGCAATCTTTTGGAAAAGGTCGCGGCCGCGCCGGACTACCATGGCAACCCGGTGGATGGCCCATTCCGCGGAATGAACAACACGCAGGCCTACGCCTTCGTCAACATTCTCGGAACCGGTGGAACAACATGGAACAGGATCACCTTCACCAACATGAGCAAGTCAGGTTTCGAAACAGACAACTATACGGACCGGGTCGCCCCATACGGAACCTACCCGGGTGAACGCTTGGATCTGCTGCCCTCCAATTCCATGAAATTCGTCAACGGTGTGCCGGTCACCAGCATGATGCCCGCCATTCCCGAGCCTTCGGCCCTCCTTCTGGGCGGCATCGGAGCGTTCGTCCTCTGCTCCAAGCGCCGCAGGGCCTGACGCCCGGGTCCTGTCCCTGAGGTGGATCCACCCGTTCCGTTCGCATGACGGTGATGAAACCAAAAGCCCCGGCCCGCATCATGCGGACCGGGGCTTGGTTTTGAGGTTTAACGGACAGGCCGGAGGGGCCGGTTCACGTCACGCGGTCGCGGCGTCCTCATCGTCGTCGAAGGTTTCCTTCGGCACGATGATCGGCTCCGGCTCCTCGACGGTGAACTCGAACTCCGCCTCACGGTGGTGATGGAATCCGGTGCCGGCAGGGATGAGGTGGCCCATGATGACGTTCTCCTTGAAGCCGCTGAGGTAGTCGACACGTCCGAGGGTCGCTGCTTCGGTGAGAACACGGGTGGTGTCCTGGAACGAGGCGGCGGAGATGAACGAATCGGTTTCCAGCGAGGCCTTGGTGATGCCAAGCAGGACAGGCTCGCCCTCGGCGGGCTTGCCACCATTGGCAACGATTTCGGCGTTGATGCGCTTGAAGTTCGAGCGGTCGACCTGGTCACCCCAGAGGTATTGGTCGGCATCGCCCGGGTCGGTGATCTTCACCTTGCGGAGCATCTGACGAACGATGACCTCGATGTGCTTGTCGTTGATTTCCACGCCTTGGACACGGTAGACGGATTGGACCTCGTTGACGAGGTGCTCCTGGAGTTCCTGGGCACCGCAAGCTTCGAGCAGATCTTCCGGCGACACCGGCCCTTCGGTGATCTGGTCGCCGCGCTTGACGAGGTCGCCTTCGGTGACGACCACGTGCTTGCCCATCGGGACGAGGTGGTCGACCTGTTCGCCGGTCTCGGCGTGGGTGATGATGACCTTCTTCTTGCCGCGGACGTTGCCGCCGTAGGAGACGGCACCTTCGATCTTGGCGATGACGCAGGAGTCCTTGGGCTTGCGGGCTTCGAAAAGCTCGGCCACCCGTGGAAGACCACCGGTGATGTCCTTGGTGCGGGCAACCTTCCGCGGAGTCTTGGCGATCTGCGTTCCGGCGGTGACGACCTGGCCTTCCTTGACGGAAAGGTGGGCGCCGACGGGGATGGAGTAGCTCGCTTTGACCTCACGGGTCTTCTCGTCGATGATGACGACCTGCGGGTGGAGGTCTTCCTTGTGCTCGGTGACGACCATTCCCTTCTTGCCGGTTTCCTTGTCCACCTCGTTGGTGACGGTGATGCCGGAGATCATGTCTCGCAGCTCGACCTTGCCGTTTTTCTCGGTGAGGATCGGCACGTTGTAAGGATCCCATTTGACGAACTCGTCGCCCTTCTTGACGTCCTCGCCGTCCTTGATGGAGATTTCCGAACCGATGACGATGTTGTGGGCCTCGAGCTCGAGACCGTCCTTGTCGCGGATGGAGATGACACCGTTCTTGTTGAGGACGACCCAGTGTCCGTCGACCGCCTGCACGGTGCGGAGGTCCTTGTAAACCACGCGACCGTTGTTCTTGGCCTTGATGATCGGCTGTTTGAACGTCGCGGCGGCAACACCACCGACGTGGAAGGTCCGCATGGTGAGCTGGGTGCCGGGCTCGCCGATCGACTGGGCGGCGATGATGCCGACGGCTTCACCGATCTTGACCGGAAGACCGGTCGCGAGGTTGAGGCCGTAACAGTTCGCGCAACAGCCGCGCTCGGCTTCACAAGTGAGGACGGAGCGGATCTTGAGCTTGAGCACGCCGATGTTCTCGATCGAACGGGCCTGCACTTCGTTGATGACGTCGTCCACCTCCACCAGCACACCGCCGGTGACGGGATCCTTGATCTGCTCGCAGGAGACACGGCCGTAGATACGGGTGGAAAGCGAGGCAACCTCTTCGTCACCGTCATAGATGGCGGCGACGGTGATGCCGTTCGCGGTTCCGCAATCCTGCTTGAAGACGATGACATCCTGGGCGACATCGACCAGTTTACGGGTCATGTAACCGGAGTCGGCTGTCTTGAGCGCGGTGTCGGAAAGACCTTTGCGGGCACCGTGGGTCGAGATGAAGTACTCGAGCACGGAGAGACCCTCGCGGAAGTTCGAAATGATCGGGCGTTCGATGATCTCGCCGGAAGGCTTGGCCATCAGACCGCGCATGCCGCCGAGCTGCTTGATCTGGGACTTGTTACCACGGGCACCGGAATCGACCATCATGAAGAGGGGCGATGCCTTCTTCTTGCCTTCGTTGAACTCGATCTTGCGATAGAGCGCGTTGGCGATGGTGTCGGTGGCCTGGGTCCAGACGTCGACGACCTTCTGGTAGCGCTCGCCGTCGGTGATGACACCGTTGCGGTACTGCTTGGTGACCTTTTCGACTTCTTCGTAAGCCTTGGAGATGACTTCGGTCTTCTCCTCTGGAATGACCATGTCCACGATACCGATGGAGGTTCCGGAACGGGTCGCCTCGCGGAAACCAAGGTTCTTCAGGAGGTCGAGGACCTGCACGGTCTTCGGCTTGCCCGCGACCTGGTAGCAGCGCCAGATGATGTCACCGATCTGCTTCTTGCCGACGTTGTGGTTGATGAAACCAACGCCTTCGGGCCAGATTTCGTTGAAGCGGACACGGCCCGGGGTGGTCTCGATGATCTTGCCCTGGCGGAGCGCCTGCTCCAGCGGGGTGAGTTCCTTGCGGTCCTTGTCGGTGAGTTCCTCGCCCTTGTAGCCGAAGACGGTGTTCTTGCCGTGGTCGGGGTTGCGGACGCGGATCCACTGGTGATAGTCGATCTTGTCGGATGCGAGCGCGAACTCGACTTCCGAAGCGCTTTCGAACAGCGGAAGGTGCTCTTCCTTCTCGCGGTCCTTCTGGGTGCGGATGCCGGCCCAGGTAAGGTAATACGTGCCGAGAATGATGTCCTGCGTCGGCACGGTCACGGGGCGTCCGGATGCCGGCGAGAAGATGTTGTTCGGCGCGAGCATGAGCTGGCGGCACTCCATCTGCGCTTCGATGGAAAGCGGCACGTGGACGGCCATCTGGTCACCGTCGAAGTCCGCGTTGTAGGCGGTACAGACGAGCGGGTGGACGCGGATGGCCTCGCCCTCGATGAGCTTCGGTTCGAAGGCCTGGATCGAGAGACGGTGGAGCGTCGGAGCGCGGTTGAGAAGGATCGGGTGACCCTTGGTGACTTCCGCGAGGATGTCCCAGACCTCGGTGGTCTTGCGGTCGATCATCTTCTTGGCCGAGCGCACGGTGTGGCAGTAGCCAAGCTCCTTGAGGCGGCGGATGATGAAGGGCTCGAACAAGGTGAGCGCCATCTTCTTCGGAAGACCGCACTGGCCGAGCTTGAGATCGGGACCGACGACGATGACGGAACGACCGGAGTAGTCCACGCGTTTGCCAAGAAGGTTCTGACGGAAGCGTCCGCCCTTGCCCTTGAGCATGTCGGAAAGCGACTTGAGCGGGCGGTTGCCGGCACCGGTGACGGCGCGGCCGTGGCGGCCGTTGTCGAACAAGGCGTCCACCGCCTCCTGAAGCATCCGCTTTTCGTTGCGGATGATGACTTCCGGCGTCTTGAGAAGCAGGAGGTTCTTGAGGCGGTTGTTACGGTTGATGACGCGGCGGTACAGGTCGTTCAGGTCGGAGGTGGCGAAACGGCCGCCTTCGAGTGGCACCAGCGGACGGAGGTCCGGCGGGATCACGGGGAGAACGGTCTGGATCATCCACTCGGGACGCGAGTTGGACTGGTGGAAGCCCTGGGTGATCTTGAGACGCTTCGAGAGCTTCTTCTTGTTCTGCTTGGAACGGGTGGTTCCGAGCTCTTCCTCAAGCTTGACGATCAGGGAAGGAAGATCGCACTGGCGGAGCAGTTCCTGGATGGCGGCAGCCCCCATGGATGCTTGGAACGAGCCGTCGCCGTAAGTGTCCTCCGCCTCGCGGAGTTCGTTTTCCGTGAGAAGCTGGCCGACCTCGAGGGCGGTGTTGCCCTGTTCGGTGACGACGTAGTCTTCATAATAGATGACGCGCTCGAGCTGGCGGGCGCTCATGTCCAGCATCAGGCCGATGCGGGACGGCATACACTTGTAGAACCAGATGTGGGAAACCGGCACGGCCAGTTCGATGTGGCCCATGCGCTCGCGGCGCACGCGGCTCAGGGTGACTTCGACGCCGCAGCGGTCGCAGATCACGCCCTTGTGCTTGATGCGCTTGTATTTGCCGCAGGCGCACTCCCAGTCGCGGGTGGGTCCGAAGATCCGCTCGCAGAAGAGACCGCCCTTCTCAGGCTTGAAGGTCCGGTAGTTGATGGTTTCCGGATTCTTCACCTCGCCCTTGGACCAGGAACGGATGATTTCCGGAGAGGCGACCGTGATGGAGACTTGGTCAAATGCCTCTGGGCGCTCGTCGACGCCGAATAGTTCGCGAAGGTTGTTATCGACACTCATGTTAGGTATTGGGTCAGGGTTGGGGTTCGCGGTTCTAAATTACAGGGTGAGGTCATCGAGGGAGTAGTCGTCCAGGCCACCGGTCATGCCGGAGCCATGGGTCGAGCCCTTGCGACCCGGACGGACGTCGAGTCCGAGGGATTGCATTTCCTTGATGAGCACGTTGAACGATTCAGGAGTGCCGGCCTCGAGGTTGTTGTCGCCCTTGACAATGGCCTCGTAAATCCGGGTCCGGCCCATGACATCGTCCGATTTGACGGTGAGGAGTTCCTGAAGGGTGTAGGCGGCACCGTATGCCTCGAGCGCCCACACTTCCATTTCCCCGAAGCGCTGGCCACCGTATTGCGCCTTACCACCGAGCGGCTGCTGGGTGACGAGCGAGTATGGTCCGACGGCACGGGCGTGGATCTTGTCGGCAACCAAGTGGCCGAGTTTCAGGATGTAGATCATGCCGACCACGACAGGGTTGTGGAACGCCTCGCCGGTGCGGCCGTCATAGAGGGTCGACTTGCCGCCGGTGGTGCCGTCCTTGCCGTCACCGATCCAGGTGTAGCCGGGACCTTCCTTCTCGCCGGGCTTGCGCTCGCGGAGTTCGCCGTTGTCACCGATCCATTTCACGCCATCGACCTTCTTGGCCTTGGACATGAAGTCCCAGATGACATCTTCCTTGATGCCGTCGAAAATCGGGGTGGCGACCTTGAAGCCGAGAGCCTTGGCCGCGACACCGAGGTGGGTTTCAAGAACCTGTCCGACGTTCATCCGGGATGGCACGCCGAGCGGGTTGAGACAGATGTCGACAGGTGTTCCGTCGTGAAGGAACGGCATGTCTTCCTCGGGAACGATGGTGGCGACAACCCCCTTGTTTCCGTGACGACCGGCCATCTTGTCACCGACGGACAGCTTGCGCTTGGCGGCGATGAAGACCTTCACTTCCTTGATGACGCCGGGATCGACCTCGTCTCCGGACTCGAGCGAGTCGAGCTTGCGCTCGCGCTCGGTATCGAGCTCCTGGAAGCGGCCTTCGAAGGAGCCGATGATTTCCAGGATCTTGTTACGGATCGGGGAAGGATCGATTTCGATGTGGTCGTGGACGGAGGCGAGCTTGCGGAGAAGCGTCTTGGTGATCTTGCGGTTCGCTGGGATGATGATCTCACCGGTCTGCGCGTTGACCACGTCGAGAGGAATCTTCTCACCCAGAAGGATGTCGGAGAGACGCTCGGTGAGGTCGTCCGTCAGCTTGTCGGCCTTCTTCTTGTGCTCGTCGTTGATCTTCTTGAGCGTCTTCTTGAGTTCGACCGGATCCACCTTCTCCTGGCGCTTTTTGGCGAAGCCGGATTGGGAGACACGGACGTCCTGGACGATGCCGATGCAGCCGGATGGCACGCGGAGCGAGGTGTCCTTCACGTCGGCGGCCTTCTCACCGAAGATGGCGCGCAGGAGGCGCTCTTCCGGTGCGAGTTCCGTCTCGGACTTCGGAGTGATCTTGCCGACGAGGATGTCGCCGGGTTTCACTTCCGCTCCGATGCGGATGATGCCGTCGTGGTCGAGGTTGCGCAGGGCGTCCTCACCGACGTTCGGGATGTCACGGGTGATTTCTTCCGGTCCGAGCTTGGTGTCACGGGCGGCGACATCGAATTCGGAAATGTGGATGGAGGTGTAGACATCGTCTTTCACCACGCGCTCCGAAATGACGATGGCGTCTTCGAAGTTGTAGCCGTTCCAAGGCATGAACGCGACGAGGACGTTGCGACCGATGGCGAGTTCGCCGTCTTCGGTGTTCGGTCCGTCGGCGAGCACCTGGCCTTTCTTGATCTTCTGGCCGAGCTTGACGATCGGCTTCTGGTTGATGCAGGTGCCGGCGTTCGAGCGCATGAACTTCCGCAGCGGGTAGGCCATGATGCCCTTGTCGATGTTCGTTTTCACGGACTCGGCGTCGGAGAGGAATTTCTCGTCGGAAACCGGAAGTTTTCCATCCGGAGTGGTGACGATGATTTCCGCGGTGGCGGCGGCAACGATGCCGTCAGCCTCGGAAACAACCACGGCGCGGGAATCGCGGGCGGCTTTTCCTTCAAGGCCGGTGCCCACGAGCGGCGACTCGGAAACGAGAAGCGGCACGCCCTGGCGCTGCATGTTCGAACCCATCAGAGCGCGGTTCGCGTCGTCGTGTTCGAGGAACGGGATCAGACCGGCGGCCACGGAAACGAGCTGCTTCGGCGAGACGTCCATGTAGTTCACCTCCGTCGGAAGCGCTTCGATGAACTCGCCACCCTTTTCACGGGCGGTGATGCGCTCGGTTTGGAAAGCGCCCTTCTTGTCGATCGGGTTGTTCGCCTGGGCGATGAGGAAGTTTTCCTCCTGGTCGGCCGTGAGATACTCGATCTCGTTGGTGACCTTCGAGTCCACCACGCGGCGGTAAGGGGTTTCGATGAAGCCGAATTCGTTGATCCGGGCGTAGGTACACATCGAGTTGATCAGACCGATGTTCGGACCTTCAGGGGTCTCGATCGGACAGATCCGGCCGTAATGGGACGGATGCACGTCGCGGACCTCGAAGCCGGCGCGGTCACGGTTCAGACCGCCGGGTCCGAGCGCGGAGAGACGGCGCTTGTGCGTCAGCTCGGCGAGCGGGTTCGTCTGGTCCATGAACTGGGAAAGCTGCGAACGGCCGAAGAAATCACGCACGACGGCGGAGAGCGCCTTCGGGTTGATGAGCTTCTGCGGTGTCATGCCTTCGATGTTCACATCGAAAAGGGTCATGCGCTCCTTGACCAGACGCTCCGTGCGGGCAAGGCCCACGCGGCACTGGTTGGCAAGGAGTTCGCCGACCGCACGCACGCGGCGGGAACCAAGGTGGTCGATGTCGTCGATGACACCGTCGCCTTTTTTCAGTTTCAGGATGTAACGCACGGCGGCGAGGAAATCCTCGGGCACCATGATGCGCTGGTCGGAATCCACCTGGATGCCGAGCTTCTGGTTGATCTTGTAGCGGCCGACGCGGGTGAGGTCGTATTTCTTCGCATCGAAGAAGAGACGCTTCAGGAGCGCGCGGGCGTTCGCAGCCGTCGGCGGGTCACCCGGACGGAGCTTGCGGTAAATGTCCTTGAGCGCGGACTCCTCGTCCTTCGCTGGATCCTTGCGGAGCGACTTGAGAAGGATTTCATCCTCACGGCCGTCGATGACCTCCACGTTCTTGTGACCGAGCGCGAGAAGCTGGCGGACGATGCCGATGGTGAGCGGCTCGTAGGCCTTGGCGACGGTGAGCTCGCCATCGAGGATGTCCTCGAAAGGAACCTTGTGGCCGAGTTCGCCTTCATCCATGGACTCGCTGAGCGGCAGGGACTCGGGCGAGTAGAAGTGGCTGACGATGTCGCGGTCGGTCGGGTAGCCGAGCACACGCAGGAAGGTGGTGGCAAGGAACTTGCGGCGGCGGCGGCGGCGGTCGAGATAGACGTAAAGCAGGTCGTTGGTGTCGAACTGCACTTCCAACCAGGATCCACGATCCGGAATGATGCGGAAGGAATGGAGAAGTTTTCCATTCAAGTGCTGGGAAGTCTCAAAACAGATACCAGGCGAGCGATGGAGCTGGGAAACGATGACCCGCTCGGCGCCGTTGATGATGAACGTGCCACGGCGTGTCATCATCGGCAGTTCACCCATGTAAACGCGCTCTTTTTTCGTGCCGGTCTCGTCCTTCAGCTTGAAGGTGACGTACAGGGCGGCGCTGAAGCTCTCGCTGTTGCGCAACGAGTCCAGCGAGGTGATCTTCGGGTCCTCGATGTCATAAGCAACGAAGTCAAGCTCGATGGCTTCATCGTAGCTTTTGATGGGGAAAACCTCGCGGAAAACCGCTTGGAGGCCCGCATCCGCGCGCTCGCTGGGGAGCACTTCCTTCTGAAGGAATTCATCGTAGGAGCGACTCTGAACCTCAATGAGGTTAGGTGGCTCGATGACTTCTTCGAATTTCCCGAAATAGAGACGTTCAGCCATGGCGTTTAGTGGTATTCTATCTTACAAATTGAGCCCGAGCCGCGAACGGTCTCAGGCAGGGTGGATCAAGCGTTGGAAAGTGATGTCGGAATCAGCCGGAAAATCTAGTTATTTTTATCAGGTTCTCTCGCTGGTCACGACAGAAATTCCCGGAGCGGATTTCTCCGCCCCGGGAATCGTCTGAAAGGTGTTACTTGAGTTCGATTTTGGCACCAGCCTCTTCGAGCTTTTTCTTGGCGGTTTCGCCAGCCTCTTTGGCAACGCCTTCGAGGATTTTTGCGGGAGCGCTCTCGACGAGCTTCTTCGCATCGGCGAGACCAAGGCCAGGAGCGACTTCGCGGACTGCCTTGATGACGGCAATCTTGTTTGCGCCGGCGTCGGTGAGGACGACGTCGAATTCAGTCTTCTCCTCGACGACTTCAGCAACAGCAGCAGGACCGGCGACGCCGACTGGTGCAGCGGCGGAGACGCCCCAGGTTTCTTCGAGTTGTTTGACAAGAGCGACAGCTTCCAGAACGGTGAGCTTGCCGAGTTCTTCTACGAGTGTATCAATGTTAGCCATTTTTGTATTCTCCTTGTGCGGTATCGTCGCCTCCGGAGCCTCCGGAGATTTCAGGGCGGCAGCCGCCGCTCCGACGAGGAACCATTATGGGTTCGGGTGGGTTTGGGAGCCGCCCCCACCGTCAGTTCAGATTTTTTGAAAGTAGCGGCGGTTTGCGGCCGCCGCTACCGTGAATTTGTTATTCGGCAGGCGCGGCCTCGGCTTCGGCAGCCGGTGCTTCCGTGGACTCCGCCGAATCGTCGCCATCGGGATCGAACTTGTTCTTGACCACGCGGGCGATGCGGGTCGCAGGCTCGAGGATGGTTGCGAGAAGTTGGGAAAGAACCGCTTCGCGGGATGGGATGTCGGCGATGCTTTGAAGCGCCGCGGTGTCGAGGACCGCGTTGCCAAGGATGCCAACCTTCATCTCGGGCTTCTTGAATTCCTTTTCGAAATTCTTGATCGCCTTCGCCGCGGCGAAAACTTCCGAGTCGCCCATGACGTAGGCCATCTGGCCGACGAGGTCCGCACCGATGTCCGGGAGACCGGCTTCGGCGAGAGCCTTGCGCATGTAGCTGTTCTTCGCGACGGTGCAGCTCGCACCACCCGCACCGAGACGGTTGCGGAGTTCCGTGAATTGTTGCACGGTGAGGCCGGTGTAATCGATGACGATCAGGTAAGGAGACGCGTTGACGCGATCCAAGAGGCCGTTGATGATGATTTTCTTATCTGGATTCATTTTCGTTGGCGGGCCTGGGATTAAGCGGATGCCTTGGTGTAGGTGGCGGCTTCCAGCGGGATGCCGGGGAGCATCGAAGCGGCGAGTGTCACAGCTTGGATGTAGTTGCCCTTGGCGGATGCGGGCTTGGCGCGGACGACGCTGTCCACAAGGGCGCGTGCGTTTTCCTCAAGCTGGGCAGGTTCGAAGGAGGACTTGCCGATGGAGGCGGAAACGTTGCCGTTCTTGTCGAGCTTGTAGTCGATGCGTCCGGCCTTCACCTCGCGCACGGCCTTGGCGGTGTCGTCGGTGACGGTTCCGGTCTTCGGGTTCGGCATCAGGCCGCGGGGTCCGAGGACACGGGCGATTTTCCGGACTTCGGTCATGGCGTCCGGAGTGGCGATCGCGGAGTCGAAATCCGTGAAACCGCCCTGGACCTTGGCGATGAGGTCTTCGTAACCGACGTGCTCGGCACCGGCGGCGCGGGCGGCCTCGGCGGCGGCACCTTGGGCGAAGACGACGACGCGGACGTTTTTACCAGTGCCGTGCGGCAGGGAGACGGAACCACGGACCATCTGGTCGCTCTTCCGGGGATCCACGCCGAGGTGGAAGGAAAGCGTCACGGTCGGGGTGAATTTTGGTGCCGGGAAACCTTTGACGGTCGAGATGGCATCGGTGAGCGAGTAGTTCTTGCCGGCTTGGACAAGAGCGGCTGCCTGTTTGTAGCGTTTGCTGCGGAATTTGGACATTTCAGTATCAGTTTGCAGTTCGGTCGGGGAGCGCGGGATGCGTTTCCCTCCTGCGGGTGCCGGTCACCTCATCAGAAGTTTCCGGCGAAATTTTCAGTAGCCTTCGATTTCGAGGCCCATCTGGCGGGCGGTACCCGCGAGAATGCGGGCGGCTGCCTCGGGATCCTTTGTATTGAGGTCGGGCATCTTGATTTTCACGACTTCCATGAGCTGGGCCTTCGTGATCTTGCCAACCTTGATCTTGTTCGCCTCTTTCGAGCCGGAAGCGAGACCTGCCGCCTTCTTGAGAAGGTTGCCGGCGGGGGGCTTCTTGGTGATGAAGGAGAACGATTTGTCCTTGTAAACCGAAATCACCACAGGAAGCACGTCGCCGGCTTGGGCTTGAGTGTTCGCGTTGAATTCCTTACAGAACGCCATGATGTTGACACCAGCCTGACCGAGGGCTGGGCCCACTGGAGGTGATGGATTGGCGGCACCAGCCTTGATCTGGAGCTTGATGAGTTTGACGACTTCCTTGGCCATAAATAGATGCGGTTAACTTGCGGGAGAGGGGTGGTTGTATATTCGGGAGCGCAGGTAAAGAGAATTATGCTCTTTCGACCTGCCAATATTCGAGTTCGACCGGCGTGCTGCGTCCGAAGATGGTGACCGAGACGCGGAGTTTGCCGCGTTCCGGGTCGATTTCCTCGACGATGCCGTTCTGGCTCTGGAATGGTCCGTCGGCGACTTTCACGGTATCGCCGACTTCGAAACTGATGGATGGGCGCACGCTCTCCTCGCGCTCCTTGATCTGCGAAAGCATCGCTTCCACCTCACGCGGACGCATCGGCGCGGGGCGGTCCTTGGTTCCAGCGAAACCGATGACACCTTCCATCTCCTTGATGAAAAACCAGGTCTTCTCGACGAGCTGGTTGTCCTCGGTGGCGAGGTTCATGTTCACAATGATGTAGCCCGGGAAGAATTTCTTCTTCGTTTCGGTCTTCTTGCCGCGACGGATCTCGGAGACCATTTCGGTCGGGACGAGCACTTCGCGGATGTATTCGGTCATTCCCTCGGCTTCGGCGTTGCGGGCAATCCGGTCACGGACTTTGCCTTCCTGGCCGGAAAGGACCTGGACAACGTACCACTGGTCGCGGAATGGTTTGGTTTCTGACATGACGGGTCGGTCGGAGATGAAAATGAAAAAACGATCGGCCTGCCGGATCAGCGGCCGAAGTCGAAGTTGGTGAAAAAGCCCACAATCAGAACGTGGAAGAAGTCCCAGAACTGGACGAAGCCAGCGAGAAGAACCATCGCGATGAGCACGACGATCGTCGAGTCAACAAGCTCCTTGTATTTCTTGATCCCCTTGATTTTCGGGTCCGATTCCCAAGGCCAGCTCGCTTTGCGGAGCTCTCCTTTTACTTCGCCCAAGAAATTTGAGATTTTGGAAAACATGTGGTCGTTTGACGGTGGGACTGAGAGGAAAATGGCACGGAAGGTGGGACTCGAACCCACAACCAACGGTTTTGGAGACCGCTACTCTACCAATTGAGCTACTTCCGTTTTTTTGAGGCGACTTAAGGGCATCCCGTTTTAAGGCGGGATGCCCCGGAGTCCAGCATTCCCGCGGAAACCCGCGGGAAGCCTCGTTGCTTGAACTTACTTGATGATCTCACCGACGCGGCCCGCACCCACGGTACGGCCACCTTCGCGGATCGCGAAACGCATGGTTGGCTCCATGGCGATCGGGGTGATGAGCTCAACCTCAAGGTTGATGTTGTCACCAGGCATCACCATTTCGACACCTTCCGGAAGCTTGATGCTGCCGGTCACGTCCGTGGTACGGAAGTAGAACTGCGGGCGGTAGTTCGAGAAGAACGGGGTGTGGCGGCCGCCTTCTTCCTTGGAAAGGACGTAGATCTCGGACTTGAAGATCGTGTGGCCCTTGACGGAGCCGACCTTGGCGATGACCTGGCCACGCTCGACCTGGTCCTTCTTGAGACCGCGGATGAGGAGACCGACGTTGTCACCGGCGCGACCTTCGTCGAGGAGCTTGCGGAACATTTCGATGTCGGTGACGGTGGTCTTCTGCGTGTCGCGGATACCAACGATTTCGACTTCTTCCATCTTCTTGATGATACCGCGCTCGACACGGCCGGTGCAGACCGTTCCACGACCTTCGATCGAGAACACGTCTTCGATCGGCATGAGGAAGGTCTTGTCGATCGGACGCTCTGGCTCAGGGATGTAGGAATCAACCGCATCCATGAGTTTCATGATGTTCTCCATCTGAGCGGCGTCGCCTTCAAGAGCCGCCTTGGCGGAACCCTTGACGATCGGGATGTCGTCGCCTGGGAATTCGTAGGAGGAAAGGAGGTCGCGGACTTCCATTTCAACCAGCTCGAGAAGCTCTTCGTCGTCAACAAGGTCAACCTTGTTCATGAAAACAACGAGGGCAGGAACGCCGACCTGGCGGGCAAGAAGGATGTGCTCGCGGGTTTGTGGCATCGGGCCGTCAGCAGCGGAAACAACGAGGATACCACCGTCCATCTGGGCGGCACCGGTGATCATGTTCTTCACATAGTCGGCGTGTCCCGGGCAGTCCACGTGTGCGTAGTGGCGCTTGGTGGTTTCGTACTCAACGTGTGCGGTGTTGATGGTGATGCCGCGCTCACGCTCTTCGGGAGCGGCGTCGATGTCCGCATAGCTCTTCTTCTGTGCGAGGCCCTTGTCTGCAAGCGTGTTTGTAATCGCCGCCGTGAGGGTGGTTTTGCCGTGGTCAACGTGACCGATCGTGCCGATGTTTACGTGCGGCTTGTTGCGTTGGAATGATTCTTTAGCCATGGTGGTTGTTGTTCTGCTTGAGACGATTGAGATTTTTTCAAAATGCCCTGGAGCTCGCGGGGGGAATTGAACCCCCGACCTCATCCTTACCAAGGATGCGCTCTACCCCTGAGCTACGCGAGCAATCTGGACATGTTGTGCTCTCCTTCACCCGACAAAAACACCGCGACCAATCTCATAATAGAGCGAGACCAGGCGCGGCACCCCTGACTTGTTGTGGGGAAGAGCGGCGGGACAGTAACAAAGCCGATCACTCTGTCAAAAAAAATCTCCGTGAAAAGGAAATTTATCTGAATCTATTGAATTTGCAGGGCTTGCCACGGCCAATCCACTCATTCCGGCAACAACAATGAGAGCCTTTTTATTGCCAGACACGCGCCGTTTTCCATGTCGACGTCCACAATGACGCCACAAAGCCTCACCGGCCCCTTCGCAACCGGAAAACGGGTGGGCAGGCCGGACTTGAACCGCCAGACCACGGACTCGATGCTGCGGCCCAGGACGGATTCCTCCGGTCCACACATCCCCGCATCCGTCAGATAGCCGGTCCCGCCGGGAAAAATGCTCTCGTCCGCCGTTTGGACATGTGTATGGGTTCCAACAACGAGCGACACCTTGCCATCGAGCATCCGGCCCATGGCGATCTTCTCGCTCGTCGTTTCCGCGTGGTAATCCATCACGATCGCCATCACACCCTCCGCCCGCAACCGCTCCGCCTCTTTTTCCGCGGCCAGATAGGGATTCTCCAGCGGCGGTTGGATGAAAGAACGCCCCTGCGCCTGCATCACCGCCACCTTCCCCTTGGAAGTTTCCAAAACCACACTGCCCTTGCCTGGCGTTCCCTCGGGATAGTTGATGGGACGCAACAACCGGGGTTCCGTCGGGAAATAATCGACGATCTCCTGCTGGTCCCACACATGGTCTCCGGTGGTGATCACGGCGGCACCGGCGCGCAGGAGATCAATCGCGATTTTCGGAGTGATCCCCTTGCCGCCAGCCGAGTTTTCCCCGTTCACAATGATAAAATCGAGCCCCTCCGACTGTTTCAAAAGCGGCAGTTGTTCGATCACCGCCTTGCGTCCGGGCTCCCCCACCACGTCACCGAGAAATAAAATACGAATCGCTGGCATAAAATCAGATGAGCGTATGGTTGTATCCCGCTCCGTCACAAAGCTCCACATTCCTCCCCTCCCCGACAATCCTATTTCCTGAATGATCCTGTTCTCCAAGCGCTTCTTCCCGATCGCCCTCATCCTGATCGCCTCGGCGGCGCTCATCCCGCTGTTGCTTGTGCGACAATCGCCGGCACGGCGGCAACCGGATCCCCGACCCACCGCGCGGATCCCGGCTCCCCAGCCACCGGAACCGTCCCCCGCCCTCTCCATGCTCGCCGCTCAGCCTGATTGGCAGGCACTTGAGGTTTACCAAAAAACCATCACCCGTAGCGATTTCGAGACACTCCTCACCACCATTTTCACCACCGGAGAGGCGTGGAAAACCTGTATCACGCTTACCGATCACGAGGCTCTCATCAAGATGGACGGTTCTCCGGAGGGCGAGGTTTTCCGCCTCAGTTTCGCCTCTCCCGGTGAGGAGATCCAGGCCTCGCGCCACTGGCGCACCACTGCCGAACTGCCGCCCGCCACGGCGGAAAAGCCTTTGGCAGGCCTGAAAATCGCCATCGATGCCGGCCATATCGGCGGGGAATGGGCCAAGATGGAGGAACGCTGGTTCACCCTCGGCACCGGCACCCCTGTGATGGAGGGCGACATGACTCTCTTTGTCGCAAAACTCCTCAAGCCCCGTCTGGAAGCGATGGGAGCGACCATCTCCCTCGTGCGCGAAAAGCTCGAACCCGTCACCCCACTTCGTCCGGACGCGCTCCAATCCCTCGCCCGGGATTCCGGCTCCCCACCGGATTCTCCCGCAGCTCTGCAAAAACTTGCCGAACGGCTCTTCTACCGCACCGCGGAAATCCGCTCGCGCGCGGAACTCGTCAACAAGACCCTCAAGCCCGACCTCGTCCTCTGCCTTCATTTCAATGCCGAGGCATGGGGAAACCCTCTGCAGCCCACCCTCATCGACCGCACCCATCTCCACCTCATCCTCAACGGGGCCTACAACGATGAGGAAGTGCTTCTCGCCGACCAACGCTTCGCCCTCCTGCAAAAACTCCTCCAGCGCACCCACCAGGAGGAAGTTCTTGTAGGATCCACCGTCGCCAACACCTTCGCCCAGATCAGCGGGCTTCCGGCATATACCTATCTGCCTGAGAACAGAAATGTCCGTGGAGTCCCCGGCCAACCCTACCTCTGGATCCGCAATCTTCTTGCCAACCGCCTTTACGACTGCCCGGTCATTTTCATGGAACCTTACGTGATGAACTCCACCATCGACTATGCCCGCATCCAGGCGGGCGATTATGATGGATACAAGGAAATCCAAGGCAGATTCCGGCCATCCATCTTCCGGGAGTACGCCGACGCCCTTTGCGCCGGTCTGGTGAAGCACTACTCGTCCCGTCCGAAGGTCGCGGAATAGGGCCAAAAGGATCCGGGAAGCTCGCGCTTTGCCATTCGCCGCATTTCATCAAATCATCGCCGCAAATCTCGGGATCAAACCCGGAAGATCGCTTCGTAGTGTGTGAACTCCACGCGGATGACGCCGCCGGATAAACCCACACACCACTTGCCATGATTTCCCGGCTACTGCTCTTTTTCTGCGCCGCCGGTCCGCTCCTCGCCCAGGACGGCCAGCAACTTTTCACGCTCTATTGCTCCGCCTGCCACGGAGCCGACGGAAAAGGCGCCACCGGCGGGACGTTCCCACCCCTTGCCGAAAGCCCGTGGCTCGCGGGCGATCCGGACCGCGCGGTGAAAGTCGTGCTGAAAGGCCTGACCGGCCCCGTGGACGTCCTTGGAAAAACCTACAATCTGGAAATGCCTCCCCAAGGCGCGGTCCTTCCCGACGACCAGATCGCCGCCATCCTCACCTACGTCCGCAGCTCATGGGGCAACCAGGCCGCCGCGGTGACCCCGGATTTCGTCAAAACCATCCGCGCCTCCGTCTCCGACCGCAACGCGCCATGGACCTCCGAGGAAATCCTCAAGCTCCACCCGCTGCCGCTCGAAAAAACCGTCCTCACCAATCTCCTGTCCCAAGCCTACTCCGGAAAATGGAGCAGCCTGCCGGATTTCTCCACTCTCAAGGCCGCGAACGTCGAGGAAGAGCATGACGGCATCATTTCCCTCAAGGATTCCCCCTTCGAGGACGATTTCGCCATCGTCTGGACCGCCGATTTCCAAGCACCCGCCGATGCCGAATACGAATTCCTCCTGGATGCGGACGATGCCGCCGCCGTGATCCTCAATGGGAAAACCGTCACCGAGATCAAGGGCGCCGGCCCGATGAACGGCTCCCGCGTCCGCAAGGGAAAAATCAAACTCACCAAAGGCTCCCACAAGTTCCGCCTTGAATTCCTCGAACTTTCCGACAAGCAGGGAATCGCCCTCGGCTGGAAACTCCCCGGCGACGCGCCATGGAACTGGCTCACCGACGAGAAGGCCCAACAGCCGAAAGTGCGCGAGCCCATCCCCATCGAAGCCGTCGGCAACCGCCCCGTCATTTACCGGAATTTCATCACCGGCACCACTCCCCGAGCCATCGGCGTGGGTTTCCCCGGGGGACTGAATCTCGCCTACTCGGCCGATGATCTCGCCCCCGAGCTGCTCTGGACCGGGAAGTTCATCGACGGAGGACCGAAATGGGTCGAACGCGGCACCGACAACAACCCGCCTGCCGGAGAAAATGTCGTCGCTCTCAACAAGTCCCGCACCCTTCCGACAAGCGCCCGATTCAAAGGCTATAAGCTCGATCCCGCCGGAAATCCCACGTTCATCGTCCAGATCGGCCAACAGATCCTCCGCGATTCATGGGCTGCGGAATCAGGCGCGCTCGTCCGCAAACTCAGCATCACCGGGCCATCCCTGGAAATCCAGATTCCCCAGCCACCCGAACTGACCATCGACGGGGCCAATGGAAAAACCTCCCTCCAGCTCAACTCCGGCCAACCGGTCACCCTGACCTACCGCTGGAAATAACGGACACCGGAATTCACCGCCCCGATCTCCATTTTTCCCACCAATCCATTCGTCGTTACCAGACCCGCCAGCACGAATCCGCCCTAGCGCGGAGTAAATTCCGCGCTCCAAAAACCCAATCACTCTTCCCAGCAAATGTTCCAGAACTTCTCTTCCTTCCAGCGTTCGATGTTCCACGTTGGATGTTCGATGTTCCTTTTCACGTCTCTCCAAGCCGCTCCCCAAAGCGACTACTACACCCGCGAGGAAATCCCTCTCCCTCCCGGCGAAGTCATGGAGATCGGCTCCATCGCGCTCATGCCGGACAAGCAGGTCGCCGTCACCACCCGCCGGGGCGACCTTTGGATCTGCAGCGGTGCCTACGGGGACGATCTCAGCAAGGTCACCTGGAAAAAATTCGCCCAGAACCTCCACGAACCCCTCGGCATGTTTTGGAAAGACGGCGCCCTCTGGCTCACCCAGCGTCCCGAAGTCACCAGGATCAAGGACTCCGACAACGACGGTCTCGCCGACACCTTCGAGACCATCTGCTCCGACTGGGGCATCAAGGGCGACTACCACGAATACACCTTCGGCAGCACGCCGGACAAGAATGGCGACATCTGGCTCGTGCTATGCCTCACCGGCTCCTTCACCGCGGATTCGGATTGGCGCGGTTGGTGCCTGCGTGTCACTCCGGATGGGAAAATGATCCCCACCTGCTCCGGAATCCGCTCACCCGGCGGCATCGGATTCAATGCCGACGGCGACACTTTCTACACCGACAACCAAGGCGTCTGGAACGGTTCGTCCTCGCTGAAATGGCTCAAACCCGGCTCGTTCCAAGGCAATCCTTCTGGAAACAAATTCGCAAAGCTCGCCAATCTCCCCGCGCCACCCGAGGTGGACGACAAATCCCGCATCCTCAAGGAGCGCACCAAGCATCCGGAATTCATCCCGCCGGCGGTCATCTTTCCCCATGGCAAGGTGGGCCAGTCCCCCACCGGCATCGCCTGTGACCAGACCGGGGGAAAATTCGGCCCATGGGAAAAGCAGCTTCTCGTCGGCGAGCAAACGCACTCACAGGTCCAGAGGGTCTGCCTGGAGAAAGTCAACGGGCTCTACCAAGGAGCGGTTTTCCATTTCCTCGAAAACTTCGAAGCCGGCCTCATCCCCGTCCGCCTTGATCAGGAAACCGGCACCTTGTTCGTCGGCGGTTCCAACCGCGGCTGGGCCTCGCGCGGCAGCAAGCCCTTCACCTTCGAACGCGTCAGATGGACCGGCAAAACCCCGTTTGAAATCCAGACCATGACCGCCAACCGCGATGGCTTCACCCTGAATTTCACCGGTCCCGTCGATCCCGCCACCGCAGCCGATCCCAAAAGCTACGCGATGGATGCCTTCACCTACATTTACCAAGCCGAGTACGGCAGCCCGGAAGTGGATCAGGCCAACCCGCAGATCACCGCCGCGACCGTCTCACCTGACAAGAAATCCGTGCGGTTGAAAATCGACGGACTCGTGCGCGGCCACGTCCACCATCTTAGTTCCAAAGGCGTCAGATCCCTGGACGGCGACGCGCTATGGCACCCCGATGCTTGGTACACGCTCAACGAGATTCCCAAATAAACCCCGCCTGATCCGATCGGGAAACCACCGTTCCGCCAGGCTTTCCACCAGATACGAGAAACCCCGCCACGGCAGACGCCGGGCGGGGTTTGGTTTTGGGTTTTTAGCAGGAGATTGTTCAGTTGCCCCAGGTCTTCACGTCGTCGGAAGACGTGCCGGCTCCATCCACACCATCCGCACCGTCACTCCAGACGGCGACGCGTTTGCCGTTGAGGGTGGTTGCCTTTGCTCCGCCCTTGGGCTGTGGCGTGATGATTTCATTGTAATCGCCGTCAAGCATGACCTTGTAACCGCCGCCCCATGGATCGTAGAGGCCTTGCGCGCTTTGTGTGCCACCGCCGGTGGTCATCAGCCCGCCTTTTTTCCCCTTGCCTTCTTTCACCGTAAGGAAGCGGATGCCCTTCGAGTTGAGCACGGTCCCGGAGGTGGGCTCCCAACCCAGAAGGACATTGAGGAATTCGGTGTCGATGCTCGTATCCACCTCTGTGTCGGAATTGAGGTTTTTAGGAAGACTGCCGTAGTCGGCGTAGAAGTTGTTCACCGCGGACTCGATGCTCGTGGCGGCGGCCAGGGCGGTGAGTTTGCGCGCTTTTTGGATGGCCATGTTCCCCGCGGCGAATCCGACCGCTGCGAGGACGGCGATGATGCTGATGACGACGAGAAGCTCGACGAGCGTGAAGCCGTTCTGGCGGCGGGAGAGGCGGGTTTTCATTGCGGGATTTGTGGTAGATTTCACGAATGCGGAGCAAATACGAGTTTTTTGCGGATGACAATGACTCAATCGCGTTCCGCATTCACATGGTAAACACGGTATTGCACATTTGTTTGACCGCAATCTTTTTTCTTCCGCCTTTGCCGTTGCGGCGCGCGCGCGGAAGCGACAGACTCGCAGCATGCCCGGCAAAAATCTGCGAGATTCCATCCTCGACGCCTTCCGTTCCGCAAATGGCAATCCCCTTTCCAAATCGCAGCTCTCCCGCGGCCTGAAGCTGCCCGGCACCCGCATCGCCGAGCTCCGCAGCACACTCGATACCCTTGTGAAGGAGGGCCAGCTCAAGGAGGGAAAGAAAAACACCTACCTGCTTCCCTCCGCGCCGAAGGACCAGCTCACCGGCACGCTGAAATTCCACCCGAAAGGCCACGCCTACTTCTTCCCGGATCTCACGGACGAACAGAATCTCGCCAGCGGCATCGATTTCACGCTGCATTCCCGCATTTTCATCGACCGCCGCCACACCGCCACCTCGCTGGACGGAGACCGCGTGGGCGTCTCGATCATCAAGGCCGTGCCGCGTCCGTTCCGCACGCGCAGCGAATTCTCGTCCGACGAGGCGGATGAGATGAAAGGCAGGGTGGTGGAGATCATCGAGCGCCGTTCCGGCAAACTCGTCGGCACCTATCGGAAAAAAGGCGGCTTCGGCTGGATCGACTGTGACGACAAGGCCATCGAAGGCCGTGTGGATGTCATCGGCGACACCACCGCCATGCCGGGGCAGTTGGTCGTCGTGGTGCTGGAGGAATGGATCGACCGGAACAACGACCCGCGCGGACGCATCGTCGAAGTGCTGGGCTGGCCGGGCGACCCGGGTGTGGACATCATTTCCGTGATCCACCGGCATGGCCTGCGTACGTCGTTTCCGGATGCGGTGCTCGCGGAGGCCCGCGCCGTACCGGAAGCACCGGAACCGGAAGAGATCGCCCGCCGCAAGGACTGGAGGGACAAGCTGGTCATCACCATCGACCCTGCGGATGCGAAGGACCATGACGATGCGATCTGGTTGAAAAAACACGCCAAGGGCTGGACCCTGGCCGTCCACATCGCGGACGTTTCCCATTACATCAAGCCCGGCAGCCCGATGGACCAGGAAGCCATCGAACGCGGCAACTCGACCTATCTGGTGGACCGTGTCCTGCCCATGCTGCCGACCGAACTCTCCAACGGAATCTGCTCGCTCAAGCCGGACGTGGACCGCCTGACGAAATGCGCTCTTCTGGAAATCTCCCACGGCGGGGAAATCACGCGGGCGAAATTCATCGATGCCGTCATCCACAGCCGGGCGAAGCTTTCCTACGAACAGGCACAGGCGATCCTCGACGGCAAGCCGGCGCCGGAGGGCTCGGACCCGCAGCTCGCCGGACTGGTCAAGGAAGGCTGGAATCTCGCCTCCGCCATGCGCAAGCGCCGTTTCGAAAACGGAGCGCTGGACCTGGAGATGCCCGAAATCAAGGTCCGTCTTGACGACCAGGGCCGCGCCAGCACGGCCGAACCGGTCGTGCATACGGAAAGCCACCAACTCGTGGAGGAATGCATGCTGGCCGCCAATGAGGCGGTGGCGAAAATTCTCAAGGTCCGCATGAAACCCGCGATCTACCGCATCCACGACGACCCCGATCCGTCGCGGCTCAAGGACTTTACCGAGACTGCGAAACAGCACGGCTACCGCCCGGGCGATCTCACGAACCGTGACCACATCCAGAAACTCCTGGATGAATCCAAGGGCAGTCCCGAGGAACACGTCATCAAGCTGGGCTTGCTGAAAAGTCTCAAGCGGGCCGCCTATTCCGCGGAACCCGTCGGCCACTACGGTCTGGCGAAGCAGGACTACTGCCACTTCACCAGCCCCATCCGCCGCTACGCGGACCTCATCGTCCACCGCGCGCTGCAACCCCTTTTGGAAAACGCGCCGAAACCGCACGACAGGACGCCGTCATTCGCCGAATTACAGGAGATCTCCCGCCACATTTCCGACACCGAGCGCAAGTCCTCCGATGCGGAAAGCGAGACGAAACAGATCAAGCTGATGGAATACCTGGACCGCGTCTCCAAGTCGGACGATCCGCCGCTCTTCGACGGACTCATCACCGACGTCCGCCCGATGGGTCTGATGGTCGAAATTCCGGACATGGGAGTGCGCGGGGTGGTGAAGCGTGAAGATCTGCCGCCAGGTCGCTGGTTTTTTGAGGCGCATCGCAAGGCCTGGGTCTCGACCGACGGGAAAGTCGTGCAACTCGGCATGCGCATCCCGCTGCGTGTCACGAACATCGATTTCGACAAACGCTTCGTGGACTTCGCCGTGGCAGGCAGACCCACCAGCGAGGGCACCCACGTCTCCATCAAGACGCCGGCGAAAAAAATCGCGAAGAAACAAGGCAAGCCGCATACCAAGCCGGCAGGCAAGGCCGGACCCGCGGTGAAGCGCGCGGAAGGCCGCTACGCGAACCCGGGCAAGCCAGGGAAAACCGACAAGTCGAAGAAGACCAAACGGCCGAGGCGGAAGTAAAATCCGCTCCCGTTCATTTCTGCCCGTTCGCGCCCTCTTCCCGAGGGGTGACGAAACGCGTCTTTTCCACGCTTTCCACCTGGGTCACGCGCCCGTCATGGACCGTGATCTGCACGGAACCAAATCGCAGGCTCGCCACTTTCTGGCGCACAACTTCGAGCCATGCCTCGCTGGCGGTTTCGGGAAGAGTGGTTTTCATCGGATGGATCTGGGAAATTCGTACAAATCAAACAAGGCGCATTCAGTTATCTGGAGTTATTGGTATGAAATAAGGCCGATATGCCAAGTAGAATATTGCCCAAAAATAAAGGATTGGTCAAAAAATCCGGGCGAAGTTGGAGTTTTAATCCGAGGTTCAGCAGAATAAATTCGGCTGGACAGACGAATCTCTAGTGATAGGTATGAATTAAATCCGATGCGGCGCACGCCCATCGTTTTTCCCCAACCACACCTCACACAGCCATGGAATTCAACGGACTCGAATCAAGCCGCCCCAGCCTGCCCATCGCCATCATCGGTGGAGGCTTCAGCGGCACTCTTACGGCCATCCACCTTTCCCGGCGCCTGCCGGGTGTTTCCATCATCCTGTTCGAGGAAGGTGGCGAAGCAGGTCCGGGTCTGGCTTACCAAACCGCGGAAACCGGAATGTGTCTCAACATCCCCGCCGGCAGGATGAGCGCCTTCGCAGACCAGCCCGAACATTTCCTCGCCTACGCCCGCCGGGCCTACAACGAGGACACACGGGCCGGCGATTTCCTCCCCCGCTGGGTCTATGGGGAATACCTGACGACCACCCTCGCCGAAGCCCGCTTGGCCAATCCCCTGCTGAAGGTCGAGAAAAAGCGTGTTGTGGATGTCACGGGCATCGACGAAACCGGCACCGCGAGATTGGTTTTCAAGGATCAGAGCACCTTGGCCGTGGAGATCGCGATCCTGGCCACCGGCAATCAAGGATCGGCATTCGCCTCCTCCATCTGGGCCGCCCACACCATCCCCGCGAAGGATCCGGCATCGCTCGCTCTCGTGGAGAACGGGCAGGATGTGTTGATCGTGGGTTCCGGCCTGACGATGGTGGACACGGTCCTGGAACTGACGCGCCGTGGGAAAGCCGGGACGATCCACGCCGTCTCCCGCAACGCGCTGCTTCCGCAACCCTACGCCCAGGCGTCGCCGGTGGATGAGCCGGATCTGGACCACCTGCCTGACTCGAATCTCCGCCAGAGCGTACGGCTTTTCCGCGAGGTCATCCGGGAGCACGAGGCCAAGGGCGGCAACTGGCGGGACATTTTCGCTGCCATCCGGTCAAGCACACCTTCCCTGTGGCAGGAACTGTCGCAAAAAGACCGCAAGCGTTTCCTGCGTTTTCTCAGCCCGTTTTGGGAAATCCACCGTCACCAGTGTTCCCCCGGGGCGCACGAAACGATCACGGAACTCATCGCCTCAGGAAAACTCGTGCTGCACCGGGGCACGATCGTCAATGTCGAGCGTGGCGAACACAAGAAACGCCTCGGCCTCGCGGCCCGCAACCGCGATCTGCCGACAAGGGTGCTTGAAGCCGATCACATTTTCGACGCGACGGGGCCTGCCCGGGACATCGACATGGTCCGCCATCCCCTGATCCAGAACCTGCTGCGGCGGGGATTCATCAAGGCGGACGCATGCCGCCTCGGCGTGGAAACGGCTGCGGATTACCACGCCGTGGGACGCGGAGGAAAAGCTTCGAAATGGCTGTATGTGGTGGGCCCGATGTTGCGTGCGAGGTTCTATGAAGCGACCGCGGTTCACGAACTGCGCCTCCATACCGCCGCCCTCGCAGCCCGCGTGGAATCGGCATACCGCGAGCGCTTCCCCGAGGAAGTCGCGGAAGCGGTGTGACGGGAAGATTCCGGCGCGGACGGTCGCACCGCCCGCGCGCCCTCGCCAAAAGGGCATGCGCTGCCTATAAATCCATGTCACGGCGCTTACCGCTTTGACACGCCCGGCGATTTCCGGCATATTCCGGCACCATGCAGGCCATGCAATTCGAACAATCCGTCGTTTCCATTTTGAAACGCGACCGACGGTTTGACCCTCATGCCTACTTTTTTCTCAAGGACGCGCTCGATTTCACGTTGAAGCGGATCTCCGAGTCGAACGGCGGCAATGCGCGCCATGTAACCGGCCCGGAATTGCTCGCCGGTTATCGGGACTTCGCGCTGGAACAATTCGGACCGATGGCGTCGACACTCATGAACGAGTGGAGCGTGCGGAAATGCCAGGACGTGGGTGACATGGTTTTCCACCTCATCGAGGAACAGGTGTTCGGCAAACAGGACTCGGACAAAAAGGAGGACTTTTCCGAGGTCTTCGACTTCGAGCAATCGCTGGTCACGCCCTTCCTGCCTCGATCCAGGCGGACCAACCCGCGGGAGACCCCGCGTGTCCGGCGCATGGTTCCCTAGGCCTCGGCCTGCGGCACGTTCGGCGGTGGCGGCGGCATCCACTTCGGAGCCCTCGGGGTGATGTCCATGCGGAGGGAGACGACGGCCAGACCGATCAGTCCGGCGGCGCCGCCCCACCCGAGGGTCACCGCGCTGACGAGACCGATGACGAATGGAGCGAAAACCAGCAGGCCGATGATCATGCCGCTAGGGTTCACCTCGTAGGCGAGAATCGAGAGACGCAGGCGCGAGCGGGCGAGCGCCAGACCCGCGAGGGTGAACGCGACGACCGCGCACAACGCGGTGAAGTGATAGAGGAAGCCACATCTCCCGCTCTGCATGCCCGCCCCCAGCAAAGGTGCGGCACACCCCGCCACCATGGAGACCAGATACAGCGCCAGCACCGCGATCCTCACGCCGATGCGTTTGAAAGCCGAGGCTCCTATGGCCCCCGCGCCGATCATCGCGGAGCCACCGAGGATGGTTCCCGCGCAGGCGGCTTCATGCCACCACTCGATGCCGCCCACCATGTAACGCACCAGCACGTAGGGCATCAGCGAGATGAAGGTGAGCGCGCAAAGCCCCCAGAGTGTCAGGAATTTCCCGATGACGATTTTCCAGCGGTCCAGTTTCGTCAGGAGAAGAAGCTCGTGGTTTCCCTCCTCCAGCTCCTGTCCCATCAGGATCACGCCGCTCAACGGCATGATGACCAGACAGATGGCGGAAACGATCATCCAGAAAAGCCCGGAGGTCGCCAGAAGCTCCGGATTGAGCATCCCGGTGTATTCCGAGCTTTCCGAAGCGTGGCCCGTCTGGAATTCCCCCACCATCGCGAGAATCGCGAGTATCTGGATGCCCAGGAACGGGTAGATGAAGCTTCCCCGCCGCAGGCTCTGCCGCAGCTCCTTGGTCGTCATCGGGTCGAACCGGTCCGGCAGATCATTTCTCCATGCGTTTTCCAATGGGATGAACCTGACGGATTTGTTTCCGCAGTGCAAGCCGCTGGACGGGAAACCGTGGAGGGTTATCCTGACGACATGGCCATTGAAACCAGAAACGTCATCGGCGGTGTCCTCCGCCCCTGTTCCACCGACCCGCTCACCGGCTGGCATCGCGACGGCTGCTGCCGCACGGGCGCGGGCGATGTGGGGGTGCATGTGGTATGCGTGAGGGTGACCGCGGATTTCCTGCGGTTTTCAAAACAGTCCGGAAATGACCTGAGCACACCTCGCCCGGAATACGATTTCCCCGGTCTGGTCCCCGGAGACCAGTGGTGCCTTTGCGCGTCCCGCTGGCAGGAGGCTTTCGAGAACGGCCACGCCCCGGACGTCGTGCTGGAGGCCACCCACGAGTCCGCGCTCGAGTTCATCGATCTGGTGGACCTGAAGAGCCATGCGTGCGAACCACGGTGAATGGGGAGGACCGTGCGGGCGATATTCCAGCTCGCCAAATCGCCATGGCGAGGTAATGTTTCGCCTATGGAAATATCTGAAAACGTGCTTCGTCTCGCCAGAGAATATTCCAGTCTGAGCGAAGAGGAGCGGAACGAATTCGCGAGTTTGGTGATTCCGCCGGATGATCGTGAAGTCGGTTTCGAATGGCGTGACGAGATCGACCAACGGGTCCGTGAAATCGATGAAGGCCGTGTCCGGCTGACCGAGGGAGATGATTTCATGCGCCGTTTCAAAGCGGTTTGATCGGCATGTTGGGATTTCGGATACATCCGGAGGCGGATGCCGAGGCCATCGCGGCAGCCAACCACATCAAATCCGACGACAGCTATCAGGGTGAATTGTTCAAATTCGCTCTGGAGGAAGCCATCCAATGGGCGAGAGATGAGCCGCTGATTTACCGACGGTTTCACGGTGAGGCACGCCGGGTGTTTTTGGGAAGATTCCGCTACGCCCTGGTGTTTCGCATCGAAGGTGACGAAATCCAGATACTGGCCGTCATGCATACCAGTCGTAAACCAGGTTATTGGAGAAACCGCCTCCGCAACCAGGAGTGAGGGAACGCCCCATTCATTTTCCCGTCTTCGTTGTGAAAGACGACTCCAGATACCGCCAGCACAACCAAGCAAGGCCCCAGGCGGTGAGCCCGAACACGCCAAGCCGCACCAACTGCCACCACCCGGTGAAAAACGGTCCCCACAACTGCGGCAACACAAAGCCCAGCAGCAGCGGCACCGGCGTGTGGAACAGATAAAAGCCGAAACTCAGTTTCCCGACATGCTGCACGGCGGGATGTTCCAGAAGCTTCCCCAACCCTCCTCCGATGCCTGCCAAGGTTGCTGAAATCAGTCCTGCAAAGGCCACCGAAACCAAGGTTTGTTGGACATAACACAGGCCCGCCACCGACCTGCCCGCTTCACCGAGCGAATAAAGTGTCACATATCCGGCGAAAGCGGCCCATGCCGCGCGCCGCAGCCGCTTGTCTCCCACCTCCATCCCGCGATCCATGGCAAGGGCGAGAAGCGCGCCGATACCGAAATAATCCAGAGCTGACGAGGAGATGGCTTCGCCGTGGTGTATCGCGGGAAACCATTCCGCCAGCACCAGCCGCGTCAGAGGAGCCAGCGCCGCCGCTGTCAGGAAAGCCGCCGTCAGCCCTCGACGGGGAACCAAAAAAACCAACAGGGGCCAGACCAGATAGAACTGCATCTGGATCGCCAATGTCCAATAATGCGCCGTTCCGGATGGCCAGCCGTCCAACCAGGCCATGTGAAAATTCGACCAGTGTCCGAAGTAGGCGGGCCAATGCGCGCGGATGTCCGGCGCTCCCACCGCGATGGCGAAAAGCATCGCCGAGTAGCACGGCACCAGAATGCGGATCATCCGCCGTTTTTGAAAATGGAGATACGTCCTCGCCCGCCATTTCCCGCCCTGCGCTTCCGCCGCCGTGCGCTCGCGCAGAAGGATCCGGGTGATGAGGAAGCCGGTGAGCGTGAGGAAGAAGAACAGGCCGATTTCAAACGGAAACGGCCCGTGCCATTTCGCGGGCAACCAGTGCTGGCACATCACGCCCAGCACGGCGAGGGCGCGCCATCCGTCCAGTTGGGTATTTCGAGTCGCCGCCAAATTTCGCGGAGATTGTCATGAGCCGTTGGAGAGTGCAATGCTGGCGAAACCGTTGGCCGCTTTCCCTGCCAAATACCGCTTGGAATTCCGGTCCATCCGCTGTTTGGTAGCGGCGGGACCATGCGTTGCTTTTATTCACAGGAGCTTGAACTCGATCTGCCGGCCGGACATCCGTTCCCGATGGACAAGTTCCGCGTCTCGAAGGACATGCTTCTCGAGGGCGGCATCCTCAGGCCCGAGGAGATCATCGAGGTCCGCACCGCCGACATTCATCTGCTCCAGCGGGTGCACGAACAGGACTATATCCGCAAGATCGAATCCGGCCAGCTCGGGCGCAAGGAACAACTCCTGCTCGGCCTGCCCGTCACCCCGCAGCTTTACCGCCGCAGCATCACCGAGGTGGAGGCGACGCGTCTCGCCTGCCACGCCGCGCTCGCGGAAGGGGTCGGCGTCTGCCTCGCCGGCGGCACCCACCACGCCTTCCGCGAACACGGCGAGGGATACTGCGTCTTCAACGACGTCGCCATCGCCATCCGCGATCTGCAGGACAAGCAACCGAACATCCGGATCATGGTTGTGGATACGGACGCCCATCAGGGAAACGGCACCGCCGCCCTGCTCGGAAACGATCCGCGCGTTTTCACCTATTCGATCCACGTCGGAAAAAATTATCCGACGAAAAAAATCGAAGGCACCCTCGACATCGAGACCGTCCGCTACGTCGAGGGCGAGATGTATCTGAAACAACTCTTTGTCAGCCTCGCGGGCGCCCTTGACGCGTTTTCCCCGGATCTTGTCATATGGATCTCCGGAGCGGACAACCACCGCAACGATCGCTTCGGCCAGATGCATCTCTCCCTGAAGGACATCCAGCGCCGTGACGAGGTCCTGCTGAGCGCGTTCATCAGGAACAGGATCCCGGTCGCGGTGCTCTACGGCGGAGGCTACAACCGCCAGCCCGAGTTCACGGCGAAACTCCATCGGAACACCGTGGCCACGGCGAAGAAGCTGGCCAGCGAGTTCAGGGGACTGTGACCGGCTTTTTGTGCCTGGCCCGCTGGTTCATTGAGTGGGATTACCTGTCTTGTCGCAACTGATTCCGCTTGCCTTCACCGGTTCCGCCCTCCATTCCGGGCCTCCTTGTTTCCCACCCTTCACGCGCATGAGGAAGAATCGAACGTCCGAGATTTTGGCGGAAATGCTTGTCTCGCGGAACTTCATGGGAATCCGGGCCGCCTTGTCCGGTCTCGCCCCGGCGGACTCCGCGGAGGAGATCGTGAAATTCAAGCCTTCCGAGCGGGCGGCGCTTTTCCGGCTGCTGCCGATGGAGCTTGCGGCCGAGGTTTTCGAATATCTACCCGTAGAGGCCCAGGAGTCGCTGATCCGTTCCCTGGGGGATAGAGAGGCCGCCCGCATCCTCGAAGCGATGTCTCCGGACGACCGGACGGCGCTGCTGGAAGAACTTCCCACCTCGGTCTGCGCAAGACTGGTGGAATCCCTTTCTCCCGAAGAGCGGATGGTCGCACTGCGATTGTTGGATTTCCCCGAAGACAGCATCGGAAGGATGATGACCTCCGAATATCTCACGCTCCGGGCGGAGTGGAGCATGCGGGAGGTGCTGGACCACATCCGCAACCATGGCCGTGATCGGGAGACATTGAACGTGCTTTATGTGGTCGATCCCACGGGAAAGCTGATCAACGAAGTCCGTATCCGCAGTATCCTCCTCTCTCCGCTGGAAACACTCGTGAAGGACCTGCCCGGCGACGTTCTCATCTCTCTCAATGCCATGGATGACCGGGAAATGGCGGTGGCCTCCTTTAGAAAATACGACCGCACCGTGCTTCCTGTTGTCAACGGCCATGGCGGCCTCGTCGGAATCGTGACGGTGGACGACATCCTCGATGTCGCAGAAGAGGAAGCCACCGAAGACATCCAGAAACTCGGTGGTATGGAGCAGCTCGACGAGCCCTACATGGACATCTCGCTCGCCCGGCTGGTGAAGAAGCGCGCCACCTGGCTCATCGTGCTGTTCGTCGGAGAAATGCTGACCGCCACGGCGATGGGCCATTTCGAGGACGAAATCTCCAAAGCCGTCATCCTCGCCGTGTTCGTCCCGCTCATCATTTCGAGCGGAGGAAACAGCGGCTCCCAAGCCGCGACGCTGATCATCCGGGCGATGGCGATCGGGGAAGTGGGACTGGCCGACTGGTGGAGGGTGATGCGGCGGGAAATCCTGTCCGGACTCATCCTCGGGCTCATTCTCGCGGCGATCGGCGTCATCCGCATCGCCGCATGGTCGGCTTTTTCAGACATGTACGGCCCCCACTGGCCGCTGGTGGCCGCGACCGTGGGCATCTCGCTGATAGGGGTGGTGTTGTGGGGCACCCTTTCGGGATCGATGCTGCCGTTTCTCCTCAAACGCGCCGGTCTCGATCCGGCGACGTCTTCAGCCCCGTTTGTCGCCACACTGGTGGACGTGACAGGCCTGATCATTTACTTCGCCGTGGCAGGGGTGGTGCTGCATGGCACTCTGTTGTGAGCCCCGTTCCGGCCAAATTCTAAGGAATCTGGATTTGTCGCGTCTTGGTGATAGGTTCATCGCGAACCAGCTTATGAAAATCAACCGACTCACCGCACTCACAAGCCTCGCCTGCACTTCCATTCTGTCGTCGCAACCCGCGCTGACAATCTACAACCAGAACTTCGCGGTCGTCCGCGACAAGGTGGCTCTGGACCTCAAGCAAGGAACCAACTCCGCCGTCTACACCGGGGCGACCCTCCATCTCGAACCTGATTCGGTCGTGCTCCGGGATCCTGCCGGCAAGGTGGATCTGCGCATCCTCGAACAGAGCTACCGTGCGGACGTGCTTTCCCAGGGACTTCTCCTCTCGCTCAACGAAGGCAAGGAAATCGATTTCCTCACGCGGAACCCCGACGGCCGCGAGACCACCATCCGGGGAAAGATCATCCGCTCCGGCTACACTCCCAACGCGTCCGCTGCACAACGCTATGGCCACGAATTCTATAATTCCCAGACGGTCTACGGAAATCCCCAGACCGGAGGTTCTCCGATCATCGAAGTGAACGGGCAGCTGCGTTTCTCGTTACCCGGCGAACCGCTGTTTCCCTCCGTGGGAGACGACACCATCCTCAAGCCCACGGTCAGCTGGCAGCTCGCCAGCGACAGCACCACCAAACTCGATGCGGAACTCAGCTACGTCACCGGCGGCATGAGCTGGGAGGCGGCCTACAATCTCATCTCCCCGGAAAACGGCGACACTCTGGATCTGGTCGGCTGGGTTTCCGTCGACAACCAGTCCGGCCAGACATTCGAAAAGGCCGTGCTCAAGCTCATGGCGGGGGATGTGAACAAGATCCAACCGGGAGAAGGCGGAGCCGTGGGGTATGCGGGCAGGAGCGACATGCGACTCGAAGCAAAACAGGCGACCGAGGTCACGGAAAAATCCTTCGACGAATACCACCTGTATTCGCTCCCCAATCCCACCACCTTGCGGAACCGCGAGACGAAGCAGGTTGAATTCCTCCGCGCGACCGGCGTGAAGGCGAAGACCCTGTATGTCTACAACGGGGCGAGCATCCCGTGGCAGAACTACCGGGGGTGGTCGGAAGACAATTTCCGGGAGGACAGGAATTTCGGCACCAAGTCGAATCCCAAGGTCTGGGTGATGAAGGAGTTCAAGAACACCAGGGAAAACGGCCTTGGCATTCCCCTGCCCAAGGGACGCACCCGCTTCTACAAGCAGGACGACGCCGACGGCCGCCCGGAATTCACCGGGGAAAACACCATCGACCACACACCCCAAGGCGAAGATGTCCGCATCTACACCGGAGATGCCTTCGACATTGTCGGCAGCCGCACCCGCACCGATTATCTCCTCAACAACAATCAGGATCAGGCGGAAGAGTCGTTTGAGATCAAACTCCGCAACCGCAAGAAAACTCCCGTCGAGGTACAGGTGGAGGAACAGCTCTATCGCGGACTGAACTGGGAGATCATCCAGAAATCCGACGATTTTGAAAAGGCCGACGCCCGCAACATCCGGTTCCGCGTCACGCTGAAGCCGGACGAGGAACGGACGGTGAGCTACCGCGTGAGGTACAACTGGAAATAAATCCCGCTCACCTGATCACCGCCGGCGGCGGGAACGGCTGTTCGGAAATGATCCAGTCCTCATTCTTGTCGGAAAACGTCTTCAAGGCCCACTCGCTCGGCAGCAGCGCGACCAACCAGCCGTTGGAGTCCCTCGCAAGCGCGGCGCCGAGCGACAGCGCCGGCCGCGCGTCCGGCGCGAGCGGATCACCTTCTTTCGGCTTCAACCAGCGGGCGAGCGACCAGTTCGCCTGCTCGATGCGGGTTTCCGCCGCGTATTCGCCTTCCAAGCGGTATTGCAGCACCTCAAACTGGAGCGGTCCGACCGCCCCGAGCAACGGGATCTGGGGTCCTTCGTTGTCGATCAGCGTGAACTCGCTCGCCACGCCTTCCTTGAGAAGCTGTGCAAGGCCGTCCCGGAAGCGTTTGTATTTCGCGGTGCTCTTGTTGTGCAGGAAGGAAAAACACTCCGGCGCGAAGCGCGGGATCTCATCGAATGTCACGCCGGGCTTTGAGGAAAGCGTGTCGCCGATGAGCAGGTCGTAGTTCCCGACAAGTCCCACCACATCGCCGGCGAACGCGTCATCCACCGTCTCACGGTCGCGGGCGAAGAGGCGCTGCGAATTGGCGAGGCGGACCCGGTCTCCGGTACGGCCGTTCAGCACGTCCATGTCGCGCTCGAACTTGCCGGACACGATCCGCACGAAGGCGATCCGGTCGCGGTGCTTCGGGTTCATGTTCGCCTGGATTTTGAAAACGAAGGCGGAAAACTCCTCCGACGCCGGATCGATGATCATTTCCCCGCTTTCGCGCGGCATCGGTGGCGGCGAGAGTTCGAGGAAACGGTCCAGCAGGAGCTGCACACCGAAGTTGTTCGCCGCACTGCCGAAGAAGACCGGAGTGAGTTCTCCGGCGAGGACTTTTCCCAAGTCGAACCCGGCACCGGCACCTTCCAGCAATTCAAGTTCGTCGCAGACCTGTGAATAGGTCGCCTCCTCCATCGCGGCCTTCACATTCTCGTCCTCGATGCCCCGCACGCTCACCGGCGCGCGATACGCCCCGTGCGCGGTCCGCTCGAAAAGGTGCACCTGCTTCTGTTCGCGGTCATACACGCCCCGGAAGCGCGGACCGTCACCGAGCGGCCAGTTTACGGGGAATGCGTGGATTCCCAACACGGATTCCAGCTCGTCCAGAAGGTCCATCGAGGGCCGGGCCGGGCGGTCCAGCTTGTTCATGAAGGTGAAGATCGGCACGCCGCGGCGGCGGCAGACTTCGAAAAGTTTCCTCGTCTGGCTCTCGATACCCTTGCCGGCATCCACCACCATGACGGCGGCGTCCACGGCGGTGAGCACCCGGTAGGTGTCTTCCGAGAAGTCCTTGTGCCCCGGAGTGTCGAGGATGTTCACGACGCAATCCTTGTATTCGAACTGCAGGACGGTGGAGGAAACGGAGATGCCCCGTTGTTTTTCCAGATCCATCCAGTCCGAGGTCGTGGCGCGCTGGTTTTTCCGCGCGGTGACGCTTCCGGCGAGATTGAGCGCGCCGCCGTAAAGCAGGAATTTTTCCGTGAGCGTCGTCTTTCCGGCGTCCGGGTGGGAGATGATCGCGAACGAACGGCGGCGCTTCACCTCACGCTGCAGGGCGGGCGACGGAATGGAGTAAGGTGAGGCGGACATGGAAATCGGGCCGCAGGGACTACCCGCCGCCGCGCTTGGGATCAAGTCTGGATAAATTTGCCGCGGATTTCGGCCACCGGCCACCGCTCTCCGACCTTGCGTGGGGACGATTGCTTGACCAGATTCGGGCGAAATCCTCCGCCCCCGATGTCGATCACTCCCCCTCCGCAACCGCGCCGTTATGCGATGTTCATTTCCTACCGCCATGCGGACAACCTGGAGATGGGCCGGAAATGGGCGACGTGGCTGCACGAGAGCGTGGAGAACTACGACATCCCGGTGGATCTGGTCGGCAAAACCAACCTGCGCGACGAACCTGTCCCGGCCACACTCTACCCGGTTTTTCGCGACGAGGAGGAGCTGCCCGCCGACGCGGATCTCTCGAACAACATCCGCCGCGCCTTGGAAAACAGCTCGCTGCTGGTGGTCCTGTGTTCTCCCCGCGCGGTGCAATCGCGTTTCGTCGCCGACGAGATCCGCTATTTCAAGGAGATCGGAAAAAGCAGCCGCATCCTCGCGCTGATCATCGATGGCGAGCCGAACGCTTCCGACGATCCGGAAAAAATCGCACGTCTCGGCGCTGCGGCGGAGTGTTTTCCCGAGCCTCTGCGCTTCGGCGTGCCTGATGACAAGGGTGTGCTGGATTGGTCCGCCCGCACCGAACCCATCGCCGCGGACTGCCGGCCCGGCGGGCATTCCGGACAGGGTTGGACCACCGCGGCGGCCTACGAGATCGCACTGGAGAAACAGGGCATGTCCCGGGTGGAACGCTCCGCCGCCGTGCGGGAATACGCCGAACGCCTGGAACTCGCGAAATTGAAAGTCATCGCCGGTGCCATCGGCATGCCGCTGGGTGAACTCACCCGTCGGGACAAGGTGCGGCAGCTCCAACGCGCCCGCCAGCGAGCCCGCGTGCTGACGATGCTGAGCTCGGTTTTCGCCGTTCTCGCGATCGCCGCCGGAGTGCTCGGCTGGATGGCCAACGAAAAGCGCAAGGAAGCCACCACCCAACGCCAGGCGGCTGTAAAGGCCAGCGCGCTCGCCGATGCCCGCCGCGTCGAGGCGGACGAGCAGCGGTCCGTCGCCGTGACGGCACAGGGGGAAGCCGAAACCGCCCGAAATCTGGCGGATACCGAAAAACGACAGGCCGTGGCCACGCTCGCCACCTCGGATTTCCAAGAAGGCATCAACCGCCTCTCGGACTCCTCCACCGCCCGTGCGGGGCTTGCCTACCTCGCCCGCTCCGCCCGTTCCGGACACGAATCCGCCGCCATCCGGACCTGGATCTTGTTCCAACACCAGCCGTTCTGGCTGCCGACGGAAAATCAGGAAACACCGCCAGCCTCCTATCAGAAACACCTGTCGTCCATCGAACCTCCGCCTGCCTTTCAAAATGTGAAACTGGGCGCGGAGACACTCGCTCCCACCTGGTATGCGGAAAGCGCTGATGGAAAACGCTGCATCACCGTGATCAGCAACTTCATCCCGGGAGAAGGCGGACACGTCTCATTCCGGTTCTGGGAAACCACGGGAAAACCGATCGGCGCGTGGCATGACGTGGTTTACGAAGGTGATTATTATCTCAGCGGCATCGTCGGTGCCACGCTTTCACCGGATGGGAGGTTTGCCGCGATCATCGCTTCTCCCTGGAGGATGCCCCAATACGTCGAGGTATGGGACGTCGATCACGGAAAAAAAGTCGGCGAATCCATCCCGGCGGATGGAGCCCAGCCAAATTACCAGGGCGGCGCGTTCAACGATGTGTGGTTCGTTTCAGGTGGCAAGCGTCCGGGGCCCCTGCTCGTCACGCTGTCGAATCGAGGAAACGCCTCCGTCCACTCGTTGTATACGGAGGAAGAAGGAGCTTCGATGACCCCGCCCCTCGTCCATCCGCACGCGCAGTCGGTCAACGTGGCCGCCATCGACGTGGATTCCGGTGTTTTCGCGAGTGCCGCGGCGGACAGATCCATCCGCATTTCCCGCCTGTTCGAGGAGCAAATACCCGCATGGCCGATCACGGCGCCCAGCGGGATCGGTGGATTGAAGATCGATTCACCCGAAAAAATCAGCGCGTTGTTGGACGATGGGAAGACCACCGGCTGGACTTACTCCAAGCCGCCGACCGCTCCCGCACCGGAGCAAAAATCGCTCGTCATGAACGAAGCGTCCGGCTTCGAAGAAATCCGGCCCTCCGGCGAGAATGAAGCTCCTCCACCGCCCGGCGACCACCGGGACAAGCTTGAGCTGCGGGTGGTGAACGGCTCCGAACTCCAGCTCATCGAAGCGCCGCCCTCCGGTAAAGTGCTGTGGAACCACCGGTTTTCCGCCCCCATCGCCTTCGTCCGTTTCCTTGATGGTCCTAAAATCCTGGTCCAAACGGAGTTCTTCACGACGGAAATCTGGGATACGACCCAGAACGCGCTGGTCCATCCGGTCATCGACGAGTCACCTCTTTTTGACGGCGACACCGCCGCTGATACCACGTTGCTCAGCTCGCTTTCGCCCGATGGCAGGCTCGCCCTGACCCGCAGCTTCCAGTGGGTTCCGCCCAACGTCGGAGTCTATGGCTTCACGTTGTGGGATCTCGCCAGCGGCAAGCCGCTCACCGGGCGTCGGGTTTCCTACAACAACATCGCCACGGATGAAGTCCCGGAATCCCACGCGGAGTTCAGCAGCGATGGTAGATTCCTGCTCTTCGGCCAATACGGCAAAGAAGTACCGAAATCGGTGAACGCCTACCTGCAATTGATCCCGCCCGCCGCAGTCCTGCCACTCATTCCGGATCTCGCCGAGGCGCTTGCCGGACAGAAGTTGCAGGCGGATGGCAACCTCGCCCCCATCCACACGGACCCGGCAACCGTTCGGGATGCCGTGCTGAAGGCGATCGCAGCGCCGTGAAGGCGTGGCGCTACTTCTTCCGCCGCTGTCCCTGCCACTCCCACAGTTCGTTCAGCAACAACCGCTCGCACTGGCGGATAATGACCTGCACCGCACTCGCGCATCGGGCTTCCGCGAGCTTGGGGCGGATTTGTTGCAGGGTTCCCACAAGCTGCCGGTAAAGCCCGGCGCGGCGCTTGAATTCGAAGATTGAAATGATCGCCATGCTCCATGCGGCGATCCCCGGCAGCACGGAGGGAATGAACTCCATCCCCCAGGTGTCCCATTGCGGCGGGACTTTCCACATTTTACCAAGCACCATCAGGTTCGTCAGAACGGTGGCTCCGGTGAAAACCACGGCACCCCACGAGGCGAACCAGAACACCTTGCCGAAGACCCGCATCTTGCGGGATGCCTGGCCGCCCTTGGATTTGAAAAAGCCGATCTGATCGTCGATGCGTTCCTTCAGGTAGGCATCGCGTGCGGCCTGCCAGCCCTTGCGCTCGGATACCAGACGCAGCGCCGCGCTGCGGATGAAAGGAGCGTCCTTCTCGAACAATTCCAGCCCCGGCGGCCTCAACGGGCTGCCCGGCTCATGCGATGCCATGAGGGACCTCAACAACTCCGCCCTCACCCGGTCCTCCACCCAGCCTTCCTGAATCCTCAACCGCGTGCCCACCCATGGCAAGGCCGCCGCCACCATCGCCATCAGGAACTTGACCGCCGCTCCGATGTCCTTTCCCGCGGAAAGGAAAAACACCACCAGCACCGCCTGCAAAAATGTCGCCAGATGGTTCACCGACATCGAGCCCGCCGCGAACCACCTGGACCTCGGAGCCCGTGAGACCGCGCGGTGGTCCAGTTTTTCAAAAACCTCCGCCACCGTACGTCCCGCCGGGAGATCGTGGAAATGCACATCCTCCACCGCTTCCGGCGCGGAGCCGGCCTGCCAGCGGACCTCAAGAGTGGCCGTGTTGATGATGCGGGAGGGCACGCCCCATTTCTCCGCTTCCGCCACTGTTTCCGCAGTGCCGCCGCGGCCTCTCGCGGGCAATCCGTTCCATGCGAAAAGCATGCGGTCCGCCACTTCAAGCACCTCCCTCGCCACCACATGATACGCTTCCGGGGCGTCTTCATTTCCCGGTGCGACCTCACACCACGTCGCCGCCGCCATCCTGGCCTGCGCCTTCCGCCACTCCGATGGGTCGTCAAAATCCGCGGAAAAACGTTCTTCCGCGAAAGGCAGGATGACCACCGTCCGCAGCCCGGCCTCCTCACAAGCTTCCAGAAACAACAGGTCCGCCCCCGCCGCGGCACTGGCCAGGCCCACCACATCTCCATTCAGACTGGCGGAAAAATCGTCGAGTTCCTTGCGGATCACCGCTTTCAAGGTGGCTGCATCATCCACCTGACGATGGCCCGCGAAGCCGATGAACCAGGCCCTCCTGAACAATGTCGGGTCACTGGCTTTCATCCGATCCGGGGGCTTTCTTCAGAACGCATGGTTCATTTCCCTACAAGCTCCGGCGGCCTGTCAATTCCCGCTTTGCGCCGGGCCTGGCGTTTCACATCCTCGCGGCATGCGAGAGGACACCCGACGATGGATCGAGCAAGACCAGGCCCGCTGCTGGCACCCCTTCACCCGTCAGGCGGAGTGGTGCGCGCGCGGCCATGAGCCGCTCGTCATCACGCGTGGAGAGGGATCATGGCTGTGGGATTCGGAGGGCAGGAAATACCTGGATGGGAATTCCTCCATTTGGACGAACATCCACGGTCACGCCCACCCCGCGATCAATGCGGCCATCCTGGAGCAGCTCGGAAAAATCTCCCACTCGTCATTCCTCGGCTTCACCCACCCGCTCGCCGCGGAACTGGCCACCCGGCTTTGCGCGTTTTTCCCGGAGAACACCCTGGAGCGTGTCTTTTTTTCCGACGACGGCTCCACCGCCGTGGAATGCGCGCTGAAGATGGCGGTGCAGTACCGGATGCAAACCGGCGCGCCGGACAGGAACCAATTCGTCGCCTTTTCCAACGGCTACCACGGCGACACGCTGGGAGCGGCATCGCTCGGCGGAGTGGGACGCTTCTTCGAACGGTTCCGCAATACCGGCTATCGCGTGCGGCACGTCGCCACCCTTGATGAACTCCGCGCGTTGTCACCGGAGGAAATCGCCGGCGTCGTCATCGAGCCGCTCATCCAGGGCGTCAACGAGATGCGCCCGTGGCGCGGCGGCATGCTGGCGGAACTGCGCGAATGGTGTGATGAAACGGGCGTCCACCTCATCCTCGACGAAGTGATGACAGGCTTCGGCCGCACCGGAAGGATGTTCGCCTGCCAGCATGAGGAGGTGATCCCGGATTTCCTCTGTCTCGCGAAAGGCCTCACCGGCGGCTACCTGCCGATGGCCGCCACGCTCACCACCGGAAAAATCTACGACGCCTTCCTCGGAGACGCGGAAAAGGCTTTCTACTACGGACATAGTTACACCGCGAATCCGCTGGGATGCGCCGCAGCGCTCGCCAGCCTCGACGTTTTCGAAACGGAAAAAACCCTGGCCCGTCTGCCGGAGAAAATCTCCCGTCTTTCAAGCAGGCTCGCCACCCTCAAATCCCGCCACCCCGTCATCCACGAGATCCGTCAATGTGGTTTCATCGCCGGCATCGAACTCCGCCGCCCGGATGGTGAGAAATTCCCGCTCGGCGAACGTTTCGGCGAAGCCATCTGCCAGGCGGCCCGGGCCCATGGCCTGCTCACCCGCCCGATTCTCGACACCATCGTGCTGATGCCGCCGCTTCGCACGTCGCTGGAGGAAATTGATTCCGCCATCGCAGCCCTGGACTCCTCGCTGCCATGAGAATGGAGACGTCCGTCCGCCGGTCTCATTTCCCATCCAACGGGATCTTCACAAGATCTCCATCTGCCACGGCATGGATGACCCGCTTTTCCTCGTCCACCCACATGTCGGTGGATTCGAAGGCGATGCCCTTGACCTCACGCGCGGTCTTGAATTTGAAGTCTCCCGAATCATAAAGACCCACACGGGTAACCGCGCCTTCCATCAACTTCTCCGCTTTCGTGGCCCAACCCGCCAGCGGGTTCGCACCGGCCTGCAGCGGTCGGGACAGCTTTCTCTTGAGTGGAATGAAGTCGCCTTTCACGAGCTGTGACGATCCATCGGCCGGATTCAGCAAATGATATTCGGCCGCCTCCGGTCCGATGCGTTCCCCACCGGAAAGAGGAAGAATCTGACGGGCCCTGCGGATGAGGAATTTCCCGCTTCCGTTGATGAATGCGATAGGGCTGAACGACCCGGCTTCCTCCAGATCCAGGGGAAAGGTTTCTTTCGTTTCCAGATTGATGCGGACGACCTTCTGCGCCTCTGTCATCGCGCTGCCGGACCTCTTCACGACCACGCACCATTTGCCATCCGAGGACACTCTTTCCCCGTGAAAAAATCCTTCCAACAGAAGCTCCGGATCTTTCCCCGCACGACACAGCCAGAGGCCGTCCGCATCCTTGAAGCGCCCGCTGTGGACGAACGCGTCTCCGCTTCTTACCTGCCAAGGATGGATTTCGGGATCATCCTCCTTTCCGGAACCGGGAAACAATACCTGCCATGTTTCCAGTCTGGGAACTTCCGGCGGCTCGTCCGCCGCACCGAGAAACGCACCCGTTTTCTCATCCACCCGCTGCCAGAACCCGGGAGCGCCTTTGACCACGCTGTTCACAAACACGCGCAGATCTCCTCCCTTTTTCCACACGGTGCCGACATGCCCTCTTTCCCGGGGCGTCAGAACCTCAACTCCGTCCCCACGATGGATTTTCAGATCGAGTTCGTTGAAAAGCTTTTCAAACAGCCCGATGAGTCCCGCGTAAACCACGCTGCCTTCGCTATACTTCCTGTCGTCGTACATCCGGAGTTCTTCAAGCGAACCGGCGGGGCTGCCCATCACGAAAAATCTTCTCCGTGTCGATGTCACGTGCGCATATCCGAGACGAACGCCATCGGACACAGGCATGCGCATGGACGGCAGGTCATCGATCCTGTAGCGGATACTGTAGTCCTTGAGCCGGGCAATCTGGGCGTCATTCAATTCGCAGATGCCACGGCGTCCCTCGCCAAAATCCTGGATTGCGAATGCGCGCTCCGGGTAAAAAAGCACGCTCCGCTCCCCCTGTCCTCCTGACATGTGAAACAGGGACATCACTTCGCCCGGCGGTACGGAGATTCCCGAAATAGAGCGGACCAGATCCTGATCAGCCCGGGACGTGTTCATCAATTTGTAGGCCATACTGATATCCGGCTCTTTCGCTGTTTTCACCTCATCCACCACCGCGAGCGCCGCCAGATCCGCCCGGTTGAGCAGATAACTCCATGCGGCATCCGCGAGTTCCTCATTTTCCTCGTCGAGAAGCTTCCGCACCTGCCCGAGATCCAACAGGTCTCCGGTGAAGGTCGCCGCGGCCAGGACCGCCAGCCGCGAGCCACCGTCGTCGCGCGCCAAGGCGGCATGCATCAGTCCGCCATCTCCGGAAAGGACCGAGGCCAGTCCGCCAACGGTTCCTGGTTTCCCTGCCGGTTCGCGGAAATCTCCGCCATTCCACAGCGGATTCTTCTCCCGCCGATAGGTGAGACCCAGCACAAGTCCGGGCTCGTCCAGCCTCCCCTCCTCAAGTTCCTTTGCCAGGATGCGGCCTGCGCCGGCGGCGAAATATCGCACGGCGAGCTGGCGGAGGTGTTTCGCCAGCACCGGGTTGTCCTTTTCCACAACGTCCGCACGCCGCTCGATCGCGGAGAGCAGTTCCGGTGAAGTCTGGAGAAGAGCGTTCGCGAAGCCCGCTCCGTCATGGATGAGAGGGTTGTCACTCCGCATCGCACCCTCAACCGTCCCCAACTCGTGCGGCGTCTCAGGAAAGGCGTTGAAATAGGCTTCCAGAGCAGCGACGGTTTCCTCCGGTTCGAAGCCACCGAGCTTCTGGATGGATTGAAAGACCACGCCCCGATGATACCTGTCGGTGTTGCCGAATTCCAACAGCAGCCGCTTGAGGACGGGAACCGCATCGGCCCGCTTGTAACGGACCAGCGCGTCCGCAGCCCATGTCTTGGTTTCAGCGGGGTTGTCTTCCGTCACCCATTGGACGAGGCCGTCCGCGCACTCCTGGATATCCAGCTTGGCCAAGCTCCCGATCATGCTCTTCAACCCGTCCTCGGAAGCGAAACTCCAGTCGCGGTCTTTCAGCCACGGCAGAAGCGGACGGATGGAATCCGGACGGTCGAACCACACGAGCAGCTCGACAGCCCTGTTTCTGGCCATACCAGGTTTTTCGAGTTTCCCCGCCAACAAGGGAATCCAGCGATCCGGTTCGTTACGAATCCCATTCCAAAACCAAATGGCTTCCAAGACACCCTCTTGTCCGAGACTGTCCAGAATCCAGGACTCCCTGCCCTCCCACTTTTGGGACACCAGTGTCTCGACCGCGATCTCCTTGACTTCATCCGGCGAAACGGGGGAGGACGCCGCCTCGATCAATTTCCGGCGGAAGGACTCTTCACCGGGTGCCATCTCCAGCAACAGCCGGGCGGCGACCACCGCGAGCCCTTGATCGGAGCCTTCCATGAGAGTCTTGAAAAGTCGGTTGGCTTCGGCAGGTTCACGCGCCATCAGCGCATTCAAGGAAGGATCGCTGCCGTTTCGATCCTGATAGAGCCGCCACCTCGCCTTCTGGCAATCCGCCAGCACTTCGTCCCTCAGCAGCCCGGAGTATTGATAAACCCATGCCCTCGTCTCACGGGCTTTTTCCCCATCCTCGTCCAGATAGGCCGGCAGTTTGGGAAGAAGCTCCGCGACAATCCGTGCCGAAGGTTTATCCTGCGGCAGGAACCGCAGCACTTGTGGCGTGGCGGCCACATCCATGCGGATGGCTTCCAATATCCTCCGCCGTGCCTCAGCCGTGGGCATCGAACCGCCGCCATACCGCAGCCAGAAAGCGAGGTGCTCCAGTGGTTCCGCCCGATCCGCGGGAACACCCGGCCTGTCCAACCCGGGATCGGACCATCCCGGCATGGGTTCCCCCGCCTTGATGCGGTCTTCCAGGATCTGGTTCCAGTCCGCCTCATATCGCTCATGACCCGACAACAAGGCTTCTGGAAGCCTGTCGATCCCCTGCGCCGTCAAATGCCCGCACGGGAAAAACATCATCACACAAGCAACCGCGAGTCCCTGTCTCGAAATCAGATTGGAAATACCGCTCACAGTCCGACAACCTAGCCGATCGAACCGATGTGTCGAGAATGCGGGTCAGGCAACCCCGCTCCGACGATCATTTCACCAGCCCGCTCACCCTCACATCATTCCCGAGCTGCCGGAACTCCACTTCCTCCATCTTCAGAGACTCCCGCAGCCCATTCCCAGCCAATCCGGGCGAGGGACCACCGCAGAGAATCGGAGCGTAATAGATGACGGCCTCGTCCACGAGTCCGGCTTCGAAGAGCGCGGCGGAAAAGACGCCCCCGGCTTCCACCATCACGGTGAGAACGCCTTGCTCCTTCACCAGGCCGCGCAGGGTTTTTTCCAGATCATGACGCGGACGGATCAGGGTCCGTTCCTTCCATTCGTCGGAAAACAACGGCGCGTCCGAAGGCATCGTTTCCGGCTTGTCCGTGGCGACGACGCGCCACGGCTGGGTGCGGCCTTCAAGCAACTCCGGCACGCGGATGGTCAGCGCGGGATTGTCACGGCGCACCGTCTCGCCGCTGGTCAGGATGGCGTCCACGGTGGAGCGGAGTTTCTGAACGTCCGCGCGGGCGAGATCGCCGGTGAGCCATTGGCCCTCGCCGGGCGGCCGGGTGATGCGGCCATCGAGGCTCATCGCGGTCTTCCAGATGACCCATGGCAGTCCGGTCTCGCGAACCTTGAAAAACGGGCGGAGGATTTTTTCCGCCTCATCCGCGCAGACACCGGAGACCACCTCGATCCCTGCGGCGGTCAGAAGTTCGTCCGCACGTCCGGCGTGATCCGGGTTGCGGTCCACACAGGCGTAAACCACCCGTTTCACTCCAGCCTCGATGAGGCCCTGGGTGCAGGGAGGAGTGCGGCCATGGGTGGAACAAGGCTCAAGCGTGACGTAGATGGTGGAACCACGGACGTCCTTGCCACGGGCATCCGCAAGGGCCTCGCGCTCGGAGTGGGGCTCCCCTGCCTTGCGGTGCCAGCCTTTGCCCAACACCACGCCATCCTTCACGATCACCGCGCCCACCGGGGGATTCGGCGCGGTCCGGCCGATCCCTTTCCGGGCTTCGTCCAGCGCCGCCCGCATCCGGAGCACGTCATCACTCATGCCAGCGGACTGTTGGAGTTGCCGATCCATTCGAGCTGGAGAGGTTGGTCGGTGCGCACCGGAAAGTCCTGTTTGGCACCGGCGAATTCGATGCCGGCTTCGGAAAAGCGCTTCTCCAGCATGAAACGGATGTCACTGGCCACGACGTCGCCATTCGTCTTGTCGTTGAACTCCGTCCAGTAGAAGGCGGTGAAGACATAGGCGTTGTCCGTAATGTCCTCGAAGGTGATGACCGGCGCGGGCTCTTTCAGGATCAATCCATGACGCTCCACGCATTCCTTGATAATGGTGCTGACCGTCTGCGGGGAGGATCCGTGCGCGACCCGCACCGAAAGCGTGCGCCGCACCCGCCGGTTGGACAGCGTCAGGTTCGTGATCCGGTTTTCGAGGAAAAACGAATTCGGCACCAGCGTCTCCTTGCCGTCGCCACCGCGCAGGACGGAGGAACGGGTGTTGATTTCCGAGACGGTTCCGGACAGCCCGCCCACGTCCACGATGTCGCCCACGCGGATCTTGCGCTCGAAAAGCACGATGATGCCGCAGATGAAATTCTTGATGAGGGTCTGCGAACCGAAACCAAGACCGATGGCGAGCGCGCCCCCGAAGAAGGCGAAGATGGTGATCGGGATTTTCAGCAGCGAAAGCGTGCCGATCGCCAGGAAGACGGCGGCCACGATCATCGCCCAGTTCCTCAACGTCTTCGCCTGCGCTTCCGCGATGTGGCCACGGCGGGTGATGGTGCCCTGGATCCGGTTCGCGATCCTTGCGAGGATGGCGTAACCGATGGTGAAAAAGAACAGCGCCCGCAGCAACCCGCCCAGCGTGACCGGCACCTTGGTGGTGATGACCTGCCCCTGGACCTCCACCTTTTCCTCCGAACTCGTGACCTCGAAGGACCAGATCCGCAGCAACAGATCCCAGGCCTCGGTGGCGGATTCGGTGAGCTGCTGGTTGATCGTCTTCTTATCCCTCGGTGTGAAATCCACGATCCACCGTTCCAGAAGTTTCAAGTGGCTTCCGACGGAACGGGAAATCCGCTGGAAGACCGCGAGCTTCTCCGCCTTGCCCTTCCTTTGCTCGGCCATCAAGGGAGCTTTCGGGTCGGACGGATCGGTCGAGGCGTAGCGCGAATCCAGCCTGCTCAGATCCGCATTGATGCCGGAAATCTCGTTCTCGATGAAAACCTGCCAAGCATTGAGGCGGTCCCGCAGATCACGCAATGCGAGCAGTGATTTCGTGCGGGAGTCCGGCTTGGCGGCGTCATACCAGGACTTCCGCTCCTGATAGGAGCTGAGGATCATGGCTTCCAACTGGCGGAGGTTTTCAAACGCCTCGGCCACGGCTTCAAGGGTGTCCACCCGCTCGTTCGCGAGATCCATCCGGAATTTCGCGAGGTCGAGGCCCTCCGGCGCTTTCCCCTCCGGAGCGGAGGCAAGCAGGGCATCAAGCGCCGATTGTTCCTGCTTGCGCGCCGTGGTGGCGGATTTCTGGCGCTTCTGGACCGCGTCGAGTTCCTTGGTGAGCGCCGCTTTTCTCTCGGAGCTGGCGGATTCGATCTTCGCCAGATCTTCCTTGCCGAACCGGGTGCTTGAGCGGGCGATCTTGATTTTCCGGTCCAGCAGCGCGAGCTCGGCCCTGGTGCTTTCTATCTGGTAGCCGAGAATTTCGCAGCTGGTCTGGATCAAACCGACACGCACCGCGAACTGCCGGGCCTTGGCCTGCGAGGCGTCCCGCCTCCACTTCACGGCATCATCCCCATCGACCGGCAGCTTGTTCGCGGCCTCCTCGTTCGCCCGCGTTTCCACCAGCAACGGGGCGAGAGCACGCTGGAAGACGACCATCGACGACTCATGGGACGAAAGCTTGCCGCGCATGGCATCCTGCTCGTTCCGCAGTTCGTCGAGCATGAGGATCGAGTAGGGAGGAAGCTCCTTGAAGCCTACCCAGGCATCCGTCTCCTTGCGGGTGGCCTCCAGAGCCTTGCTTTCGGAAACCGCCACATCCAGCGACTTGAGATACCTGTCGATGTTCTGGACCGTCTGCTCCGCCTCATTCCGGCGCTCTTCCAGATCCTGGGGCGTGATGCCGGCGGGCAGCGAAGCCGCCGCCGCGGGATCATCGAACCGGGCGATGGACTCGGCCCCTTCCTTTCTCCACTGCTGGAGGCGGGCCAGACGGTCATCCGGTTTTTCCCCGGAGGGTGTGGACTTCTGGTCCCCCATGCTTTCCAACACCTTTTTCAGCCCCGGCGCATCGGCGGGAGATTCGTTGGAAAAAGCGAGCACGGCCGCGAGCAGGCAGGCCAGCTTCAGCTTGAAGGAAGTTTTTTGAAACAACATGGCTCCGGGTTCCTTGCTCACACGTCGCCGCGGTCGTCCTTTTCCAGTTGGATCCGGTCCGCCAGATTGCGGGCCTTCACGCTGTTGCGTTTCGCCCAGCGTTCGACGGCCATCTGGCGCTTCTCGGAGCGTTTCTTGAGCGCGGCGATCTCGTTTTCGAGATTGAGGAAATTTTCATAACGCCCGGCGTCGAGCGTACCCGCCTCCACGGCGGCGCGGATGGCACATTTCGCGTCCTTGCGGTGGCTGCAGTCCGAGAACTTGCAATCCGCGGCGAGCGCGGTGACATCCGCGAAACTGTCGCGCAGCGTGCTCTCATCCGTCCACATCTGGATTTCGCGCATGCCCGGGTTGTCAATGAGCATGCCGCCGTTCCGCAGCGGGACGAGCTCGCGGGAGGTGGTGGTGTGGCGGCCTTTGCCGGTGATCTCGTTCACCTCGCCGGTCCACTGCCAGTCGTCACCATAGAGCTGGTTCACCAGGGTGGACTTTCCAACCCCGCTGGAGCCCACGATGCACATGGTGGTCCCCTTCTTGATGTATTTCTTGAGCACCTTGAGCCCCTGCCCGCTCACCGCGCTGGTGACGTGCACGCTGGCACCGTCCCACAGGGCCGCGATCTCCGCCGCCGCGGCCTGGCTTTGCTCGATGGGAAGGAGGTCGGACTTGTTCACCAGAACCAGTGCCTTCGCACCGCTGCGGCCGATGAGCATGAAATAGCGCTCCATGCGGCGGATGTTGAAGTCCGCCCCCGCGTCCGTGACAACGGTGACGATGTCGATGTTCGCCCCGATAACCTGCGCCTGGCTGCTGTTGCCCGGCATCTTCCGCGAGAAACACGTCCGTCTCGGCAGCATCGCCCGGATGACCGACGGATGGTTTTCATCGCCGAGCTCGATCATCACCCAGTCGCCCACGGCAGGCAGATCCGCGTCGCAGGCGGCCTCATGCCAGACCCGGCCGCAGAGCACGACGTCGATTTCGTCGCCCCCCTTGATGAACGCGCCGTAGTTGATGACCGTCTCGCGGATCAGCCGCGCGGGGATCCAGCCCTTTCCCGCGAAGGCCGCGTGGGCTTTTTCCAAATCGTCGTTCCATCCAAGTTCTTTCAAGGTCATCCGCGCCCAATCTAGCGCAAGACGGGCGGCTGTCGATTCCTGCGTTCATAAGTGATTCCAGAACGGTGTCATCGGACCGGTTCCGCCTCCGGCGCCCGGAAGCCACCCCGGCTCGAAAAGAAAAATTCCGGTTTGTCCGCCTTCCAGGCCCCCGACCCACCGGGGAAATCCGCCATTTTCCGGCAGAGAACTTTCAAAAGGGGGTTGTCGTGGGGGAACGCCGTCGCTAGCGTGTCGGTCGCGAGCGGTCCGACACGACGCCTCCCGATCTCCAGCAACTTTCAAATTTTATGGGTATTTTCAGCAAACCCCGCCTGCGCAGCCTCGACCGACGTGAAGACATGCCCGAAGGACTTTGGGTGAAATGTCCGGACTGCGGCGCGCTGATCCATACGCTCGAACTCAAGCAGAACCTCCACGTCTGTGTGCATTGCAGCCACCATTTCCTCATCGATTCACGCGAGCGCATCGCGATGCTGGCGGACGAGGGATCGTTCGAGGAAACGGAAGCGGGCCTCGTTTCCGCCAATCCGCTGGGCTTCGCCGGTTACGAAGCGAAGACCGCGGCACTGCGGGAAAAGACCGGTCTGGACGATGCGGTGATCTCCGGCCGTCTCACGATCGACGGCCAGAAGGCGATGATCGCGGTGATGGATTTCAAATTCTTCGCCGGATCGATGGGCTCCGTCGTCGGCGAGAAAATCACCCGCGCCATCGAGACCGCCATCGCGGAAAAACGCGGTGTCATCATCGTCTCGGCCTCCTCCGGCGCACGCATGCAGGAGGGCATGCTTTCCCTGATGCAGATGGCGAAGACCTGCGGCGCGCTGGCCCGCCTGTCCGAAGCGAAGCTGCCTTACATCTCGCTGCTGACCCATCCGACCACCGGCGGTGTGACCGCCTCCTTCGCCACCATCGGCGACATCAACCTGGCCGAGCCGAAGTGCATGATCGGTTTCGCCGGCCCGCGCGTGGTCAAGGAAACGACCCACCAGAACCTGCCGCCCGGTTTCCAAACGGCGGAGTTCATGTTGGAGCACGGCCTCATCGACGCCATCGTGCCGCGGACGAAACTGCGGGAGCGGCTTGGCAGCCTGCTGGCGTACATGATGCCGCAGTGAGAAATTCGGGGAGCCGTGGCGTCACCTCGCTTTGGATCGCAGCAAGACGGCTGGGAACAAATTACCATCATCCGGGAGATCACCCCTCCCCCGGCGGAGTCACCACCACGACCCGCTCGACCCCGCGCTTTGAAAACTCCTCCCAGTAACGCTTCTCCCAAGCGACGGTGCGGGCGCGGCGTTCTTCCTCGCTGAGTTTTTCCCAGACATCGAAGCCGATGGCGCGGGCGAGATCCCGGTCCGAAAGGCGCACGGCGAGTTCGTCCCAAAAACTTTCGTTACGGAACTCCTCGTAGCACTCGTGATAGAACAGGCCTTCCTCCTTGTCCGCCTTGACGCGGAAGCGCTGGGTTTCCTCGTCGAATTCGATCCAATCGCCCAAGCCGGAATGGCCCGCTTTCTCGAGGATCTTGCTTTCAAGATTCTCGAATGCTGTGACCTGGTCGTTCGCGGATTCCTTCTGGTTCCATGACGCGACGTTCGCCGCGAGGCTGACCATTTCCACAAGTGTGGCGAGTTCCTGATCTGAGAGGCGCAAATGCATTCGTGCGGGGAGACAACCACCGGGCGGGGTTGGCCGCAAGCCCGCATGAGCGGAATGGAAAATATGAAAGGAACGGGAATGATCGGAAGCCCGCGGATCTTTCGCTTGATCTTGGCAAAATCCTCCGGCAGCTTGCGCACCTGCCGTGCACGAGTAGCTCAGCGGTAGAGCGGTCCGCTTACACCGGATTGGTCGGCGGTTCGATCCCGTCCTCGTGTACCATTTTCCTCCATGTGGAGGGCTTTCAGAAGCGCCAGACCTCGTGCGTTTCTCCTTTTTGCCAAATCCCCGAGGATTCCTCGATCACGCCATGGCTGAGCCAGCCATCATTCCACTCGACCCAGTGGGATCGACCCGGCGGCATGAACGACCCGGTGTTGATGATGCGGCGGCCGTTCCTCAACCAGCTTCCCCGGTGATGGAAGTGGCCGATGACGAGCATCTCCGCATTCGGAAAATAATTGGCGCAGAATTTGTCCCCCTCCGTCCCCTGGGTGAGCCAGGACTCGATCATTTTCACCGCCCGCATGGGAGGGAACACCGCATCCATGGCACGGAGGATGAACTTGCGTCCGCTCGGGTATTCCACCGAACGCAGTTCGCTGGCCACGGCACGGGCGACCTCCAGGCGTTGACCGATGTCTTCATGCGCATGGGGAAACCGGTCCCATAGCTCCTTCACGCGCCCGTTGTTGACGAGGATCTCGCGTTTCCACGGTGAGCCGTCGAAGAGCAGCGCGTCACCATGGGTGACGATGATCCTGCCGCCCGCCAGTTCCACCCAGCCGGGACCGGTCCAACCGGGATCGTGATTGCCGGGGAGGAAAACCGCTTCGGCACCTTCCTCGCGGCATAGTTCCTTCAGCTCCGCGAGCATGGCGGACGAATGTTGGAAATAAACACGGGCGAGTTCCTGCCAGGTGTCGCCATTGAAAATGACGGTCCCTGCTCCGGCGATGAGCGGTCGCAGGGTGGAAACCTCACGGATGCGCGAGACCTTGTGGCCGAGATGGAGATCTGAGAGAACCCGGACGGGTTCATTCATGGGCCACCCGGCGCTGGCGCACCGCCTCGAAGACGCAGACACCGGTAGCGACGGAGACGTTCAGGCACTCGACCTTTCCCGCCATCGGAATGGAGGCGAGAAAATCACAATTTTCCTCGGTCAGGCGGCGCATGCCTTTTTCCTCCGCTCCCAGCACGATGGCGAGCGGACCCTTCAGATCGAGATCGTAGATGGACTTCGCGGTCGCATGGTCCGACGTGCCGACGAGCCAGAGACCGGCGGCCTTCAGCTTTTCCATGGTGCGGGCGAGATTGGTGACTTGCGCGAAGGGCACGTGATCCGCCGCCCCGACGGACACACGCCGCACGGTCTCGGTGATGCCGACCGCCTTGTCCTTTGGCGCGACCACGGCGTGCACGCCGGCGGCGTCCGCGGTGCGGAGGATGGCTCCGAGGTTGTGCGGGTCCTGCACACAGTCGAGGATGAGAATGAAAGGCTCCTTCTGCTCCGCGACGATCGCCATCAGGTCATCCTCATCCAGCGATGGCGTGATGGTTTCCACCGTCTGGACGTGGCGGTTTTCGCGGGCTTGTTTGTTATTTCCGCCGTGAGGCGCGGAGAAACGCGGTTTCATGGAGGAAATCCTGAAACAGTCCGGACCACGGAGTCGAGCGCGATGACATCTGAAGAGAGATGCCGGCATCAAATGAGGAATCTCTTTTTCAAAAATCGCTTGTCATTTTCGAGTTTTCAGTATTTATTGAAAACCGTGAACGCGGAAGCCGCCAAACTGAAACAGGCCAAGGACGAATTCGTCTCCCAATGGGGCGCGCTTGGCACGCAGTGGGGCATCAACCGCACGATGGCCCAGATTCACGCGCTCCTCATGACCTCGCCTGTCGCGATGACCACCGACGAGGTGATGGACGAACTGCAGATCAGCCGCGGAAACGCCCACACGAATCTCAAGGAACTCGTCGCCTGGGGCCTGCTCCGGGTGGTGGTGAAAAAGGGCGAACGCCGGGAATACTTCGAAGCGGAGAAGGACGTGTGGACCATGTTCACCATCATCGCCCGGGAGCGGAAACGCCGGGAGATCGACCCCGCGCTGGCCATTGTTCACAAATGCGCGGAGGAGACCCGCGATATTTCCACGACGGAAGGTAAGGCTTTCTTCGCGCAAATGCGCGCGCTGGAGGAATTCGTCAGTTTCGCTTCGAAAATGTCCGACCGCGTCGCATCCATGAAACACGGAATCGCCGTGCAACTCGCGACCAAGATTCTCGGCTAAAAAAATTTCCCGTTTGTTTTCATATTTTACTGAAAACTCGGAATTAACAAAAACAAAGAAAGATAAAAACATGAACGCCACAGTCATCACCTATGGAATTTATCTCACCATCGCCTTTCCGCTGACCATCTGGGTCGCACGCAACCTTTTCCGGAACGGCCGGATCTTCCTGGTCGATTGTTTTCATGGGAACGAATCCCTGGCCGACAGCGTGAACCAGCTTCTGGTGATGGGATTCTACCTCGTCAACTTCGGCTTCGTCGCGCTCTACCTCAAGATCGCCAATGAAGTGTTGGAGGTGCGCGGCATCTTCGAAGCGCTGAGCGGCAAGCTGGGGGTCGTGCTGCTGGTCCTCGGCGTCATGCACTTCTTCAACCTCTACGTCTTCACGAAAATGCGGAAACGCGCCACGTGGGACCAAGCACCGCCTCCGCTGCCACCCACCGGCCACATCGCCAACAAAGCCTGACATGAAGACACTCACCATCTTCTACGATCCCCGCTGCGGGTTATGCGCGAAATTCCGCATCTGGCTCGAAGCCCAGCCGAAACAGGTGGCCGTCGAGTTTCTCGGCTACGACACACCGGAGGCGGCCCGGCGGTTTCCCGGGCTGCGGGAAATCGGCGCGGATCGTGAGGTGGTGGTCCTCGCCGACGATGGCAGTTGGTGGCAGGGCAGCGCCGCCTGGCTGACCTGCCTGTGGACCACGGTGCGCTACCGCCACTGGGCGTTTCACCTGGCGGACCCGGTATTCCAGCCATTCGTCAAAAAAGCGGTGCATCTGCTCTCGGAAAACCGCCTGACCCTTTCCCGCCTGCTGAAACTCCGCACCGACGCGGATGTCGCCGCCGCGTTTCCCACCAGTCCCGATCCCGCCTGCGCGGACGGCACCTGCAAACTCTGACTCTTTTTTCCCATGAACCCAGTCATCGTCATTTTCGGAGCCAATGGATTCCTCGGCCGGTATCTCAGCCGCCACTTCGCAAGGAGTGGCAAGGAGGTGGTCGCCGTCGCCTGCGATCGTGAAGGATGGAGCGGTGATGGAATGTTCCTCGAATGGGACGGTAAAACCATCGGTCCATGGGCGCTCGCGCTCGAAGGAGCGGAGGCCGTCATCAACCTGGCGGGCCATAGTGTGAACTGCCGCTACACGCAGAAAAACCGCGGGCTCATCAAACAATCGCGGGTGGATGCCACACTCGTCATCGGCCAGGCGATCGCCGGTTGCAAAACACCGCCGAAGACCTGGTTGAATGCCAGCACCGCGACGTGGTACCGCCACGCCGAGGACAAACCGCAGGACGACTGGCTCGGCGAACCGGGCGACGGATTCTCCTGCGAGGTGGCGCAAGCATGGGAGGACGCGTTTTTCCAAGCCCAGGTCCCTGCGAAAACGCGCAAGCTGGCGCTCCGGATCGGCATGGTTCTGGCGAATGAGGAAGGCACCGTTTACGACGTCCTTCGCAAACTCACCGCCCGCGGCCTCGGTGGCGCGATGGGTGGCGGAAACCAGCGCGTCAGCTGGATCCACATGGAGGATTTCCTCCGTGCGGTGGATTTTGTCATCGCGGATCCGTTTCTCGACGGTGCCATCAACGTCACCGCCCCGGACTTTCCCACGAATCGTGAATGGATGCGCGTGTTTCGTGAAGTGGTCGGCATGCCGCTGGGACTGCCTGCGGCGGAATGGATGTTGAAAATAGGCGCTCGTCTGATGGGTTCCGAGATCGAGCTCGTTTTGAAAAGCCGCTGGGTGGATTCCGTGCGCCTGCGGGACGCGGGATTCCGCTGGCGGTGGAGTCGGGCGGCGGGTGCGGTGGCCAATCTGGAAGGCCGCCGCGGGCTTGAAGGGTTCTTCCGCGCACCGTCCGGAAGGAGCGCCGGCGCACGTGTTTGGCTCCCCATTGGAACCCGATAACCCGGAGCCTTTCAAAAATTTCATGATTTTTTTGTTCCAAATCCACAATTCAGATCATTGATTATCAATGGTTTTACAATGTAGTTTTCCTAAAAACGGCTTTTTCAGTTTGCCCCAGGAGTCGATGACGGCTATGGGAGGCACGCGTTTGTTGACGCCAGCTGAAGATTATCCCCATCCCAAAGCATGATTTATCGATCCCTCTCCCTTACCGCACTCGCCCTCGTGGCGGCGCTTTTCACCAGTTGCGGCAATACGGGACCCAACCTCATCTCCAAGTCATCCATCGGTAGCGGCCGCGAAAGCTTCTCAATCGCCCCGGCCTCTTCCGTCACTGTTGCAGCCGCGGCAGGCAAGCCCCGCGACAAGCACTCCATGCCGGTTTACGCGTTTGCAGACCGCACCCGCATCGTCCGCACCACCGCCTACACCTGCAGCGAGGACGACCACCTCATCTACGGCAACAAGAACGCCACCGGCACGACGCTCCGCTACACCGACCGTGTCCGCAGCGCCGCCGCCGACTGGTCCTTCTACCCCGTCGGCACCACCTTCCGCATCAAGGGTCTGCCTTATCTCTACGTCGTGGACGATTACGGCTCCGCGCTTCTCGGCACCGGCACCATCGATATCTACAAACCTTCCAAAGATATCATGAACCAGTGGGGCACCCGCACGGTCGAGATGACCGTCGTCCAGTGGGGTTCCATGACCCGCAGTGCCGAACTTCTCAGCAAGCGCACCAACTACGACCACTGCAAGAAGATGCTCGCGAACATCGTGCGCCAGCGTCCCGACCTGGTCACCATGGCCAAGCTGTGATTCATTGAGACTTTTTCAAGAGCCCGCTCGTGTGAACGAGCGGGCTTTTTCATGGAGCGGAAACACCGTCACTGCACCGGAGCGAGCAGCCTCGCCGCCCTGCACGCCGCACGGAACAGGAACGGCTTGCCCGTGATGTCCTCCACCTCCGCCTTACGCGAGTGGGTGAAATCCGTCACCAGCATCGACTCCACCTCGCTGACAAATTTCCGGTCGGTGGAGAATCCCGTGATCTCGAAATTCAGGCGGAAGGACCGGTTGTCCAGATTCGCGGTGCCCACGGCCGCCAGACGTCTGTCGATGAGCATCACCTTCTGATGGAGGAATCCCTTCTGATAGCAGTATAACTTCACCCCGAAAGGGATCGACTGTTCGTAGTAGGAGAACGCGGAAAGCCAGACCAGCAGGTGATCCGCCCGCTCGGGCATCAGGATCCGGACATCCACCCCCCGGATCGCCGCCGCCTGCAAGGCGGTGAGCACCCCCTCGTCCGGCACGAAATACGGCGTGGCGATCCACAATTTCTTCCGCGAGGTGTTCGCGGCTTCCGCGACGATGAGCTGCCAGGAATCCAACGGATCCGCGGGCCCGGTGGGAATGATCGCCGCGATCTGGTCCGCCGCCTCCGCCCTCGTTTCCCAATGCAGGTCCGGAACCTGGTTCGTCGCCCAGAACCAGTCTTCGAGGAAAACCATCTGCACGGCCTGCACCACCGGCCCTTCCATTTTCATATGGGTGTCGCGCCATCCGCCGAAGCGCTGGTCACGGCCGAGATACTCATCCCCGACATTCAATCCACCGATGAATGCCGAAGTGCCGTCGCACACCACGATCTTCCGGTGGTTTCTGAAATTCAACTGCAACCGCGACCACCAGAAACGGTTGATCCCGAAAGAGCAGCATTCGATGCCCGCATCCTTCATCGCCTTCAGATACTTCCTCGGCAGCTTGTGGGAACCGATCTCGTCGAACAGGAAATAGACCTTCACCCCCGCCTTCGCACGCTCGATGAGGGCCTCCTGGAACTGCGTCCCGAGCTTGTCGTTTTTCACGATGAAAAAATTCACGCACAGGTAGCGTCTCGCACTCCGGATCGTTTCGAAAATCCGCTCGAACGTCACGTCGCCGTCGATCAACAGCTCAAGATCGTTCCCCCGCGTGAACGGCAGTCCGCCGAGTTCCTGCGCGGCGCGCTCGAACGCGTCGTCCTCAGGAATGTCCACCTCGCAGTGGCGCAACCGCTGGTGCATTTTCTCCGCCAGCTTGGCAAGCCGCCCGTCCTTCTCCCGCCGTCCGCCGATATTGCGGGAGAAGCGTGTCCTTCCCAACAGCCAATACATGGGCAGTGCGACGAACGGGATGGTCAGCAGGGAGATGACCCAGGCGATGGTTCCCTGGGAGGTCCGTACGTTCATCAGGGCGTGGAGAACGTGGAGAAGTCCCACCACGTAAAATGCGATCACCGCCGCAAAGCCAAGCCACGTGTTATGTTCAAGATCGGGAGCAAGCATGTCTTCGTCTGTGATTCGAACCTACGGGGAATTCCCCATATTCAAGACGAAACCCTAGAGCCTGGCCCCACATACGCAAGAGGACTTCTCTAGCGCTTGCGGATGAGCATGAACTCATTGCCATCCGTGTCGAAGCACATCGCCAGATGCGGCGCCTCACCATCCTCTTCCTGTGGCTCGCGGACAAGGCCGCCGCCGTTCGCCACGACTTCCGCGGCCCCTGCCACCACATTCGCCACTTGCAGGCTGATGCCGGTCCACGTTCTTTTTCCTTCTCCCCCGCCGTGGATGCCGATGACGGCACCGGCGATTTCCAGCTCGGAGATATGGCTGTTGGAGCGGATGATCTCCGCTCCGAAGGTTTTCTGATAGAATGCCGCCGCCCGCGCCAAGTCCGCCGCCCAGATGACATACTTGACGCGTTCGACGAGCATCGGATTCTCAGTAGTTGAAGAGTTCGCCTTCCTTGAAGAAACGCTTCAGTTCGGCTTCGGCGGCTTCGACCGAATCGGAGGCGTGACAGACGTTGCGCATTTTCGAGTCGCCGTCCTTGAAGCCGAAGTCGCCGCGGATCGTGCCGGCGGGAGCGACGGTGGAGTCGGTGGGGCCCAGCAGGTCACGCACGCGGGCGATGACGTTCTCACCTTCGAGCGCGAGAGCGATGACCGGAGCTTCCTGCATGAAACCACGCACGGATGGGAAGAACGGGAAATGGGCGATGTGCGAGTAGTGCTCGGCGAGGATTTCATCGCTGAGCTGCATCATCTTGATACCGCGGATGACGAAGCCCTGTTCTTGGAAACGGGCGAGCACGGTGCCGACGAGGTTTTTTTGGACGGCGTCTGGCTTGAAGAGGATCAGGGAGGTTTCGGAACTCATAAGACGGTGGAGTTAGTGTCGGAGCCCGCTTTGTGCAAGACTTTTGGCAAGCGGGACGCCTCGGAATGCTAAGGGTCAAGACCGTCGGCGCGTTGGCGCAGGGACTTCGCGGCGTCCAGATTCCGGTTTTCCTTTTCCCATAACTCCGCCAGCCGTCTCAGGGCCGAAGCGGTCTCCTTCCTCGCATCCGGCGGGTAGGCCTTGATCGCGGTGCGCAGCCGCTCTTCCGCCGCCTTGCCCTGCCCTTGCGCGATGAGCGTCTCCGCCGACTCGACAAGAAAAGCCGGGGCATTCTTCACCGTTTCAGGCTGCGCGGCCTCCGCTTCACGGAAAAGTCTCGCGGCATTTTCCCGGGTCTCGGGATCGCGGCGGGTTGCGATGGCGAGCTTTTGCAACAGTTCGAAATGATCCGGGTATTGGAAGACCGCGCGCTCTAACAGAAGGCGGGCGGCTCTCGGATCGTCCGCCGCAAGCCATTCTTCGCCGAGTTTCAGGAATTCATCGGCCGATCCGCCGCGAAGTTTGAGAAGTTCGCTGGAATGGTAACGGGCGAGCTCCGGATTGCCGTGCGAGCGGTGGAACTTCGCCAACGCCTGGTGGGCGAGCGACTGTTGCGGATTGATCTCCAGCACCTCCTTCAAGGTGGCGATCCCCTTTTCATCCTGTTGCGCGGCGAAATAGAGCACCCCCAGGCGGGTCCGCAGGCCGAGAGAGGCGGGTGCGGCAGCGACATGTTTCTCAAGCAATGACACGGCCAGGTCCATCCTGCCGCTCTCACGGAAATATTCCGACGCCGCGCGGGCCAATGTGGCGTCCTCCGGATGAGCAGCGGTGGCGGAGAGATAGTGCCGGTCAAGCTTCCCGCGTCTGGCATCCTCCTCCCCCTCGACCACGCTCCGGCTGAGGGAGGCGTAAAGCAAGGCGGATTCAGGATCGTCGGGAGTGAGCAGGTCAAGCAGGGCGGCGGCATCCGCGGTCCGGTTCGCGGCCTGATAGATCGGGTGGAGCCGCTGGATTACCTGCGGATTCCCGGCGTTCTTTTTCAGAGCGTTTTCAAGAGCGTCGGTCGCAAGTTTCGTAGCGAGCGAGTCCCCTTTCCCCTGCTGCGTCAGGAAATCGGCAAAGAGCAGTTGCACCTCCAGGTCGTCCGGGCGGGCGGTTGCGAGATCCCGGAAAAGTTTCACCGCCGCCGCCCGGTCCCCCGCTTCGAGCCGCCGGCTTACCCCACGCTCCACCAAGGGCACGGCTAGGGGATCCGCCAGGCGGGCTTTTTCAAAATGCTCCGGCGCGGAATCCATTCCGCGCTGTTCCTCCAGCACGCCGAACGCGAATTCAACCCGTGGATCGACCGCCCCGGGCAACGCGGTGCCCAGGATGCAGGCGATGCCCGTCACGAGTTTCACGGCGGCAATCATAGGAAGACACCGCCCGGATGTCCACGCGCCAGTTCGCTCAAGCGACGAACGAAGCGATGTGGGCGAATTTCTCGTCGATGAACCTGAGGACGAGTTCCTCGATCTCGTCGTTTTTCAAACGCTCCAGCACATCCACCGAAAATCCGCGGGCGATGAGCTGGCGGGCGTTCACCGGAGGGATGCCCCGGGCGCGGAGGTAGAAGATCTCCTCATCGCTGATCTGCGAGGAGGTGCTGCCGTGCGAACACTTCACCTGGTCGGCATTGATCTCAAGGCCCGGCATGGAGTTCGCCTCGCAGGTGTCGCTCATCAGCAGGTTCCGGCAGGTCTGGTAGGCGTCGGTGTGGTGCGCTCCCTCGTCCACGAAGATGAGCCCGGAGAAAATGGTACGGGATTCATCGTAGAGCGAATTCTTGTAGAGCAGGTCCGAATAGGCGCCTTCCGAGACGTGGTGCTGGAAGGTGCGCTGGTCGTATTCCTGTTCGTGGGCCGGAATGCTCACGGAAAGCATGTCCGAACGCGAACCCGGCCCTTCGAGGCGGGAAAGGGATTCGTTGCGCGCCCACGAAGCTCCGGTGTTGAGGAGGAGGCTGGTGGCCGACGCGTCACGGAAGGTCGCGGTCTCGTTGATCTGGATGACGCGGGTGACCTCGTTGAACGCCTGGATGGCGACGTAGTCGAGCTTCGAGTTCTGGCCGGCGCAGAGATCGTTGAAAGCGATGGCGAGCCCCGGCTGGATGTCCTCGGCGGAGCGGAAGATATCGACGACACGGACCTTCGAGCTCTTCCCGGTGACGACAAGCGTGTGCGGGAAGATGACGGTGTTCTCACCCGCGATCCAGTGGTGGATCTCGATGGTTCCTTCCACCTCGGTCTTGTCCGACACATGAACGAAGAGACCGTTCGTGAGGGAGGCTTCATGCAGCGCGGCGAACTTGGCGGAACCGAGACGCGTCTCCTGTTTCATGAAATGAGCCTGAACGAGGTCGCTGTGGGAAACGAGCGCTTCAGCAAGGGGGAGGCAGATGACGCCCTCCGGAAGATGCGACTCCACGTGCACCAGTTCGTCATTCACAAAAATGAGTTTCGCAGCAGGAGCCTCGAGTCCGGTCGAGCGGGCGATGAGGTCGTTCACTCCGGCGGCGGGCGCCTTCCGGAAGCTGGAGAAGTCCAGCTGCTTGATGCTGGAGAAGCGCCAGGTTTCGTCCCCGCGCTTCGGAGCGGGAGTGGCGAGGAAACGCTGCCAGGCGGCCTGCTGGCGGGTTGCGAACCAGGCGGGCAGGTAAGCCGGTGTTGCGGGAGCGGTTTCGAGAAGTGAGGAAATGTTTTCGAGCACGGCGGGCATGGGAAAAGTGGAGCTGGAATATTTGGTCGATTCTGGGATGGCATCAGCCGACGGAGCCTTCCATTTCCAAATCGATGAGCCGCTTGAGTTCGACGGAGTATTCCATCGGGAACTCACGGACGAGGTCGTTGATGAATCCGTTCACCGCGAGGGACATGGCCTGTCCTTCGCTGAGGCCGCGCTGCTGCATGTAGAAAAGCATGTCATCCGAAACCTGGCTGACGGACGCCTCGTGCTGCGTGGCGTGGCGGTTGCCTTTTACCGTGATGGCCGGGTAGGTGTCGGTGCGGCTGTTGCTGTTGATGAGCAGGGCGTCGCACTCGGTGTTGTTTTTGCAGCCCTTGAGGTGCTTCGGAATGTGGACCTGGCCACGGTAGGTGGAGCGTCCTTCCCCGACGGAGATGGATTTGGAAACGACGTTGGAGGTCGTGTCATCGGCGGCGTGGATCATCTTCGCGCCGGTGTCCTGATGCTGGCCGGTGTTCGCGAGGGCGATGGAAATGACCTCACCACGGGCACGTTTGCCCTTCATGATCACGCCCGGGTATTTCATCGTGAGGCGTGAACCGATGTTACAGTCGATCCAGCGGACTTCGGCATCCTCCATCGCCAGGCCGCGCTTGGTGACGAGGTTGAAGACATTTGAAGACCAGTTCTGAACCGTGACGTACTGGATCTTCGCCCCCTTGAGCGCGACGAGTTCCACAACGGCGGAGTGCAGCGTGGCGGTCTCGAACTTCGGCGCGGTGCAGCCTTCCATGTACATCAGTTCCGCACCTTCGTCGGCGATGATGAGCGTGCGCTCGAACTGGCCGAAGTTTTCCGAATTGATGCGGAAATAGGCCTGCAGCGGTTGCTTGAGCTTGAGTCCTTTCGGGATGTAGATGAACGAACCACCGGAGAAAACGGCGGAGTTCAAAGCGGAGAACTTGTTGTCGCCGGTAGGGATGACCTTGCCGAAATAGGGGCGGAAGATTTCCTCATGCTCCTTCAGGCCTTCTGTCGAATTCACGAAGATCACCCCTTGTTTGGTGAGCTCTTCCTTGACGTTCGAATAAGCGGCTTCCGAGTCGAACTGCGCCTCCACGCCGGCGAGGAACGCGCGCTCCTGCTGGGGGATGCCGAGACGCTCGAAGGTTTCCAAGACATCCGCGGGGACGTCATCCCACGAACGCTTCGGCTTTTCTCCGTCCGAAAGATAGTAACGGATCTCATCGAAGTTGATGTTTTCCAGATCCTTCGTCGCCCAGTTGGTGGGCATCGGCTTTTCCTCGAAGGTCTTCAGCGCCTTGTGGCGGAATTCACGCACCCAGTCCGGATCGTTTTTGACATCGGAAATGTAGTCGATGGTCGCGGCGGTCAGTCCGCGCCCGGCGTCGAATTTGTTGCGCTCCGGGAAGGTGAAGTCACCCTTCGTGCGGTCGATGTCGATCGCCTCGCGGGTTTCGTGGTCAAGAACGTCTGTGGTGTCGTAGGACATGATGTTCGTAAATTTAGGAATCTCAGGCCAATGCGGGCTCCTTGAGGAATTCGTAGCCGTCTTTTTCCAGTTCCAGAGCGAGCTCGGGGCCACCGGAACGGACGATCCTTCCTTCCGCCATGACGTGGACGTAATCCGGCTTGATGTAGTCGAGAAGGCGCTGGTAGTGGGTGATGAGAAGCATGCCGCGCTCCGGCGAGCGCATGGCATTCACGCCTTTGGCGACGATCTTGAGCGCGTCGATATCGAGACCGGAGTCCGTCTCATCGAGAATACAGTATTCGGGCTCGAGCATCATCATCTGGAGGATCTCGTTGCGCTTTTTCTCGCCTCCGGAAAAGCCTTCGTTCACGGCACGGGCGGTGAACTTCCGGTCCATCTCAAGGTGGTCCATTTTCGAATAGAGATTCTTGTAATAAGCGACGGCGTCGATCTCCTGGCCTTTCGGGAGGCGGGCCTGCAACGCGGCGCGGATGAAGTTCGCATTCGAGACACCGGGAACCTCGGACGGATATTGGAAGGCGAGGAAAATGCCGCCGCGCGAACGCTCGTCGATGGATTTGCCCAAAATCTCCTCACCGTCCTGGGTCACGGAACCTCCGGTGACGACGTAGCTCTCGTGACCGGAAATGACCTTGGAAAGGGTGGATTTTCCGGATCCGTTGGGTCCCATGATGGCGTGGACTTCGCCTTTCGGGATGGTCAGGTTGACCCCCTTGAGGATTTCAGTGCCATCTTCGAGGGTGGCGTGGAGATTGGTGATTTGCAGGCTCATTTTTTGGAAAAGATTGGTAAGGAATAGAGGTTCAGGCGGTGGCGATCTTGCCACGCAACGTGATTTCGACGTCCTCGACGAGGGCTCCGGGCGGGAGGTCGAGCACATCGGTGAGATTGATGCCGGGCTTGAAAACGACGTCATGGATGACTCCCGTGCTCTTGTCATGGAAGTGTCCGTGCTCCTGAAGATTCGAGCAGTAGCGGGATGACGAGCGCTCGAAGTTCACCTGACGGATGATGCCGTGCTGGACCAACGCCTCGAGACAGTTGTAAACCGTTGCAAGCGAGATGTTTGGCAAGCGGTCCTTGACCCGCATGAAAACGTCGTTCGCTGTCGGGTGGTTCCGCTCCTGCATGAGGATGCGGTAAACCTCCTGGCGCTGGCGCGTCATGCGGAGACCGGAGATCTCCTCAGGGATCTCGGTTTCGGCAGAAAATTCGGGGTTTGGGTTGACCATCGCGGCGGCAAAGTAGGACCGTCGCGATCAATATCAAGAATTATTCTAATTATGATTATTTAACCAAAACAAACTGTTCCTCAAACACCGGCTCACTTCTTCCACAGATACACCCACCGCTCGGACACGCACTTGCCGGTCTCGTCCTGGAGCTCGCATGTCATGTCCATGTCCGCCAGGTCCTTGGGTGGTTCGCAGACGAAAAACGCGCGCAGCACCTGCGGCATGTGGAGCTTGTCGCTCCGGCCGAGACCGGCGGGAAGATCGTCCACGTTCGGCATGCTGAGGTCGGAGAGGCCGACGTGCAGGAGTTTCACGGATTTTTGATTGATGGTCACGACGGGCTTCAGCTTGGAAATGTCATCCCATTTCGGATCACCCACCTTGAGTTCGGGGTTGAGCGGTTTTGCGAAATCGATGGCCATCAGCACCTGATCCGGCTTTTGAACCGGCGTGCCGTGGCGGGTCGCGCGGACGGTGAAGATTCCCGATGGCTTGGGATCACGCATCCAGCGCAGGCGGTAATGGAATTTGTAGGGCTTGCCGACTTCAAGTCCGGGGGTGGGCTCCCACAGAAGGATCACGTTGTCGTCCGTCTCGTCCTTGGTCGGCATTTCAATGAGGTGGAGTTTGCCGAAATCGAATCCCTCGACCGGCTCGACCCTCACGCTCGGGCGGTTGTGGTAAAGCGCCTCCGGGTCCTGATAGGAGGCGAACGACCGATCCCGCTGCAGCAGTGACCAGGAGCGCGGCTTCTCCATGGTGAAGACGCAGTGGCGGAACTGGTCCTTGGTTGTTTCCAGCGGGCGGTAGTGGAGGTTGCCGCTGCCGAGTTCCATCAGCAATCCGTCATTGTCGTGGACCTCCGGGCGGAAATCCAGCGGCTTCGGGTGGGTCCCCTCGCCAAACCAATACATCGACGAAAAGGGAGCCAGACCGAGTTGCGCGACCGGCCTGCGAAGCGTGAGTTCCGCCGTCACCTCCACCACGGTTTCCACGCCGGGAGTGATGGTGAACTGGTAGGCTCCCGCCACACTCTCGCCGGTGAGCAACGCGCTCACGCGCATGGACTTCGAATCCATCGCCGGCTTTTCCAGATAGAATTCCGAGAAGTCTGGAAACTCTTCCGGCACGCCCGGCAGGCCGCTGTTGATCGAGAGTCCGCGGGCGGAAAGTCCGTATGGGGCGTCCTTCGGGATCGCACGGAAATAACTCGCTCCCATGAAAACGAGGAACTCGTCCATGTAGTCCGCCGTGTTCAGATGGGTGCGCGCCCGCCACCCGGCGTAACCCTGTGGCGAGGGTGTCCCGGCAGGGATCTTCTGTTTCCCGTAGTCGAACAGTTTTTGATCGAAAACCAACGGCCCGGCCTTGCCGTCCACCACCTCGTGGATCGTCACCATCTTCTTCGCCGTCCAACCGGGGTGGAAGAAATCGATGGAAAACGGCTCCTTTTCCTCCGCCCACAGCCCGGACTCCATTTTGAAACGGATGTCACGGTGCTGGTCGTAGGTCAGTTTTTTCCAGAAATCCGCCAGTTCGAGCTTCGGAGCGGCATAGGGTTCCGCCGCCATTTTCCGGGCTTTCGCGCGCAGGGTGTCGAATGAGAAATCCTCCGCAGCGGCCAAGCCGACGGTGGAAACGAGCACAGCGCACCCGAGCAGGGAAAAACGGCGAGGTAAATGCATGGACCAGAGTTGGCAGACATTCGGCGGCTTGGCAATAGCGCCGGAGCTTGTTCACCCATGCGGTCGGATCCCGCCGGAGCGAATGTCCGGCGGGATCTGACGAGGGGAGGGGAGGAATGTCCCGGTCACACAAGGAGCGGAATAGAAACCGCTCCTCACGCGGCATGCCCGCTGAACGGAGCGAGGAACCTCTGCCAATCGCGGATGCCGTGGTGATTCTTGATCAACACGGTGGCGGGAAGGGCTCGCGGCGCGTTCGGTTTCCGCAGCAGGTGCAGTCCCGCCTCGTGGGGCAGGCGGTCCGCCTTTTTCTCATTCACCGAGCGATGGGACAACACGCAGTTCTCCCAAGACGACGCCCCGCCGCGGGAACGGGGAATGACGTGGTCGATATTGCCCTCACCGGGCGCGAGCTTGCGGCCCGTGTATTGGCAGATGCCGCCATCCGCTCCCAAATGCCGCGCGCGCCGAAGCGGGGTTGGCACAACGGGATCTTCGAGTAGTTCGCCGCGACAATGACGGTGGGCACGCGCACGGCACCTCGCGGAGTGTTCACCGCCTGGTCCTCCTCACGGACCGGAGACCGGAGCCAGTCCTCCCATTTCAATGGCGAGATGAAATCCTCACCCCGGATGTCGAGGCCGTTCGCCGCTCCGGTCGCCATCATGCAGAACGCCTCGGCCGGCGTTTTCACGTGGATCGCCTGCCAATTGCGGTTCAGCACCAGCACCGTGGATTTGTGGAGGATGGATTTCATTTTTCGGTTAGGGGATGATGGATATGGGAATCGGAAATGTTCGGACCGCTCTCATCCGCGATCCCCTGTCTCCGGTCCCTTCTTGTGTCTTATGTCTTCAAGTCTTCTGTTTTTTTACTAATCTTCCGCCCGTTCTCCGGGCGGACACATTTTCACGATCTTCGGATCGAATCTCCCGAGCACTTCGACCAAGTCAGTTTGCGCGGACATGACCGAGTGGATGTCCTTGTAAACACCGGGAACCTCGTCCAGTCCGGAGGACAGGAGTTCGACTCCGCGCTCGGCGAGCAGTTTTTTCGTTCCGCTCCAGGTAAATGTTTGCAGCGCCTTGCTGCGGCTCATCACGCGTCCCGCGCCATGGGACGCGCTGTTCAGCGACTCGGGTTTCCCCTTGCCCCGGACGACGAACCCGGGAGTGGCCATGGAGCCGGGAATGATTCCCAACACCCCCTTCCCCGCCGGAGTCGCTCCCTTGCGATGCACGATGAGTTCGCGCTTCCGGCCGTTGACGACATGCTCCTCCTTCCACGCGAAGTTGTGGTGGTTCTCGATGTCGAGCATGACGCGCGCGCCCACTTTTTTCGCGATATGCTTGTGGATGAGCTCATGGTTCGCAGCGGCGTAGCGTCCCATCAGGTTCATGGCGTTCCAGTATTCCTGCCCATCCTCCTCATCGAGCGTGAGCCATGCCAGGTGCTTGAGTTCCTTCGGCAGGTTCGAGCGGCGGGCCATCGCTCGCTTGCTGTAGGTATCGCAAACCATCGCTCCGGTTCCGCGCGATCCCGAGTGGCTGAGCAACGCCAGGTATTCGCCCGGCGGAAAACCCAGTTCGTCGTCCGTCACGGTGAACGCGCCGAACTCGACGAAATGGTTTCCGCTGCCGCTGGTGCCGAGCTGCGTCCACGCCTTGTCACGCAGACGCCTCGTGACCGGGGAAACCGACCAATCGTCGTCCATGACATCGTGGTTCCGGCGGTCCTTGAAGGTGCAGCCGATGCCGAACCTCGTCTCGCTCTCGATGATGTTCGCCAGACGATCGCGCTGCCCGGCAATGACGCCAGCCTTGCGGTCGTAAACGGTTAGTTTCATCCGGCAGGCGATATCGACACCGACGGCGTAGGGAATCACGGCATTTTCTGTGGCAAGAACGCCACCGATGGGCAGGCCGTAACCGGGGTGCGCGTCCGACATGAGCGCGCCCGCCACCGCGACGGGAAGGGCGCACGAATTCGCCATCTGCCTCACGGCATCCGCCTCCAGGTCATCGCCCCACTGTCGCCAGGGAGCGAGTTCCGCGCGCGGCGTGTAGGCGGGACGATAAACCGAACGGGCCAGCGGGGCACGCAACGGGTCTTGGAAATAGCCGGATGGGTCGGCGACGATTTGGAAAATTTCCTCACCGAGGCGCCTGCCTTCGTGGCCCTCCGCCATATAGCGCCGGATGAAGTCCTGCGCGTGTTGCATCGGCTCGCCATCCGGCACGCCGAGCAGTCTGAGATCTTTGGTTTTCAAAATAAATTTTTGGTTATGTAAATGAATGTGGGGAAACCCGGGGCGGTGTTTGTTTTCTTCATCACAGATGAAGCCGGGGAGACCTGGATACTGCCTCCCCGGCCTGTGTGTCCGCTCAATCGATGAAAGCGACATTCGCCATCTGGCGGGTGCTGCTTTCGGTGTTCATGAGCACCTGGTGCCAGTCATGCAGGGTGAGCGTGGCATGGTCGCGGTGCTTTACGGCCCCGCGTGCGAAGACGCCCGCATTGCGGACGCGGCGTTCCCAGCCCCAACGGCCGGCACCAGGTGTGTTCGCGAGTATTTTCTTATATTCGGTCTCGCTCACACCATTCGGATGCTTGTGGCAGATGAGGATGCTCTCGCCTCCCGAGCGGAAGACTTCGGCAACCATGTGTGGTTTGCCCGCCCCCCGGCGGATCGGCTCGTTTTTCAAGATGAGGCGGGAATCCACATGCAGACCGGGGGCCGGCACGAAGAACCATTCACCTTGTCGGAGGAACGCGCGGTTGTGACGGCGGATCCGCTCGCGCGGACCGAGTCCCGCCTGGATGGCGGCATGCCTCACACCGGGTGGCTGCAACGCCAGCTTCGCTTGGACGATGTTGCTGGCATTGCCGGGAATGGCCGCCACGAACCACTCGCGCTCGTCGTGGCCACAAAGGAAACGGTCTTTCGTTTCCCCGGTTTTCACGAGCAGCAGGAGGTGGCGTTCGGCCTTTCCGCATTGGAGGACCTGCACATCGAGTCCGGCCAGACGGTCCGTCTCTCCGCGCAGTTCGAAGATCTGGCCACGCTTGTCGTGGGCGAGATCCAGAGTGTAATCAAGCGTCCGTTGTCTGAAGCGGGTCGGTTCAGGTTGGACGGTGCGAAACCTCGCGCCCATGCGGGCGAAGTGATTCGCAATGGAATTGGAATTCATGAATGAAATGGGATGAAGTGATGTTTTTGTTCAAAGTGGGAATGATGGATAATGTTCTGGGACTCATGGTGGTATGGGGTTGGTTTTGAAAAAGTGAACCCGCAGGGACTCGCGCCCTGCTCGTCCGATTAAAAGCCGGATGCTTCGCTGCCTAAGCTTCGGGTTCGGAAAGTGGTGATCGCGGCTGGATTCGAACCAGCACCTGCGGCGCTCTCGACGCCGTGCCTCTGCCGGTTGGGCTACGCGATCTGATGAAAAAAAGTCCCGGCGGCGGGACTCGAACCCGCACTGGACGAGTTCTAAGCTCGTTGCCTCTGCTTTGGGCTACGCCGGGAGATATGAAATCCGCCGACGGCTGGTCGGGATGCGCCACACGGACGCAGCCGGATCAACCGACGGAAAAATCGTTGGAAAATGGCGGCCCCGGACGGGTTCGCACCGTCAACCTTCCGATTCAAAGTCGGATGCTCTATCTGGTTGAGCTACGGGGCTGGGAAATTGGGTTGATCAACGGGACTCGCACCCGTACGGCCGCCTTCACAGGGCGGGATGCTGCTCTTACATCATGATCAACATTGGAAAATGGCGGCTGCATCCGATATCGCACCGGACTCTCCCCGTCTTCAGCGGGACGCTGATCTGTCTCAGCTACACAGCCGTGGTCCCTCCGCACGGCTTCGCGCCGCGATCTTGCAAGGCCGCTGCCACGCCACCGGGCTGAGGAGGAGTTCGAGAATGGTCGCGCGCCCCGGTGCCGCCCCGGGTGTATCCTCGTCCCAAACGAGGCGGATTACTGTCTTCCTCGCGCGCGATTGTATGAAAATGTGGATGCGGAGGCCGGATTCGAACCGGCGGTACACGGCGTATGAGACCGTTGCCTTACCACTTGGCTACTCCGCTGTTTTTGGAAAATTGGCGCGGCCAGCCGGATTCGCACCGGCATTCCCTGATTGGAAGCCAGATGTCCTGCTTTTGGACGATGGCCGCATGTTATGAAATGAAAACAAACACCGCTGCCAGTCCGGTGACGGACTCGCACCCGCAGGATGATTTCTCGGCGGATCTTTCAGTGTTTCAGGCACACCTCCCCTGCCATGAAGTTATATAAATTCATGTCGAAGCCTCTGTTTCATATATCTATCCGGAGCATGGATCCACAAGCAGCACCCGTCCGGCGGCCGATCATCATCCGATGATCCGCTTTTCGAAGGACTTGGTTTTTACCTGATGATCCGGGCCATCCATTGAATGGAACCGGATGGGTTCACGCCGGAATGCTTGTCATTTGAAAATCATTTTAAGTGATAGGTTTGGTTTTAAATCTGGATTGAATTGCCGCTCCCGTGGGAATCACCGGGTGAAAACCGGCAAAACAAAAACCCCGCCGGCTACTGGAACGGGCGGGGTTCTCGAAAAAATCGAATGATCCGTGTGGATCGTGAACTACCTGCCTGCCTCCTTGGTAAGGAATTGATCCGCAAAGCCTGAGTTGAGTATTCCTGTCCCTGATTCGAGACCGTGACGGACCTGCTCAATGCCCTTGGACATTCCCATACCCAGCGACCACCGGGTCGGCTGCGGATGCTTGGAGTGGAATGATGGGGAGGACATGGCTTGCTGAAGGTGGAAAACGAATAATTAGATAACATCCGACCGTCAATATATATTTGAAAATAATTATAGTTTTCTTCAGTGATGCGATTCTTGAATGACATGGCCCCTCGATTCCATGCCAAGGGACGAATCCGATCATCGCAAGATTCCGATCATGCCGATGGACTCTCTTACAGGTGGATGAACGAAAGCGGCGGCCGTCATGCGGCAGTGCCTCATCCAGGAGGGAAAGGACGGGTTCGGCAGAGGGTGCCGAATGATCCGTCGACACTTCATCAAGGAGTGCGAAACCGCCTTTCGATCTGGTATTTCCGTCATTTCCCGGACGTTTTCTTGCTAAGTCCGTCACTCGTCCGAAACATTCATGCTCGTCCCAGCGTCCTAGAGAGCGGCCGTCCTACGGGGCATCGAACTCCAATCGTCTTCCGAATCATCCATGAAACACACCCCGCTCCCCGCAATGCCGCGCCTCACAGCGGACGGAGCCCGCTCGCAGTCAATGGCGCGCATCCATCCGGAGCAGCGCCCGTCAAATTCCGGGGAACTGAAGAACGTGTCACATGCTTGAGAAAACGAACGGAGTTTGGTCACGGGTTTGCGCGGTTCTGTTGGCGGTTGTTTCAACCGCGGTCGGAGCGGGGCCGTTTTTCGATCCCTCGCTGCCATTATACTGCAGCCCCATACGGACAGAGGAAAATGGAGTGGTCGCCCGAGGATTGCTGATCCGGCTCGGAGCGCGGGAATGGGTGGCCTTCGACCAGGACCTTCTGCGCCCCGTGCTATGGTTCGCCCCGCCGGCGGCCACCCCTCCCCTTTCATTGGAAACGATGTCCCAGGCATCGTGGGACGAACCGACGCGGAGAGGCACCGTCAATCCGCCGGAACCCACCGGAAAAGGAACCAGCCTCGCTCCCGCGCTGCCAGGGGTGGGAAGGACTGTGGAGGAGGTCATGACGGATCCGAGACCGGTCTACGGAGACGACGCCGGACGGGGAGGACTTGAGGAGAGCGGAAGAAGGTTCCTCGGCTACCGGCTCGCTGGGGAACAGGCGGTGATTTCCTATGAATCCAACGGGGTCGTGATTGAAGAGTGGTTTGAAAAAAGCGGCGACGGTCTGATCCGCCATCTCGCCGCAGGACCGGGACCGGAGCTGGTGTTTCTCGTCGCGGGCGGGAACTTCACCGTGAAGCCCACGGCTCAGGAGGCCTCATCCGGGAAGCTGCATGTGGCGTCCAACCACGCGGGCCTGACGTTCAAGGCGGAGGAGGGCAAGCTGATCGCCAGACTGGCGGCGGGAAAATCCGGGCGGCGCGTCAGCTACGTTTACGGCAGCAAACGGATCGCCGCGCCGGCCGGCACGCCGCCTGTTCCGACAGCCTCCACGGGAAGGTGGCTGAAACCTGTGGAGACCCGTTTCCGCAAGGAGGCCGGCAGCGGCCCGGGCTGGGCGTTGGACCGCCTGCCGCTGCCCACCGAAAACCCGTGGAAACGCCGGGTCCGTCCGGCGGACATCGCATTCCTCTCTCCGGATGCCGCGGTGATGGTGACATTCGAGGGCGATGTGTGGCGTCTCGGGCTCGGCGGGGACCGCGCGCGCTGGACGCGGATCGCGGGAGGGTTGAGCGAACCCTTGTCCATCGGCCAGGTCGGGGGCGTGGTGCAGGTCTTCACCCGGAACGGCATCGTCCGCCTGAAGGACCTGAACGGCGACGGCGAAACGGATTTCTACGAGAATCATAGTAGTTTGATCCACCAGACCGTGGGATCGCGCGGATACCCGCTGGACATGGAGGTGGACCAGACAGGGCGGACGTGGGCTTCGATCGGCGGCATCATGACCGACGACCGCTCGATCACCGGCAAGATTCCCGACAACCCCCACTCCGGAGCGATTCTGGAAATCTCACCGGACGGCAGGAAACTGGACGTCGTCTCCACCCGGGCGCGGGAACCTTTTTTCGCCCGCGACCCGGTCACCGGGCACATCGTGATGTCGGAACAGCAGGGTCACTGGGTTCCCTCGTCCGGATCATTTCCCGTGATGCCCGGATCCCACTTCGGCTATGGCGGCGGCAAACGGAAGGTATCTCCTCCGGCGGTGTGGATCCCGCACGACCAGGACAACTCATCGTCATCCCCGCTCTGGCTGCGCGGCACCGGGTTCCGCGCGTGGGAGGGTGGCGTCATGCAGCTTTCCTACGGGACAGGCCGCCTGTTCCTGGTGCGGCACGCAGGGACCTGGCCTTCGGTCGAGGGCGCGGTGATCCCCTTGGACATCGACACGGAAATCCCGCTGCTCCATGGCAATGTCCATCCGACCGATGGTTCGATCTGGTTCGCGGGATTCCGTATTTACGATTCGCAGGTCAGGGAACTCGAAGGCCTGGCGAGGCTGCGGGCGACGGAAGGGCCGTTTTCCGAGCCGATCAATGCCTTTGCCGTGAAGGAAGGAGTGATCCTGAAATTCAACGGCGAGCTGGACGAGGTTTCACCGGAACTCGCCCGGGCGAAGGAGTGGCAATACCGCCGCAGCGGCGGTTATGGCTCCCCGCGCCTGAAACGCGATGGCTCGGAAGGAGTGGATCCCGTCGCCACCGGTGGGACGTTCCTTTCCAAGGACAGGAAAAGTGTCTTCGTGCATATCCCCGGCTTGAAGCCGACGATGCAGTTGGAACTTTCGCACGGCTTCCAGGTGAAGGGCCTGAAGTCGGCGATGCGTCCTGTTTATTTCACGGTCACGGCACCGCCTGCCGCGGATTGGACGAAATTGGGATTCGAGCCGCCCGCATTGGATGACTCTCTGGCAACGGTCCGGGACGCGCCCAAGGATGAAACCCCGCCAAGCGCCGGACGTGGCCGGGAACTCGCCACCCGTTACGGATGCCTTGCCTGCCACTCTGTGGAGGAGACCAACGGGGGACACAGCGGCCCGACATGGAAAAAACTCTACGGATCGGAGCGACGCTTCACCGACGGCACCCGCCGGACCGCCGATGACGCTTACCTGCGGGACGCCATCCTCGAACCCGCCAAAAACATCGTCGAGGGCTACGCTCTCGGAATGGGAAGTTACTCCGGGGTGCTCAGCGAGCCGGAACTGGAAAGCATCCTGCTCTGGATCAAGGAACTGAAATAGGGCGGCGCATCGCCCTGGCAAGGGACCCGGATTTCGATTTCTCCGGCGATTTCCAGTGGTTGACCCCGCGGGGGCGGGTTGCTAGCGTCCGCGCCCCGTCATGAGCGCAGCCCCGAATTACAAAGACACCCTGACTCTCCCGCAGACCACATTCCCGATGCGGGGAGACCTCGTGCAGAACGAACCCGGACGCCTCGAGCGCTGGGAAAACGAGGGGCTTTATCAAAAGATTCTGGGCCGCCGCCGCGCCCAGAACGCTCCGGAATTCCTCCTCCATGACGGCCCGCCGTTCGCGAACGGCGACGTCCACATGGGCACCGCCCTGAACAAGCTGCTCAAGGACCTGGTGGTGAAATCCAAGACCATGGCCGGTTTCGCCGCGCCATTCGTACCGGGCTGGGACTGTCACGGACTGCCGATCGAGTTCAAGGTGGTCAAGGAAACCGCCGGACTTGAGCCTGCGGAAATCCGCCGCCGCTGCACGGAATTCGCCCTGAAATACATCGACATCCAGCGCGGATCGTTCCGTCGTCTCGGGGTTTTCGGCGATTGGAAAAGCCCTTATCTCACGATGGACCCCGGCTACGAGGCCAACATCGTGCGCGTCTTCGCCAAGCTGGTGGAGAACGGCTCCATCTATCAGGCGAAGAAACCCGTCCAGTGGTCTTACGGCGCGCAGACCGCGCTCGCCGAGGCCGAGGTCGAGTATCAGGACAAGGAGAGCCCGGCCATCTTCGTGAAATTCCCGCTCGTCTCCGGCGAATTCGCCGGACAGGCGAGCATGGTCATCTGGACCACCACCCCTTGGACCCTTCCGGCGAACCTCGGCATCGCGCTGCACCCGGAGTTCACCTACGTCGTTGGAAAATTCATCAAGGACGACGTGGTCGAAACGTTCGTCATCGTTCGTGAGCTGATCGGAGCCTTCACGGAGAAAACCGGATTCGCCCTCGCGGAAACCATCAAGGAGAGCAAGGGCCGCGAGTTCGAAGGACTCGAAGCCGGGCACCCGTTCCTCGACCGCACGTCGAAGCTCATCCTCGCGAATTTCGTCACCACGGACACCGGCACCGGCGCGGTCCACATCGCCCCTGGTCACGGTGCGGACGACTACGTCGCCGGCCAGCAGAACGGCCTCGCAGTGCTCTCGCCCGTGGACAACGAAGGCAAGTTCACCGAAGAGGTCGGCGTTGAAGAACTCGTGGGAGCCCACGTTTTCAAATCGAACGGCCGCATCATCGAGATCCTGACCGAATCCGGCCACCTGCTCGGCCAGGAAGTCTACAAGCACTCCTATCCGCATTGCTGGCGCTCGAAAACACCGATCATCTTCCGCGCGGTGGAGCAGTTCTTCATCTCGCTCGAAACCCTGCGCGGACAGGCGCTCACGGAGATCGACAAGGTCGAGTGGCTGCCGTCCTGGGGGCGGAACCGCATCTACGGCACGGTCGAAAGCCGCCCGGACTGGTGCATCTCGCGCCAGCGCACCTGGGGTGTGCCGCTGCCCGTTTTCTTCGATGAGGATGGCGGAACCATCCTCTCCGCCGAACTGGCGAACAAGGTGGCGGACCTCTTCGACAAGGAAGGCACGAACATCTGGTTTGAGAAATCCGATGCCGAACTGGCCGGATTGCTGGGCCTGCCCGCCGGTGTGAAAAAATGCCGCGACACGCTCGACGTGTGGATCGACTCCGGCTGCTCGCATGCCGCCGTGCTCGACGCCCATCCGGAACTCCACGCGCCCGCCGATCTCTATCTGGAAGCCACCGACCAACACCGCGGCTGGTTCCAGAGCTCCCTGATGCTCAGCACGGGCTATCGCGGTGCGGCACCTTACAAGACGGTGATGACCCACGGCTTCGTGGTAGACAAGGACAAGAAGAAGATCTCCAAGTCCGACGCCGCGAAGGCCGGCAAGCCCACGGATGCCGCGCATTTCTACAACCAGTACGGAGCCGACATCGTGCGCCTCTGGGTGTCGTCGGTGGACTGGCAGAACGAGGTCCCGTTCGGCGAGGATCTCTTCAAGCAGGTCGCCGAGCCGTATCGCCGCCTGCGTAACACCCTGCGGATCCTGTTGGGAAATCTCGACGGCTTCAAACCGGTTGAAAATCCGGAATACACGCTGTTGGACCGTTGGATCCTGGAGCGCCTCCATGAGGTCGTGGCCGAATGCCGCAAGGCTTATGACGCTTACGAATTCCGCAAGGTCTTCAACTCGCTCAACCAGTTCTGCACCGCCGATCTTTCCGCCGTCTACATTGATGCGACAAAGGACCGCATGTATTGCGATGCGGCGGACTCGCCACGTCGTCTGGCGGCACAGGCCGCGATGCATGAGATCTTCACCAGCATCGCGAAACTGCTCGCCCCCATCCTCGCCTTCACCGCGGACGAGGCGTGGGAGCACGCCGGCTTCACCACCGGCACCGTGCACGAACAGGATTTCCCGGAACCCGACGCCGCGTTCGCCCCCGGCGATGCGACCGCGAGGGCCAACCGCCTTTTCGAAATCAAGTATGCCATCCAGACCGCGATCGAAGGACGCATCCAGGCCAAGGAGTTCACCCGCAACAACGAGGCGGATGTCACGCTGACGATCCCTGCGGACGACGCCGCTTTGCTGGATCTGCTCAATGACCGCGCGTTCGCCACCGAGTTCTTCATCATCGCCGGTCTGACCGCCACGGTGGGCGACGAACTCTCCGCAAGCGCCCGCAAGACGGATCTTTCGCTCTGCCCCCGCTGCCGCAAGCACGAGCCGCTGCTGGAAAGCGGACTTTGCGAGCGATGCGATGAGGTGGCAGGCTGAAACGCTTCCCACAGGCGGTCATCCCCATGTCGACAACATCCCGGAAGCCCATCGGTCCTCCGGCTTCGTTGGTCGACATGTGGCCGTTGCTTCGTGAATCCGACATGCCCGGCGCAGGTCATCGGAAGTCCGCTTGCCAAGCGGCAGCCACTGGAGGAACATGGCGCGATGAAAAGCCTGAGAGACGTCCGGCAGCAGATCCGCCACGAACTGGAGGTTCCCGCCGCCCTGCGATCCTTCGGCAGCGGCTGGTGGAGCGGAGCCCTGGGCATCATCCTGGCCCTGGCGGCTTTGGGGGGCATTCTCTGCGTATGGTTTCCCGGGGTCTTCAGCATTCGGGAACTGGCGAAGCTGCATGAGACCGGGTGGTACCGCCCCGCACTTTTCGGAACCATCATCCTCGCGTTTGTCTTTTCTCTTCTGAGCCTGCTGCTGCGCCCGACCAAAACGCTCGGAATGACCGCCATGGTCCTCAGCCTGCTCGGTCTGACGATCTGTGGCAACGGCCTGGCACCCCTCGCCGCCGACGCGACGCCCTACTACCTCGGCCTCGATTTCTTCCTGTTGCGGCTGCTGCTGACCGGCCTGGTGTTCGTTCCCGTGGAGAACCTTTTCCCGAACCGGTCGGAACAGGGGATCTTCCGCTACGAGTGGCGCGAGGACCTGTTTTATTTCTTCATCAGCAGCATGTTGGTGCAGGTGCTGACATGGCTTTCGATGCTGCCGGCCAATACCTTGCTGGCGGTCACATCGTGGAGTGCCTTCCGGGCATGGGTGGCGGCACTGCCGTTCGTGGTCCAGGTCATCTGCATCATGCTGCTGACGGACTTCGTGCAGTACTGGGTGCACCGCACCTTTCATCGCGTGCCCATGCTGTGGCGCTTCCACTCCGTGCATCACTCGGCCCAGTGCATGGATTGGATGGCGGGAGCCCGGATGCATTTTCTGGAAATCCTGGTCCTCCGCGGCACCACGGTCATCCCGATGATCGTGCTCGGTTTCAGTCCGGGTGCGGTGAACGCCTATCTGCTCATCGTCTACATGTACGCGACGTTCGTACATGCCAATTTCGGCTTCCGTTTCGGATTCCTGGAAAAGTTCCTCGTCACCCCGAGATTCCACCATTGGCATCACGGAATCGAAAAGGAGGCCATCGACGTCAATTTCGCGGTCCATTTTCCTTGGTATGACAAGCTCTTCGGCACCCACCACCTGCCGGAGGACAACCGCTGGCCCGAGGGTTATGGCATCGGCGGCCATCCCGTCCCGCAGGGTTACTGGAAGCAATTCCTCCATCCATTCCGCAGAAAAGCGAAAAAGTGACAGACCGGAGCAGGGAATTGGAAATGTGGTCGTTGACTAGGGTGCGATTGTTCCAAAGATAAAGCCCGCGTCCTGCCATTCTTCCCCATTTCTCCTTCATGTCACTTGCCAAGCTTCTCCTCTTCCTCAGCCTGCCGCTTTACGTGCTCGATCAGATCACGAAGTTCTGGACGGTGATGAATTTTCCGGATCCTCCGATGGGTTCGACGTCGTCATTCAAGATCCAGCCGGTGGTCGAGGATTTCTTTCATCTGGTGCGCGTCCACAACCAGGGAGTGGCTTTCGGTTTTGGCAACGGATCGTCGTGGGCTCCCATCGTGTTTTTGGTCGTTCCCATCATCGCCCTGACGATGATCCGGATCTTTTGGAAAAAAGGCGTGTTCAACCACCCTCTCTCCCAAGTGGCCGTCGCGCTGCTGCTTTGTGGAATTTTTGGAAATCTCACCGACCGCCTGGTGCAGGGTTTTCTGTTGGATGCCTACAAGGGAGCCTCTTTCTGGCAACGCCTGTCCGAGGGATATGTGGTGGATTTCCTCGCATTCAAGCTTCCCCTCTACGACAAGCTCGTGCCCTCGAGCCAGGGCTGGTGGCCCGCGTTCAACGTTGCGGATTCCTGCATCTGCGTCGCGGCACTCCTGCTTTTCATCGGCGGGATGCGGGACGAGCAGCTCGCGAAGAAAAAGGCGTGATGGCCCGGATACCGTGCGGCATCCCTGTCGGACCGGAGTTCCTCCTTAAAAAACAGGTTGTCAAAATTTCAAAATCTTCCTTTTGGAATTCCCGACAATTCGCCGCCAACTACTAAATATGGCGTAGGTTTTAATTTGACCCTACCGGATGTGTCCCTAGGATGGGCCACGTTGTTCCCTATCTGTCTTCATGCGCTGCGTCCAATGTGGTTCCCTCAAAGACAAGGTCCTCGATTCGAGGTCCTCAAAGGATGGTACGACGATCCGGCGGCGGCGGGAATGCCTCAAATGCACCTACCGCTACACCACCTACGAGCAGATCGAACGCACGGAACTCCGGGTGGTGAAACGGGACGGCGCGCGCGAGGCGTTGAACCGGGAAAAACTGATGAGCGGCCTGATCAAGGCCTGCGAAAAACGCCCCGTGCCGATGGACCGCCTGGACCGCGCGGTGGAGGAAATCCTCACGGACCTTCACAAGGACCACCTCAGCGAGGTTCCCTCCGCGATCATCGGTGCCAAGGTGATGGACAAGCTCCATCAGATCGATCCGGTCGCCTACGTCCGCTACGTCTCGGTTTACCGACAGTTCGAGGATGTGAACGAATTCATCGCGGAAATCCAATCCCTCTCCCGCCGGGCCGCCCGCGATCCATTCCAGAGGCGGCTGTTTAAAGACTGAAAAATCATTTTACTCACCGCCTGATCCGGCGATCTATTTTCCAATCGTCCACTTTCCCCGCATCGGTCCCACCGTCAAATCTTCCCAGTGATCTCCTTCATCGGCAATCGCCCCGTGCTTCAAATCGGCCGCCATCAGGTGGCTGATTACGATACGGCGTGGCTGGATGACGCACTCCGACGTGCCGCACTGGCGGCGGATCACGAGGATTTTCCGTTCATCGCGGACATCCGTGGCGGCATCGAGCAGTATCTGGAGACGAAATGCCCGTTGAAGTTGCTCCAGTTGGAGGACCTCTTCGAGCGGGTCCGCATGATGTTGATCAAGATCGGCTGGGAGCGGATCGCGGAGAAGCTGGAACCCCTCGCGCCCCCGATGACCGTTTCGCTCGTGCGGGCCGCGATGGAAGCCGGAAACGGCTTCGAGCTGGCGTTTTTCGAAACCCTGCGGGCGGAACTTACCGAACTCCGGTCCGCAGGCGCGGAGGAAATCCACTTCACAGGATTGCGAGAAAGCTCGCTGATCCTGCGCGGCGCGGAAAAGTGGAACAAGCAGTGCGAGCAGTTGCTCACTGAAATTGAAGGCTTTCTGAAAGCCTGGCACCGTGACCAGCCACAAAACGACCGCCGTTTGCGGTTGTGCGTGGAAAACGAGATGTAAGGCGCAAAGCCTTCGAAACATCCTCGGAAAATTGGGTTTTCATCAAAAATGTTAGAATTACATTGTCATTACCATGAAAATTCTTAATGGATGGTCATTGTAATGACAATAAACCCACTTTTGAATTACTGGGCATTCTCGTCTTATCGTACGCCGACCGGTCGTCTGGGTCTTCGCATGCGATTCTGGCAGCTTTGGGTCCTTCTGGCGTTCTTCTTGATCCCGGCGTGGTGCTCGGGAGCAACAAACGGGCAGTATGGGAGTTTCCTCTATTCCGACAATGGAACCTCGGTCACCATCACGGGCTATTCCTCGACTTCGACCGCCACCGCCGTCATTCCATCGACGATCAATCAACGACCCGTCACTCGGATCGGGGACTATGCTTTTTACAACAGCAAGATCTCGGGGGTGAGCATCCCCAAAGATGTCCGGGAAATCGGCACCGGCGCGTTTCACGGCTGCGCGGGTTTCAAGAGATTCGACATCCCTGCCGGAGTCACCAGCATCGAGGGGAACGTCTTTGTCGGATGCGTCAACCTGAGCTTCATTTCGATGGGACAGGAGAATCCGAATTACAGCAGTTCGCAGGGCGGGGTGCTATTTAACAAGACAGGCACCATCCTGATCGCCTACCCGCCGGCGAAAGTCGGATCTTACGAGATTCCCTCCACCGTCACCGTAGTCGGGGACAACGCGTTTTACGGCTGCGAGAGGCTGACCTCGGTTTACATCCCGTCCTCTGTCACGATGATCGGCGGCGATGCCTTCAAGTATTGCAGCGGACTTACCAACCTCACCCTTGCTTGGAAGATCGGCAGGATGGGTGACGGCGCGTTTTCAAACTGCTGGAGCCTGAGAAAGGCCAGCATCTCCGGTCTCACCCGTATTCCGAACAGCGCGTTCAACTCGTGCATCCGCCTGGAGAGCATCTTCATTCCGAACACAGTGACCGCAATCGGCAATGATGCTTTCGCCAACTGCACGGCTCTGAAAAATGTGACTATCCCACCTAGCGTCGCCAGTATCGGCTCCCTGGCATTTTTCAACTGCAACAACCTGTCCCGCGTCACCTTCGACGGACGCGCGCCCTCCATGGGGAGTCAGCCGCTCGTCGGGCTGATGTTCGGCGGTGCGGCGGGCGACTTCGTGATCCACTATTATGACGCCAACGGCTTCAGCTCTCCCACATGGTTGGGCTATCCGGCGGTCAACATGGGGGAAAGAACCCAGCCGAAAATCTGGCTGAACAAATGGGGGCTGCCATACGATTCAGCAATGTCGGACGATCCCAACGGCGATGGGGTCAGCCTCCTCATGGCCTACGCCCTCAATCTCGATCCCAACCAGAATCTGGGGAGCCTCCTGCCCCAGGCGGAGCTTGACTCACAAGGTCTGGTCATGAGCTTTTACTCGGGGACTCCCGGCATCACCTATACGGTGGAAACCAGTACCGATATGATCAAATGGGGAACGGAAGACGTGGTCCTCTTCAAACCGGAGTGGAGCGCGACGACCATCGCAACAGTGCCGGATCCCGGGCCGAACCGGTTCATGCGGCTGGTGGTGAGCCAGTGATTTTCACCAGGAAATCGACCGGAACCCGCCAATTCCGTTCTCCGGCGTTGACCCGGACGCTCTGACGTGCAACCTGCGCGCCCGATGATTTCCATCCAGTCCCTTCGAGTTGAATTCGGCGCGCGTGTGCTTTTCAACGATCTCTCGTTCTCCGTGCAGCCGCGCGAGCGCATCGCCTTCGCCGGGCACAACGGTGCTGGCAAGTCCACGCTCATGAAATGCGTGGCCGGAATCATCCGCCCCACCTCCGGACTGATCAGCTCGCCGCGGGGCACCCGCGTGGGCTACCTCCCGCAGGAGGGGATCCACGTGAAGGGACGCACGCTGTGGCAGGAAACGGAATCCGCCTTCGGTGAGACGATGGCGCTTTCGGAAAAAATCGACCGCCTTTCGAACGAACTCGTGAAGCTCGATCCCCGCTCGTCGCCGTATGGCGACCTGTTGGAGGAGATCGGCGAGCTGGAGCTCCAGTTGGATTCCATGGATCCCGGGCGCATGAAGCCGCGCATCGAGTCAGTGCTGAAGGGGCTTGGCTTCCAAACGAAGGACTTCACCCGCGACTGCTCGGAGTTTTCCGGTGGTTGGCAGATGCGGATCGCGATGGCGAAGCTGTTCCTCCAGGAACCGGAGGTCCTGCTGCTGGACGAACCGACGAACCACCTCGACATCGGCACCCAGATCTGGGTCGAGCAATACCTGATCAACTACCCCGGCGCGATCCTCCTCATTTCCCACGACCGCGCCCTGCTGGACACCCTCTGCACGCGCACCATCGCCTTCGCCCACGGCCGGGCCGAGGAATACGCGGGGAACTTCTCCTACTTCGAACGCGAGTCGGTGCTGCGGAAGGAAATCCAGCTCAAGCAATATGAAGCCCAGCAGCGGGAAATCGGGGAAATCCAGCGGTTCATCGACCGCTTCCGCGCCTCTGCCAACAAGGCGACGCTCGTGCAATCCCGCATCAAGATGCTCGCGAAGATCGAACGCATCCCGCAGCCGGAGCGCGAGGACGCGGTGATGAACTTCAAGTTCCCACCCCCGCCGAACTCCGGACACACCGTGGCGAAACTGGACGCGGTGCACAAATCCTACGGCGCGCTGAACATTTTCAGCGGTTTCGACTTCGAAATCAACAAGGGCGAGAAATTCGCCATCGTGGGTCCGAACGGCGCTGGCAAATCCACCTTCTGCCGCCTGATCACGGGCCAGGAAGAGCCGGACGCCGGTACCCACACCTTCGGCCACAAGGTCGCCACCTCGTTCTTCTCCCAGAACCACGCCGACGAGCTCGACCCGAACCTCACCGTGCTTGAGACCGTCGAGGCCGCCGCCTCCCGCGAGTCCATGCCGCACGCGCGGAACCTGCTGGGCTGTTTCCTTTTCCGGGGTGACGATGTTTTCAAGAAAATCGGCGTGTTGTCCGGTGGCGAGCGTTCGCGCGTCGCCCTTGTCTGCATGCTGCTGCGCCCGGCGAACTTCCTCATTCTCGACGAGCCGACGAACCACCTCGACATGCAGTCGCAGGACGTGCTCCAGCGCGCGCTCATCGACTATCCCGGCAGCGTGATGATCGTTTCCCACAACCGGAATTTCCTCGACGCGCTCGTCACCAAGACGCTCGAATTCCGTCCCGGCGAACAGCCGGTGCTCTACGCGGGCAACATCACCTACTACCTGGAAAAATCCGCCGAGGACGAGGCGAACAAAAAAGGCGCGCCCAAGCTCGCGAACCTCTCCGCCCAGTCCGCCCCTGCCGCGAACACCTCATCCCGCCAATCCACTCCGGGCGTGAACCGCAAGGAGCAGCGCCGCATCGAGGCCGAGCAACGCGAGATCAAGTCCAAGGTCCTCAAGCCCCTCGAAACCGAATTCGCCGCGCTGGAAATCAAGATCGCCGAGCTGGAAGGAGCACAGGCCACCCTCACCCAGCAGCTCTCCACCGCAGCCGTCACCGAGAATCCCGGCAAACTCCGCGAAGTGACCAACGCCGTGGACAAGCTCGCGAAATCCCTCGAAACCAGCTACACCCGCTGGGGCGCGCTTTCCGAGGAAATCGAACGGATCAAGACGAAGCTCGGCATTCAAGACTGAGAGAAGGAGCTGGCTCACTTGTGTCCCGCAGCTCCGATTTCGCCATGACCGGACTACTGGTCCGGTGGAATCAGAAGGCCCGTCGCCTGATCCATCCACCCCATTTCCACCAGCGGATCGTTGAAGACAACGTTGTCTTCCGGAGAACCACCGGACTTCGCCTTCTCGATCCACACGGCCGCCTCTTCCCAGCCACCCTGCTGGATCGAATGGGCGGCCATGGCATAGCAGGCGGATGAAACCGAGCCCAGCAGCAGCGGCTGGATTTCGTTGGTATTGTCCTTCCCCTGAAGCATCCGGGTGAGCATCACCTTCCATTGGGAAAACGTGGCCACCCGGGGATCGGAACTGTCGGCGAGCGCGGCGAACGTGTTTTCGGCGGCGGCGTAGTCACCGCTGAGGAACAAGGCTTCGCCGGTGTTGAACGACACGGCTTCGTTCGGTTCGGGACGCTTGTCCTCCGACGCGGGGTTTTCAATTTTTTCCAAAATCCGCTCGGTGGAGGCGGCCAGGTTGCGATTGAGCATCTCGTTCATTCCGGCCTTGAAGTCCGCCTGCTCCTGTTCGCCTTGCGTGATCCCGGCGGATAGCGTCCGCATCCGGGCCTCCACCTCCGCCCGCCCGGCCTCGTTCAGGCCGGGATCGTTGCTGGAAGCCAGCAACGTCTGATAGAGGGCTAACTTCTCTTTGTGAACCGCGGTCATCTGATTCAGCATCCTTTGGGTCACCGACCTCATGGCGTTCAGCCTGTCCTGGGCGACCTTGGTCAACGGATGACTCCTGAAGGCGTCACGTGTCGCCTGATCATATTCGGCAAACGGCTTCACTGAGGCGGGAGGCGTGGGAAAGTGCGGCCCTTTCGTGGTGGTGATTTCCAACCGACCCGCCCCTTTCGAGGAGGGAGTGCTTCGGGGGGATGGAGGCTCGACCACCCCGGATGGGTCCGGACCTTGCCGGGCCGCAGGCAAAGGCTTGGCCGGATTTGATTTTGCCGGAACGGGACCGGTCGAGGCGGAAGCCGGACCCGGCCGGCGCCATTGGGTCGTGGTGACCAAGGCCGTTCCGGTCAGGGCGGCGAGGACGGATGCTAGGACAATCGTCGATTTTTTCATGGTGAAGCAGGCGATGGCACCCGCCACGGCGGGAAAGGCGGGAGCGGTGACGGACACGGCCTGGAGCGATGCGGCCGCAAGGGAACCGAGGCCGGACGGAACGGCTCCGGCCTGTCCGGACAGGAAGGTCCCTGCCAGTGGGATGAAACTCTTCCCCACACCCCGGCGGCCAAGTGCGGAACGGAGACGGTCAAGTCCGCGGCTGACGCGCTTCTGAGCGGCGTCCTCACTGATTCCGAGTTCGCGCCCGACCGAGCGGAGGTCCTTGTTTTCCAAAAACCGCAGGACCAAAGCCACCCGATCCGGATGGGAAAGGGAGTTCAACGCTTCGTCAATCAGCTCGGCCATGACGGCGGAAGAGCCTCCCAAATCCTGGCGGAGCAAGGCGGACGCCTCTTCACGAATCTGGCGGCGGCGCGTGGACCGCATCATCTGCCGGGTCGTCAGGCAGGCGTGGCGGTGCAACCACGCGGGAAGGATGATGCGGGATGAAAACGTGGAGGCTTTCCGTGCCAAACTGGTGAACACCGTCTGCACGACATCCTCCGCCAGTTGCCGGTCACCGCGACCGGTCCTCAGCGCCGCATGGTAGACCAGCCCCGCGTGGCTGTCGAAAAGCGCCCGGAACGAAACATCGCAGCCGCTTGCCGCAAACCGGTGCAGGTGCTCCCGTGTGGCGTCAATGGATGGAGGCTCAACTTTCATGCATCTGACATACACTGTCCTCCGCCATTCGATTTCCGACAAAAAAGTTCAGCCTAAATCAGGAAGCCCGCGCGCAGCAGTGCGGCATCGGTTTGCATCCGGCATCAATGGACGCTTGTGGGAGAATCGCTCCACAAGGGACACCGGGGTCAGCGTCCCGATGGACGGAGGTCCCGCTTAACGCTTCTTGCGCAGCCGTTTCCCCGAGAGCCTCGTGGCGATCAGGTTCGGGCACCGGCCGTTCAACCGGAGTTGTTCGCAGTTCGCCTCGATCTTGATGCTCTGGCGGATCGGCTTGAATCCAAGCCGCCGGGTCACGCAATCGTTGAGCAGCTCCAGATGGGAGTCTTCGAATTCCACCACGCGTCCGCAGTCGATGCAGACGAGGTGGTTGTGCGACGGCTTGTCGTTGAAGTTCGGATCGTAGGTCGTCTGGTTGTCTCCGAGGTCGATTTCACGGAGCAGGTCCGCCTCCACCAGAAGACTGAGTGTGCGGTAGACCGTGGCGCGTGATGTCTCGGAATCCAGTTTCCTCGCGCGCTCGAACAATTCCTCGGCCGTGAAGTGCTCGTCCTTGCAGAAGGCCGCCTTCACGATGGTGTCGCGCTGGCCCGTCCGACGCAGTCCCTTGCGTCGGATGAATTCATTGAGTCGTTCCTGGATTCCGGCGTCCACGGGATTTTTCTATCCGCTCCTGTCCCATACGGGAAGCGGAAATCATGGTAACCTACTATCCTTTGAGATAAACTCCGGCTCCCGCGGCTTCCGCGGCGCCTATCACACGGAATTCCCCACCATGGTCCGCACCTATCAAAACGGAGATCATCATTCCATCGGCCGCATCTACCATGAGGCGATCCATCGCCTGGCCTGCCGGGATTACACGGAGGAGCAGCTGGCCGCATGGGCGGGAAGAGAGGCGGATCGGGGAAAATGGAGCCGCGACTGGCAGGCGCGATGCGAGAGGAAACGGCCGTTCGTCAAAGTCCTGGACGATCGCGTCGTGGGTTTCATGGAGCTGGACCCGGACGGCCATATCGACTGCACGTTCGTAGACCCCGATCACGCCGGACAGGGAGTGATGGATGAGATCATGGCTGAGGTGAAGCGGGAAGCGCTGCGGCTCGGACTGGAGAAGCTTTACGCCGAAGTATCCATCACCGCGCGAAGGTTTTTCGAGAGGCAGGGATTCGTCCGGGTGCGGGACAACACGGCGGTCATTGGAGAAATCGAACTCGCCAACTTCATCATGGAATGGAAAGTCGTGCCGACGACTCCATGAATGACGCCACTCCGCCCCCGGGTATTGCCTTGTTTGATCTCGACGGGACTTTGATCGCGTGGGACTGCCAGCTCTTGTTCCGGCACTTCATCCTGCGCCGCGAGCCGTGGCGGGGAGTTTTCCTGCCGGTGTTTCTCGCGTTCCTGCCGCTCACCGGATTACTGGGGGCGGGCGGGATGAAGAGGATTTTCCTGAGCTATCTCTACGGAATATCCCCGGAAAAACTGGATGAATATTCGCGGGAATTCGCATCCGCGGTGATGCCGGCGATCTATCCGGAGCTGCTCGAGCGACTGGAGGAACAGAGGCGGAGGGGAGATTTCCTCATCCTCGCATCGGCCAGCCCGGAATTTTATGTGAAACACATCGGGCGGGAACTGGGATTCCACCTGACGCTGGGCACGCCCGTGGAGACCGGGACGTTTTTCCCGGATCTGGAAAATCACAAGGGCGTCGCCAAGGTGGAACGCCTGCGGCAAATCCTGCCCGCATCGTATTTCCAGGACGACCGGCTCCGGAACTGCCATGGCTACACCGACAGCACGGCGGACCTGCCGATGCTCGCGCTTTGCGAAACCGCCACGGTGGTGAACCCGTCGGCCGGACTCGCGGAACTCGCGCGCGGCAACGGTTGGAAGATCGTCCATCCCGCGCGGCCGTGGATATCGAAGCTCGGATTTTTCGCGAGAACACTCGCGTTGCTGGTCGGAGCCGGAGATGATCCGGGCGGAATTTCCAAATCGGTAAAATGATGAAACGTCTGCTCCTGTTGGTTTTTGTCGGCCTGACCCTTCCCGCCTTCGCGCAGGATCTCACCCGTGCCCAGGCGGAAAAGCTGCGGGACAAGCTCGCTGCGGAAACGCTGGCCACTCTCAAAACGAAACGCGCGGCGGAGATCTCCGCCAGATCGATCACTCTCGGCGGAAAAACCCTGAAGTGGCTGGAGAAGGAATTCGGCAAAGCACCGGAAGGGAAACGCAGCCTGTGGATCTCCATGCACGGCGGCGGCAGCGGACCCGCCGCGATGAACGACGGACAGTGGGAGAACCAGATCAAACTCTATCAGCCGAAGGAAGGCATCTACCTCGCCCCGCGCGCGCCGACGGACGCGTGGAACATGTGGCACGAGGGTCACATCGATCCGCTTTTCACCCGCCTCATCGAGGGCATGGTCGCCACCCGCGGCGTCGATCCGGACCGAGTCTACCTGATGGGCTACTCGGCGGGCGGCGACGGCGTCTGGCAGCTCGCCCCGCGCATGGCGGACCGTTTCGCCGCCGTGGCGATGATGGCGGGCCATCCGAACGAGGCGTCCCTCCTGGGTGTTAGAAATCTTCCCTTCGCCCTCTTCATGGGCGGCGAGGACGCCGCGTATGACCGGAACAAGATCGCCGCCGCGAAGGAAAAGGAGCTGGACGCCCTGCAAAAAGCCGATCCCAAGGGCTACGAGCATTTCGTGAAAATCTACAAGGGCCTGCCGCACTGGATGAATGGCAAGGACGCCGAGGCTGTTCCGTGGATGGCGAAGCACACGCGGAATCCATGGCCGGACAAGATCGTCTGGTTCCAGGATGACGTCACCCACGATCGGTTCTACTGGCTGGAGATCCCAGCCTCCGGCGCGAAGGCCGGGCAGAAGATCGTCGCCACCGTCAAGGGGAACGAGATCACGCTGGAAGGAGATGTCCCGGAGAAGATGACGCTGAATCTGTCCGATGAACTCGTGAATCTGGATGCCGCCGTGACGGTGAAGGTGAACGGGAAACAGGTGTTCCAAGGAGTCGTCAAACGCACGCAGGCCGCCATTGTGGAAGCGCTGAAGGCCAACCCGGATCCGCGGCTGTGCCCGTCAGCCAGCCTGCGGCTGTGACGGCGGAGTGGTCTCGCGGAGCCGCGCCAGATCGCGGCTAGAGTTCCACTTGGAAAAAATCCCGCATCACCTCGCGGTAAACGTCGCGCTTGAAGGCGGGCAGCCAATCCAGATCGAACTCTTCCGGCAGGATCCAGCGGTAGGCGCGGAACTCGCGTTGCTTCTGGTTCACGTTCACCGGGGGGGCGTCATGCTTCAGGTGGCAGAGGAAATAAGTCTGCTCCTGCCCGTGGCTGCCATGCTTGCGGATTTTTTTCCCCCGGACGTGCTCCGGATAAAGATAGCGGTAACCCTCACGATGGCTGACGACCTCATAGTGATTCGGACCCAGTCCCACTTCCTCGCTCACCTCCCGGTGAAGCGCCTCGATGAGCGACTCGCCCGCATCCACTCCGCCTTGGGGAAACTGCCACGCGCCGGGAATGGTCCAGCGTTCGCAAATCAGCAGATTTCCCACGGAATTGACGATCAAGGCGGCGACGTTAGGGCGATAACGGACCATGTGGGGGAACCTGCATTTTCCGCGCCATGGTGGCAATTCTTAACTTTGCCGAACTATTTTAATCTCCCCATTTTTGGCGGGGCCGGAAGGCGGCATTCCGTTTGTCAGACCATGCGGCTTCTGCGCTTAGTGCCGGATCATGCGATTGATATCCGCGATCCTCTGTTTGGTGATCACCCCGCTTTTTACCTATGCCCAGCCGGGAGGGGCGGAAGACCGTGCGTATGCGGTGAAGTCGTTGGACCGCATCGCGCGGCCTGTGATGGAATCACTCGCGGAGGGGAAGTTGAAACAACGTCTCCCGCTGGCTCCGGGCGAGGAATCCCGTCGCGATTACACCCACCTCGAAGCGTTCGGCCGCACGCTGGCCGGTATCGCTCCCTGGCTGGCCTTGGGAGCGGACGATACTCCCGAAGGCCGCCTGCGGGCGGAATACATCCGGCTTTCCAACCAGGCGATGATCCACGCGACGGCCCCTGAATCGCCGGACCGCATGAATTTCACGAAAGGCGGCCAGCCTCTGGTGGATGCGGCGTTTCTCGCACAGGCACTCATCCGCGCGCCGGAACAATTGTGGCGGCCGCTTGATGAAACCCAGCGACGGAATCTGGCGGACGCGTTGAAGGCCACCCGCAGGATCAAACCCTACGAAAGCAATTGGCTGCTTTTCTCCGCATTGGTCGAGGCCGCGCTGTGGAAATGCACGGGCGAGTGCGAGCAGCCCCCCATCGAACGCGCGCTCGCCAAACACGAGGAATGGTACCTCGGCGACGGCACGTATGGCGACGGCCCGGAATACCACTGGGACTATTACAACAGCTTCGTCATCCAGCCCGCCCTCATCGATGTGCTGCAGGTCTGTGCGGAAAAAAAGTCACCATTGGCGGCGAAATTTCCGGAAGTTCTCAAGCGGGCGGGCCGCTATGCCGAGGTGCAGGAGCGCCTGATCTCACCCGAAGGAACCTTCCCTGTCATCGGCCGGTCAAGCGCCTACCGCTTCGGCGCGTTCCAGACCCTGTCCATCGTCGCGCTGCGTCACGAGCTGCCCAAGTCCGTGGAACCCGCGGCGGTGCGCTGCGGGCTCACGGCGGTGATCCGGCGCATGCTGGAAGCCCCGGGAACGTTCGATAAAAACGGGTGGCTGCGGGCGGGTGTCGCCGGTCACCAACCCGCCGTGCGCGAGGGTTACATTTCCACCGGCAGCCTCTATCTGTGCCTGGCGGGTCTGGCCCACCTCGGGCTTCCTCCCGACGATCCGCTCTGGACCGGGCCCGCGCGTGATTGGACGCAGAAACGCATCTGGGCGGGAGAAAATGTCCCGGCGGACCACTCGATGAAATGAGGCTTCTCCGGTCCAACCCGGCCAAGACTCGCGACTAGCCAAACCGGAAACGACCTGTCAGGTTCTCCGCATGCTCAGGAAAACCCTCATGCTCTGCTTCGTCGGCTCGCTCGTCTGCTCACTGCCCGTCCGGGCGCAGGAACCCGCTCCCGAGGGCAGCGCGGAGGAGCAGAAAAACGGCGATTCTCCCGCCCAGAACCGGTTCTGGCAGACGACCCTGACGGATGGTTCCTTCATGGTTCCTCTCGACCGCATCGTCTCGGTCAGCCGTGCGAAATACGTGTTGGACGGCACTCTCATCGTGGATGAAGTCACCGTGGACACCGTGGGCCAGGCACTCGCCCGCTTCTATTTCATTTCCCCCATCTCGGATTCCCTGCCGGGAAATACGGCGGCTGACGTGACGGCCCGGAGCAAGGAACTTGTCGACAAATCCGCCGAAAGAGCCGGCGTCGGCGTGCAGGACATGGTGGTGAAAAAGTATCCGGACACCACCCATGCGAAATCCATCGAATTCCGCATCCTTTCGGAAAAGGACCTCACCGGCCTCTACAACAGCGTGCGCAACGCTTGGGAAAGCGGCAGGGGCCGGCATTTCAAGGCGAAGTAAGAATTGCATGCGCCGGACAATCGGCGGCGGATCCCGCTCCACCGCCAATGCCGTGCGGTCGGATTTTAGGGATTGACCTCGTGGGGTGATTCGCGAGCTTGGATTTTATGAAAATCCTGTCTCCCCGCGTGTTGAGTGTCGCCGCTTGTACGAGCCTCGCGCTGGCCGCGTGGTCGCACGGCGGCGAGATGCGTGTGTTCCGCAGCGCGGAGGGCAAACCGCTCACCGCCAGCTTCGAGGGCATGACCGGTGACATCGTCACCCTCAAGCGCGAGGATGGAAAAACCTTCGAACTCCCGAAATCCAAGCTCAGCGGAGAGGACCAGCTCTACATCGCCGGGCTTGCCGCCGCCTCGGGAGATCTCGCGAGGAAGCTCAACACCGCCGCCGGTCAGGAAATCGCCAGCGGCGTGCCATTCCCCAGCCGCAAGGCGGACGAGCTTGCCAAGCTTCTCAAGCTCCGGCCCGAGTCCCAGTCGAAATACGGTCGCAGCTGGCGGCTCTACGCGGCCTTCGCCAAGGAGGAATACAAGCTCTTCGGAGCCATGCCCTACTCGGTGGCCCTCTACTCGAACGAAGGCGGCCTGGCGACCAGCATGTCCATCGTTTACGCGAACAAGGGCGACTTCGGCAGCACCGCTGGCATGGGCCAGGATCATTTCAAAGGAGGAACCACCGCCACCGCCAAAACCCTCACCGCCGCGATGGAGCAGGACGAGCAGACTGTCGCAGCCGCCCTTACCTCCGTCCTGGGAGCAGGGAAAACCGAACGCTACGGCGAGGGCAAGACCCGGCGCAAGGTCACCCGGTGGGATTGGAATGGCCAGGCGTTCCTCCTTTCCAACGAAGAGGGTGAATACGTCAGCCTCGCCATCGTTCCACCGGAACTCGCCGACGCCGGGGGCAAATCGTCCCTCACCAAGGATGCCGACGTCAAAAAACGCCTGCTCGCCAGCATCGTGAAAGCCGATAATGGCGACGTCTCCATCTCCGAAATCCCGATGGTCGACCAAGGCCCCAAAGGATACTGCGTGCCGGCAACGTTCGAGCGGGCCATGCGGACCATGGGGCTTGAGGCGGACATGTATCTGCTCGCCATGGTCGGCCAGAGCCAGGCGGGCGGGGGAACCTCCGTCGAACTGCTGCTCGACAACGTGCGCCACCAGGTCCTCAGCAAGGGCCGCCGCATCAAGGACGAACCCATCAGCGAGCTCCGCGTCCGCGACGTGAAACGCTACATCGATCAAGGCATCCCGATCATGTGGCGGCTTTGCTCGATGCCCGCCTACAACAAGATCGCCGACCAGAACACCGCCACCCGCGCGAAGGTCACCGATTGGAAGACCTACGCCACCGAGATCGCCACCGCCGCCGCGGAACTCGCCAAGTCCACCAAACCCGAGGAGCAGTATCACGTCTGCATGATCATCGGCTACAACGAAGCCACCCAGGAAATCGCCGTCAGCGATTCATGGGGTGCGAGCTTCGAACGCCGCTGGGTGCCCGTTTCGGTCGCGAACTGGGCCAGCAACGGCGGTATCTTCATGATCCTGCCTTGAATTTCCCAGGCATGTGGCGGCGGTCAGATCGCCCACCAGAAAATCCCCCAAACCGCGGGCACTCCGAGGAGAATGAACCATCCCATCCATTTCATGACCGCCGGCATCACACCACCCTCCAGGCGGAAGCCTTCATGACGCTCGGAGGCCTGTAATTTCGCCATCACCTCGGGAAGCCAGATGAAGGCGAGCGGGAATGAAAAAACCAAAACGGCCCGCATCGCCAATACCGGTCCGCCGATGAAAAAGGCGATGACCGCCCAAAGGACCACCAGCCCCAGCGCGATGCCACGCTCGAGATTCAACCCCATGCTTGAGGCGTATTCCGTATCTTCATCCATTGCCCGCCGCCTGATGGGTTTCCCTTTCCAGAAGAAGCGTCCGGGATTTCCATCGGATGCCGAACATCGACAGCAATGACGAGAGGAAGAGGCACGCGCAACCCATCCCAAGCGTATTCCGCAGCAACCAGGGATCATGGATTACCGGACGCATCAGCGGGTCGAGCCGATCCTTGATGGCATAGAACTCGTCGCCGGAAATGGCTTTATTGTCCCTGAGTTGTTTGAGATTCCCGATCACGGACGTCAGGCTCTCGTAGGTCGTCTGGTTCCGATCCGTCAACGCATGACTGAACGCAAGACACACCAGCGCGACCGTGACCAAGACGATCTGGGAAAATCTGATGCCCATCGCAACTGTCAGCCGGAATCGCAGGGACGGGTGAGGATGAGACATGCCCGATGCTCCTATTTCATCCTCCGCCAGTCAAGACGGCCGGAAGCACGTATTATGGGCAATACCCGCGGGTTACCTCTCCCACACTCTCGCACGCAGGGCCTCTGCGGCGGCGCGGGCTTCGGCTTCTTTCTTACTTTTGCCTTTTCCGGTCGCGAGCACCCGGTCCTGCCAGGAAACCTCGGACTGGAAAACACGCCGGTGGTCGGGACCGCTTTCTCCGATGACCCGGTAAACCGGTGCCTGCGGATGGATCGCCTGCAGGCATTCCTGCAGTTCGCCCTTGGGATTCCGCTCCTCGGGGCTTGTGATCATGTTGCCGATCTCCGACTCGAAAAGCCGCAGGACCAGCTCGCGCGCCGGGTTCGGTCCGGAATCCAGATAAACCGCGCCGATGAGCGATTCGAAGGCATCCGCCAAAGTGGACAGGCGGCGGCGTCCGCCGGTGGCTTCCTCTCCTTTTCCCAACAGCACATAATCGCCGAGGTGGATCGCCATTGCGAAGCGGGCGAGAGCTCTTCTGGAAACCACGCGGGAGCGGAGTTTGGTGAGGCGTCCCTCGGTGAAATCCGGGAACATTTTGAAAAGTTCTTCCGTAACAATAAGTTGCAGCACGGCATCGCCGAGAAACTCCATGCGCTGGTTGTCGAAATGCGGCTTCTGCGATTCGTACGCGAGACTGGGATGGGTCAACGCTTCCGCCAACAACAGCGAATTGCGAAATTTGTAATGAATCCTGCTCTCAAGCGGCTGCATCAGACGTTCTATTAAGGTTCCCCCTCACCCGTCCAAACATCTGACGAAGTTCCGACGGGAAAGATGGGGTGATCGACGGGACTCGAACCCGCGACAACCGGAATCACAATCCGGGGCTCTACCAACTGAGCTACGACCACCATTTCAGGCGGGCGCGAGGAGTAAGCAGTGAACGCGCGTTTGGGAAGGGAAAAATCGCCCTAGTTCCGATTCTGTTACAATTTTTTCCCTCCACCCTATTTCCCGACCTTTTCCTGAATGTAAGAAACGGGTGATTTCTGGTCGCGATAGACCTCTCCGGCAGGCGTGAGCGACCCGTCCTTGCGGCTGAGTTCCCGACAGGCCTCCACCCAGTTGTAGGCGGCGTAGCGTTCCACAAACGGGGTTTCATCCATCATCTTGATCATCGCGGCGATGGCGGCCTTCTGCTGCCGGTCGTTCGGATCCGGGGCGGTGGTCCAGTTCGCGCCGTTGTTCCATTCCGTCACCCAGATCGGCAGCTTCGTGCGGTCATGGATGTCTTTCAAGAAGCGGAACATCTGGTCCGCCGCACCCTTCGCATCTCCCGGATCGCCGACGGCGCGGTAATAGTGCACGGCCACGAAGTCCACCCTCAGGTTGGCGGCCTTCGCCTTGCCCATGAAATCATAGAGCCAGCCAAGACCACCGTCCGACACCGCGGGAGAACCCACACGCAACCCGGAGACAAGGAGCGCGGGCCAGGCCTTGATCGCCTGGTCCACGGTAAGGTTCGACTGGTCCTTGTGGTCCGGCTCATTGAAGCCGAGAAGGTGGACTGAACCGCGCTTTTCCCAGTTCTGATCGAGGTTCGGCCAGCCGAGTTTCTGGGCGATGGGAACGTATTCCACGTCCGGTGACGAATCCGTGCCGATGTTCCAATCGTAGAACCAAGCGGCCTCCAGCTTCTGTCCGATCCCTCCGGCGATACCTTTTTTCCCGGTCCACCGCCACGGATAGATGCGGATGAACCGGATGTTCTTGTCCAGCTCCGCCGGCAGGCTGTCGATGACCAGATCGTGATCCTGCGCGACGTAGTTCCTGCTGACGCCGCTTCCATCCTCCTCCCGGGCGATCGTCGCCGTGTAGCCACGCTTGAGCACGAACGAGCTGATGGATTTCTTCAGCGCTCCGAGCCGGGCGTCATCGTATCGGGTGAAACACTTCAACGGCTTGGACTGGCCTGTGAGATTCGTGCCGTCATAAACCGTCAGGGCTGGGAAATCGGGGGGCTGCGGAATCACCACCGCTCCGGATCCATACCGGACCACGCGGACGTTCGTCTCGGTGGAAGCCTTCGAACCATCGACCCGCATGCGACTCAGGAACCTGGATTTCACCACGGAGGGAACGACGTTTTCAAAGAACAACCATGCGTCCGGCGAGGTGAAATTGAAGGTGCTCCCCACCGCGGGATCTCCCGCTCCGGTGAGGTGGAGCTCCATCGGACCATCGAGAGCGACGGTTTGATTCTCCAGCGTGGTGACGGACCTGGACTTGTAGCCCGTGCGTGCGGTGACCGGCTTGCCGGGTTCCGGAGGTGGCGGTTGCCCGCCGTTCGCCTCCACCGCGCGGAGATACTTCTGGTCCACCGCACCGAAGTTCGCGAAAGGAATTTCAAAGCTCTTTCCGTTCGGGCCGCGCAGCACCACACCTCCGTTTTTCATCGCGACGAACTCCGCCTCCACCGGCGTCGGAATACCTGTGAACGTCCACTCCCGCGCGGGCATCCGCTGGATGCCGGCCGCTGACAGGAATGCGATCACGGCGGGAAGGATGGCGTGGGTTTTCATGAAGCGTGATGGGTCGAAGGGTGAATTGTTCGATCCTGCCGAAACCTTTCATGATCCGACAGCCGGAAAATTGGGGAGGACGCGATTTCCCACATTGGATATCCATGCGGGGCAACGGGACGCCCCCCGGGCAGGGAACCATGGTCTCTGTTCCAATCCCCCTGTTTCCAGACTTGGCAGAAAGCCCGGAACCGCCATGCTCGCGCGCCTCAAACAAAGGCAAACGCCGCTTCCATGTCTCCAGAACAACAACTCGCCCAGCTCACCGCCGGAACCGCCAAGGTCCTTTCCGAAAAAGAACTCTTGGAAAAACTCCGTCTCGGCCGTCCGCTCCGCATCAAGCTCGGGGTGGATCCCACCGCGCCGGACATCCACCTCGGCCACACCGTCGCCCTGGAAAAGCTGCGGCAGTTCCAGCTCCTCGGCCATCAGGCGGTGCTTCTCATCGGCGATTTCACCGCCACCATCGGCGACCCTTCCGGCCGCTCCGCCACCCGTCCGCCGCTCACGCGCGACGACGTGCTGGTGAACGCCGCCACCTACACCGACCAGGCGTTCAAGATCCTCGACCGCGAAAAAACCGAGATCGTTTACAACGGCGACTGGTTCCGGAAAATGAACTACGAGGAAATCCTCAAACTCAATTCCCGCGTCACGCTCCAGCAGATGCTCCAGCGCGAGGACTTCCGCACCCGCATCGAGGCCGGCCAGGAGGTCCGCCTCCACGAACTGCAATACCCCATCATGCAGGGCTGGGACTCGGTGGAAATCCGCGCGGATGTCGAGATCGGCGGCACGGATCAGCTTTTCAACATCCTCGTCGGCCGCGATCTCCAGAAGGAGGAAGGCCAGCCGCAGCAGGTCGTCATGGTCATGCCGCTGCTGGAGGGACTGGATGGCGTCCGCAAGATGTCCAAGTCCTACGGCAACTACGTCGGTGTCAGCGACGCCCCGCAGGAAATGTTCGGCAAGCTCATGAGCGTTTCGGACGAACTCATGGACCGCTACTACCTGCTCCTGCTCGGCGAGGCCCGCGACCCAGCCGGCCACCCGATGGATGCGAAGAAGTCTCTCGCCGAGAAAATCACCAGCCGCTACCACGGCCTCGAAGCTGGCACCTCCGCCCGCGCGGACTGGGACACCCGCTTCTCGAAAAAAGACCTCGCCGCCGCGGAACTTCCCGAGATTTCCCTGGCCGATCTCCCGGCGGACCTCACCGTGCTCAGCCTCAGCGCGCATACCTTCAAGGCCGCCTTCGATCTGGAGAAATCCAACGGCGAGTTGAAAAAGCAATTCATCACCAGCGGCTCCGTCCAGCTCAACGGCGACAAGCTCACCGACCCGAACGCCCCGGTCTCACCCGCGGCGGGCGATGTGCTCAAGCTGTCGAAGAAGCACGCGGTGAGGTTTGTTTGAGCTAATGACTTGCCCTGAAATCAAAATTAAGGCATCCATAGGACATGAGAATTGAAGGAATAAATAGCTTAACCTTATTTCCTTTTGCAAATAGTGAGGTTAACTTTCCCCAATCCCCTGATAGGGGTAATCAAGGGGAAATGCATCTGTTCACTGGGCCGAATGGAACAGGCAAGAGCCGACTCTTGTCGATTCTAGCCGCATCTACAACCAGGGATGATCTTATACGATCTGAAAGATTTCCAGAAGGTTTGACACTCACCAACTGGAATCAGATTACGGAAGATAGTTGGGATACGAGCGTTCGAGATGCATTTAGTGGCGAATATGTTTGTCAGGTGCGAAGGACCCATCCCGATAAGGCGATGTTAGCATTCTCATTTTCAAGTATTCCCTTAATCGAGAGTTCACAACTTGAGGTATTGAAAAATGTTCCGCTGCCGAGTGCACATGAACGTCTTTCCTTTAATTCGTGGATATCGAGGGATATCAATCAGCGGATTGCCAATCTAAAAGTGCAAGCCGCAATGGAGCTAATGAATGGTGATCCTGAAAAACCGGGGCGAACCCTTACTGTAGCCCAGCGTATCGAATCTGCTATTAGTGAAATTACCGAACGCCGCTTCTCAGTAATAGCCCAGGCACACCCAGAACCCAGGCTCATGTTCCAATGGGGAGATCGGTTGCTGCCCATCAAAGGAATGCCGGCGGGGCTAAATAGCATACTTTCTTGGATGTTCACGGCAGCCACGGTCATGGATATTAAATTTCAAGAGAGTAAGGATCCCTTGGCTGAAGAAGCTTTTTTCTTCCTAGATGAGCCGGAATCTTATCTCCATCCCGAGTGGCAGCGAAGAGTGTTGCCTATTGCTCAAAAGCTATTTCCGAATAGCCAGTTTTTTGTAGCAACTCACTCGCCTTTTGTTGTTAGTTCTGTAAATGAAGGGTTTATTTACAGGCTAACTACTAACGAAGATGATGAAGTCTCGATTTCAAAAGCCATTCCCGCATCGAAAGGAGATAGTTATGTGACCGCAGTTTCCGAAATTCTTGGCCTTTCAGAATGGTTCGACCCAGAAAGCGAAAAACTGCTGATCGAATTCCGAGCATGTAGGGATGCCGCTCTGAAAGGAAATACCGAAGCGGAGTCAAAGGTACGCGCTCTCGCCGCGACCATTTCCAGCCGCAGTGAAGAGTTATCGAACATCATTGGCATGGAGCTGCGGCAGCTTGACCGCCAACTTGAAAAGTTGACCGCCGCAAAACCATGAGGAAGCAAGTGCGGCAGGAGGAACCCCCTGTCTTGAAAAATGGTGCCGTCACATGGGCGGCAAGCTGGAGCGCAAGTCGTTCGGAAGGAAAGCCGTGGCGTTGGCCGGTTAAGGACGGCATCCCTGTCAACCAATGGATTCTGGAGCCTCTACGTATCCAAACGGCCAGCCACTGCAGTTTCTGTGATGGATTTCCAGTTGCCGCTGTGTCCATTGAAACAATCGAGCACTTTCATCCCAAAAGTACCTTCCCGGAAAAAGCCTTCGAATGGGGAAATCTTTTCTACTGCTGCACGCGTTGCCAAGGGGCGAAGAAGGAGCGTTTTGATCCGGGTATTCTCAAACCTGACGAGGGCGAATATGATTTCGCCCGATATTTTATTTTCGACTACACGACTGGAGAAATCAGCCCGAATCCAATTTCAACAACCGAGGAGCAGCAGAGAGCCTTTATCACTATCGAACATTATAAGCTAAATGATGGGATTCTCCCGCAAGAGCGCAGGAGGTGGCTTCAAATACGCCGGAAAATCCCGGAAGGAGAGCTTGATGACTTCGCTTACCGGGATTTCCTCAGTTGATTTCAGGTTGACTCACTCCCCCGCCTTCTTCTCCGACATCATCTTCTCCGCCATCTTCAGGCCCATCAATTGCATCTCCTTCATCTGCTTCTGGTAATCCTGGAAGGCGGCGTTCTGTTCTTCGCTGAGGATCTTGCCGGTCTCCTTGCGGAGCGCGTCCTGCTGGGCTTCCCAGCTCTTCTCGTAGGTTTCCACGATGTTGCCCTTCGCCAGTTCCTCCATGCCCTGCGGACCTGAGAGGTCCGGCCCTTTCGCTCCGGTCCTGGCGCGATACATGGCCTCAACCAGCTTGGTTTCCGTTTCGGAGTCCAGCGGCACGCCCTTGGTGTTCATCACGCTGCGGAGACCGTCGAGCTGCTGGCGTTCGGGCAGGTGGTTCTTGTAGTCGGTGAAGGCTTTGTAATCTTCCTCGCTGTTGAGGAATTTTTTGATTTCCGCCTGATTTTCGTCTCCGCGTTTTTTCAATTCCTCGACGAGCGCTTTTTTCTCTTCCGCGGTGCCGCTCATCATCTTCATGCCGAGTTCCTGCTGGTCGGCAACTTCCTTCCCCAACAGGTTCTTCAGATAGGCTTCCTCATCCTTGTTGAGGTTCAGGCCGTTGATGAAATCCTCATACAGCATCGCCACCGCCATCTTCGCGCTCTGGCTCATCATGGATTTCCCCGCCGGATTGTCCCACATCTTGCGCGCGGTTTTGGCGAAGGACTCGTCCTCGCCTTCGGTTGCCTTCTTCTCGGGGGAAGATTCCGGACGAACTTTTTTCGTCGGGGAGGCACTCTCCGCGGTTGTTTCAGCGGAGTTAGGCGAAGTGACGGCGGAGGCGGTCGATTGAGCCACCGGCTTTTCAGCAGGTCCGGCCGACGGACTACGGAGCCCGGCGATGCGCAGCTCTTCGACGCCGACAGTGATCAAAACCGAGACAGCCACCAAGCCGATCGCATGGGAGTTTTTCATATGGAACGCATAAGAAGAAATCGGTGCGGCCAGTGCCACTATTTTATTCCAGCCATTTTCCACTCGGGTGGGGGGAAATGAAACCAGTCGTCTCTCTGGCATTTTGTTATTGAGATTCGATCTCATCTAACATGTTCATAAATTAATGAATTTTAGTCACTTGCGACAAATGTTTCTTGCGCTTGTTGAGAATAGGAGGTATCCATGGGTCGAATTTAACCCCAATCACCATGAACAACACTCAAACCATCACCCGCGCTTGCGAAGCTTGCGCTTACTGGAACTCTCTCGGTGACGATACAGGCGAATGCCGTCGTCACGCTCCTCAAACCATCGCTTTCGAGGTGGACGAAGAAGTGAAATTCGAATCCATGTTCCCGATGACCGCCAACGACGATTGGTGCGGTGACTTCTTCCAAAAAACCGAGTGATCCTCACTTTGAAAAAACTCCGGTGCCGTCAGGTGCCGGAGTTTTTTTTGTTTCGGCCCATCATACCAATTTGTCAGGGAGGAGCAAACGGACGCATATTGATAATCATTCGGTTGGGTTCGGATTCTTAGATTTTTATTGCGAATGAGTCTCACTTGGGCTTCTTTCCCGCCCGTGCAGCATTCTTACGAAGAGATCGACCACATCCTCCGCCCCCTTGCTCCCGTGCTGGCCCGCGAGGCGGATGCGATCCTCGATCTCCGCGAACTGCTGATGAACCAAGGGCACCCCGGCAAATGTGTCCGTTGTTTTTTCCGCCTCTTTGAAGCCGCCGGGGGGAAAATGCAGTCCCAGCTCGCCCCGCTCCAGGCGTGGCTTGAAAAACACGTCGAAATCTCTGTCCGCAGCGAGGGAGACGAACTGGAGACGCTGCCATTCGCTCTGGGGAAAGACGACGATCTCGAGAGCTTCTGCCTGCGCTCCATCCAACAGATCCGGATGGACCGCGGTTACCAATCCAACCGCCTCCAGCTCGCGTTCCGCTATAAGGCGATCGCCGCTTGAGGTGAGGGAAAGCACCCGCTGGATCTCCTCATCCGGGCGGGTAAGAATCCACTTGATGCGGTGGTGGCAGCCGACAGAATCGGACCATCCTGATACCTTCCGGCATTCCGGCAAGGCGTCGTTCCGATTCCTTTCTGGCAACCCATCAAATCATGTCAACCGCCACGCACCCTCCCGTCAATTTCCCGCACCGCGTGTCCAGCCCCTCCGGCATGAGCGCCGAGTTGAACGCGAATGGTACCGTCCGACGCATGGACTGCGGGGACATCATGTTGAATGTCTTCCTCGGCAACGAGTCCGAGGGCGCGGCATCCAACATCTTCCTGCGTCGTTCGGGGGATTCTTCCGGCTTCATTCCCTTGACCGGTCCCGGCAGTCCCGCGGCTTATGAGATGGATGAACGGGGATTCGTCGCCGGTGGCGTATGGGGAGATCTGGCATTCCGGGTGAGGCTGCTGCTGGCGGAATCCGCCAAGGCATGGTTCTGGCACGTGGAGGTGGAGAACACGGGGGAAAACGAGATTTCGTATGACCTCATCCACACGCAGGACATCGCCATCGCGAACTATGGCGCGGTCCGGCTGAACGAGTTCTACGTCAGCCAGTATGTGGATCACGCCCCGCTGGAACACCCGCGGGCCGGTATTGCCGTCGCCTCCCGCCAAAACCAGGCGATGGGAGGCCGCTGCCCGTGGACCGTCATCGGTTCGCTGGGAAAAGCCGTTTCCTATTCCACCGACGCACTCCAGTTCCATGGCCTTGCCGCCCGCCAGGGCGCGGTCGCGGATGCGCTCGCGAATGGATTACCCGGCGAACGCCTGCAGCACGAGCATTCGCTGGTAGCCATCCAGGACGAGGAGGTCACCCTGAAACCGGGCGAAAAATCACAGCGCGGTTTCTTCGGCTGGTTCGAAGTGGACAAGACCACCGCCACCTCCGGTGACGACACACGCCGGATCGATGCCGCTCTGGCCCTGCCCGAATCCACCTGCCCTGCCTGGCCCGCGGAAATCCCGGCGGCACCTCCCGCGCCGGGCCTTTTCGCATCGGCTCCATTGTTGGAGACCACACCGCTCGGCGATGACGAACTGGACCACTTTTTCGGCACCGGGCGGCGCCATGCGGAGCTCCGGAACGGCTCGCTCGCATCGTTCTTCAGCGATCGTGCCAGCCACGTGGTCCTGAAGGAAAAGGAACTCGCCGTGCTCCGGCCGCATGGCCATATCCTGCGTTCGGGCGGCTCCCTGACACCTGACGAATCCGCGCTCACCTCCACCGCTTGGATGAACGGGGTGTTCCACTCCATGGTCACGCAAGGCCACGTCAGCATCAACCGGTTCCTCTCCACCTGCCACAGCTACCTCGGGCTGTTCCGCAGCCATGGGCAGCGTGTTTTCGTCGAACTCGGAGGCGATTGGAAACTGCTGGGCGTGCCGTCCGCATTTGAAATGACAACGGATGCCTGCCGCTGGATTTACAAACACGCGGAAGGAGTGATCGAAGTGGTTTCCACCGCGCCGGATGACCGCCATGAGCTCCGCCTGTCCCTGACGATCTCAAAAGGAGGTCCTGCCAGGTTCCTGATTTCCCATCACGTCGCCCTGAATGGTGATGACGGCAGCGCGTCCGTTCCCGCCGGATTCGAAGTCCAAGGAAACACCGCGATCCTCCGCGCCATTCCGGATAGCGATGTGGGACGCCGTTTCCCCGACGGACGGTTCTTGATCGAAGCCAGCGGCGGCACCGTGGTGGAAAAAACCGGTGGCGACGAACTGCTCTTCCCGGATGCCGTCAGCCATGACCAACCGTTCCTCTGCCTCATCACTGCGGAGAGCACCACCGCAAGCCTTGTCATGCGTGGCCGTCTCGTGGATGACACGGTGGAGCAAGCGGAAGATTTTTGGAAAACCATCGGCTCCGGCCTGCGGATCCATGCCCCTTCCGCAAGCCCGCTCGCTCCGGCGGCGGAACGCGCCGCGGATATCTTTCCATGGTTCATCCACAACGCGCTCGTCCACTACCTTTCCCCACGCGGACTCGAACAATACTCCGGCGGAGGCTGGGGCACCCGTGACGTCTGCCAGGGTCCGGTGGAACTGCTTCTCGCGCTGGGCCGCTTCGCACCGATCCGCGACCTGTTGCTGCGGGTCTTCCGCCAGCAGAACACCGATGGGGACTGGCCGCAGTGGTTCATGTTCTTCGACCGCGAGCGCAACATCCGGCCCGGGGACTCCCATGGCGACATCGTTTACTGGCCGCTTGTCGCACTCGCGCAATATCTGACCGCCACGGAAGATGCGGGCCTGCTGGACGAAACCGTGCCATTTTTCAATCCGGAGGCGAACGCCGGGGAAACTTCCAGCATCCAGCGGCATGTGGACCGGGCTCTGGAGCTCATCCGCTCCCGGGTGATCGAAGGTACGCGCCTCGCCGCCTACGGCCACGGGGACTGGAACGACTCGCTCCAGCCCGCCAAACCGGACATGCGCGAACGGCTGTGCAGTTCGTGGACGGTTACGCTGAACTACCAGACATTCATCGCCCTCGCCAGCGCCTACCGGCAGATCGGCAAAACGGATTTTGCGGATCACTTGGAAAATCAGGCCGCAACCATTCTGGCGGAATTCCAGAAGACTCTCGTGGTGGACGAGGTGCTCACCGGCCTCGCCTATTTCCATCAGGATGGAAAAACCGATTACCTGCTCCACCCCCGAGACGCCACCACAGGCTTGTCATACAGCCTGCTGCCGATGATCCACGCCATCATCAACGACATGTTCAGCCCGGCTCAGGCGGAGTTCCATCTCGCACTCATCCGCGAACATTTGTCGGGTCCGGACGGTGCCCGGCTTTTCGACCGCCCCATGGCCTACCACGGCGGGCTGCAAACCAATTTCCAACGTGCGGAAAGCGCCAGTTTCTTCGGACGGGAGATCGGCATCATGTATACCCACGCCCATCTCCGCTACTGCGAGGCGCTCGCCCGCTACGGAGATGCGGAGGCATTTTTCCAAGCGCTGGGCCGGATCAACCCCATCGCCATCGACGAATTGGTCACCACCGCCACACCGAGGCAGTCGAACTGTTACTATTCCAGCTCCGACGCCGCCTTCAAGGACCGCTACCAGGCCTACGATGAATATGACCGCGTGAAAAACGGCGGGGTCGCGCTGGAGGGCGGCTGGCGTGTGTACTCGAGTGGAGCAGGGATCGGCGTGCGTCTCATCATGCAGTGTCTGCTCGGCATCCGCGTGGAAAAACATTCGCTGGTGATCGACCCGGTGATCCCCGCCGGGCTGGACGGACTGCGGGTGGAACTGGTTCTCGCGGAGCAACCCATTTCGTTGGTCTACCGGATCAACTCCAGCGGTCATGGGCCGACCGCGGTCGCGATCAACGGACGTGAGCTCGATTTCACGCGGGAATCCAACCCCTACCGGACAGGTGGAGCACGGATCTCGATGGACTCGTTGAAACAATCCCTCGGAGGAAACAACGACGTCCTGACGATTTCCCTAGACTGATCCCTCGCGAGGCTCCAGCCGCACCTCCGCTGCGAACGGCAGGGAATCCACCACGATGGATTCACCTGTGAGTTCATCCGGGGAATGGTTTCCACGGCGGCAGGAAACGGAGGTGATGCGCATTCCTGCCGGCAACGGCGGCACCACCGTGAGGCCTCCGGGCGGCAGGTCGATGGAACGGCCGATCTCCACGAGAATGGAGTTCCGGTCCTTGGCCCGGATCCGGAAATCCAGCAGTCCGTAACGGGTGGGCAGATCTTCGACCGAGAACCCGTCCCCATCGGCGATCCACGCCCACCGCATCCCGGCGGCCAGGACGAGGGAATCGGTGGCCTCGCGTTCTTCCGCGATCATGGATGCCACCGCCAACAGGTATTCCGCGGCGATCCAGGTATGCGGCACGTCTCCCAAATGACCCGGAGAACGCGGGTCCCGCCAGGTGATCTCCGGCCATTGGTTCCACTCGCACGGACGGCGGTCCGAGAGGAAAAAGTCCAGCAGCTCGTTCGCCGTGTCACGTTTCCCGAGCCGGACGAAGGCTCCGATGATGCGGATCTCGTATGCCGTATAATTCGTCCACTGCATTTCCCCCCGGTGCTTGCGGTGGAAGCCGTCCAGGTAAGTGTCCAGCATCCCCTGCAGCGGTCCTTCCGGCAGCAGGCCGGCGAAGTCCAACATGGAAATTGCGTTGGAGGTGGCTGTCGGATCGAAGTCCGCCCACTCGACCGAACCCGGAATGTAGTTGAGACCCTTGTCCGTGATGACCTTGTTGATCGAGGTCAGGAGATCGTCCTGGAAGCGGGCGGCCTCGGATTTCCACCGCCGGGAGTCGTCCGAAAAACCCAGCATTTCCGCGAGTTCCGCCGCGGCTTCGAGCCCCCGGATGCCCCAGAAATCATCCCAGTAGGAATGTACGTGATGGGCGAGATAGCCTTCGTGGCTCGCGGATTCCGGCAGCAGGCCGAAGCAGGCGGCATGTTCCCCGGAACGGTATTCTCCGGTGAGCCGCCCGGCCCGCAGCACGATGAGAAAGTCCGCCGCCTTGCGGACATGGGGCATCATTTCCAACAGAAATTTCCTATCGCATCCTTCCCGGAAAACCTCGCGCACGCCCCACAGGAACTGCCCATGGCTGTCGTGCTCCACCAGCCAGTCAACCCCATCCCGGTCCACGACACAGGGAATGAATCCGTCCTCGCGTTGAAAGGGGGCGTACCAGGTCAGGAATTCGCGCAGGGCGAACGGCAGTCCGATCTTGGCGAGGGCCGCTCCCATGATGACGCAATCCCTGACCCATGAACGGGTGTAGCGCCGGGGTCCCGGCTGGATGGCGGCTCCATCGCGATTGATGAGGATATGGCCCGCCGCGGTACGCATGGCATGGATGGCCGGTTCGGCGGAAGCGGGGACCTGCCATTTCACCCTGCCAAGGGTTTTCTCCCAACGAGCTTGTGCCCGGGAACGAGCGGCGGCGGTGGCGGTCTTCGCGTTGTGGAAATAGGGAGATGAAACGGTGACTTCCAGTATGGACCCACCGCCAGGCAGGTTCCAAACCATCGCCGCCGAAGCGAGGCCGGACGTGTCATCGACTTTCTGGGCCGCAGGCACGCCCTGGTGGTTGAGGATAGGGAAAATCCCGTTCTCATCGAAAGTCGCGGCACCAGCGGCATCCATCCGCGGGGTGGTGAGGATTTCCCTTCCTTCCACTTTCAGGCCGCGTCTGCCGCAGGTGATGTGATGGATGGGGCTGCGGCCGCCGAGATTGCGGAAGGCCTGCCAAGGCGGGTTCACCTGGAAAGGCCGCACGGCGACGACCAACCGCGTGTCACCGGTCGGCTGGTGGCACGTCAGCCGATAGGTGACGTGGAGGGTGAGCTTGTCATCGCCGCCATCGACCCATGGCAGGATCTCCAGCGAAAACGCGGCGGATTTCCAAGTGACGGCGGGCATCGGCGCGCCGCCTTTCGGCAGGGAGACCGAAGTTTCCACATCCGCCCAGGTGAAATGCTTTCCACCGGTCAGGATGAACGGCTCGAGTGAGAATCCGGCTTCGTCCACCTCCACCATGCCCTCTTCGTTGATGAGCGCGCGGCGTTTTCCCTCCGGGCTGCCGACAGGAGTCCAGTAGGATTGCTCGCGCAGCCAGTAGCGCGGGAACCAGCCGCGCGGGTAATCGGCGGCGACGGCGTGGATGAACTCATTCGGAGTGCTGGAAAAAGCGTCCGGCCGCAGGACGACGGAACACAGCGCGGCGCATCCACAGTCGGCGAAGGTGATCCGAAGGTGCCGTGCCTCCAAACCGGGTGTGGAAATGTGGCTCATTTTTCCGAGCACGGACGAAGACCGGTGGATCCCGGTCCACACGTTTCCATCGCCCGATACCTCCACGGTGAATTTCCTGCGTGGCAGGGCATCCGGCCAGGTGATGACCATCCCGCCGAAGCGCAGCGGCCTGCCGAAATCGACCTCCCACCGGGGCGACGCGTCACCCGGAGCCGCCTGCCAGCCTGTGAGAGATGCATCCGCGAACACGGCCTCGGGCGGAAATCCCTGCTTGTGGCTGGTCGCCGTAATCGAACGTGGCGACCGCAGTGTCTGGTCTTCGAACACCGGAGAGGCCAGCTCCAGCACTCCTTTTCCACCCGATCCCGCCACGATGGCAAACTCGACCGCCCCGACTTCCGACGGCCCGCCACCGCCGGCCGGTCCCCAGGCGAACGGCAGGTCCCGTTCGTGCATGCGCACGTTCGTCCAGTTTGCCGGCAATTCCACGTTCTCGCGCTGACGCCGCCAGACGTTCGTGTTTCCCGGGTCCGAAACCTTGAATTCAAAATGGTTCTCAGGTCCCTCACCCCGTACGAGGAAACCGATTTCAAACGTGCCCGGCAGGCAAAACCGGACCTCCCGTCTCAATACGACGAAACCACCGCCGCCATGGAAATCATACTCCAAACGCAGGCCGCAACCGCCATCCGCCCCTTCACATCGTGAGAGCCTGCCTTCCGACTGGCCGGACGCGAACACCTGCCAGTGGGCCGGATCTTCAAACAGTGAGAAAAACGGATGGTGCGACATCGGTTGGGTTTTTAAGATAAAAAGAGGGTATTGCTAAACAATTCTGTCTAACAGTTGCCAAACCGGCGACCAAGGACCAAGTTCAACATGCGCCCAAGGTGCCATATCCGGCGGAATTCACGCCCTCTCCGATCCTTTCCCGTTTCCCAAACCCACTGATCATGAACCTTCCCATCCTCTACATCAAACGCGGTTGCCCGTGGTGTGACGAAGTCGTCGAGTATCTCGACAGCAAGAAAATCGAGGTCCAGACCTTCAACGTCTCCGGCGATCGCGAGGCCATGCAGGAAATGGTGGCGCTCTCCGGCCAGAGCAAGGCCCCGACCATGGATTGGCATGGCGAGGTCCTCGCGGATTTCGGGGTGGATGAACTCGTGCCCTTTTTGAAAAAACGGGGCATCGTCTGACCGGCACCCGGAAAACCAGGGTGTCCCGATCAGCCCTGGGGATTCGAATCCAGCAGCTTCTTGAGCCGGTTCCGCATCGAGACCTTCGCCACCGCCGGCAGACGGTCCACGAACAACACGCCGTTCAAGTGGTCGATCTCATGTTGCAGGGCCCTGGCCAGCAGGCCGTCCGTCTCCACGACAAGCACCGATCCATCCAGCTGAGGCAGCGTCGCCTTCACCGCTTCCGGCCTGCGCACTTCCGCGCGGATGCCCCGGATGCTGAGGCAGCCTTCCATTCCAAATTCCTTTTCCTGACCGAACGCCAGCTCGGGATTGATGAAGATGAGCGGCATGATCTCTTCAAGGTTCGCATCCTCGCCATTCACCTTGAGGAAGGAAATGCAGTCCGGATCATGCGAGACGTCGATGACCGCCAGGCGCAGGTCCTCACCCACCTGTGGAGCGGCGAGGCCGACGCCGTTCGCGTCCACCATCGTTTCCAACATGTCGGCGACCAGTTCGATGATCGTATCATCCACCTCGGTGACAGGGCGGCAGCGTTGGCGGAGAACAGGGTGGCCGTATTGGACAATTTCGCGAATCATGAGGAAGTCCACAGGTCTCTAGCGGAACAAATCACAAAGGTCAAACCCCAGAAAACAACCATCCTTCCGTCTGTTTTTCAAATGGAGAAACAACGGACAGGTTCCTCCGGCGTGACTCCTCTTTCATTCCGCTTTCAAACTTGACCTGTTCAAAAGACCATGCATCTATTCGTCCCATGAGCTTGCAACTCCTCTCTTCCCGGCTCAAGCAGACCTTCGGCTACAATGAATTCCGGCCTCTTCAGCGGGAAATCATGGAGGCGTCGTTGGGGGGACGGGACACCGTTGCCATCCTGCCGACCGGAGCGGGAAAAAGTCTTTGTTACCAGCTCCCCGCCCTCGTCCGCGAAGGACTGACAGTCGTCGTCTCACCCCTCATCGCCCTGATGAAGGATCAGGTGGACCAGCTCGAAGCCAGCGGCGTGGCGGCGACGTTTCTCAACTCGACGCTTGATTCCAATGAAGCGCGCCGTCGCACCGACGGACTGGCGGCGGGAGAATACCAGCTGCTCTATGTGGCGCCGGAGCGCCTGATGCTGCCGGATTTCCTCATGCGGCTCAGGAATTGGAAAATCGCGGCACTGGCGGTGGACGAGGCGCACTGCATCAGCGAATGGGGCCACGACTTCCGTCCGGAATACCGAAGGCTGAGGGAGGTACGCGGAGTCCTTCCGGAAATCCCCGTGCTCGCACTCACCGCGACCGCCACCGGACGCGTGAGGGAGGACATCATCCGCCAGCTCGAACTCCGCGATCCCGCGGTCTTTCTCGCCAGTTTCAACCGGCCCAACCTGAAATACCAGGTCGTCGGAAAATCCGGAGCAGCGGCGCAGGTCTGTAATTTCGTGAACGCCCGGCCCGACGAGTCCGGCATCGTTTATTGCCAATCCCGCAAGAACACGGAATCGATGGCGGCGACGCTGCGGGCGCAAGGATTCTCGGCCGTCGCCTACCATGCCGGGCTGGATGCGGAGGAGCGCGCGAACAACCAGGAGGCATTCCTCCGCGACGAGGCGAAGATCGTCTGCGCCACCGTCGCATTCGGCATGGGCATCAACAAGCCGAACGTCCGCTACGTCATCCACGCGGACATGCCGAAGAACATCGAGGGCTACTATCAGGAGACCGGCCGCGCGGGGCGCGACGGCCTGCCATCCGACTGCCTCCTGCTGTTCTCCCGTGGCGACGTCACGAAATACCTCGGCTTCATCGATGCCATCCCCGACGAACACGCCCGCGCCGTGGCCCATGAGCAGCTCGACCAGATGGCCCACTTTGCCGAGAGCGACACCTGCCGACGCGTGACCCTGATGGGCTATTTCGGTGAAAGCTGGCCGCTGGAAAATTGCGGCGGCTGCGACCACTGCCTCAGTCCGCGCGAAAAATGGGACGCCACCACCGACGTCCAGAAACTTCTCAGCTGTGTGCTCCGCATCCGCCAGGCCGGAGGGTTCAGCGTCGGGATGAACCATCTGTCCGAAGTCCTGACCGGCGGCATGTCGGAGAAGATCGTGGGCTGGAAACATCACCTGCTCACCACCCACGGCATCGGCAAGGACCAGCCGCGCGATCATTGGGTGGATCTCGGAAGACAACTCCTGCGCCTCGGGCTGCTTGTGGGCAGCAGGGACAAATTCTCCACCATCAGTGTCACCCAACAGGGCATCGACACGCTCAAGCGGCGCGATACGGTCATGCTCACCCGTTCCCTCAACGTCGCGAAGTCCAAGGCCGCCCGCACAGGTGACATCCCTTGCGACACCGGTCTGTTCGAACGGCTCCGCTCGCTGCGGAAGGAACTCGCCGACGCCCGGAACATCCCGCCCTATGTCGTGTTTTCCGATGTGACGCTGCGCCATTGCAGCCGTGACTATCCGCAGAACGACGCGGCCCTGCTGCGTGTGCCCGGTGTGGGGGAGAAAAAACTGGACGACTTCGGACGCGCCTTCATCGATGTCATCCGCGACTGGCTCTCCGAAAACGAGCGGCTGGAATTCGCGCCGTTGGAAATCGCCGCCAGCGCCCCTCCGGTCTCAACCGGAAAGGGGATTCTCAGCGGCACCGCAGCGCAAACATTCGACCTGTTCAGTTCCGGCAGATCCATTGAAGAGATCGCCGCGATGCGGGATTTGGCCGTTTCCACCGTCGAGGGACATCTGGGCCAGGCGGTGGAATCCGGGAAAAACATCGACCCGCACCGCCTCTACACGGTGGGGGAAGAAGAGGAAATGCGTGCGGCCTTCGAGGGCTATGACGAACCCACCCTCAAACCGGTTTTCGAGCAATTGGAAGGACGCATCAGCTATGGCAAGCTCCGCTTCTACCGGGCGGCAAACCCTCCCGCCGCCGTCATGGGCTAGTTTTTCGGGGGCGGGGTTTCCATCGGGATCGGTCCGGGAAGGGCTGAGCGGAAAACGGGGAGCTGCCACCCGCCGTCCCTTTTCCTAAACCTTGCATGCCACGGCCGGAAGCATTACCCCTTGGGCACACGGTGCCCGACTCCTCTCTCAAACCCCAACGCAAATCCTCCTGGCCACGCACTTTGCTGCGGGCGGCTTTGATCTGTGGTGGCTCCGTCGCCATCCTGCTGCCCGCGTGGCTGCCTAACCGGCCCTCCGCCCCCATCGAGCGGGCGACGGTCGAGCTTTTGCAGGCATTCCTGCTCGCGGCCGCCGCAGCCATCATCCTGGGTGCGGCCTCGCACGCGGGACACAATCGTCCGGTCTGCCGGGTGATGGCGTTCGGGTTGATCGCGGCGTTCGTCGGTGAGATCGAGGACTTCGTCTCGGGCATCCTCGGCTGGAAATTTCCGGAGGCATGGTTCGTCGGAGTCATCCTGCTCATCGCGCTCATCACCGCCCTCCGCCACCGGCGGGTGATGATTCATTTCCTTTCGACCTTGGGAAATCACGCCGGGTCCGGCCTGATCGGTTCGGCGCTGCTCATCCTCTACGTCTTCAACCGGGTCATCGGCAGCGCCAAGTTCTGGAGGGCCACCCTTGGCGACGACTTCACCCAGGAGATTCCGAAAATGTGCAAGAGCTATCTCGAACTGCTCGCCTGTTACCTCATTTTCATCGGGGTGCTGGGACTTTCCATCACGTTGGCAAGGCGCAAGGAGCCATCTTAAAACCATGTTCCACATCGTCCTCATCGAGCCGGAAATCCCGCACAACGCCGGGGCCGCGGGCCGGCTCGCACTCGCCACCGATTCCACGCTCCACCTTGTCGAACCGCTCGGGTTTTCCCTGGAAGACAAGTATGTCCGCCGCACCGGACTGGACTATTGGCAGGACGTGAGGCTGGAGGTTTGGAAGAATTTCGACGATCTGCACGCGGCGGCGGATGAGACCGCGCGTTTCTGGTTCCTCAGCACAAAGGCGCGCGATTCACCGTGGCAGGCGGATTTCAAACCCGGAGACTATCTCGTCTTCGGTCGGGAAACGAGAGGACTGCCGGAGGAACTCGTCAGCGCGGCGGGCCCGCAGGCGCTCCGGATCCCGATGGCCCCCGGGGGCACGCGCAGCCTGAACCTGTCCACCGCCGTGGCGATCGTGCTCTACGAAGCGGTCAGGCAGCAGCAGCCGGCATGGTGATCCCGCCGGCCAAGAGATGTCCCATAATTTAGTGACATGACAGGATTCCAAATTTCCGCCAACTTTGCGCTGTCGAGGCGATGGGGATCACCTCTTCAGTATAGTATTCATGACTAAAAAACGGGGTCGCACGAGTGTGCGACCCCTTTTTTCTGCCTGGAAACCGCAGCGAACGATCTTCTTGACGGATCCCTCGCACTGACCAGAGGACGGGAAATGGATTGCCCGCCCTCCTTCCTATTGTTAGACCCCCCTCACATGAGACTGAAGTTCCTTCTTCCCCTGTTCTGCCTTTTGCTGCCGTCGGGCGGACGGCTGCACGCGCAGACCGGCCCGGATGGAAACAACGTCATCTCCAGCGAGGCGGAGATGAATGTCGAGCTCGACTGCTTTGTCGGCGGAGCCTCCGTGTGGAAGATCACGCCGGGAGAGGTGGAGTCCTCTTTTGCCAAAAAGGGATTCGCGTGGCTGGACGAAGGAACGAAGACACGCGGGGTCATCCGGCCCCGGGATCTGCTGCTCAAAAGCAGCACACCGTCCGGCGTCACGTTCAAGCCGGGCAAGGGCCTTCGTCACAAACTCACGCTCTTCGGCGCGACGGCTTACGAAGCGACTCTGGAATTCTCGGGAGACAAGCTCGCCACCGTGACGATCTCCATCTGGAACAAGGGAGATGCCGGGCAATCCACTTCCAAGCCGGCTTTCGAATACATGGTTGGCCAGACCGTGGCGTCGATGGACACCGTCCTGAAATCCCGTGGCCGGGATCTCGGCAGGGACAACTCCGGCGCGGCGAAACTTTCCCGCTGGAGATGGGAGACACCCGACACCCTCGCCCAGTTGGAACACAGCTCCGGCAAGGACGAGGACCGGTCGTTCGTGGGGGACTTCATCCGGCTCCGCTTCGCGCCGAAAGGTGGCATGAGAATGGATTCCACGGTGGCCGCTCCCGGCAAGCTGGGAGTGGCGGCCCTCGCCACCCGGGTGAAAAAAACAGCCGAAGGAGACGTCTATGTGGAAGGAGTCCCGATGGTGGACCAGGGCGAAAAAGGCTACTGCGCGGTGGCCAGCACCGAGCGTGTCATGCGTTACTATGGCATCCAGGTGGATCAGCACGACCTCGCCAAAGCGGCCGAAACCTCCCAATACGGAACCCGTCCGCAGGATTTCGAAGATGCCATCCACCGCCTGCAGGGCCGCTTCAAGATCCGGGTGCGCGACCTGATCACCTTCGACCAGCGGGACTACGAACGCATCGTGGACAATTACAACCGCGAGGCGAAAAAGGCCGGCATGCCCCAGTGGGAACCCGGTGACTATTACTTCAAGTTCAACGCGGACATCATGCGCGAGGCCCGCTGCCGGGCCGGAGCTTTCGAAAAGTTCCGGACGATGATCACCACCGCCACCTCGCGGGGAGTCCCCCTGCTGTGGGCGCTCTCGCTCGGCCGCTATCCGGAGACGGGTCGTGAGAATCCACAGGGTGGAGGCGGCCACATGCGCACCATCATCGGCTACAATGCCAAAACCGACGAGGTGATTTTCTCCGACTCCTGGGGAGCCGGCCACGAGATCAAGAAAATGAAAGGGCGCGACGCCTGCGCGGCAACCAACGGGCTTTATCTGGTTGAACCCGCGGCGAACTGACACCATTTTTCATCAATAAGGTGACTCTGCTCCCAAGTCGCGGCTCCGTGGACTGCGTGCGGCTCGCCGCTTTCATCTGCCAGCTCGCTGGCCGGAACGGAGGTTCGAATTCATAGGGCGCGCCTCCCCTTGTGCGACAGCCTGCGGAGCAATCAATGATCCGCTGTGGTCCGCCATGTCAGCAAGCTGACTACGGAAAGCGGCAGCGGGCTGCGCGCATTCCGAAAGCTTCGCCGGTTCCAATCGTCACTTTATTTTCGGAAACTGGTATGAGCATGCGGCGGGTCCTCCGGCTCCGACACGTCTTCCATCCGGACGCGCGGGAGGGACGGATCAGGTTACCTCGCACCCGCCGCCTTCAGTTCCGCGATGGCGGAGTCCAGGCGGTTGCGGGCCGCGGTGAGATTGGTGTTCAGCTCGCGGATCCTGGCATCGCGCTCGGCGATCGCTTTTTCCCAGATCTCCGTTTGCTTGAGGATCGCCTCGTTGTTGATGGCGACGGCACTGGCGGTGGTGGCGGCCTGGGCCTCGCGCTCGGCCATCATTTTCGCCATGGCCTCTTCCATTTCATTGCGCGTCCGCATGGTGGACTCGATGGAATCCTTGAGCTGCCTGACGTCGTTCTCCAATGCTCCCGCCCGGTTCTTTTCCGAGTCCAGTTGCTCACGGGTGGTTCCCAACTCCGCGTTGAGAACCCCTATCCTATTGTAGTTGATCCGTTCGTTGATCCACTGGACGACGATGATGCCGGTGATGACCAGGCAACCGACCAGGTTGGCGATGGGCAGGATGCGGTTGGTGGTCACGGCTTGGTGGCTTTGGATTCGAAGCTGACTTTCTCGATGCCGGCGGCGCGCACCGCGTTGAGCACATCGAGCACGACCTTGTGTCGGGACTCGGCGTCCGCGGAAATGAGGACGCGCGTCTCGGAAGGTGCGGCTTCTTTCTGGAGACGGGTGGTGATTTCCGAAAGCGTGATGATCTTGCTGTCCCAGGTGATCACCCCATTCGGATCCACGGCGATCTGGAACGGAGGCGCTTTGGTATCCGCAACACCGGTGGATGCCTCGGGCAGGTTGATCGGCACGCGGTTGAGCTGGGTCATGCTCAGACTGACCATCATGAAGCTGGCCAACAGGAAGAACATGATGTCGATGAGCGGCACCACTTCGATGCGGGCTTCATCACCATGGTCGTCGCCGGAGGAGTTTCCTGAAAGTTGGATGGGCATGGGAGAAAATCTTACGCCTTGTTTTTCGGGGCGGGGCGGCCTTGTGTCTGGAGCGCGAAAACCTCCAGGTCGTAACCGTGTTCCTTGGCGGATCGGACAAGCAGTTCCGAGTGGTTGATCCAGCGTTCCAGAGAAGAGCGGAGGACGGAGACGCGCTTGCGGAAGAAGTTATAGGGCAGCAGGCAGAGGACCGCGATCGCGATGCCGCACGCCGTGGCGATGAGCGCCTCACCGATGCCGCCGGTGACCTTGGTGACGGCGAGCTGGTCCGAGCCGATGGCGGCGAAGGATCCCATGAGGCCGGCCACGGTGCCGAAAAGTCCCAGCAGCGGGGCCAGGGTGATCATGGTGCTGAGCACCCACATGCGCGCCTCGGCCTTTTCGATCAGGTGGGTCGCGTGAAGCTGCATTGCGGCGAGCATGGAGGTGTTCGCGTGGCTCATGCCCTCGCGCAGGTTCGCAAGGTATGGCTCGGGGGTGTTCTCACCCAGTTTCCAAGCAGTGGCGAAGTCTCCGGTACCGAGCGCTTCACGGGCTTTTTCCTGAAGACCGCCACGGACCTTGGACTGGAGAGCGGACCACCAGATGGAGCGGTCCAGAATCACACAGAGGGAGAGCAGGAAGGTGATGAGGATGGGCCACATGACCCATCCGCCTTCGATGAATTTTTCTACGACGATGTTGGCGAGCACGGAGTTACTGGTTCAATTTGAAGACAATGGGCCGGATGTATTTACTGACCTTTCCGGGTGGAAATTTCCAGCGGCGCACCGCATTGATGGCGCTTTCGTTGAGAAGCGGCCACGGCGAGGCGCTTTTCGCGTAGGCGGAGACGACGCGCCCGCTTTCATCCACCACGAACTCGACGATGATCGTCCCGGTCTGGCCGCTCGCCCGGGCGGCGGACGGATACGGTGGCGCGGGCATGCGCCCACCCGAAAGACGCTTGGCATCGGACATTCCCGAGCCGCCGTTCTGTCCGCCGTTGCCCGCTTTCCCCTGGGCATCGGCCCGGGTGTTGGGCGACCCGCCGGTCGCGCTGGTCGGCATGTTCGAGCGGGTGGGAGTCTTGCTGTTCGTCCGGGGAACAGGGCGTGGCTTCGTGGGCGCGGGAGCCGGATTTTCCGCGGTCTTCGTGACCGGGGGAGGCATGTCCGGAATCTCCGGCAACGGGGTGACCTCCGCGACGTCCGGCATTTCCGGAGGAGTGGGAAGGGTTTCCTGTTCTGCAAATGGAACTTCCGTTTCTTCCGCCACGCCCGTGGTGCCTGTGTCGGTCTCTTGAGAGGGAGGTGCGCTGTCTGTCGTGAAAGCGTCTGTCAGGACGGTGGATTCGAGATCCTTGTAGGGATCGACCGATTTTTCACTTCGCAGGATCTCTTGGGTGACAGGGATCACGATGCCCACCGTACCAAATCCCGCCACACTCAGCCATGTGGCGAGCGTCCCGATATTGATGGCATAAAGGATGGAGGTCATGCGGGCCGTAGCGCGGTTCTAATGAGATTCGCTCTCAACAATAACAAGAAAAATGTGTTTCGCCATCGGGGAATTCAGGCCAGGGCCGCTTCCGCACGCTGGAGGCTGGAGAGGGTGGAGATTGCCCGACGGACATGCTCGGATTCATGCGGACGCGCGCGGACCCGGAGTTCGAGTTCCGCCTTCGCCAACAGGAGTTCGCGGGACATTTCTTTTTTCAAAACCGCGTCATCGGCCAACGGTCCCTCACCGGTGGTCCATTCGCGGATGAATTCACCCAGAAAGTGCGGTTGGCAGGTGCGGTAGATCTTCGCGCCGTAGCGGACGAAGTCGGCAAGCCACGGTGCCCGGTAGCCCGAACTGCGGATGAGTGCGAGCGCTTCCTCCGCGGAGTTGGTGGCGGTGGCGATCCAATCCTGTGCGAGTTCGATCCCCCCCGGCTCGTCCAGCAACATGGCAAGGGAATGGCACAGGATGCCCCGGGCCTTGATCGAGGCTTCGGCCACAGGGCCGGTCGGGTCGAGCCCCTTCAGGAAGTCCACCGCGATGCCCGCACTGCTCCAGCCACCGACACTGCGGCCCAGATCGAGCAGAACGCGGGCGCGGTTCGCGTGTGACATGGAAGCCAGCAACCGCCGTTCGGGCGTGGCGGACGTCCCCCATCTCTCCAACAGTTCTTCCGCTTTTGAAAACCCTGTGAGCGCTTCGGCCGGTCTCCCGGATTCGCCACAAGTTGTGGCTCGGTTGATCCATGCCAGAATAAGGCGTTCAGGACAGTCCGGATTTTGATCCAACGGGACATGTCGCATCGCATGGATGGCCCGATCCAGCGAATGAATCGCCTCATCGCGGCGATCAAGCGCACGCAGGACATCGCTGCGGTTGATGTAGGCGGCGGCGAGCAGCCAGGCGGCCTGGGGATCTTCCTGCCATGGTTGGGACTCGCGGAGGTTGGCGGCGTCCTCGAAATGCCGGAGAGCGGACTGGAAATCACCATCCCGCATACGGGCGATGCCTTCGAGCATGTGCTGCCTGGATTCCATCATGCGGCGGCGCGGCGTTTTTTGAAAAACCGGCGGAAGGAGAGAGCGAAACCGGTCCAGACCAGCACCGCGCTGGCGGTGGCCGCCAACCCGGCGATGGTCTGACCGGGAAGGCCGCCGGCCTCCCCGGTGTGGAGCCAGCGGATCCAGGTGCGTGTCTGCCGGCCGGGCCCGAGATCGTCAAATCCTTCGGATTTCACGATGCCGGAGGTCGCCAGATCCACGGTGATGGTGCGGCGCAGGTCCGGGCGTCCACGGTGGGAGTCCGCGACGATGAAGGTGGCGGTCTTGGCGAAAGGAAGCTGGAGCTGGATGCTTTGCCAATCGGGGTTGGAGGATTTCACTGTTGCGAAAGCGGCATCGAGGCCTGCCAGGCTTTCCGGCAGGGTGAAAGGGGCCGGCTTTTTCCGTTCGCCTTGGACGGGTGGAGTCTCGCCAGCGAGGTGGAAGACGAGCGTGGTCGCCCATGGCTGGGAAATGACGGTGCCGCTGATGACAATGACAAGCAGTGGAATGGCGGCCCAGAAACCGAAGACGTTGTGCCAGTTCCAATCCCTCGCGCGGCCCTTTAGGCGTTTTTGCAGCAGTGTGATGGCTTTCACACCGGAACGGGTCCAGCGTTTGGGGAACCACAGGAAGACCCCTGTGACGAGGAGGAAGAGGAACATCAGGTTGCCAATCCCGATGATTGCTTTCCCGGTGGCTTGGGAGGCGCCCTCACGTCCGAGCCAGCGATGCCAGCTGAGAATGAATTTAAAGAAACCACGGACGGCGGTGTTGCCATTGCCCAGGGATTTTCCGGTATAGGGGTCCGAGAAAACGGCTTTTTCTTTTCCGAACTGATAGACCACCGGTCTGGTGGCGTCCCGTTCGAATCCAAGGGAGGAAGGGGGCTGTTTGGCGGTCCTGAGACCATCCAGATGCGCCTCGGGTCCGAGAGGGTTGCCGGTGGCCGTGATGTGGAATCCGTCCGCCTTCTCGACAATCTGGCGCTCGAAGGCCATGAGCACGCCCGTGACGGACATCATCAGCACGAGCACGCCCGCAAGGAGGCCGATGCCGAGGTGGAGCCAGAAGATGGTTTTCCTTACAAGCTTCATCACATTTCGGCCCACTGGCGAAGCAGGTTGTGATAGACGCCGGTGAGTTGGACGGTGCTGTCCTCGGCGGCCTTCTGCCCGGCGAATTCCCCGGCGATGCGCTGGGTGGCGAGATCGAGATCAAACAGCAGCGTGCGCTGCTCGTCGCTGCGGATCATGCTTTGGAGCCAGAAAAAGGAGCAAACGCGGGCGCCCCGCGTGACAGGCGTGACGTGGTGCAGGCTGGTGGCCGGATAGAGCACCATGTGACCGGCGGGAAGCTTGACACGTTGGACGCCGTAGGTGTCCTCGATGCATAGCTCGCCACCGTCATATTCCTCCGGCTCCGCGAAAAACAGGGTGGCGGAGAGATCGGTGCGGATGCGGTGGCCGGTGCCCGGCACCTGGCGGATCGCATTGTCCACATGGGTGCCGAACGACTGGCCGCCGGTGTAGCGGTTGAACAGCGGCGGAAAGACATGGAGCGGCAGCGCGGCCGAGAGGAACAGCGGGTTTTTCCCCAATGCCTCCAGCACCATCGCTCCGAGTTCTTTCGCCGCCGGAGAACCTTCCGGAAGCTGCATGTTGTCCTTCGCCTTGGCGGACTGGTGGCCTGCGGTGACCTTGCCGTCGATCCAGTCGGCGGCGTCAAGGATGGCACGGGCCTCCGCCACTTGGGCGGGGGTGAGAACGTCAGGGATACGGATCAACATGCGGCTGCCGGTAGGTGTTGGATTTCAGAATTGGAAGTCCGCGGTGAGCGAAATGGTGCGACCGACTCCGGGAACGAAGTGTCCGCCACCGACACGGTCGATGTATTCTTCGTCAAAGAGGTTGTCCGCATTGAGGCGGAAGGTCACGTTTTCGTTCAGATCGTAGGAAGCCATCGCATTGAACAGGATGAAATCGGGGGCCTTTTGACGGGTCTCACCGTTCGAGTTGTTGTAGCGGCTGCCCACATACTGGCTGCCGACACCGACGCTGAAACCGGCCGGCAGGTCATGCACCGCCCAGAGGCTGAAGGAATTTTCCGGGGTGTTGCTGACTTCGTTGCCGACTTCGTGCGGGTTGGCGGATTCCTCCACCTCGCTGTCGAGGAAGGTGTAGCCACCGATCAAACGCAGCTTGTCGGTGATGCTGCCGGTGAAGCCGACCTCGACGCCTTGCACGACCTGTTCCCCGGTGACGGAAACCTCATCCGTGACTGGATCAGTGGTGCGGGCGTTTGATTTGTCGGTCCGGAACAGGGCTCCGGTCACAAGCAGCTTCTGTTCGAAGAATTCCCATTTCGCTCCGAGTTCCATGGTTTCGCTTTCCTCGGGATCCACGCCGATGTTGGCGGCCGTCGTGCCGTAGGTCAGCAGTTCGGTGGAGGGGTTGTAGGAGGATCCGTAGCCGAAGTAGATGCTTCCTTCCCTGACCGGCTTGTAGGTGACCGAGGCGCGGTAGCTCAGGACATCGTCGCCAACGGTTTTGTTGTAGAGCAATGGTGTGGGTGTGACCGCGTAGCTCGTGTAGTCCGTGCGTGTCGAATCGAAACGGAGGCCGCCGGACACTTCCCAGTGTTCGTCGATCTTCGCCGTGTCGAAGAGATAAACCGCCGCGCTCTCCACCTCCGCGCTGGTGTAGGAGCCGTTGCGCTCGATCCTACCCACGTAAGGGACGAGTTGTTCACCGGTGAGAAGGTCGATCTGCGGAGTTTGGGATGGCAGGATCGGAAGCCCGGTGGCGGGATCAATGACGGAGCGGCCGTAATTCTTGGACTCCTCGCGGCTGATCTCGAAGCCGGTCACCACGGTGTGCTCCACGCTGCCGGTGGCGAAGTCGTAGACAAAGTTGGTTTGGTTGTAGAAACCGGTGTCCAGTTGGTCACGCGACTGGAACTGTTGGTTCAGAACCGTGCTGTTGTAGCTGGTCGTGCCGGGGACGGAGGTGTCGCTCACGAACCGGGGGGCCGTGGTCACCGAGTCTCGATCGTTCCGGCTGTAACGGAAGCCGCTGGTGAGCTTGAGGCTCTCGTTGATGTCGTGTTCGAACGCCGCCGTGAAGATGTCGGTCTGGATTTCTTCATAATCGCGCTCGGAATTGCCATACCAGTTTTCGTAGCTGACAGACGGAATACCGGAATCAAGACCCGTGTTGTTGACGACGGTGACGGGGGTGCCGCCGGCACCGACGACGGTGGAGTTGCGGGGTACCCACGGGAGACCATAGTCAGGGGTGTTCTCCTGATCCAAGTGCATGTAGGACAGGGTGAAACGGGTATCCGTTCCAAGTCCGAAAGTGATGGTCGGAGCGACGCCCCAACGCTCCTGCTCGACTCCGTCACGGTCGGCGATGTCCTGTGAGTGGAGCAATCCGTTCAACCGGAACGCCGTTCCCTTGAGGTAGGGCAGTTCCTGGTTCACGTCGAAGGTGCCGCGATAGAGTTCGTCGGTGCCGACGGTGGCGGCCCCGCCGTAGGAATTTCCGAGATGTGCGGTTTTCGAAGCGATGTTCACGGAACCACCTGTGGAACCACGACCGCTGTTCGCGGAAGCAGGTCCCTTGGCGACTTCAACCTGCTCGATGTTGAACGGGTCACGGGTGTAACCGCCGCCGGCGGAATCCCGGAAGCCATCGACAAAGATATCCGAACGGGCCGCGAAGCCACGGATCGCAAGGTTGTCACCGGATGGACCGCCGCCGCCCTCACCAGCCTGCATGCTGATGCCCGGCACATTGCGAAGCACGTCGCGCAGGCTGGTCGCGCCTTGCTCTCGGATCACTTCCTGAGGCAGGACGGTCACCGTCTGTGGCACATCGCGGATGGGCACCGTGTATTTCTTGGAGGTGAGATTCTCCGGCTTGTAGAGTTTCTTCGTCCCATCCGCCTGCACGACAAGCTCGGGCAATGAGGTGGCGCCGCCTTCCGGCTTTGCAGACTCCTCCGCTGCCGGTGTGGCCGCAGGTGCCGCCAACTGGCTCAGCGCCAGAAGGGTGCTGGTCATGGCCAATTTTTCCGACCGTCCGGTGGAACGGAGACTTGTTGAACTGAAATCGCTGTCTGTTTTCATGGATGGATTTACGAATGGGGGCATCGGACGATGCAAAATGCACGCCCAAAGCTGTTGCAAATGGTTCTCATTATGCTTTAGGAGTCGATGAAATTTATTAAAAACCCCTAAGAAAATTATAAATATCTTATAACGAATAGGAAATGTCTTAAAAATCCGTCATTTTCAGACATCCTAGCAATTATGACCAAACCTTTCAAAAAAATGTTTTGCTATTGAGATTCTTTCTCATTTGTGTGGTGACAGTTCAGGACGGTCTCCTGAAATTTTCCCTCACCATGAAAAGAAAAAATCAGCTTCGCCCCGCCTTGTGGGTGCTCCCGTTCACCATCACCGCGGCATTTTCACAAACCGCGACCTCCCCGGATGCTACCGAACTGGACACCCTGACCGTGACCGCGCAAGCGCTGACCTCTGAAAGCTACGCTCCACCGGAAACCACCCTCGGAGCCTTGAAGACACCGGCTCCCCTGCTTGAAACCCCTCAAGCCGTGACCGTGTTGACCGAGCAACTCATCGAGGATCAGGACGCGGTGAAACTGGAAGAAGTGTTGCGCAACGTGGCCGGTATTTCCACCGGCGGTTTCTATGGTGCCTACGATCAGTACCGGATCCGGGGCTTCGATGCCTCCTACAAGACCTACTGGGACGGACTCCGTGGCGACAACGGCACCTCTCCGGAAATATTCGGTTTCGAAAAGGTAGAGGTCATCAAAGGACCCGCATCCTCCCTCTATGGCAACGCGCCGCTCGGCGGCCTCGTCAATCTCGTCAGCAAGCGCCCGAAATATGACACCGGCGGGGAAATCGGCCTCGGAGTGGGTTCCTTCAATACCTATGAGGCTTCGGTGGACGCCTACTCGCCACTCTATACCCCCGGTTCCGGCAGCGTGGGCGCGAAAGGCGGCAGCGTGGACGGGAAATCCGGCATCTACGGCCGCATCCTGGGCCTCTATCGTGAGACGGACACGTTCATTTCCCACTCGGAAAAAGAGCGGCTTTTCATCGCACCTTCGGTTCTTTTCCAAATTTCGGAAGACACCCAGTTCACATTCCTGGGCAGCTACACCCATGACGACAAAACCGAAGGCATGCCCCTGCCCGCCTCGGGAACCGTGCTTTCAAACCCGAACGGCCATATCCCGCTCGACCGCTACATCGGCATCCCCGGCCAGGGAAACAATGTGGACTTCAAGCGTCTGAGGCTCGGCTATGATTTCAGCCATCGCTTCAACGATGTGGTTTCGGTGCGTCAGAACTTCAACTACACCCGCATCGACCAGGCGTGGGACCGTCTTTTCTATCCGCAGTTCGGCGGCACCCTGACCAACGGCGAGAGGGAACTCACCCTTTACCCGTATTCCTATGACGACACGAGCAACCGCTACGGCGTCGATACGGGGCTTGATTTCAACTTCAACACCGGCGCGGTCAAACACACCGCCACCGTGGGCGTGGACTATTACCACGAAAAGGGCTCCACCCGCAATTCCACGTTCGGCGTCGGTTCGATCGTCATCGATGTTTTCGACCCCGACTACGACCAGCTCGTCCCGAAACCCGATCTTGGGGACAAATATGAGACAGGCTCTGAAATCGTCGGCTTCTACGCCCAGGACCACATGAAACTCTCCGAATCCGTCAGCCTGACTCTCGGCGGACGCTTCGACAGCTACCGTGACCTTGCCACCGACAACTCCGAAACCGCTTTCTCACCGAAGGCCGGTCTGACCTATGAGTTCATCAAGGACGTCGCCGCCTACGCCAATTACAGCAAGTCGTTCGAAACGCAGAACGATCCGCTCGGTGCCGCAATCGAACCGATCGAGGGCGAGAATATCGAAGGAGGTGTGAAATACAGCGCCTTTGACGGAAAATGGACCGGTATGGCATCGGTTTTCGAACTCACCCGCTCGAACGCGCTGATCTCGACCGGCGGACTGACCTACGTCACTTCCGGCGAACAACGCAGCCGCGGATTCGAATTCGAAAACACCCTGGCACTCCTGCCGGGGCTCGGCATCATCTCCGCCTACACTTACCTCGACGCGGAAGTTTCCAAAGATCCCGTTCTGGAAGGCAACGACCTTGTCGGGGTGCCGGAAAACAACTTCAGCATCTGGGCGAAATACACCATCCAGGACGGCGCGTTCAAGGGCGTGGGCTTCGGCCTCGGCGGTCGCGCGGTGAGCAACCAGGCGGCCGACGCCGCGAACAGCTTCGACCTTCCTTCGTTTGCCGTTCTCGATGCCGCGTTGTATTATGAGAAGGATAATTTCAGCGCGCAGGTGAACTTCAAGAACATCACGGATGAGGAATACTTCTCCGGGTCCTCGGGCGCTTTCTACGTCCTTCCCGCGGAGCCGTTCAACGTGACCGCAAGCGCTTCCTGGAAGTTCTGATTTTCTCGGTAGTTGTGTAATAACAGGCCATCCGTACGGGCGCATCTCCCGTGCGGATGGTTTCTCATTTTCCCCATGAAACGTCGTATCTATCAGCTTCACTCCTGGCTCGGACTCATCGCCGGCCTCGGTCTTCTCGTGGTCGGGCTCACCGGCAGCGTTCTCGTCTTCAAGGAAGAGATCGACAGGATGATCGCCCCCGAACTGGTCGTCATCCAGGACACCTCCAAACCACGGCTGGACCACGACCGGTTCCTCGCCAAACTTCAAGGAGAACTGCCGGACTACAAGGTCGCCGGGTGGGGCAAGGGGCCCGGACCCGGCTCCGCGGATGCGGTCTACGCCATCAAGGTCGGAGAAAACGAGGGAAAGATGATGTATGTGGACCCCACCACGGGTCTTCCGAAAAACCGCGACATCGACAGCAACGTCACCGTCTCGGACTGGCTGCTGAAGCTCCACTACAGCTTCTTCGCCGATCATGCGGGGGAGCTCGTGGTCGGCATCTTCGGCGTCATGTTCTGCCTGCTGGGCATCACCGGCGTCATCATCTATCGGAATTTCTGGAAGACGCTTTTCCAACTGCGCTGGAAGAAGAGCGCCCGCATGTTTTTCTCCGACCTGCACAAGATGGTCGGCATCAGCTCCACCGTTTTCAATCTCATCCTGGGCATCACCGGCGCGTGGTGGAATCTTTCCCACCTCATCGGCCACCTCATCGTGCAGGCACCGGAGCCGGTCGTGAAGACCGTCGAACGCCAATGGGCCGACAACGTGTCGATCGAAAAACTCGTCGCGGATGCGAAGACGAGGATCCCCGGCTACAAGGCGAACTGGATCAGCCTGCCACAGGAGAAAAACGGTGACATCATGATGTTCGGCTCCATCGAGAACCAAAGCACCCTGCGCAGCCTCTACGGCTCCATCATCGTCTTCGACGGAGGAACCGGAGCACTCAAGAGCGCCACTCCCGCCAGCGAGGCAGGCGTCGGTGCCCAGATCCTCGACTCCTTCCGTCCGCTCCATTACGGGAATTTCGGTGGCCTGCCGGTGAAAATCCTCTGGAGCCTCGGTGGTCTCGCTCCCGCCATCTTGGCGCTCTCCGGCACCTTCCTCTGGTGGAAACGTAAATTCCGTTGAACGGTGATTATAAAAACGAAAGCCGGGATGGACGGCATCCCGGCTTTTTTGCGCCTGGCGACATCACAAGTAATCACATTGTAGATCTGATATAGGTTGGATGAAATCATATCTGCGAAATATCGCTTTTTTGAAACAATTCATCCGTCGGCGGCGTTATCTTATTAGTCACTGGTGATACAATTTATGGGTGGCCACCGCTCCGCGTCATGCGCGGCTCGGAGCGACGGCGGCCCAGCGTATTCAGATAAAAAGGCGGCGGGAGAGATCCCGCCGCCTTTGTTCGTGATGTGTCCGTCGTGCTCCTTTTTTACGTATTTTGCGAGTCGCTACGCCGCGACCCCATCCCTGGCCAACCCGATTTTCGCACCGATCTCCAACACCGCATCCGCCTGATTCAACGTATAGAAATGCAGGCCGGCCACCTGGTGATGCAGCAGATCCGAGCACTGCGCCGCCGCATGGTGGATGCCCGCACGGCGGACCGCTTCAGGATCGGAACCGGCACGTTGGAACGCGCGGATCAGTTTCGCCGGAAACCGCGCACCACCCGCGAGGGTCGCGATCCGTTTCATCATCGCCACGCTGGTCACCGGCATGATGCCCGCGATGATGGGAACGCGGATGCCCGCCAGTTCGCAACGATCCCGGAAATCGTGGAAATCATGATTGTCCAGAAACAGCTGCGTGCAGATGTAATCGGCCCCGGCGTCGACTTTCGCTTTCAGATGATCCATCTCCGCCATCCTGTCGGGTGTGGACGGGTGGCCCTCCGGAAACCCCGCAACTCCGATACCAAAGCCGCGCGGATCCCGGTGGCGTTTGAACTCGCGGATGAACGACACCAGATCCGCCGCATGCGGGAAATCCCCCGGGCCGGCGGACGCCGCTTTCGGAGGGTCCCCACGCAGTGCCAGGATGTTGCCGACGCCCGCCGTCGCCAGACGGGTGAGCATTCCACGGATCTCACCCCGCGTGTGTCCCACGCAGGTGAGATGCGGTGTCGGGTTCCTGTCACGCAAGGTTTCCACCAGGTCGAGTGTCAGATCCCGCGAGCCTCCGCCCGCCCCGTAGGTGATGCTGATGGAACCGGGTCGCAGGCCGTCGAGTCTTGCGATGGTCTGTAACAGTCTTGCCCGGTCCGCGGGATTTTTCGGCGGGAAAAACTCGAACGACACCGATGGGCCGCCGGAAGAAAGTTGGTCGAGGATGTGCATCGGATCAGCGGAGGCTGGCGTTTGATTTTTCCCGCAAGGCCCTGGCGCATGCCACCATGTGGACGAGGGAGGCCCGCACTTCCGGCCAGCCGCGGGTCTTGAGGCCGCAATCGGGATTCACCCACAGATTGCCCGTAGGAATGACCGCCCCGGCCTTCTCCATGAGGTGCCGCATCTCCGCGACGCCCGGCACGCGGGGCGAGTGGATGTCATAGACGCCCGGTCCGATTTCATTCGGATAATTGAAATCCACGAAGGCATCCAGCAGTTCCATGTTGGAGCGTGATGTCTCGATGGTGATGACGTCGGCGTCCAGCGCGGCGATGGCGCCGATGATATCGTTGAATTCGGAATAGCACATATGCGTGTGGATCTGGGTTTCGTCCCGCACTCCGCTCGCGCAGAGGCGGAAGGCGTCCACCGCCCACGCGAGGTAGGGGTCCCAATCGGCACGACGCAGGGGCAACCCCTCGCGGATGGCCGGTTCGTCGATCTGGATCGCGGCGAGGCCGATGGCTTCGAGGTCGAGCACCTCATCCCGGATGGCAAGCGCGATCTGCCGCGTGGTGGTTTCCCGCGGCTGGTCATTCCTGACAAACGACCACTGGAGGATGGTCACCGGTCCGGTGAGCATGCCCTTCATCGGTCTTTCGGTCAGGGACTTCGCGAACCCGGACCAGTAGGTCGTCATCGGCCGCGGGCGCGACACATCCCCAAAAATGACCGGCGGCTTCACGCAACGCGTTCCGTAGCTCTGGACCCAGCCATTGGCGGTGAATGTGAATCCTTCCAGCTGTTCGCCGAAATACTCCACCATGTCGTTCCGCTCGAATTCGCCATGCACCGGCATGTCGATGCCGATCTCATCCTGGAACGCGACGCAGCGGCGTGTTTCCTCCTTGATGAAGGCATCGTAGGCGACGGCGGGCAGCAAACCGCTTTTCCATCTGGCTCTGGCGGAACGGACTTCCGCGGTCTGGGGAAACGAGCCGATGGTGGTGGTCGGGAACAGCGGCAGCTTCAGCTTTTCGCGCTGGAGGGCCTGCCGTTCCGGAAACCGCGACCGCCGTTCCAAATCTTGGGGAGCGACCGCGGCGAGGCGTGCCCGCACGGCGGGATTGTGAATCCGCGGACTGCCGCGGCGGCCGAGGTGGGCCGCGCGGTTTTCCTCAAGGACACCCGGTCCGGCACGGCCGCCAAGGAGATCGCCGAGGGCGCTGACCTCGGCGAGCTTCTCATCTGCGAAGGCAAGCCAGTTCTTGATTTCAGGATCCAGCTTCGGCTCGTTCTCCAAGGTCACGGGAGAATGGATGAGCGAACAGGAAGGAGCGATCCACAGCCGTTCCTTGCCGAGGCGGGCCTCCGCTTCGGCCAGAAGGCCGAGTGACGCGTCGAAATCATTCCGCCAGATGTTCCGCCCGTCGACGACGCCGAGGGAGAGGACCTTGTCTTCGGGGAATTTCTCCAGCAGTTCCGGAACTTCGTCAGAGCCGCGGACGGCGTCGAAATGAAGCCCGGCGACAGGAAGGCTGAGGAAGAGAGGAAGATTGTCCCGCAACCCGCCGAAATAAGAGGCCACCATCAGCCGGGTGTTTCCCGCGACGGTCGCGAGCCGGGCGTAGGCTTCCAGGAAGGCGTCGCGCCGGCGGTCGTCCAGGTCGGTGGCGAGTATGGGTTCGTCGATCTGGATCCACGTCGCTCCCAGCGCCGCCAGCCTGCCGATGATTTCCTCGTAGGCTGCCACGAGCCCATCAAGCAGGGAGAAGCGGTCGAAGTCCGCATCGTGGGATTTTCCCAGGCTGAGATAGGTGACGGGTCCGATGAGGACAGGCTTGGCATGGATGCCCAGGGCGAGCGCTTCCTGGAATTCATCGAATACCTTGGTGCCGGAGACCTTGAACTCCGTGCCCGCATGAAACTCGGGGACGATGTAGTGGTAGTTCGTATCAAACCACTTGGTCATCTCGCTGGCGAATGTCCCGGTCTGGCAACCGCACCCGTCTCCGCAGTTGTCGGCCGTATCCCGCGAACCGCGGGCGATGAGGAAAAGGGAGTCCGGGTCCGAAGCGTCCTGCCTGCCAAAGCGGGGCGGGATGTTTCCGAGCAGGCAGGTGGCGTCGAGGACCTGGTCATAAAATGAAAAGTCGTTGCACGGGATGAGGTCGATCCCCGCGGCCTGCTGCTTGAGCCAGTTCCCGCGGCGCAGCCTTCGCCCGGTGTCCTCCAGTTCCTCGCGGGAGATTTTTCCCTGCCAGTAGGCTTCGGTGGCTTTTTTCAATTCGCGGTGCTCCCCGATGCGCGGGTAGCCGAGGTTGTGGGTGCGGATGCTTGACATGACTCCCATTGTTGGAAATCCACCACCATTCACCAAATGCATTTAATCTTGGATCATCATCGGATTTGATTATGATCCCCGCCGGACATGATCGACATCCGCCAGCTCCGCTCCCTCATCGCCATCGCCGAAACGGGCAACCTTTCCAGGGCGGCACAGCGGCTGAACCTTTCCCAACCCGCGCTCTCGCACCAGATCAAGCTGTGGGAGGACCAGCTCGGAGCGGAGTTGTTCGAGAGGAAAAGCCAGCCGCTGAAAATGAGCCCGGTGGGCCAGCGCCTGCTGGAAGCCGCCTATGACACGGACCGCATGCTGCGCCAGGCGGAGCGGGATGTCTTCAGGATTCTGGAAGGGGTTTCCGGGCAGTTGAGGATGGCGGTGGAGTGCCACTCCTGTTTCGACTGGCTGATGCCCTCGATGGATGTCTTCCGCGAAGGCTGGCCCGAGGTGGAAATGGATCTCGTCTCGGGTTTCCACCCCGACCCCGTCGGGTTGCTGCTGGAGGACCGCGCGGATCTGGTGATCGTATCCCGCGCAACCCCACGGGCGGGCATCGCCTATCATCCGCTTTTCAAATACGAGGTGCTGGCATTGATGGCGCACCGCCACCCCCTGGCGGCCAAGCCGTGCCTGCAGGCGCGGGATTTCACCCGGGAGACGCTCGTGACCTATCCCATCCCGGACGAACGCATCGACGTGATCCGCGAAGTGCTCAAACCCGCGGGCATCGAGCCGGAAAGAAGGACCACGGAGCTGACCGTCGCGATCCTGCAACTGGTGGCGAGCATGCGCGGCATCGCGGCGATGCCCGGCTGGGCGGTTCAGCCCTACCTGGACCGGGACTATGTCGCGTCGCGTCCCATCCGCAAGAACGGGTTGTTCGCGAATCTCTACGCCGCAACGACACGGGAGGCGGCGGAAACGCCCTACATGATGGAATTCCTGTCCATCATGAAACGGGTGAGCTTCAACACCCTCACCGGTGTGGAAAAAATCCCAAGCTGACACCACGATGAACCGGCGCGAGATCCCATTGATCGAGATGATCGACTACGGCGAGGAGCACCTGCGCCGGGAGGGATTCGTGGTGATGCCGTTCGATGACTCGTTCAAGAAGGACCCCATGCGGATGAGTCCGCATTACCATGACTTTTTCCAAGTCTCGCTGCTGACGGGGCGTGGCCGGCTGATGCATGATTTCCGCGAGACGGATGTGACGGGCGACACCCTGTTTTTCCTCAGTCCGGGCCAGGTGCATACGGTCCGCCCCGCGCCGGGAACGGATGGGACGATCGTTTCCTTCACCCGCGAATTCCTGGATGATCCGTCGGGAAAACTGCTGGAACTGCCATTCTACTTCGCGACGAACGGCGTGCCCTGGCTGTCCGTTGATCCGGAACACCGTGCGGAAACCCGGGCGATTTTCGACGAGATGCAGGAGGAATTCGACGCGGCGAAACCAGGTGCGGCGGAGATCCTCAGGGCCCTGCTGCACATCCTGTTTGTAAAGGCCGCGCGCTGGTATGGAGCGGGGGAAGAAACGGTCCACGCACGACGGAGTCATGTGATCGTCCGTAAATTTCATCAGGAGGTGGAACGGCACTTTCATGAATGGCAGTCGTTGGAGCCGTATGCGGCATCGCTGGGAGTGAGCGTGAACCACCTCAATGACGTGGTGAGGGAGACCACCGGGGAGTCGGCGGGAGAACACGTCAGGTTGCGCAGGTTGTTGGATGCGAAGCGCTTGCTGCTTTACTCCGAACTGAGTGTTTCTGAAATCGGCTACCAGCTCGCATTCAAGGATCCGTCCTACTTCAGCCGCTTCTTCCGGCGTTACGAAGGAACGACTCCGGTGGAGTTCCGCAGCCAGATCCGAGAAAAATACCAGCAAGAGACCGGATAGCACCGTTGGTGGTGATTGCCTGCCGCAACCTCCCGGAGGACGGTTCGCGCCGCATGAAAGATTCCATCGCAAGCACCTCAATGGAGGTGGGAGAGCCGCCGGCGCTGAACACGGTTTACACCATGTTGTTCGCGATCAGCTTTTCCCACATGCTCAATGACACGATCCAGGCGCTGTTGCCTTCGATCTATCCGTTGCTGAAGTCATCTTACCAACTGAGCTTCGCACAGCTCGGGATGATCACCTTCACCTTCCAGCTCACCGCCTCGCTGCTCCAGCCGTTGGTCGGATTCATCACCGACCGCAAGTCCATGCCCTACTCCCTGCCGGTGGGCATGGGACTGACAGGCATCGGCCTGATCTCGCTGGCGATGGCTTCCAGCTTCGCCACCATCCTGCTGAGCGCGGCGCTGGTCGGCTCCGGTTCGGCGATCTTCCATCCGGAAGCCTCCCGCATCGCCCACATGGCGGCGGGGAAAAGACGCGGATTCGCCCAGTCGTTTTTCCAGGTCGGCGGAAATGCCGGCAGCGCGATCGGTCCGTTGCTCGCCGCATTGATCATCGTGCCGCACGGCCAGCATTCGCTTGTGGGCTTCTCCATCATCGCGCTGGTGGGGGTCGCCGTTCTCTATCAGATCGGAAAATGGCAGGCCTCCAATCACCACCGCATCCAGCGGAAACCGAAGGATGTGGCAAACGCGGCCTTCAATCCATATCCGAAAAAGACGGTGGTCCGGGCGATCTCCATCCTGGTGGCGCTGACATTCTCCAAGTATGTGTATCTCTCCTCTCTCACGAGTTACTACACCTTCTACCTGATCGACCGTTTCCATATCACGAAACAGAGCGCCATGCTGCATTTGTTCGTCCTGCTTTTCGCGGTGGCGGTCGGCACGATCGTCGGCGGACCGGTGGGAGACAGGTTCGGCCGCAAGCGGGTGATCTGGGCGTCCATCCTGGGAGTTGCTCCCTTCTCCCTGCTGCTGCCACACGTGGGTCTGGAAATGACGACGGTACTGAGCGTGTTCATCGGACTGATCCTGGCCTCGGCGTTTTCGGCAATCCTGGTTTACGCGCAGGAACTCATGCCCGGGAAAGTCGGGATGGTGGCGGGGCTGTTCTTCGGCCTGGCGTTTGGAATCGCGGGAATCGGGTCGGCGGTTCTGGGCAAGGTGGCCGATCACACCGGAATCAATTACGTGTTCCAGTTGTGCGCGTATCTGCCGTTGATCGGATTGCTGACGGTGTTCCTGCCCAACATCGAAGGAGACAAGAAATAACGCTTCATGAAAAAGCCACGGGGCATTCCCCGTGGCTTTTTTGTAACCTTGTCCTTGATAGGCGGCTCAGCCGAGCAGTTCGGTGATGAGCTTTTCAAGTTTCACGATGTCCGCCGAGAACGCGCGGATGCCGTGGGCCGTCTTCTCAACCGCCATCGGATCCTCGTTGAAGAGGAAACGGAAATCACTCTCGTTGAGAGAGATTTTCTCATGATCGCTGGCAGCGGCTTCCTCCGCGGTGAGGCTCGGGGTGACGGCTTCTTCCGAGGCCTGGAGCTCGCCCAGGAGGCCGGGGCTGATGGTGAGCAGGTCGCAACCCGCGAGGGCGAGGATCTCGCCCTTGTTACGGAAGGAAGCTCCCATGACCTCGGTCTTGTAGCCGAATTTCTTGTAGTAGTTGTAGATGGAACGGACGGAAATGACGCCCGGATCCTCGTCCCCCTGATAGTCCTTGCCGGTTTCCTTCTTGTGCCAGTCGAGAATGCGGCCGACGAAGGGAGAGATGAGCTGCACACCCGCTTCGGCACAAGCGACGGCCTGGGCGAAGGAGAACAGGAGCGTGAGATTGCAGTGGATGCCTTCCTTTTCAAGAGCCTCCGCCGCCTTGATGCCTTCCCAGGTGGAGGCGATCTTGATGAGGATGCGGTCACGCGAGTGGCCTTCCTTTTCGTAAGCGGCGATGAGTTCGTGCGCCTTGGCGATGGTGGCCGCGGTGTCGAAGGAAAGGCGGGCGTCCACCTCTGTGGAGACACGGCCCGGGACGATTTTCAGGATTTCCAATCCAAAGAGGATGAGAATGCGATCAAGGATTGCTTCCAGTCCGCCGTCCTTCGCCTCGTTGACGGCTTGCTCGAGGAGATGCCTGTACTCGGGTTTGCCCGCGGCCTGGAGGATGAGGGAAGGATTCGTGGTCGCGTCCTGGGGCTTGTAGATTTTCATCGACTCGAAATCACCGGTATCGGCGACGACGGTCGTGTATTGCTTCAATTGATCGAGTTGGTTCAGGCTCATGATGGGACTGAATTAACGCCGCCGCGCGCTGAATGAAAGGTGAAAAGCCTGCCCGATCGGGGTAGCGCATGAATCCTATTCCAGACAGGGATGAGACAGTCGGAAAATGGGGGGATGGGCGGCGCAAAATCCATGCCCATGAAGGAGGAGCACGGCCAAATGAAACCGACCGGCGTTTTCAGTTGGAGATCGGAGATGAATCGCTAGGGTATCAAACAGTCCACATGGCCAGCCTTTTCCACCAGTTGAAAGAAACAGGGTCACGGATCATCCGATGCTGCCGCAGGGTGGCCGGCGGAGGATGGTGGATTCTCTCGATTCCGTTGATCATCGGTTGGGTTGCCGCACAGGTCACCGGCGTGCCCTTTTCCGATCCACCCTTGATTTTATTGGCCGGTACGGCGCTGGCGGTCCACTTCATCATTCAGTTGCTGTTGAGGCCACGCCTTCTCCAGCCTGTGAGAGGAAGGGTTTCCAGTTTTTTGGCAAACTCTTCACCCATTCTGGGTTTCTCGCTTCTGATATTTGTCGTGATGGCCGCGATGATCACCGAGGTGATCTTGCTGAGAAGTTTCATCCCCCCGGCCGATTCCTGGAACTTTGTCCTCCTGGGATTCCTCTTCGGCATCATGGATTCCGTGATGGGCCGCATGCGGGAAAAATCCGACGCCCGCCAGGAAACCCGGGTTCCGGAAGATCTGGAAGCCCCCGCTTGGATCCGGTATAGCCCCTCCCCTGCCCAGGCTTTCCGCTCGAAGCATGATCCAGGTGCGGAATCTTGATCTGGAAAATGAAGAAACCGCTCGTCATCGTTTCTCTGCTGGCCCTGTGCGCGGGCTCCCTCCTCTTGAAGACCCGCATCGGAAACAGCGCACGCACCGACGTTGATCTCGTTGCCCGGAGATTGGATCCGCTTTCCCTGGAGCTGGATCACTCATATCCGCCATTGATTCATTCGAAGCAGGTTTCGGGCGACGTACAGACGGGTGTGGTCAGGCTCGTCGGCGGAGAAAACGTCAAATTCTGGTTCATCGCACACCATCGCTCCGGTTCCGGGTGCGCCCGGTTCGACTTCGGCGACGGCACCCGAAAATACATGAGGGGGAGCTATTTCTGCTGTGAAGTCCGGATTCCCGATCAAGAAGTCAGATCCCGCGAGGATCTGCTAGCCTTTATCGAACGGCACGATGAGCCATAGTTCCAAGGCCTGCCTCACTTCAGGCAGCGATGCACCAGTCGGAAAACAAGCGCACCGGCGGCGGCCCCTGACACGTCGGCCAGCCAGTCAAACGGGTCATTTCCACTCCGCCCGGGGGTGAATGTCTGGTGGAATTCATCGATCACGCCCACCAGCGCGATCACGCCGACGGTGGTCAGGATGATTTTCGTCCAATCCGGGTTCCCGGGATTTCTACGGAAAAGCCAGGCACTGAACAACCCGCCGCCGCCGAAGAAATAACCGAAATGTTCGAATTTATCGAAATTGTTGACCGGTGGTTGGTAGGTGGTGGAGAGGGTCAGTGAGGAGAGCACCCAAAGCACCACGAACCAGAGCAGGAAGGCGGCCAGCCAGAATTTCGGTTGGCGGGGAAGCCAAGCCATGGTTCAGAGCTTGCGCATTTCGTCCTCAAGCCGCTCGGCCAGCCACTGCTTCATCATCGACTGGTAGTTGAGGAAGCGGGAGCGGGCGATGCGCTTGATGCGGGAGAGCATGCGCGGGTCGAAACGCAGGGTGATCGTCGTGGACTCCCGCGAGTCCGCCTCATGCACGGAGGCGGCCATCAGCCGACCGTCGAGTTCATGGGTTTCCCAGTAACGGGCTTCCGCCGTTTCATCGGCGAAGTCGGGGATGTCGGACCAGCGGGTGATGGCGTTCATGGTGGTTCAGGAAATGGGGTTCAACGGTATTCCGCGTATTTGCGGTCGTAGAATTTCTGTTCAGCTTCGGACATCTCGCGTGCCGCGACAACGCGGTTGGTTTTTCCATCCGTCCAGAAAGCGAAGAACAAATACCGGTCGGACACGGTGCGTCCCAGCCCATAGTAGCGGGAAGCACCGTCCATGCGGTCGTTGTCAGGCAGAAAACGAACGGAAAAAGGGTCCTCGAAAGCTTCTTCAAGCTCGCGGGGTTTGATGTTACGAAGATCGAATTGAACGTCGATAAGGTCGAGTTCCATGGCGTCAGTCTGCGGATGAGCGGGGAAAGTGCAACAAAGACTTTGTCGAAACGACGGGAGAGACCAGGACTATTCTTTCAATCCGAGGCGCTCGAAATTGGCCTTTTTCCAATCCGCACCCAGTTCCTCGAGGGTTTTTCCGGTCCATTCCTTCCAGAGCTCTTCGGAATAACCCTCGTGGGTGGCCACGTTGAGCTTCCGCATGAGGTCTTTTTCGTGATTCTTGATGACCCAGTCGAAGAAGTTCCCGGTGACGCGGTAGCTGTCGTCATATTTCGCCCGGCGGACGTTGCGTTCGGTGATTTCCGCGCCCTTGCTCTGAGGCTCGTAGAGGAACCAGCGGATGTAGTCCGCCACACCTTCGGTGACCCATGTCGGCGGGCGTTTCACGCGTTTGCGTTCCGCCGCCTGCTCCCTGTTTCCGCCGAACTGGACCACGTGGACGATCTCGTGGATGCCGGCACCGATGGCCTCGCCGGATTTCTCGGCGCGCATGAAGTTGATGTTGAACACCACGGAATTCCCGCTGGCGTATGCGGGCACGCCTTTGAGATGGCCGGGAAGGTTCGTCGAATCCTTGAGCGTGAAGGTGATGTCGTGTGAAGGGGTGATGCCGTCGACCGGCAACATTTCGATGATTTTCGGATACCACTCGTCCAGCACGGGGATGAGGTGCTTGCCGCACCACTCCTGCAGGTCCGGCGCTTCGGTGGCGTCGAGGGTGTAGCGGAATTTCTTGTCCTTGGAGGTGAACAGTTCCTTGATCACCTTCGGCTTCTCGATGCGGACCAATGTCGGACCGTTGGCGTCGGTGATGTCGATCTCGCTGAAGAAGGTGTTGTTGAATCCGGATTCCTTGTTCGGCTGGATGTCGAACAACACGTAGCGAAAGCTGCCGAGGGATTTGCCGGAGTCGGGTGAGATGACCGCGGCATGTTGGCCGGGCTTGTTCGCGGAAGTGTCCACCTTGCCGATGAGACTCCAGCCGCTTTTTTCCGGGGCCACATCCGCGCCGGGTTCCGCCACGAAATCCTTGGCCGTGCCGTCCGCGGCATAAACCTGGTAGTTCTGTGCGGAGCGGGAGCCGTTGTGCCACGAATACGTCGCCAGGGTCGCGAGATCAATGGGCTTGCCGAGATCCACCAGAAGACGTCCGCCGCTGCCGGAGAAAAAGAAGTTGGAGGAAGGCTCATCCTCGTCACGCGGGATTTTTCCATCATTCAGCACGGAAACGGGTGCGCTGTTCGGGTCGGCTTTTCCGGTGATGACCTTGAAGGTCGCGCCTGTGGCGGCATCGTTCGAAGCGGGTGCGGGAGTCGTCTCGGTCTCGAACGAGGTGTTCTCCGGGGAGCTGCCGAAGCTGACTTTCCCGGAGGCGGCGGACGAAGGGACGATGCTTGCGGCCAGCGGGATGAGGATGACGAGAGGTCTGAGTTTCATGGGAAATAGCGTGGTTTTGACTGATGCATGAACCGTGCCTGATCCAGCGCGGTGAACGTCCGCTAACGGCACAAAGCCGTTCATTTGTCTATTTGGCGGCAAGATTTCGCAACATTGGCAGGAAATGACCGGCATCGCCCCGGATCACGACAGGCAGATGCCTGAAGCGGGGAATTCATTTTCCAAAAACGGGAAGCGGACGGCCGAGGCGGGCAAAAAACGGGAGGAACGCCCGCTCCCTCTCAGAGCGTGTGTCCCATGCGGATGCGTTTCGTTTCCAAGTAGCGCGCGTTGTCCGGGTTCGCGGGGAGGCGGATGGGAACCTGCTCGACGATTTCCAGACCGTAGCCTTCGAGTCCGATGATTTTTTTCGGGTTGTTCGTCAGCAGGCGCATCTGCCTGACGCCAAGATCGTAGAGAATTTGCGCACCCATGCCGTAGTCCCGCAGGTCGGAGCCGAAGCCGAGTTTCTCATTTGCCTCGATGGTGTCGTAGCCTTCCTCCTGCAGCTTGTAGGCATGGATTTTCGCGGGCAAACCGATCCCCCTGCCCTCCTGACGCAGATAGAGCAGCACACCTCCCTCCTTGGAAATGCGCTCAAGCGCGGCGGCAAGCTGGCCCCCGCAATCGCAACGGCGGGACTGGAAAACATCGCCTGTCAGACACTCCGAATGGACCCGGACGAGGGTCGGCTTGTGCGGGTCGATGTCGCCCTTGGTGAGGGCAAGGTGATGGCTGGCGTCGGTCTTGATCCGGTAAAGATGGCAGTTGAACTGGCCGAAGTCCGTCGGCATGAGGATGGTTTCCTCGCGATACACGAGCTTTTCCGACCGCCTGCGGTACTCGATGAGCTGGGCGATGGTGCAGGCTTTAAGTCCATGGCGCTTCTGATAGTCACCGAGCTGGCCGACACGGGCCATGGTTCCATCGTCATTCATGATTTCACAAATCACCGCCGCTTTCGGCAGGCCGGCGAGAGAGGTGAGATCAAGCGCCGCCTCGGTATGGCCGGTGCGGCGGAGCACGCCGTCCGGCACGGCCTGCAAGGGAAAAACGTGGCCGGGCTGCACGAAATCATCCGGCTTCGCGTTCGGATCGGCCAGAAGGCGGATGGTATGGGCGCGGTCCGCGGCGGAAATTCCGGTGGTGATCCCTTCCGCCGCATCCACACTGACGGTGAAGGCGGTCTTGTGGCCCTCGCGGTTCCTCCGCGTCATCTGCGGCAGCACGAGTTCCTCCGCCCGCTCGGCGGTGAGCGGCGCGCAGATCAGGCCGCGGGCATGAACCGCCATGAAATTGACCATCTCCGCGGTGCAGAGCGACGCCGCGCCGACGAGATCCGCTTCATTTTCCCGGGATGGATCGTCCGATACGATGACCATGCGGCCGGCGGCGATTTCCTCGATGATTTCCGGGATGTGGCTGAAAACTAAAGGAGTGTCTGACATGGTGAGGGTGGAATTTCAGTTGAGCGATGGATCGTCCGGAGCTTCGGCGAGAATGCGGTGGAAAGGCGAAAGGTGGCGCATCAATCCGACCCAGAGGCCCATATCGTGCTCTTGGCCGAGGAAATCCTTCTGTGGCCGGGCGGCGACCCATGCGTTCCGGCGCAGCTCGTTTTCAAGCTGTCCCGCCGTCCATCCCGAGTAACCGACGAAAGCCCGCACGATGCGCCCCGGCCGGTGCGAATGCGCCACCGCTTCGTCGGCGGAAATGCGGATCGCCCACTTCAGGCCCTGTTTCGGGCTCCACCAGAAGGATGAAAACGTCAGTTGATCCTGCGAAACCGGCCCGCCCTGATGCACGGGAAGCTGCCTCAGCGCTGCGAACGCCTCGTCATGGAGGAAATCCCCCACCGTTTTTCCCGTGGGGTGGTTCAGGATGAGACCATAGGCCCCCTCGTCCGGCTTGTGCTCGGCGAGCAGGATCACGGAACGGTTGAAAATCCCGTCCTTCAACGACGGATCCGCCAAAAGGAGTTGCCCTTGGAGCTGGATCGGTGAGTCGGAGTTGGTCGGAGCGTCGGCCACGGCAAAATGCTAACCCCCGCTCCGGCGTACGCCAACCGCAGATTGCGGGAGATTTTGCGGATGGGGATATCCCCGCTGACCGGTGAAACACACGAAACCACCACCATCGCGCGAGAGAATCATATTACCCATTTGGAGATGATAGCCGCTTCATTCGATTTGCGTTAATACATCCCCTGATGATCCGCCCGTCCCTATTGCTACTGTCATTCCTCCTGCCCGTCGCAGGAGAGACGCGTGTGGAGTTCAACCGCGACATCCGGCCCATTCTGACGAAACACTGCACCGCCTGCCATGGAGGGGTGAAGGAAGCGGGCGAGGTTTCATTCATCTATCGGGAAAAGGCGCTCGCGCCGGGCGAGTCGGGAAAAGCGCCCATCGTGCCCGGCAAGCCCGCCGAATCGGAAATGTTGCACCGCATGCGTAGCAAGGATCCTGACGAGGTGATGCCGAAACCCAAGCATGGCCCGCCGCTGCCCGAAGCGGAAATCGCATTGATCGAGCGCTGGATCGCCCAAGGCGCGGAGTGGCAGGAGCACTGGGCATTCATGCCGCCCAAGGAATCTCCGGTCGCCGCGGTTTCCAACGAAAAATGGCCCTCCTCCCCGCTGGACCGCTTCGTCCTCCAACGGCTGGATCAGGAAAAACTCTCCCCCTCTCCCGAAGCCCCTCCCGAGGAGTGGCTGCGGCGGGTGTCGTTCGACCTGACGGGACTCCCCCCTTCGCCCGAAGATTTGAAAAACTACCAGGATGGATTCGCGAAAGACCCGGCGACCGCCCGGAACACGGTGGTGGACCGTTTGTTGGCGTCCCAGCAGTTCGGCGAACGCTGGGCCGCGGTCTGGCTGGATCTCGCCCGCTACTCCGACACCTATGGTTTTGAAAAAGACCCCGGCCGCGACATCTGGCCGTTCCGGGACTGGGTCATCCGCGCGCTCAATGCGGACATGCCTTACGACCGGTTCACCATCGAGCAACTCGCGGGCGACCTGTTGCCGGACGCCACCGCCGACCAGCGGCTGGCCACCGCCTTCCACCGCAACACCCAAACCAACACGGAAGGCGGCACGGATGACGAGGAGTTCCGGATCGCCGCGGTCATCGACCGCTCCACCACCACCTGGACCACCTGGCAGGCGACGACCTTCGGCTGCGTCCAGTGCCATTCGCACCCTTACGACCCCATCGAACACGACGAATTCTACCAATTCCTCGCCTTTTTCAACAACACCGAGGATCATGATCAGGACAACGACTCCCCCCGCATGAAGGTCCCGGCGGACCCGGCGAAATTCGCCGAGGCATCCTCCATGGAAACCAACCTCCGAAACCTGCGGGAACAGCTCAACGCGCCGGGGCAGGTGTTGGAAAAATCCACCACGGACTGGAAATCCTTCACGCCGGACACCTTCGCACCGAGCCACGGGAAACTCGCGGTTGCCGGCGATGGTACGATCCGCAGCGAAGGAACGCTGCCCATCGGCAACATCCACAAATTCTCAGGCCCGGCGACGGGATTCAACGCGCTGCGGCTGCGCATTCTTCCGGAGGAGGATGATCCTAAAAAATGGCCGGAACGGGGGGCGTTCGTTTCAAAATTCCAGGTAAGCGTGATCGACCCGGCGGGTGTGGCGGTGCCGGTGGCGATGAAAGAGGTTTTCGCCGATCGGCTGGGTGATCTTTTCGATCCTTCGCCGGGAGGTGAGGTCGGTGCCTTTCCGAAACTCGAAGGACCACGCTGGTTCGTTTTCGTCCCTGAAAAACCCGTCGAAGCCGCCTTCGGTTCGAGGTTGGAGATTTCGATGACCCAGAACGCCCAGACGGCGGGAAATCAAGCCACTCCCGCAAGGCGTTTCGCACTGGAGATTTCCAAAAACCCGGAATGGACCCTGCTCGTCAACGAGCCCCAGCGCCTCGCCACCTGGAAATCACGCGATGAGATCGGAAACGCCTACAAGGCGATACCGGGCGAGATGGTCCCCGTCATGGCCGAGCGCGCGCCGCGCGAGACCCGCGTGTTCGCCCGGGGAAACCGCCTGATGAAGGAGCATGTCGTCGCGACCGGCGTACCGAAGCTCCTGGCGGACAGCAGATCCAAGGAAGGAATGTCCCGCCTCGACATGGCACGGTGGATCGCGAGCAAGGAGAATCCCCTCACCTCGCGGGTCATGGTGAACCGTCTGTGGGGCGAGCTTTTCGGCACCGGCATCGTCCAGACGGCGGAGGATTTCGGCACGTCCGGCACGCCTCCGAGCCACCCGGAATTGCTGGATCACCTGGCGCTGCGGTTTGAGAATGATTTCAACTGGTCGATCAAATCCATGCTGCGCGAAATGGTCCTTTCCTCGACCTACCGGCAGACCCACAACGCGTCGAAGTCCCTCGTCGCACGCGATCCCAACAACCGCCTGCTCGCCCGAGGGCCGCGCAACCGCCTGTCCGCAGAGATGGTGCGGGATCAGGCGCTCGCCGCCGCCGGGCTGCTCTCCACGAAAATGGGAGGGCCGCCGGTTTTCCCGCCGCAACCCGCCGGGGTCTGGCGGTCGGTTTACAACGGCTCGAAGTGGGAGGACTCCAAGGGCGAGGACCGCTACCGCCGTGGCATCTATACCTACTCGAAACGCACCAGCGGTTTCCCCGGCTTCCTGACCTTCGACGCGCCGAGCCGCGACCTCTGCAGCGCGCGGCGGCTGGTGAGCAACACGCCGCTGCAGGCGCTGGTCACCATGAACGATCCCGCACACATCGAGGCCGCGCAGGGCCTGGCAAAACGCATGTCCGCCCATCCGGGAAATCTCGCGGAGCAGCTTTCCTTCGGCGTCCTGCTCGCCACCCAGGAGACCGCGCCAGCTCCCATGCTGGCCGAACTGGCGTCACTTCATGCGGCCGCCCTCTCAGACTATCAGGCGGATCCGACATCCTCTTCGAAACTCGCCGCCGCACCGGAGGCCGCGGCGATGGCGCTGGTCGCCAATACCATCCTCAACCTCGACTCCGCCCTCACCCGATGAAAGCCGAACATTTCGCCAGGCTCCAGCACGAGCAGCTCCAGCATCTCACGCGCCGCCACTTCCTCTCGAAATGCACCACCGGTCTCGGGGGCATGTGGCTTGCCGGCACGGCGGGCCGCGTCTGGGGGGCTTCCGGGGCCTTGCAGAAAGACCCGGCCAATCCACTGGCCCCTGCGGTGCCACAGCATCTTGGCAAGGCGAAGCGGGTCATCTACCTGCACATGGCAGGCGCGCCCTCGCAGCACGAACTCTTCGACTACAAGCCGGATCTGCAAAAACTCAACGGCAAGGACTGCCCGCAGGAATTTCTCGCAGGCAAGCAGTTCGCCTTCATCCAAGGCGTGCCGAAAATGCTGGGGCCGCAGTTCGAGTTCAAGCAGCATGGCCAATCCGGCGCGTGGGTGTCCGACAGGCTTCCACATTTTTTCTCCGTGGTGGATGACGTCTGCTTCATCAAGTCCATGCACACGGACCAGTTCAACCACGGTCCGGCCCAACTGCTGGTGCATACCGGCACGCAGAACCTCGGCGCGCCGTCCATCGGCGCGTGGGCGACGTACGGCCTTGGTTCGGACAACCAGAACCTGCCCGGCTTCATCGTCCTGACCTCCGGCGGCAGGAACCCTGACGCGGGAAAATCCGTATGGGGCGCGGGCTACCTGCCATCCGTCTACCAAGGGGTGCAATGCCGTTCGGAAGGCGAGCCCGTGCTTTACCTCGCGGATCCGGAAGGCATCACCCGCGACATCCGCCGCCGCTCGCTGGACACCCTGGACCGGCTGAACCAGAAGATCGCCGAAGAAACGGGCGATGCCGAAACCGTCACCCGCATCGCCCAATACGAGATGGCCTACCGCATGCAGATGCACGCCACGGACGCCTTCGACCTGAAACAGGAGAACGAGACGACCCACGCGCTCTACGGCACGGAACCCGGCAAGGAATCATTCGCCAACAACTGCCTGCTGGCCCGCCGTCTCGCCGAGCGCGGCGTGCGCTACATCCAGCTCTTCCACTGGGGCTGGGACTCGCACGGCTCCGCCGCCAGCGAGGCTCTCAACAAGGGATTCTCCGACCGCTGCAAGGAAGTGGACCAACCGATGGCCGCGCTTCTCAAGGACCTCAAGCAACGCGGCCTTTTGGAGGACACGCTCGTCGTCTGGGGCGGGGAATTCGGCCGCACGCCGATGCAGGAAAACCGTGGCGGTGTGGACAGCCCTTTCGTCGGACGGGATCACAACCCGGGAGCCTTCACCATCTGGATGGCGGGCGGTGGCGTGAAGCCGGGCATCTCCTACGGCGAAACCGACCCCATCGGCTACGAGGCGATCCAGGACAAGGTCTCCGTGCACGACCTCCACGCGACGATGATGCAGCTCATGGGATTCGATCACGAGAAGCTGACCTACCTCTCCCAGGGAGCGGCGCAGCGCCTGACCAACATCACCAAGCCCGGAAGCAAGGTGGTGAAGGGGATTCTGGCGTAAGGGCGGAGCCGCCGCCCCCCGGCCGGTCAGTTGGCCAGGACCGAGGCTGCGATGGTGACGACCACAATGGCAACGATAACCCCCAGAACGATCCAGACCACTTTGGGAGTCTTATATCTGAGGTGGGGGGTTGCGGCGATGATCTCCTTGTAACGCTCGGAGAAGACCATCTGGCCCTTTTTCGAAAATATCAGATAGAGGATGTAGCCATTGATGATGGTTCCGACGGGAAATCCCAACAGTCCGATGCCGGAGAGTATCCCTACCGCGATCCGCGCCCATGTCTTGAACTTCCTGACGGCCATGCCGGTGACGAACTGGAACACCGCCAGGGCGCCAAGCAATGCCACCCCCGTCAATTCCGCGGCACCAACGACGCCGGTATTGTCGGTTTCGCCAGAACCCGATGCCATGAGCATGGAGAGAGCGATTACCAAAATTCCAATACTGCCGAGATAGTAAAGTATCCCGATGGATTTGATGGAAGCTTCGGTCTTGAGGTGTTCCTTGCGGATCAGTTCCGCCTCTCCATCCTGGGATGGCGGAATGTCGAAGGTCTGGGGGGCTGTGTATGGGTTTTCAGACATGTGGATCGTTGGTGTGGGTGACTGGCCCACAGATCCTCTAACATCCCCGCCGGACCAAATCCATCACTCAATCGAGGATCGGAAGATTTTTATGGAATAACGGAGGCGCAATCTCCGCGACCACTCCGGCGGACTACCGCAGCCTCTGGCTGAAGCTGTCCTTTTCATCGAGAGAAAGCACGAAGTCGGTGAGGAGATCGATGGTGTGCTGGATGTCGTCAAGGTGCGCGGTTTCCACGACGGAGTGCATGCAGCGGAGCGGCAGCGAGACGAGCGCGCTGGGAACACCCTCGCGGCTGTGGAAAATCTTGTCCGTATCCGTGCCGGTGAAGCGGCTGCTGGCTTCGTGCTGGATGGCGAGCTTCGATTCCGCCGCGACGTCGATGAGGCGTTGCACGACGAGGGGATGGCTCGCGGTGCCGTGGGTGATGCTGGGACCGCCGCCGAGTTTGACGCTGCCGAATTTCGCCGGATCAAGACCCGGTGTGTCGGTGGCGTGGGTCACATCGAGACAAACGCAGACGTCCGGTTTGAGGCGGTAGGTCGCCATGATCGCTCCGTTGCCACCGACCTCCTCCTGCACGGCATTGAGACAGACGAGGGTGAAGGCGGGTTTCTTTTTCCCCCCGGCGATGCGTTTCATCACCTGGGCGATGATGTAACCGCCGACGCGGTTGTCGATGGCGCGGCCGATGAGGCGCTTGTGTGCGATTTCCATCGGCCCGTCCTGATAGACCGCGGGGTGGCCGACACGAAGCCCGAGCGCGGCGACTTCCGCGGCGGACGAGGCTCCGACATCCACCCAGAGATCATGGACGGCGGGGGCTTTTTCGGACCCTGCCTCGTCCCGGCGGAGGTGGATGGCGGTATTGCCGATGATGCCGGTCACGAATCCCTTGTCTCCGAGAATGGTGAGCCGGCGGCCACGGGCGGTGGCGGCGTCCGAACCGCCGATGCGGTCGATGCGGAGGAAACCTTTTTCGTCGATGTGCTTGATCATGTAGCCGATCTCGTCGGCGTGGGACTCCAGCATGACGACACGTGGCGATTTACCGGGAAGCGTGGCCCAGGTGGAGCCGTAGGAATCACATGCGACCTCCGGCGCGTGGTTCCGGATCCAATCCGCCCAGACCTGCTGCCCGCGCATTTCGAAGCCGGTGGGGCTGGGGGTTTCGAGGAGATGGAACAGGAACTCGCGGTCTTCTTTTTTCATGTCGGGGAAAAGTAGAGGCAGACGGGGCGGAGGTGACAAGGGGAATGGAGGACCGGAAATTGTGTCATATGCGAGATTTCACCCGCAGCTCCACAGTGGCGAAATTGGAAACTCCGGCCGCGGCCCTTGCGGATGGTCCCTGATTGCCCGGATTCCGCGCAGCACTTCACTTGCATCCTGCCGCCCGCGTGTTTAGATCTCCGGCCCGGCGAACCGCCGGACAATTTCCTCCAACCAACCGAACTTATGGGAAGACACTTCGAATGCCGCCGACGGGCCAAGGAATCGCGATGGGCCACCATGTCCAAAGTTTTCCCGAAACTCGCGAAATCCATCACCATGGCCGCGAAGAACGGCGGCCCGGACCCGGAGTCCAATGCCCCGCTGCGGGTGGCCATCAACAACGCCAAGGCGCAGAACCTCTCCAAGGAGAACATCGAGAACGCCATCAAGCGCGCGGCAGGCAAGGACGCGGCGGACATTTCCGAAATCACCTACGAGGGCAAGGGCCCGCACGGCTCGCTCTTCGTCATCGAGTGCGCCACGGACAACTCGAACCGCTCCGTCGGCAACCTGAAGATCATTTTCAACAAGAACGGCGGCCAACTGGTGAATTCGGGCCAGTTGGATTTCATGTTCAACCGCAAGTCGGTCATCGAATTTCCCGTGCCCGAGGGGCGGGATCTTGAGGAGCTGGAACTGGAACTCATCGACGCGGGTCTTGAGGAGCTTTCGGTGGATGACGGCGTCGTCACCATCATCGGTGAGTATGCCGCATTCGCGAAACTCACCCACGCGGTCGAAGGGCTCGGCATCATTCCTACAAAATCCAGCCTCCAGCGGCTGCCGACCCAGCCGATCGAACTGACCGAGGAGCAGATGGAGGAAGTGGAGGCGATCCTTGACAAGATCGAGGACGACGACGACGTGCAAGCCGTCTTCACCAACCTCGCCTGATTTCCCTTTTCCCCAGATGAAGTCCCTCCTCTCCCTCGGATTCCTCCCCCGCAGCACGGATCTCGCGCTGCTTTTGCTCCGGCTCTGGCTCGGCCTCACCATGCTGATCCTCCACGGCTGGCCCAAGCTTCTCAAACTGACCTCCGGAAAGCATGAATTTCCGGATCCGCTCAAGATCGGTAGCCTGCCCAGTCTCTCCTTGGCGGTGGCCGGTGAGGTGGCCGGAGCGATCCTGCTCGTGCTCGGACTCTGGGGCCGCATGGCCGCCCTCACGCTCGCCATCACCATGGGTGTCGCGTGGGGCATGACCCATCAGATGAAACTCACAGGAGATGGCAGCGGCGAGCTTGCCTTCATCTATATGGCCGGGTTTCTCGCGATCCTCTTCGCCGGCAGCGGAAAATTCAGCGTGGATGGCAACTGAAAGGTGGACCGCTAGGGCGTCACATCTTCCTGCTTTTGCCTGATTCTTTCGTAATCAAACGGCCAGCCTTGCGGTTCTCCAGATCTTGGCTCCATCGCCTTCAGGGCTGCGGCGTAGTCTCCCGCCATTTCCAGGATCAAAGCCTTGTCGTGGCCGAAATGATTCCAATGGGCGGGATTGGTTTTGGGATTGATCCGTTGCAACCGCAGGTAGGATTCCACGTCAGCCATCCTGCGCAGTCCTTCCGCCGGACCTTTCACGTGGGCCACCGCCCGTGCGTAGCGCCCCATGCAGGCGGTCTCGGCCAAGGTGAAATGGCCTGTGGGCAGTTCCCGGGCGGGAGCCAGCGCACCGAGACTGGCGATGAACCTGCGCCGCACCTCCGGAAAGTCCCTCTCGTGCCTTGCGATCACCTCCTGCCATCTCCCCGCCTTGAGATCCCGGTCCTGCAGTTCCCAGATCGCCCGCGCCTGTGCGGGATACTGCCTCAGCACATCCTTCATGAGCAGGTCCAGATCGTGCCAGAGAAAGGACCGTTGCGCGGACAAAACCGCCAGTCCGCCCAGCAGGACCACGACCGCACCCCGTGGGGAGACATGAGCGAACAGCCACTGCCACGCCGCCGCCAGCACCACCGCCGCACCAAGGCAGAACCAGGGCAGGCCGGGATAAATCCGGTATTCCGGCATGAACTCCGGAATCAGATAAAACACCCGGAAAGCAATCGTGCCCACGAAAAGTGCCAGACACACTCCCAACACCCGCCACTTTTCGCGACAGGCGAGCACCACCCCGAGCGCACCCAGCGCGAGCATCCCCCATGCGGAAGCAATCGCCACGCGGTCCGGCACGTTCCAATAGCCCACCCCCTTCGGCACCAGTGTCTCGGCGATGTGGTGGTCCGCACTGAGCGCCACCGGCACCACGGACCGCCACGCGAATTCCCAAAACACCCGCGCCACGGTATAACCATGCCCGATGAATCTCGGCTCCTGCCACCGGGCCAGCCCGTTCAGCGCGTTGCCAAAAATCCCCGCGCCCCAGACCACCAGCAGCCCCAGAACCGCCAGTCCCGCGATCCACGGCCATGCCCGTTTCCCGCCCTTCGGAAAAAATGCAAGCACCACCATGGCCACCGCCATCACCGCATGGAGGAATCCGGGTCCTTTGGAAAATGTCGCGCCAGCCACCGCGAGCGCGCACCAGACGAGTTTCCGCCACCGGTGGGTTTTTTGAAAAACCGGGATCTGCCCGTCCTCACCTCTCACGAGTTCCCATCCACCCTCGCCCAGGTAGCGCAGCATCGCCCATGCGGCCAGAAGTGAAAAGAGCGTGACCCACGCCAGATCCTGTGTCCGCGCGTAGTTGGGAATCTCGCTCGCCAACGGATGCACCGCGAACAGCAGCGCTCCGAACCACGCCACACCCGCAGGCCATTTCCCCCGCAACAGGTCCCGGCCGAGGCCGAACAACACGCACGCGACCGCGGTGTGCAGCAGCCAGTTCACCGCATGGAAGCCGGCAGGAGAAAACCCGAAAACCCGGGCCTCCAGGAAATACCACATGTTCGTCCAAAGCTGGGTTTTCGTGTTCCAGAACGCCCCGGTGCGGATCGCCTCGTTCTCAAGGATCGCCGGAATGTCATCCATGTAGAATTGTGATCCGAGGCACCATAAATGCGCCGCGGCGCTGGCCACCACGATCCACAGGAACGGCCACCACGCGCGCTTTCCGCCCCCAACCCCTGCCGTGTCCTTCTCCTGCATCACACACACCCTAGCAAACCCGCCCCACCCCTCCGCAACTTGAAAGTGGAGCGCCTGCGGACCAAGTGCCGGGTTGGAACACGTGGTCCCACATCACTCGCCGCGCGATGCAGGAGAACGGGGTCCGGGCTTTTCATTCCGACGAATCCGGACGGCGGGAATAGGAGAAGATTCCTGCGGGTCCGAAGCCAACTCACACGTAGTGCAGTTCGACGGCCTTCTTCTCGATGGCCTTGTCATTATCGAGCAGCTCCTGGATCGGATCCCAGCGACCGGAAAGCAGCGCCTCGCGCGCGGAGTCCGGCATCGTCACCGGGATGTCGAGACCGCTGGAAGTACGCACCTTGAGGTCCTTCACATCGATGGTGACCTCAACCGCGGGATCCGCCTCGATGGCATTCTGCAGGGCGACGATGTCGGCGGCACCGGCCATCACACAGGGCATGGCGAGTGTGGTGGAGTTGCCATAGAAAATCTCCGCGAAGGACTCGGCGATGATGCCGTTGAAACCATATTTCCGGAGCGACTGCGGGGCGTGTTCACGGGAAGAACCGCAACCGAAGTTCACACCCGCGACGAGGATGGAGGCTTCGCTGAAACGCGGATCGTTGAGAGGGTGGTTGGTTTTTTCACCCGTTTCCGAATCATAGCGGACGTCGTAGAACGCGAATTCGCCGAGGCCGTCGAAGGTGACGCATTTCATGAAACGAGCCGGGATGATGCGGTCGGTATCAATGTCTGCGCCGGGGATGAAGACGGCGCGGCCTGTGACGGTGGGGACGGGATCGAGTGCCATGGTGGTGGAGATGAGAGATTGGATTGGAGATGGAATATGGGAATCAGGCCGGACAGGAATCATCCGGCCGGATCCAGGATGACAAATTGGAGTTCATCACCTGGAAGAAGGTTTCATTCGGTAATGCGGGTGATGCGGTAGCCTTTGGTGATCAGTTGGCCGGGAATGCCGGGTTTGCCGGTGAGATGGGCGGCGCCCACCGCGAAAAAATGTGTCTTGTCCGGCGAGCCCTTCAGTTTTTCGTCGATGACGGAGGCAATCGCGGCGTCCCGGTCGGTGAGGAAACGTTTCATGAAGCGCTCGCCCAGCTCCTTGTTCTCGCCTTCGGCGCTGCGCTGCATGGATTTGTTCACCTCATCCAGGACCCGCTTTTCGTCGCCGGAAACATAGGCGGCGATGAGGCTTGCGGTGGCGTCCGTCCCAGCCTCCCGGTCTTCACGGAGCTGCTTCAGGACATCCCCCAACATACTGGTCTGTTCGGCCTCGGTGAAATCCTCGAACAGCTTCAACTGGCTTGCCACCGTTTCCAGCGAGCCGGTGGCCTTCCCTTCTTTCGTGGCCCGTTCCCATATCTTCGCGTCGAGGGGCTGCTCTCCTTTCAGCTGGTACGGAAGCATGGGCACGGTCACCGCCACACCCCATGTCTTCAGACTCTGGAAAGGTGTCGAGTCGAGCTGCGGATTGACCTGTTTCAGCTCGTCGTTCAGTTCCTTGGCAAGCTTGTCGCCAATGGACTCGTCCAGTGTTTTGCCGTCCTTGCGCATCAGCATCGGAACAATCTCCATCTGGGTGGCGGTGTCCAAAGGGATCTCGGTGCAAACGACATCCGCCGCCTTGAACGCCGTCTCCGCGGCAGGATGCAGCGTCCCGACGGGCGGAACGGAAAGATGGATGGTGCCGAACAAATAGGACGGTTGCTTCAGTCCATCTCCCTCCACTTTCCACAGCAGCGGCTTGACCGGATGCTCCGGGGCGGCGGCCAGGGATGATCCGGCGATGCCACCAAGCGTCAGAACCATGACGAGTGACATCCGGACCGCGCGGAGGGAGTGGCTGGAAAACAAGCCACGACCTCCCCTTCCGCCCACGAAGCCACGGCGGATCTCCGGCGGGCGCTCTCCTTCGAGATGCCCGGCGGCGGTCATCGGCGGTTTTTTCGCGGAACGGCTCATGGCGGCGGGAATCAGGCTACGGCGGCGGGAGCTTCGAGATCGAAGACCTCGCGGGCGTCGGCCAAAGAACCTTGGATGGCCGCGGCGGCCACCATCACCGGCGACATCAGCACGGTCCGACCGGTCGGAGAACCCTGGCGGCCCTTGAAGTTGCGGTTCGAGGACGACGCGCAGAGTTGGTCGCCGACGAGCTTGTCCGGATTCATCGCGAGGCACATGGAGCAACCCGCGCCGCGCCACTCGAAGCCGGCATCGGTGAAGATTTTCGGCAGTCCTTCCTTTTCAGCCTGGATGGCGACGACCTGGGAGCCGGGAACGACGATGGCCTGCACGCCTGGCGCGACCTTGTGGCCTTGGATGAATTTCGCGACCTCGCGGAAATCCGAAATACGGCCGTTCGTACAGGAGCCGATGAATGCGACGTCGATTTTCACACCCTTGATCGGCGTACCCGCGGCGAGTTTCATGTAGGCGAGGGCTTCCTCGATGGTTGCCTTCTCCTGCGGGGTCGCGGCTTTCGCGGGATCCGGGATGTTTTCGGAGATGAAGATGCCGTGGTCCGGGGAGATTCCCCAGGTGACGGTCGGCTCGATGTCGGACGCGTTGATTTTCACGATGTCGTCGAAAACGGCATCCGCATCGGAGGCGAATGACAGCCAGCGGGCGGCGGTGGCGTCGAAGTCGCTCATGTCGACATAGGGACGGCCGCTCAGGTAGGCGATGGTCTTCGCGTCCGGGTTCACGTAGCCGCAGCGGGCGCCACCTTCGATGGACATGTTGCAAACGGTCATGCGCTCCTCCATGGACATGCGGTCGAAAACGTCTCCCGCATACTCATAGGCGTAGCCGATGCCGCCGTTCGCGCCGAGAAGGCGGATGATGTGGAGGATGACGTCCTTCGCATAGACGCCGGGACGGAGATCGCCATTCACCTCGATGCGGCGGACCTTCATTTCCTGGAGGGCGATGGTCTGGCTGGCGAGCACGTCGCGGACCTGGCTCGTGCCGATGCCGAACGCGATCGCGCCGAACGCGCCGTGCGTCGCGGTGTGCGAGTCGCCGCAGGCGATGGTCGTGCCGGGCTGGGTGATGCCTTGTTCAGGACCGACAACGTGCACGACGCCTTGCTTTCCGGAAGCGAGGTCGAAATAGGTGACACCGAAGTCGTCGCAGTTCTTGCGGATCGCATCGATCATCTCCGCCGCGAGGGGATCCGCAGGCTGGTCCTGATTGATGGTCGGGACGATGTGGTCGATGGTGGCGAAGGTGCGCTGAGGAAATTTCACGCTCAGTCCGAGATCGCGGAGCATGCCGAACGCTTGGGGTGAGGTGACCTCGTGAATGAGGTGCGTGCCGATGAAGAGTTGCGTGCGGCCGTCGGCGAGAGTTCCGACGGTGTGAGCGTCCCAGACTTTTTGGAAGAGGCTTTTACCCATGGTTGAAATCCGCCGTGGTTCGCGGCGGGGCGGGAAATTGCCCATATGCGGCGGGAATGTCAAAGCCACATGTAATTCCGCGGCAGAAAGGGCTTGGAAATCAGACCAGTTCGGACGTCAACCCGGCGAGGATCGCCACCAGTGCGAGCACGGCGGCGGCGATTCCGATGATTTTCGGCCAGTTCCTGGTCTTGTCGGATTTGGGAGGGGTGTCACCCACCCACTCGTCCCACGTGCGGGGGTGGTTCGAGCCAGCGCGATGGTAGTAGCGCCGTGTGCCGGCAAACCGGGATTCCGTCTTGGGGAGGGGGGCGTGCTTCATGACAGACATCCCGATAGCAAACAACAGACCTCGTTAAAATCCAAAAAGCCTGTTCCAGACGTACGCGATGACGTATGTCGGGGCCGGCCCCGGAAAAAAAAGCGCCCCTCCGGAGACCGGAAGGGCGCGCGATGGTTTTTCGTGAAACGAAAGGGATGTCGAATTACTTCGAGTAGTTCACTTCCTGGGAAGTGGTGGTCTGGATCTCCTGGAACTGTGGAAGAGGACGGAGGCCCGGAGCTTTTGGCTCGCCGGTGCAGCAGCACGAGGCGGAGAGAAGCGCGAAGACGGAAGCGACGAGTGCGGTGAGGATACGGATCATGATGGCTATGGAGCAGGTTTTGAGAGTGTGGATGCCCGGCGATGACTCACGCCGGGCGGGAGAAATTATTTCGATGGGGCCACGTAAGCTGGCTGACTGGGAGCTGGAGCGGAACTTGGGCAGCAGGAAGCGGCGAAAAGCGCTGCAGCGGCGGCGATGAAGGCAAGTTTCATGTGGTCGTGAGTTGGTTTTTATTTGCTGAAATGGCGGGAATCGCACGTCAGTCAGCCGCGAGACTAGCGGCGCGACCCATCCCTGCAAGGCAAAAGACGTGGCGGACGCATGGATTGCAGGGTTGTCAATACTTTGTCGACGTCAGGGATTCGGAGGCGGATGGCCGGACCTCCCATCCCTTGTCCGCCGTGCCGTCCCGACGGGCGGGAACCCACCGGCGCCACAATTCCAAGGATGATCGCCCCGCCCGCACATCGACGGTTTCCACCATGGCCTGCGTTCTCGACAGGCACGCAAAGATCGTCAGGATTCCATCCAGCATGAACGAACCGTCTCCCTACCTGCCGCCGCTTCCGGAAGAGTCGTCGCACAATCCCTATGCCTACGCCGGCGAACCGACGGTGGTGAAGGTGTTCGGCATCCTGCACCTCGTATTCGCCGGCCTCGGCATTCTCGGCGGCCTCTGGGGACTGTTCGCCACTCTCTTCGCGGACCGGTTGATGAAACTCCTCCCGTCCTCTCCCGAGCTGGATCAACAGATCCAGGCCCAGGCCGCCATGCAGGAGAAATTCCATGTGACGAGCCTCGCCTCATCAACCCTGACCCTGCTCGTCGCGGTCCCGATGATCATCGCGGGCATCCAGCTCTTGAAACATCGCAAGACCGCCCTGAAGTGGTCGAACATCTACGCGTTTTCATCGATCACCACCAAGGCGCTCAACCTCGCCATCACACTCCTGTTCGTTTTCCCGGCGATGCGGCAGATGACGAGCGGCTTGGGCAGCAGTCCCATGACCGCCACCATGACCGGCGGAGCCGTCGGGAGCATGTTGGCTTTATCCGCATATCCTGTCCTGACGCTCATCCTGCTGAACCGTCCCCCGGTGAAGGCCTGGTTCAAGCAACTTCCTGACCGTTAGGGAGGAGCCGCCGCCGGGGCAGACGCGCCCCCCGCACTCCAGCGGTGGGCGGATCAAAAACCGCACGCTCGGACAAGCCTGCGACCGAGGGTCCCGGGTGCCTGAAGTCTCAACGCACCGGAATTTCCAACATCCCCCGCCCTTCCGCCAGACCGGCCCCATCCTTGCCCAGCACCCTGCGGACGCCGCCTTCCTGGACAAATGTCAGCTCGCGACCTCCGGAAGGAACATTCTCCAGCCTGAAGTCCTCTTTCGTGAGCGGATCGAAGATCACCTTGTCGCGCTTGTCGGTCACCCGGATCCCCGCCCAGTAGCTGAAGGTGGAGTCCAGCCACGCGCTGTGGAAATAATCGACCACCTGGCGGCGGAAGTTCGAGCCGTCGGTAGGCCGCAGATGCTCCATCGCGCAAGGCACCGAACGGTCTCCATAAACGAAATGACTCTCCGACCAGCGGCGGTGGAATTCCAGCCATCCGTCACGGAAGCGCTCTCCGCCCGACGAAGTCGCGACAGAACCAAGCGCCTCGCACATGGCGGAGTTGTTGTAATTCCACATCGGGCCGTTCCAACTGCACGGGTAGACATGGGGCTTTTCAACACTTGATGCGGTCGGCCCCGCGATGGCGTTTCCGCTCCAATACATGGGATTGTTTTTCGCGACGGTGGTGATGGGGAATTCCGACCAGAACCACTTCGGATCGAAGAATTTGTCGAACGCGGCGAAATATTCCGGCTTCTTTTCCATGCCGAAAAGAAATGGCAGGAAGCCGTCATAACAGGCGGCCTGATCCGCGAGCGCGTGGGTTTCCGGATCGGTGGAGTAGAAGAATCCATCCTTCCAGTGTTTCTCCTCGATGGTTTTCAGCATGCGGTCCGCCTGGTTCCTGCTGTCGGTGAAGCTCTTTTTGTTATCCAGCAGTTCCATGAAGTTCGCCGCGCCGTAAAGATTGGCGATGGTGAAGCTGGCCTTGTCCAGCCGGACGGATTCCGCGATCGGAAACCCCTCGCCCGCCCCCTGCGCGTCGTGCCGCCAGTCCCACGGCTCGGGCTTGGTGAACTGGTAGAAATTCGGCTGGTACTCGGCACCGGTCGGCCAGCTCCCCCGCTGTACCGGAAGCTGCGGCTGTCCATGCACCGGGACGTCCTTCCACGCGTAGTCCGTGGCGGGCTGGGCCACGGCGTTGAGGATCTCCGCATCCGGGTGGATCTTGTAGAAGTTCCACAAGGCGGCGGGCGTGAACTGGAGGTATTCACGATATTGATAATGCACGTTTTCCGCCCAGTTCAGGATATGATTCTTTCCCGGAGTGATGTCACGGAGCCAGCGGACTTCCTGAACCTGCACCGGGATGGGCAGGCCGATGACCGCGCAGAACCAGTCGCCGATAGGACTCTCGTAAATCGCAGGACGTTTGTAGGGATGTCCCGGAATGAATTTTTTCGGATCGTGGATGGCCCGTTTCACGAGAAACCAGCGGTAATAATACAGCTTGAGGATGTCCGGATCGCTGGTGGAGAACGCCGGGACGTTTTTGACAAACCAGGAGTTGAAATCCGCTTCATTGCGCTTGAAGGGGTCCGTCTCCGTCAAAGCGGCGGCGACACGTTCCTCCGCGTCCGTGGTGCCGACGTGATCGACGGCGAAGGCGTATCTCAATCTGAGCGTCCGCTGTGGCGGGATGATGAGGTTTTTACCAAAATCAATATCGCCACGGGTGGAGAGCCAGCCACTCCCGTTGATTTCCCAACCCCTGCCGTCACGGGCGATGCCACCGACATTCGTGACAGCGGTGAAAGTGACGCGTCCGCCGGTCCGGTTGAGTCCGGGATGGATCAGCTCGATGTCGAAAGGAGCCGCCTCCCTGTGGTCGTTCAGGATTTCCAGCTCACCGACGAACACGTCCTCCGGAGTGACGCACTTGGTTTCCTTGATCGAAAGCGCTCCTGCCAGCGGCGAGGTTCCGGGCCTGCCGGAAGGCAGCGCGCGGTAATAGCTGAGCGACCATGCGGGAGTCCATTGGTGGCGCGTCACCACGAGTTTTTCGCTCGTTTCGATGGAGATGAGATTTTCCAATGGTGTCTGATGACCGGCGCAGAACACGCCCTGCATCCCGAGCCCCGGCCTGCCCCAGTTTTCCTCCGGCATCTGCGGCATGCCCGACTCCGGCGTATCCGGGCGACCGACACGTCCGTCATTGAGCTCCCTGAGGGTGGTCCACATGTCCGGTCCGATGACATCCGTGCGTGCCGAGTTGGAGAGGTAGCGGTTGACGTTGCCGATCGGATGCGCCGTGGCCAGGGCTCCGGCAGCGGCGCAGGCGAGAGAAATGAGAAAATGGGTTTTCATGGGTGGCGGAGCACAGTCATCCACCACAACGCGCTTTTTTGGGAAGGGAAACCCGCCCCCTCAATCGGGTGGAGCTGACGGATCGCGGGGATCCGGCGGCCGGTTCGGTTCCTCCCGCCAGGCCCGGCCCATCGGCTCCGGTTTCAATTTCGATACCGGAATCGCCGCATGCCGGACCCGCGTCTTCCCTCTTGTCATCCTCCCGGAAACTCAGGAACCTCCTCCCATGTCAGCAGCGCCCGAAGCCGATCCCCGCTTCAATGAATTCGTCATCCTCCAGGCCCAGAACGCCGGTCTCTTCCTCGGCCAGATTCCCAATCCGCACACCGGGGAAAAGCAGGTGAACCTCCGCGCGGCGAAATCCGTCATCGATTCGCTGGAGATGATTTCCTTCAAGACACTCGGGAATCTCACCCCTACTGAGGAGAAGCTTCTCGCAACCGCCCTCGACAACCTCCGCCCGCTCTACCAGACTGCGCTTGCGTCCGCCCAGCACTGACGCGCAACCGTTCACACCGATCACCCATTCAAATGACTTTCGACCCTTTCCACATCGGCAATGTTCCTGTCGGCGGTCCAGCGCCGTTTTTCATTCTCGGCCCATGCGCGCTTGAGTCCGAGGAATTCGCCTGGGACATGGCGCGTTCGCTCAAGGAAATAGCCGACCGCACCGGCATTCATTTCATTTTCAAGGCCTCGTTCGACAAGGCGAACCGCACTTCGGTCGGAGCCTTCCGCGGACCGGGGGTGCTGGAAGGCTGCCGGATCCTCGGCGAAATCGGCAAGGAGCTCGGTGTGCCGGTCACCACGGACATCCACACCATCGAGCAGGCGGAGATCGCCGCCAGCTTCGTGGATCTCCTGCAGATTCCCGCGTTCCTCTGCCGCCAGACCGACCTGCTCGAAGCCGCCGCGAAGACCGGCCGCTCCGTGAATGTCAAGAAAGGCCAGTTCCTCGCACCGCTCGACACCGTGAACATCGCCGGGAAAATGCGTGCGTTCGGATGTGAGAAATTCCTCATCACCGAGCGTGGCACCACCTTCGGCTACAACAATCTCGTGGTCGACATGCGCTCGCTCTACTGGATGCGTGAGGAGGGGCTGCCCGTCATCTTCGACGCCACCCACTCCGTCCAGCGGCCGGGAGGCCTCGGCGGCGCCACCGGCGGAGATGGCGTGCTCGCCCCGGTTCTCGCGCGCGCGGCGGTGGCCACCGGCATCGACGGCCTGTTCATGGAGGTCCATTCCGATCCTGCGAACGCCGTCTCGGATGGTCCCAATCAAATTCCACTTGAATTTATCGAGGACCTGCTCGTCAAACTCATCGCCATCCACCACGCCTCGCACTGACACTCCTCCCGATGCTCCGCCTCCTCACAGTGCTTCTGCTCGTCTCCCCTGCCATCGCAAGGGAGACCGGAGGCAATGGGAAAAAAAGCGAGGGCATGCTGGGCCTGCTCCCGGACGGAAGCCAGCTCAAGGGCATCATGATCCCCCGTTACGACGAGAACCGCAAACTCGTGGGGGTGCTGAGATCGAAGGTGATGACGCTCGTCAACCCCGGCCAGATGGCGGGGAAGGAAGTTACCATAGAGCTTTACAACGCGGACCAGACCTCCCGCGGCCACATCAACCTGAACAATGTCAACTTCTTCGAGGAGAAGGCCGCGACGGGACAGGGGAAACCACCTGTCACCAAACAGCTCCTCGTGGCGGACGAGGCGGTGGAAATCAAGATCGATGGCATGACGACCCACGGCACCGGCCTTCACTTCGATTTCCTCCGGGGCAAGGGCTTTCTCCACGGCCCCGGCACCACCACCCTACCCGAGAATTTCCAGAAGACCATGAAATCCAAGCCCGTCTCCCTCCGCGCCACCGCAGCCGCCAGCCTGGCTCTTGCCACAGCGCTTCCCGCCGCAGCCGAGGAAAAACCGGAGGTGGCCTCCCCATCCCAGGCCGCCGCGATCGCCGAGGCAGGCAAGGCGACCCGGGCGGAGCTGCGCGAGGCTCTGAAAAAATCCGAAGACGCCACCCGGGCGGCCACCGAATTTCTGGATCAACAGGACCTTCTCGCCGACGGAACTGGCGCAAATCCGGCCCCCACCCCCGTTCCGCAGCCGCCGGACATCGCTCCGGACAAAAATGGCAACACCATCGATTTCGATGGTGGATTCTACTTCGACATGGAGGCCGGACAATGCACGTTCCTGAAGAATGTCCGGGCCTCCACTACGGATTTCGATCTTACCGGCGCGGACGAGGTGAAACTCTTTTTCGGGAAAAAGCCGGAAAAGCCGGAAAAGCCGGAAAAGCCGGAAAAGCCGGAAAAGCCGGAAAAGTCCCCGGAAGCTCCCGAAGCAGACAAATCGAAAAAACCGTTCGGAGATTTCGGCGGAAAAATGGGAGAACTGGAGCGGATCGTCGCGACAGGCGGCATCCTCATCAAACAGAAGAACCTCAAACCCGGCCAGATTCCCGCTCAAGTCAGCGGAAGGGTTTTCACCTACAACGTCAAAACCGAAGAGATCGTTGTCACCGGCGGCCCGCCGTGGTTCAGCCAAGGGAACGCCATCCTGCGTGGGACCAAAGATGGCAATACGGTGCGCGTCTCGGACTTCAAAAATTTCAAGATCAGCACCCCCGGCGGCGGATTCCAACTCTACGTTCCGCCGGAAGTGCTCAAAAAGAAATAACCGCCCGGGCGTCGCCATCGTTTCAGCTCCATCCCCTTCATTCCCGTGATCCCGAATCCCTGCAAGTCGCACACGCCCGGCTCCACCTGCTCGAACACCGACAAGGCCGTGCTCTTCGCCAACGGCCTGCGCAAGACCTATGGCGGCCGCGCGGTCGTCGACGGTGTCTCCATCACCGTCCAGCCCCGCGAAATCGTCGGCCTGCTGGGACCGAACGGCGCTGGCAAAACCACCTCCTTCTACATGATCGCCGGGCTGATCCCGGCGGACGCCGGCTCCGTCTGTTTCAACGGCCACGACCTGTCAAAAATGCCGATGCACCGCCGCGCCCGCCTCGGCCTCGGCTACCTGCCGCAGGAGGAATCGATTTTCCGCAAGCTTTCGGTATTGGACAATCTCCTCGCCATTCTCGAAACCCGTCCGAACCTCAGCCGCTCGGACCGCAAGGACCGCGCGCACGAACTGCTGGAGCGGTTCAAGATTTCCAGGCTCGCCAAGTCCATCGCCATCACTCTCTCCGGTGGGGAAAAGCGCCGCCTCGCCATCGCCCGCTCGCTTTGTTCGGACCCGACCTTGCTGATGCTCGACGAGCCGTTCGCCGGCATCGATCCTCTCGCGGTCGAGGACATCCAGAGCATCGTCCGCGAGCTGCGCGAGCGGGATGGCCTGGCCATTCTGATTACCGACCACTCCGTGCGGGAGACGCTCAGCATCACCGACCGTGCCTTCCTCATCCATGATGGCCGCGTCATCCTGGAAGGAAATTCCGCCGAACTGGTGGATGATCCGACCGCCCGCAAATACTACCTCGGAGAGGATTTCCGGATGTGACGCCGGGACGGCGGCGTCGCCGCCAATGCCAAGGGGACGATTTCCCAAAGATCAGTTAGATTCCCGCCGGAATCTCATTGAACCGTGCCGGGGTCATCGCCAACTTCGCGCGCATGAAACAGCCGCACGGCATCAAATCGCATTTTCACGTATTCCTCGGCATCATGATTTTCGCGGCTCTGCCCGGTTGTGCTCCGGAAAAAGCCCCGACCCCATCAGCCGGAAAACGCCTGAAAACGAAGAGCTCCCTCGTGGAAGTTGACATGGGCGAAGGAAAACACGGCCTGTTGGTGAGGAAAGAGCTGGATTTGGACGATTACAACCGCTCCGTCCATTCCGACCGGAGGGGGCTGGATGAACCCCCACGGATCATCTTGATGTCCCAGCCCCGTTATCCGGCAGCCTTGAAAGAAAAGAAGATCGAGGGATTCGCGAAACTGGTTTTCGTTGTGGACGAAAACGGCGCCGTGGTTTCCGCGAAAGTAAAGAACGCCTCCCGCCCTGAGTTCGGTCTTGCCGCGGTCCAATCGGTCCTGCGCTGGCGGTATCTGCCGATGAAAAGGAACAATGTGCCCGTCAGAATGACCTTCACCCAGACCTTCGACTTCAGCCTGGATTGAATCCCGCTGAAACTCAAAGATTCCGATCATACCGGATCCGCGACGATGCCCTTTGCGAGGGACTTTCCACCCACCGGTAACAAACCCACGCAGCCAGCGAGGAAACACCGAGGGCGGCGGCGACGGTCAGGATCTGTCCGGGCATGCCTCCCACTCCGAAGTGCGATTCGCGGACGACCCACACGCCGATGATCGGGTGCAGCAGATACAACGAATAGGAGATGGTCCCGAAATCCACCAGCACCCTGGGGATCCTGATGTTCACAAAAGTCACGCACATGGCTGTGGCGAGGCCGACCAGCGCCTGAGGCAATCCCAAGGTGAAGTAGCTGGCGGCCGCCGCAGCCAGAATTTCCACGTAAAATAACAAGGGCGGAATGGTTCCACGGTGCCGCAGGAAAACCAGGACTCCGAAGATGAACAAAGGCAGGTGGGGGACGATCCAATTCCAGGATACCGGAGCGAGCGACAGACACAAGAGCGCGGGGATCACAAAACGATGACCCGCCTTAGGATGATTCAAAAGAATGGGCACGAGTGCGCCGATCAACAGGTAGAACTGGAACTCGATCGCCAGCGTCCAATAGACCTGGCTCAGCCATGGCACTCCGAGTATCCCGTTGAGCAAGCCGGCATGGAGAGCGAACTGCCTGCAGGCTGACGAGACCGAAGTCCAGTTCAGGCCGATCAGGATCATGACGGTCAGCAAGTAAGGCGGATGAAGCCGGACGATCCGCTTCGAAATGAACTTCCAATAATCCTTGGGAAAACGGTAACCGGAGCGGGCCAGCGAGTGGGGCATGATGAAGCCGCTGATCACGAAAAACACGACCACCCCGGTCCATCCCCACCGCGCGACCTTCTGGAACAGGGTCGGCTCCATTTCCACGGTGAAATGAACCAGCGTCACTCCGATCGCCGCCGCTCCGCGCAAAGCATCGAGCAGTTCCAGACGGGATTTGGCGGACGCGGACATTCTCAATGGCGGTTGGAAGCGGATCACCACCGCCAGAAAAGGATTCAGGCCCGTCATGCGGTGGACGGCACGGTGGCTGGTAGGGTTTTATCCGCGAATCTCTTCCGGTCGATTCATTAATCCGGTGGACCGGCCGGCATCCCGAGCCGTTCATGCCCCGGATCCGGGCACCGTGGCCGATGGCTGAGGTTTGTCTCGTAATTGTGGGTTTTTCGCCGAGAATCCTCCTAACAAAATGAGTTCTTTCGAAACAAAAGTGAAGGAGGCGCTGGCCAACCCGCTCAATCAGGGCGAGCTCGCCGATGCTGATGCCGTGGGCACCGTCGGATCGCCGGAGTGTGGCGACATGCTGCGGATGTGGCTGAAATTCACCGAGAAAGACGGCAAGCGGGTGATCGACCGCGCGTCGTTCCAGGCATTCGGCTGTCAAACCGCCATCGCGGTGGCTTCGATGGCCACGGAGCTCCTGCGTGGAAAGACCGCGGATGAAGCGAAAATTCTCACCGCCCAGGAACTCACAGGAGATTTGGGACCGCTCCCGCCGATGAAAATCCACTGCGGCCAGCTCGTGGAAGGCGCGCTGCGGAATGCCTTGGACAACGACGCCCCCGCTGCCGCGCCAACGACCGGCAACATGTCTCCGACGCTGTCCTCCGCGCTGAATCAAAAGCCCGGCGGCAACCTTCGCATCGTGCCGATCGATTGATGTGTTTATTTTTGAAAGAAGACGATAAAGATCCCGCCCCCGCGCCGTTAGTTATTCTTCAGCCCCAATCATCTCGTGCTAGAGCTCAAAGAAGTCAGTTTCGCCATTCGTAAAGACGGAGAGGATGTGCCACTTGTGGATCGGGTGTCGATCCGTGTGCCAAAAGGACATTTCATGGCGATTGTGGGACCTTCCGGGTGCGGCAAGACAACTTTGTTGAAAACCATCGCCGGACTGAACCCGGAATCCGGCGGAGCACTTTTCTGGGATGGTCGGGACCTGTCGAAGGAAGGGGATTTCTCTCCTTCGGAAATCGGTTATGTCCCCCAGTTCTCCATCGCCTACGACCCGCTGACGGTGGACGAGTCCGTGGAAGCCGCCACCCGCCTGCGGGTGCGTTGCGAAGATACGGAGGAATTGGACCAGCGCATCGACCGCGTGCTGGAGGAAACCGGGCTGCGCCCGATCAGCGACCGGCGTGTGAAAGTGCTTTCCGGCGGGCAGAAGCGCCGTCTCGGACTGGCGATGGAGCTGGTTTCAGATCCGAAGCTCCTGCTTTGTGACGAGGTGACTTCCGGTCTCGATCCACGTTCCGAGAGGGAGATCGTGCGATTGATGTATGATCTCTCGCGCAAGGACGGGCGGATCGTGCTTTCCGTGACCCATTCGCTGGCTCATCTGGAACTTTACGACTCCATTCTGGTACTGCACGAGGGCCGGGTGGCCTTCCATGGCCCACCGGACCAGATGACGCATTATTTTTCCGTGAACGATACCGAGGAAATTTATCCCCGGCTCGCGACCCAGCCCTCGGAACGCTGGCACTCGTCATGGCAGAAGCACAGCGAATCCTACCAGAAGATGATGGATAAGAACCGCGCCCGCCTGATGAACACGGGCGAGCTGATCGTGCCGGCGGCACCCGGCGCGGATGAGCCTGCGGAGTCGAAGGACGTGGCGCTGCCGGGCTTCTTCACGCAGTTCGCCACCCTTCTGTCCCGCCGCTGGCGGATCTTTTTCCGGGATCGGGGGCAGGTGTTTCTCCAACTGGCGATCATCCTGATATTCCCCGTGCTTGTCACGATTTTCAGTGAGAAGGCATCAGGAAACATCCGGCGGTTCTCTGACACGAGGTCGGACGACCTGATGGCGGAGATCCAGGAACAACAGAGCGTGCGCTCGGACCAGGCCAAGGTCGGCTCGGCCATTTCCGGAATCATCATGTTCCAGGTGGTGCTGCTTTCCCTGATGGGATCGAACAATTCCGCGCGGGAGATCGCCGGAGAGCGGCCGATTTACGAAAAGGAAAAATTCGGAGGGCTGAGGCCGTCGGCCTACCTGACCTCGAAGGTGGCGTTTCTCGCGTGCCTCGTCATCGGCCAGTCTCTGTGGATGGCGTTTTTCGTGAATTTCTTTGGCACGTTCCGAGGGGATTTCATCCAGCACGCGGGCTTCCTGCTGCTGGTGAACGCGGCCATGACGGCGATCTGCCTTGCCGTCTCCTCGCTCATGCGCACCGCCGAGCAGGCATCGCTGCTCTCGATCTATCTCGTTGGTTTCCAACTTCCCCTTTCCGGCGCGGTGCTCGCACTGCCTGAGAGTGTGGAGATCTTCACCCGTCCGTTCATTTCCGCCTACTGGGCATGGTCCGGCTCGGTCGAGGCGTTGCAAACACAGGTGCACGACGCGGTGAAATCCGTCATCGACACCAGCCTGTCCGCCCAGGAAGCATGCCTCTACGCGCTGGGTGCCCATATCGTCGTCGCACTCATCGCCACATGGGCCGGTGCCCGCCGCCCGCAGTGGGATTGATTTCTTCCAGCATTTCCTCCATCTTTCCACCAACCCTCCGAAAAACCATGGCCCGCCGCGCAAGTTCGAACATCCATCCCGGCATCATCATCGGTGCCGTCGTCGCCATCGCCTTGGCCGTCATTGCCGGGAAATCCCTCATCGGCAAAAAGTCCTCCGGCTTCGGGGATGTCGCGAAACTCAGCGTCGACGAACTGCTGGAAAACGGCAACAGCCTGCGTGGGAACGAATACGTCGTGGAGGGACAGATCGACGAGAAGCTCCAGTGGACCTCGGATCGCGGCCAGCTCGTCAGCGTGAAGGTGGACTCGCCGGGCGGGGATGAGTTCGTGGGCATCGAGATTCCGCCGGAATTCAGCAAGCTCAACATCGACTCGAAGCAGAAATACGCGTTCCGTGTGAAATTCAAGCAAGGCGGCATCGCCGTGGCCACCGGAGTGAACCGCCTGTGACAAGACCCCACCCCTCCATTCTCATGAAAGCCCGTTTTCTGCTCCCTCTCTGCCTTGCTTCCCTCGCCCAGGCCCAGGTTTACACACCGCCTCCCGAGGAGAACAAACCCGCTCCCGCAGCCGCGCCGGCGGACACCCCGCCGCCTGCGGAGAAAAAACCGGCCGGACCGCTGGGACAGGAAATCCCGTTGCTGGATCCGGCTGCCGAGACCATCACGGTCGGTGGCGTCTCCATCCCCCTCGGGGACAACCGGGTGCTCAGGGCGCGTTTCGAAAAATACCTCAACCAACCGCCTGAAAGCGACGAAGCCGCGGAGAAGTACCGGGCGGACATCGCGCAGATCCTCGCCACCGTCTCGCCCTTCAGAACCGGCGGACCGGATCTCTACTCGGCCTTCAAGCTGTTGCCCGGCGCGTCTTCCTATCCCGGCGACGCCAACCTCTGCGGCTCGCTCGCTGAATCCATCTACACCGCCATGCTTGCCAAGCAGGACGTGAACGGGTTGAAAAAACTCAACAAGTCCATGGAGGACGAAAAGAAGGCGATCATCGCCGAGGGCGACTGGAAAGCCGCCACTGAGAAAAGCGTCTCCATCACCGAATCCAAGGGTAAGGACGGCGAAAAGAAAACCACCACCGCAAAAGAGGGCCTGGGCATCACGTCGCTCAGATATGCGAACACCCTCAAACGCATCGGGGAGATCGAGACATTGAAAAAGGCGAACATCGTCCGCACCGAAGCACAGACCATCCAAACCAAGGCACAATACCAGGTCAGCATGATCCAATGGTTCGTGCAGCGCCGTTATGAACACGTGCTGATGGCCGCCCGATTCTACAACCAGATCTGGAAGGATGGGGATGCCACGCTGCGCATCGACAAGGACTCGGATGTTTCCAAGCTGTTTTCCCAATCCGTCGGTGTCAGCCCCACCGTCGCGTCGCTGGACTCCCTTTCAAACGAAGCCATCCGCGAGACTTCGAAATACATCGAAGCCTTCGAGCTGATGCTCGCGCGCGACGAACTCCACTCCGCCTCGCAGCGGCTGATGGAGGCCTACGCCCTCGGCGAATATCTCGCTCCGGTCGCCACGCTTTCGCTCGAGAAGAAGCGCCGCATCGCCAACTATTTCCGCGATCTGAACGAGCTCTACGGCACGCTCCAGGCGCACGATTACACAAAGACGATGGAACTCGCCGCGCGGCTGAAGCAGTCCGCGAAGGATTTCCCATCCTCGAAGGTGGACAGCGCCATCGCCGGTTACACGCTGGCTTCCGACCTGGCCATCGAGGAGGCGAAGAGCCATCTTCTCGCAAAAGAAGGCGACAAGGCCGCCGAGAAGATCAAGGCGGCCGCCGAGATCTGGCCGACAAATCCCAAGCTCAAGGAGTTCCGCACGCTGGTGAACAATACCGGCGGACTGGTCGCCTACCGCAATGACTTCGACCGCTTGCTGAGCGAGGGCAATTTCCGCGAAATCGCCCGCCGCCAGTATGAACTCGCCCCCGCCATCCAGGGAGATGCGAAGCGTGAGGAGGCTTTCAAGGAGATCATGACCAATCTCACGAAAATCGAGGCGGCCATCGGCAAAGCCTCGGAGTTCAGCAAGATGGGCCAGGATTACGCGGCTTGGGAGCAACTGGCCAAGCTGCGTGAGGATTTCCCGGACGATCCCAAACTCGGTCGCGAGCTCGAGCTCCTGGCTCCGAAAGTCGCGGATTTCACCCGCGCCCTGGACAAGGCGCAGCAGTTTGAAAAACGGAACCCGAAGCAGCTCGGCTCGGCACTCTCGTGGTATCTCAAGGCCCGCAGCATCCATCCGCAAAGCGACCTCGCCGAAGCAGGAACCCAGCGTCTTTCCGACGAAATTCTCACTCCCGACGGCGGTTCGAGGAAGTGAGCGCCGGCGGAAGTTCCACGGTTCCCTGAAATCCGGTCGTGACTCCCGCCGCCATCGGTTGCAGCTTCCGCGCGTGACCGACAGTGAATCCCTCAACCACCGATTCGGCGGCATCGCGCGGCTGTACGGGCAGGCGGCGTTGGACCGCTTCATGAAATCCCGTGTCGCCGTGATCGGCGTCGGCGGCGTCGGGTCATGGGCGGTCGAGTCCCTGGCCCGCTCCGGCATCGGCCACATCACGATGGTCGACCTGGATGAGATCTGCGTGACCAATGTGAACCGCCAGCTCCACGCGATGGACGGGCAGATCGGACGGCAGAAGACCGAGGCCATGGCTGATCGCGCGCTGGCGATCCACCCGGCCTGCGAGGTCGTCGTGGTCCCCAAGTTTTTCAACGAGAAGTCCGCGGCGGAAATCCTCGACGCGGGATTCGACGCCGTCATCGACGCCATCGACTACGCACGCCACAAGTCCCTGATCGTCGCGGAGTGCCACCGGAGAAAAATCTACGCGGTCACCTGTGGCGGGGCGGGCGGGCGGCGCGACCCCACGCGCATCCGCGTGACCGATCTTGCCTACAGCGGGATGGATCCGCTGCTGCTCCAGCTCCGGCGCGGACTGCGCAATGACTATGGATTTCCGAAGACTCCGAGAAACCAGGATCCTGTGTTGTTCGGTATCGATGCGGTTTATTCGGATGAAAAACCGTATTACTCGCACTGCGATGGCACGGTTTCCAAGGAGGAGCCGGAAGAGATCGCGATGAGACTGAATTGCGCGTCGGGCTTCGGCTCCGCCACCCATCTCATCGCCAGCTTCGGATTGATCGCCGCAGGGCGCGTCTTGGAAAACATCGCGGCACGCGTGTAGGCCTGTCCTGGAGGGGGAAAGCGGCCTCCATCACACGAAGCCTGGAATGCGGGCACAAAAAAAGCGGCCCCAAGGGGGCCGCTTTGAAAAATGATGTCCGGAGACGGTTCCGAGGATTACAGACCCTTCTTCGAAAGGCGGGTGCCTGGGGTCGCGCCTTGGCGGGCCTTGAACTTCGGATTGGATTTGCAGATCACGTAAACCGTGCCTTTGCGTTTCACGACTTGGCAATCAGCGTGACGGCGTTTTGCGGAGGCGAGGGATGAGAGAACTTTCATGACGTGAGATGGTTAAAATGGACCGATGGCACCAGCCGCCGGGGCGCGGAAAGTAGCCAGCCTGCCCGCCATGTAAAGGCATTTTTAGCACGTTCTTGTATTTCTCAAAAAAGTCATTAAGATCTCCTTACTTTGTTCTTTGGAGCCTCAAAAAATCACATTAAACCGAAGTCATGAAACTGCTCATCATCCTTGTCGCGGCACTCGCGCTGAACTCCTGCAACACCTTGATCGGCATCGGTCGTGACACGAAACAAGGCTACCAGTGGACGAAGGAGAAGATCCAGAACAGCGGCGGCGGAGGTGGTGGCGGTGATGAGAACTACGGCGCTCCGGTTTACTGAGACGCCTCCCTGCCGGCCGCCCGCGCGAAGTTTCCAGTTTCCCAGCAGGCTTGACTCTGCTTTGTTGGAGATGTGACCTTCGCCAGTAAAATCACCATCGCCCGGATCTGCCTCGTTCCGGTGTTCGCCGTGCTGGCGTTCTGGTATGGGAGCACGGTCAAAGCCGGTGCGCCGGACGAGCCGTTGCGCTGGTGGGCCCTGGGGGTGTTCGTGCTGGCCGCCTCCACGGATGGCGTGGACGGCTGGGTGGCGCGACGTTTCAACCAATGTTCGAAATTCGGGGCGTTCATCGATCCCATCGCGGACAAGGCCCTGCTGCTGACGGGGGTCATCACCCTGTCACTGGTGGATTGGGGCTCGCCCGGGTGGCACCTGCCGCCATGGTTCGCCGCGATCGTCATCCTGCGGGATTGCATCATCCTCGGCGGCGTGCGGATTTTATGGAACCACCACCGGGAGGTGAAGTTCGCGCCACACTGGTCCGGCAAGGTCTGCACCGTGACGCAGATGTTCGCGCTTGGCTGGGTGATGCTGAGGGTGACGTTGTTCTCCCCCACGATCCCCTGCGCCATCGCCGCGGTGTTCACCATCTGGTCGAGCGTTGCCTACATCCGCCAGGGATACGGAATCTTGCGCGGGAGAGAATTGCCGCAGTAGGATTCCCCTTTAACGAAGCACCCCAGACAGGGCATCCCGCCGTTGCGGAAGCCTGCCTGGGGTGAATGGAATTCCGGTTCCTTGAAAAACCGCGGATTATGTCGGCTGCTCGCCGCGTGCCATCACGATCTTGCCCGTGCGGACGGTCTCGATGATTTCAAACTGCGAGAACATGCTGATGGCGGCATCGATCTTGGAGGAGTTTCCGGTGACGAGCGCGATCATCGAACGCGGGGTGAGATCGACGGTCTTGCCACCGAAGTGCTCGATGATCTGGAGCGCCTGCGTCTGCTGGTCCGCATCGGCGAGGAATTTCACCATGATGAGTTCCTTCACGACGGCGTCATCATCGTTGTGCTCCGAGCAATGGATCACGTCGATGAGCTTGCTGACCTGCATGATGATTTGCGAAAGCCCCTGCGGATCACCGGACACGCCGATGGTCATGCGGGAGAAGTTCGTGTTCCGGCCTTCGGAAACGACGAGCGAGTCGATGTTGAATCCGCGGCGGGAGAAAACCTGGCAGATGCGCATGAGCACGCCCGGCTCGTTGCTCACGAGCACGGAGAGGGTATGCGTCGGGCCACGGGTCTTCGCCGGGGCCGGAACAGGGGTGTCGGTGGTGACAATGGTCTGGGACATGGAAAGATTTTGGATAGGAGATGGGAGATAATGGATGGAGATGAAGAGATGGCTGGAAAGGAGGCCGGAGATTTTTCATCCCCGATCTCCTGTCCCCAATCTTCTTCACGTGGAACCGATCGGCTTCGCCATCTTCGTCTTCGGCGCTTCCGTGATCATGTCTTCCAGTGCCGCTCCGGCGGGGATCATCGGGAAAACGTTGTCCGTCTTCACGCACTCGGCGTGGATGAGGATCGGACCGTCATTGTAGGCGAGGGCTTTCTCAAGCTGCTTGGTGACATCCGCAGGGCGCTTGATGTGCACGGACGGGATGCCGTAGGCGGCGGCGAGCTTGCAGAAGTCGGGGTTTCCGATGAGGTCCACACCGGAGGTGCGGTCTTCATAGAAAAGCTCCTGCCATTGGCGGACCATGCCGAGGTAGTGGTTGTTGAGAACCACGATCTTGATCGGCAGCCTGTGGATCTGGGCGGTCGCGAGTTCGAACAACGTCATCTGGAAACCGCCGTCACCGGAGATGGAGATGACGGTTTTCTTCGGATGCGCCAGCTGTGCGCCGATCGCCGCAGGGAAGCCGAAGCCCATGGTGCCCGCTCCGCCGGAGGAGAGCCAGTGGAAGGACTCGGAATTCTTGTAGAACTGGGCGGCCCACATCTGGTGCTGGCCCACGTCGGTGGAGACGATGGCCTTGCCTTCGGTGAGTTCGTAGAGTTCGTCGATCACCTGCTGCATGCGGAGTCCTCCCTGCTTTTTATAGCCGAGCGGGAACTTCTTCTTGTAGCCGTCAAGCCTCGCAAGCCAGTCCGTGGTCTCGAGCGGTCCGATCTTCTCGTTGATTTCGGTGAGCGCGGCCTTCGCATCGCCCACGATCATCACGTCCGGCTTGATCATCTTGCCGGCCTCGGCGGGATCGATGTCGATGTGGATGATCTTCGCGGTGGAGCAGAACTTCGATGGATTTCCGATGATGCGGTCATCGAAACGGGAACCGATGTTGATGAGCAGGTCGCACTCGATCATCGCCTTGTTCGCATAGGCGGTGCCGTGCATGCCGAGCATGCCGAGGGAAAGCGGGTGGGTTTCCGGGAAAACACCCTTGCCGAGCAAGGTGGTGGTCACGGGAGCGTTCAACGTTTCCGCCAGATAGCGCAGTTCCTTGTCCGCACGGGCGATCATCGATCCCTGGCCGGCGAGAATCACCGGGCGCTTCGCGTTCATGATGAGGTTGGCAGCCTCTTTCACACCGGCGGCATCAATTTGGAACGAACTGCTCGTGTCGTAGCCGGGGAGCTGGAACGGAGGGTTCATGTCACCCGTGAACGCACCGGAAGAGATGTCCTTCGGGATGTCGATAAGAACCGGCCCGGGGCGTCCCGTCGTCGCGATGTGATACGCCTCGCGGGCGATCCGCGGCAGCGCGTTCGATTCCTTCACCAGGTAGTTGTGCTTCACCACCGGAATGGTGATGCCGAAAATGTCAGCTTCCTGGAAGGCATCCTTGCCGAGCATCCAAGTCACGGTCTGACCGGAAATCACGATCATCGGCACGGAGTCCATCATCGCGGTCATCAGGCCGGTCACGGTATTTCCCGCACCAGGGCCCGAGGTCACGAGCACCGCCGCCGGGCGGCCGGTCGCACGGGCATAACCATCAGCCATGTGGACGGCACCCTGTTCATGGCGGACAAGGATGAACTTCATCTTCGTCTTGACCGTCTCGAGTGCGTCGAAGATAGGAATTGCCGCTCCACCGGAGTAGCCGAAGATATATTCGATGCCGAGGTCATCGAGTGTTTTGATGAGCGCTTGTGCGCCGTCCATTTTTTCTTTGCTCATGAAAATTGAGGTTGAGGGGCAAACTTGGGCATTATTTGGCGGATGCACAATCCAAAAATTGAGACAATCGTATCAAATTGGGGAAATTCGCTCCCAGAACGATTCAAAAATGACGATTTTCACACCAATTCGCCCTTCACTTGGGAGGCGGTCAGTGAAACACCCTCCGAGAGAATCAATCGTCGGCCGCTCCGTTGAGAAGTGCCGCCACGCGGTCCGGAGAAAAAGGCGCGGCCTGGATCTGTTCGTCCGACAACCAGTGATAGCGCCTTCCGATGGCGTAAATTTCGTAAACAGTCTGCTCCCGGACAGGACCTTCATCCAACAGCCCGGCCCACGCCAGAGCATCGGCGGGACTGCCGGATTCGGCGATGTTTTTGGAAATGATGGAAATGGCCGGCTGGAAATTTTCGAAAGATGGCTGGCTCTCCAGCCACTCGCGCGCGGCGGAAGGGTCAGTTGAAAACCATTCACAGATTGCCGTCTGGGCCATGCGGTCCTCCCCGGCGGCGAGCAACCGGAGAACGTTGCCTCTCCGGTCTTCGGGCGGGACAAAAGGCGCCAGATCCCCGTTGAAGCCGTGGACGGCCGGAGAAGCGGCGGAGCGGGAGTGTGGCTTTCCTTTGAAAGAAAGCTCTGCGCGGCGGGCCGGAGCGGAGCTTTCGGGTTGCAAGAGAAGAACTCCTGCGATGGCGAGGGAGAGAGCACCCAACCCGATGATGAGAAGTCGGTTCAATCGCTGGCGGACGGTTTTAAAATTTTCAACCACGGATCAGCGGATCACAAAAAACAGGCGGGCATCCGCTCGAAATGCGCATGATCCGTGGCCATCAGGCGTCTCCAATTATTTCGCCACGGCCAGGCGACCGAAGATTCCGTCCTGCTCGACGTTCGGTCCGGCAGTGAAGTAGAGTGACAGTGTGTCGCCGAGGCTCACACCATTGCCGAAGACGATGCCCCAGATGCCGTCGATGAGGATTTGTTTCCCGTCGCGATCCCGGAGATAGTCGTGGAACTCACCGTTCTTGTGGTAGGCGGCGATGCTGCCGTCACCGAAATTCGCCACGAGCAAATTTCCTCCGAAGTTGCCGAAGCCTTCCGGCGCGATGCAGACGCCCCAAGGGGAATTGAGTTTCCCCGCGTCTGCCACGGTGCTGAGGAGTTTGCCATCGCGGTCGAAAAACGCGATGCGCCCGAATCCTTCGCCCGGCAGGTCCTCCGCGGGATCATCCGCCTCCGTGTTCAGCACGGCGTAGGTGACGCAGAGTTTGTCCCCCAGACACTGGATGTTGTAAGGGCTGTACTCTTCCGTCAGGCCCGGAGGCTTGGCGAAGACGACCTTGTCGGAGATTTCCTCCCAACGATTGTTGAAGGTGCGGATCTGCCTCTGCTGGAAATCCGTCACATAAAGGCGGTTGTCCGCCGTTGCCTTGCCATCGGCGTCTTTTTTGAAGGCTTCGGTGGTCATGGCCACACCGGTGAAGGCGGGGAATTTGCGGTTCGCCGGGTCGTGATGTTTGCCCTTGTCAGAGAAATCCTTGACGATGACGGCGCTGTCCATGCTCTCGGCCGTGCCGGAGCGCCAGGCGTTGATCGTACCATCCGTGGTGACGAAAACGAATTTCGCGGAACCGGAGCGCTCGCCCAGCGGGACGGGCTTGCCGCTTGTCATGTCGCTCGTCGGCCCCTTGACGGGAAACTCGACGGGCTGGTCCGGAATATCGCTGGCGGCGTTATACACCTGACCGGTCACATTGCAGAGACCGTCTTCGTAAGAGTAGAGCGGACCGTCGATGGGCACGGCCTTGAGTCCATCCTGATGCAGCGGTTGTCCGTTGGCGTCGCCGATATATAAAGTCGTGGAGGCGTTGCGGGCGTTGCTGATCCATATGTGCCCGCCTTTTCCGGGGGGACGCAAGGCGATGCCCCAGGGATTCGTCACGCGCACGTCGACGAAGGCGGTCGGCTTGAATTCCGGGCGGTTCGCCACGAGCACCGTCTGGTCAAAGCGGTTCCCGGTTTCGGCGAAAGCCGCTTGAGGCAGGGAGGAGAGGCCGAGCAGGGCAGATATGGCAAGGGAGCGGGTTGTCTGGATTTTCATCGGGATCAGAAATAGTTATCAGGAAGGTTCACACGCCGCGGATGATGATATCCATGCGCGGAATGAAACGATTTTGTTCCATAGTATCACTTTGCGGAGGTCCGGTTTTCACCTATTTCTATAATGGATGGTTTATTGTATATCGGTATTCCATTCAATACTGCGCCTGTTTGAGGACCAGTCCCACCATGAAAAATCCGGACGCCCCCTCCGCATCCACATAAACAGTGGAAAGCTGGTCACTGAAAGTGGAGAGTGACGTTTGGTCCGCCACTCCATTCGGAGTCAGCGAGAAACGGACCGGCGTGGAGGGAGTTGTGAAATCCTTGGTATGGCTGATTTCATATTCCGAAAACGCGGTGACCGGGAATTCCAGCTTCAGGCGGACCATTTCACCCGGCCCCTTCCGCTCGACTTTCGTTGATCTGATGTGCAGCGCGAGATCCGGAATGGTGATGCTCACGATGTCCGCGGCAGGATCGTAGGATGTTTGGAAGCGATTGAGATCGGCCTTCGCCGGTTCGGTGGACACGCCTTCCGCATCGCGGAAAACACGTCCTTCGATGTCGTACCGGGAGCCGTGGCATCGGCAGTACATGTAGCTGCGATGGATAGGCACCGGAGGCTGCACGCTGTCATCCATACCCACCTCGAAGCTTTTATAGCGTCCCACCGTGCAACCCTGGTGTTTGCAAACGGAGTCCAAGGTGACGAATCTGTCAGATTCCACACGCGTCAGCGTGAAGGGTGGGAACCCGGTGTTGAACTGATATTGTACGGATCCTCCCGGGACGGCCAGCACCGCGACGGGCCGGGGGGTTCCCGCTTCATCGGGTATCATCACGAGAAGGTCCGCCACCTTCAACCGGATGACGGCGGCACCGGGGCCGGATGTCGTGACTTCCGCACACACGTTCCCGGATCCCCGCAGGCCCACAAGCGTCGTCGCGGTGCCGATGATGAACTGCTTCACCCACCGCCTTCGGGTGGGATGCGAAAGGGAATGCATGAGATATATGAATCATTTTCCGGAACCCGCCGCCAAACATACAGTGCGACAAATTTGATACACTAGAGGAATGGCGCCGCACCGCGATTCGATTCGTTATCGGGATGGAAGGGAGACCGGATGCCATTCCGTTTTTTCCCTGCCGTTATACAACTACTACTACCGATGAAATATAAAACCAAACTCAACCCTCTGCTGGGCATGCTCGTCGCGGCGGCGGCGAACACCGCCAGCGGCCAATTCACCGGCCCAAGCACCGCGTCCTCTCCATACGCCCTGCCCACCCAGCCTGGTTACGAAACCATATCGATCCTGACAGTCGACAACACCGGTGCCATCCCGGACGACACCGTGCCGAAGGTCGGCGGCGGCACCTACAGCATGGCCGGCATCCCGGACGGTACGGGCGCCTTCGACAATGGAGACAGAACCTTCACCCTCCTCGTCAATCACGAGCTCGGCTCCGGCACCGCCGGAGCGCTCCACGCCCATGGTTCCAGAGGCTCGTTCGTCGCCCGTTACGTGATCAACAAAGACACTCTCGCCGTCGTCTCAGGCGAAGATGCGATGAAAGAAATCTATCGCTGGGACTCCGTGAACCAGGTTTCGTTCACGACTCCGCAGACCTTCGGCTTTTCCCGCTTCTGCTCCGCGGACCTCCCCGCCGCCAGCGCCTTCATCAATCCCGGAGGTACCCTGGGCACCTCCGCCCGCATCTTCATGAACGGTGAGGAAGGCGGCAACGGCTGGGCCGTCGGCACTGTCGTCACGGGAGCCGACGCCGGAAAAAGCTACGTGCTGGGCAAATTCAACCTCAGCACCAACGGCAACACGGACGGTGTCACCGGTTCCGGCTCATGGGAGAACAATCTCGCCTGCCCCACCTCTCAGGACAAGACCGTCGTCATCGGTCTCAACGACGGCGGTTCCAGCATCATGAACAACGCCCTCTCGATCTACATCGGCACCAAGACCAGCACCGGTTCCGAAGTGGATAAGGCAGGACTCACCAACGGCATCCTCCGCCACATCCTCGTCACCGGAAATCCCGTGGAGATCACCAACTCCACCTCCCGCGCCACCAACATCACGAACGGAACCCGTTTCACCCTCTCGGCCACCGCCTCCACGGCGTTCTCCCGCCCGGAAGATGGCGCATGGGATCCCAATCCCGCCCGCCCGGGCGTGTTCTACTTCGTCACCACCGACCGGCTCGACAACGCCTCGGACGGTCTCGGTGCCCAGATCGGCCGCAGCCGCCTGTGGCGCATGACCTTCGACGACATCTCCAACCCGGAGGCCGGCGGTAAGATCGACATCCTCATCGACGGCCGCGTCGTCGACGGCGAGCTCATCAACATGTTCGACAACATCGCCATCAACGCCCAGAACGGCCACCTGATCATTCAGGAAGACGTCGGCGGCGCGGAACACAATGGCAAGGTCTGGGACTACGATCCGGCGACCAATTCCATCAAGAAAATCCTGAAGCACGATCCAAAGCGCTTTGGTGACCGCGTGGCCACCGGCAACGGCTTTCCGTCCGGCCTGACCACCGCCGCGACCGCCCCGTTCACCAATGATGAAGAGGCCTCGGGACTCACCGACATCACCGCCATCATGGCCACCAGCACCCGCCACAAGGGCAACCCGGGCGAAGCATGGTATATCAGCTCGGATCAGGCCCACTATGTGAACGGGATCACCACGGATCAGGTGGAAGGCGGCCAGATCTTCGTCCTGCATGACATCGCACCGGCTGTCACCGTGAAGCGTGGTGGCTTCCTCCGCGACCGCCGCACCGGCCTCTTCGCCCAGGACGTCACCTTCACGAACAACAACGCCGGTCCGCTGACCGGGCCGTTCCACCTCGCGCTCGATGGCCTCAGTTCGAATGCAACGCTTTCAAACAAGACCGGCGACACGAGTGCCGCCCTCCCGGCGGGCAGCCCTTACATCACGGTCTCCGGCGGCAATCTCGCCCCCGGTGCTTCCGCCACCGTCACCCTGCAATTCGCCAACCCGAGCAACGGCACGATCACCTACTCCGCCCGTCCGCTCGGCAATACCGCCCCTTGACGCCCCCACAGGTTGCCGTGCCGTTTCATGGCACGGCACCTTTTTCATTCAAAAAACGATTCACGAAAATGAAAACCACACTTCTCAAAAACACATTCCTGCTCGCCGCCGCCGGCCTGATCCTCAGCTCCGCCGCGCAAGCCGCCGTCTACCACGTCAGCATCAACACCTCCACCCTGAGCACCACCGGCAACGGCCCGTTCTACCTGGACTTCCAATTGAACGGCGGAGACACCCCCAGCAACAACTCCGCCACCATCTCGAACTTCAACTTCGGTGGCGGAAGCGCTGTCGACGGCACTCAAACCACCATCGGCAGTGCCAGCGGCAACATCGGATCCACCCTCACCCTCACGAACACCAGCGCTTTCACCGAGTTCTTCCAGGAATTCGTTCCCGGCAGCTTCCTCAAGTTCGACCTGACCGTCACCCAGAACCTCGACAGCATCACCCCGGACCTCTTCGCCTTCTCCATCCTCGACAAGGATCTGTTCGCGATCGATACCACCGACGATTTTGACAGCCTCATCACCTTCAATTTCGACACCGCCGGCCCCCTCAATGTCACCACCTCCCAAGGCCAGGGCGTCTATTCCGGAGTCACGCTCGCGATCCCTGAGCCAAGCACCGGTCTCCTCGGTCTCCTCGTAGGCGGTCTCATGATCGTCCGCCGCCGTCGCGCCTGATTCTCTCGAACCCTCGGAAGCCGCCTCCTCCCCAGGGGGCGGCTTTTCTGTGAAGTGGCATCGATCTTCGGCATCCGGCATCATCCGATTGGTTGCAGATCGATGAGGCGACGCGGTCACCCTGACCTGGAATTCCCGGATTGCGCCGGAAGCGTTTTCGCGCCAGCCTCTCCGCGTTGCAAGCCAGTGCCGAAAATCCGTCCCCGAGACCTGATGACGGTCGCCTGTGGGTGATCGCCCTCGCGGCGTCGCTTGCCTTGAGTGCTGTGATTTTTCTGATCGCGGCCGCCACCGTGACGATTCTGGATATCGTTTTCATCGTTGATAAGGTGATTTCGGACCGATCGGCCGTCAGGCTCGAACAGCCCGCGTCAGTCATCATCTCGCCGGAAGTGATCGAGCAGATCACGGGAAGCACGGCAGCCCTCGCGCCGACGCCCGTCGTTCCGGCCCGCACGACACCGGACTTCGCGCGGACCTCGGAGGACCAGCGCGGCAAACGTCCGGATACCACCGCTTTCATCGGCGAGCGGGATACCGAGGCGACCAGCGACCGCGCTCCCGATCCGAATGCCAAACGGCTTCCCTCCCAGCGTGGCGAAACCCCTCGCGACGAAAACGACCTCGAAACCACCCAGAGCAACTACCGCGATGGCAAACTCGAAGCCGATGGCGAAAAAGCCGCTCCCGCCCCGGCGGAAATGACACCGGCAGCCCCGCCTTCGCCTTCCGCTGCCGCCGCACGGCCCGAACCTCAGGCACCGGAAAACCCCGCCGCGGATCCAGCCGTCGCCAAACCCGCCCCACCTGTGAAGCCCGCGAAAAACATCGGCGACGAAGCAAAAGCCGAAACCGCCGGTCCCACCGAGCTTCTTCAAGGCCAGAATCCCGTGGACGTGAACGTCCCCAAGCCAGCTCCGGAACAATCCCTCGCCCCCAAGCCTTCCGCACCCGCTGCGGAAAACACCGCCGCCACCGCGAAACAGCCCTCCCTTCCCAAACCGAAACCCGCCGCCACACCCGGCGATCCCGGTTTCCGGGGCAACCAGCGCAAGAAAGCCATCCAAGGCTCCATCTCACGCAGTGGCCGTAGCGCGCTGGATGTCGCGGACACCCCGCTTGGCCGTTACCAAGCCGCCATCAGCCGCGCCGTCGAGCAAGAGTGGCAACGGAACTGCGTGCGTCACCGGGATTTCATCACTCCGGGATTCCTCACGGTGCGCTTCTACCTCCTGCCGACCGGCAAGGTGAAGAGCGTGCAATTCATGGGCGACATGCAAACCGGCGAGGTCCAGAAAGGTTTCACGCTGAATTCCATCCGCGACGCAGCCATTCCTCCCATGCCCAAGGAAATCCGCGCCGACTACCAGGATGAGGCGCTCGAAATCATCTTCAGCTTCTATTTCTAACAAAGCCTCACTTCATGATCCAAGCCATCACCCTCCTCGCCGCCATCCCGGGATTCGACTCCGTCTGGGGATTCTTCCAAAAAGGCGGAATCTTCATGATCCCGCTCGGCATCACCTGCATCGCCGGGCTGATGGCCATCGTTTACAAATTCCTTTCCCTCGGTGGCGACCGCGTCATTCCCGTCGGGCTCGCCCGGGAAATCGCCACGCTTGATCCGGACACCTCCACCGCCGCGATCCGCGAATTCCAAGAAGGAAAAAGCACGCTTGCCCGCCTGGGTGCCGTCGCGGTCAAGCACCGGGGCAAGCCGGGCGCGAAGATCACCGCCGCCATCGAGGCCGCCGCCCGCGAGGAAACCGTCCACCTCCACTCCGGCATCGGCATTCTCGATATCGTCATCACCATCGCCCCGCTGCTCGGACTCGTCGGCACCGCGTCGGGACTCGTCGTGATCTTCGAGGGCCTGGGAGACACCAGCGACCACACCGTCATTTCACGCGGCATCGCCGAAGCCCTGAGCACCACCATTTTCGGCATCGCCATCGCCGTGCCGGCCGTCATCGCCCATGGTTACTTCCACCGGAAAATAGAAAAGCTCACCGCCCGTCTCGAAAGCCTTTTGGCCGATCTCACCCGCGCCGTGGAAAGACCGGAACGTCCATGAAATTCTACCGCCCCGCCCGCACCCGGCACAATATCCAGGTCATTCCGATGATCGATATCTGCCTCATCCTGCTCATTTACCTCGCCGTCAGCACCGTTTTCAAGAAACCCCGCGACATCCTCCATATCGAGCTTCCCACCGTGCGCGAGATCGCCTCCGACACCGTGGCGGACACCCGCTCGGTCATCGCCGTGGATTCTCTCGGAAACATCACGCTCGATACCCTCTCCGTCCCCGAGGGGCTGCTGGAAAGCTACCTCATCGCCTACCAGAAACAAAACCCGGGTCGCAAGCTCGAGCTTGAAGCTGACAAGAAACTCCCGCTCGAACGTCTGCTCACCGTTTGGGACGCCCTTACCAAGGCTGGCATCCCGATCAAGGAGGTCCCCGCCAGGATCAAGCTGAAATGACGGTAGACGTAAGAGAAGAGGGAGATACGCGTAAATGGAGCATCGCAAACCATCCGCGTTTTCCTCATCTTCCATCCTCCATCTCCCATTCATTATCCTTCCGAATGAAAGCCCTCGCCCTTCTTCTCGCTCTCACCACCCTCGCCTCCGCCGAATGGACCAACCTCTGGCCCGCCGAGGCACCCGGTGCCAAACAGCCACCCTCCGGCACGGAAAAGGACAACGGCGGCCGTCTGACCGATATCGAGATCCCTCAATACCAGGTTTACCTCCCCGAGAAAAACAAGGCCACCGGAGCCGCGGTGGTCATCCTTCCCGGTGGCGGCTACGGCATGCTCGCGAGCAATCATGAGGGCCACGACATCGCGAAATGGCTCACCGGCCAGGGCATCGCCGGCATCGTGGTGAAATACCGTGTCAGCGGAAACGCCGCGCTCGGCTATCAGTTCCCCGTGCCCTTCCTCGACGCCCGCCGTGCCATCCGCACCGTGCGGGAAAAATCCGGAGAGTGGGGTGTCGACACGAAAAAAATCGGCATCATGGGCTTTTCCGCCGGTGGCCACCTCGCCAGCCTCTGCACCACCCGCTTCGCCGACACCTTTCCCGAAGAAGGGAAGGACGCCGTCGACAAACAGGATTGCCGTCCGGACTTCTCCATCCTGATCTACCCGGTCATCTCCATGGACCCGGCGCTCGCCCATGGTGGCTCGCGCAAGAATCTGCTGGGGAACAATCCCGATCCCGAGATTTCTGCAAAATACTCCACCGAAAAAGCCGTCACAAAGGACACCCCACCCGTCTTCCTCCTCACCACCGCCGACGACGGCGTGGACTGCCGCAACAGCCTGGAATTCGCCATTGCCTGTAAGGCGAACAACGTTCCTGTCTCGCTGCACCTCTTCGAAAAAGGCGGCCACGGCTACGGCCTCAACGGCAAGGGAGATCTGGCCGCATGGCCGCAGCTGTTGGAAAAATGGCTGGCAAGCCACCTGCCCGCAGGAAAGTAACGTCCTGCCACCGATGAATATCCGCCTGATTTCCGGTCACCCCGTCCATCAATTAGGATCACCATATCTTTAAGATTGCTATTTCGACTCCGGCGAATCAGAACCTCGCCAGAGAATCCGCCCCCGGTATAAACTCATGAAAACCAGCAGTTTCGTCAGTGGTTCATCCGTCATCCTCGCGGGGTGGCTCGCAGCGACATTTCTCAACGAGGTGCCGGCCCAGCGCTATCCCAAGCTGGATAGGAAACCTGCGACCGCGTCCGTGGAAGAAGCGAAGGAAACCTCCATCCTCGCGACCACCCAGGTGAAACCGGCCACCCGGCCGGTATCATTCTCCCGCTGATTTCCGCAAACCGCGGCATGGCTGCCAAGCCCATCATCTGCGAGGTCGGGCCCGGCATCCATTGGTGGTGCTCCTGCGGCCGGACCAGCCATCCGCCGTTCTGCGATGGCTCCCACAAAGGCACCGGCAGGCAGCCGGTGAAATTCAATCTCGCGGAAAAAACCACCGTCCGCTGGTGCCGGTGCGAACTCACTGGAGATTCCCCGGACTGCGGCGGCCCGCATCCTTGCTTGCCGCCGCAGTGTGACTAGGAAGCTGCTGTTTCAATAGGTCTTCAGCCACGCGACAACATCCGCCACATCTTGCGCGGACATGCCCAACTGATCCGCGCCCAGCATGAGCGAGCGGTCCATATCCTTCCGGCTGGCGATCTGGTTTTTCGGGACACGTTGTGTCAGTCCACCGGTCGCACGGATGACCACCGGATCTCCGTCTGCGACAATGTGGCCATCGATCCATTTTCCGTCCTTGAGGTTGATCGCCGTTCCTTCGAAACCATGGGAAATGTCAAACGATGGGTCGACGATGGAACGTGCGACGATCTCCGGTGCCTGGCGGCTGCCGAAGCCCTTCAAATCAGGACCATAGTCAGGACCGTCCTTGCCGATCTTGTGGCACATCACGCAACGGGCCGCCACGGTTTTACCGCGGCTGGCGTCGCCCTTGAGGGCCATCACGTCAGCAACGGTGAATTTGGTGCTCTCCGGTTTCGCGGGAACGATGACTTCCACCAGCGGCACGGCATCTTCGATCAGCTTGCGCTTTTTCAGCTGCTCTTTCAGACCGAACGATGACCACTCGCCTTCGCTCCGGTTCACCAGCCACCACAACGCCTGATCTCTGACAGCGGAACCTTCCGCCGCAAGGTCCATCAATGCATCCGCGGAATCCTTCGACTTGATGAATGCCAGCGAATCCACCGCGAGCTTGCGCTGCGCTTCGCTCAAACCTGCCGCGGCGGCGCGTGTCTTGAGAGACGGCACGGCGGCTTCCGGCATCAACCGCCAGGTGAGACGGGCGAATATGTCCGTCCAATCCGCAGGCGCGCCGGGCTTCATCTTCTGGCCGATTGCTTTCCAAAGGGCTTCGGTATCATGACCGGCTCCGATTCCGATCGACTCGAGGTAGGCGCGGTCCTTGCCGTCATACTTTTCGGCCACCGCCACCAGCACCTCGCGGGATTCATCGAATTTCCGATAACGCATCGCACGGGCGGCCTCCGCCCGGACTTCCGGCGAGGAATCGGTCGCAAGCTTGCGGGCATACGGCAGGTCCTCGATCGCTCCGTCCGTCCGGCGGATCGCACGGAAGGCGGTGAGACGGTCCCCGGCGTTGGTACCGGTCAGGATGGAATTGAGTTTCGCGCGGCCTTTCTCACCGAGATAGGGCATCAGCCAGATACCCCGCGCCGCGACAAACGGGTTCGGATCCTCCAACACTTTCGCAACGGCGTCATACGCCGAGGCTCCGGTGGTTTTCAACTTTTGATAGCCAAGGTAACGCACGTTCACCGCGGGCGACTTGAGGGCGAGGATGGCTCCATCCACTTTGCCGAGATCAATCTTCGGAACGACGGATTTGAATCCCTTCGGCGCGATCCGGTAGATGATGCCCGATGCGGCTTCGTCCTGGGTGTCATGACCACCGACACGTGGGTCGGTCCAGTCGGTCACATACAACGCGCCGTCCGGTCCCACACAGACGTCGGACGGACGGAAATTGAACTTCAGTTTGTCCTGGTCCGGTGCGGCTTTTTTCTTCACGCCACCGGTGAAATCCGCACCGTCGAACTGCTTCTCGGGATTGGTGGTCAGGAAATCCGTGCGATCCAGCTTGAATCCGGCTCCATCCGTTTCCGGTTTGTAGCCGAAGATGACATTCCTTGCCGCCTCGCACGACAACAATGTGCCGTTGAATTTTTCACCGAGCGCGCCATTCTCATAAAACGCCACCCCTGTCGGAGATCCGCCACCGTAGACATCCCCCGCAGGCATGGAACCGGGATTCTCCTGGCGCCAGTGGGCCGTCGGCGTGTCCTGGCCGGGACGCTGGTCGGCATTCCAGAAGCGGGTGCCGTCGTTGGAGAAATAACCCGCGTTGCCATACTCCAGAACATTGCTGGTCCGGCAGGCCGGAGGGTCGTCATTGTCATTCTGGAAGACATAACCCAGCGAGTTGATGGTTTGTTCGTAGGAGTTCCGGTAATTATATCCCACGATCTCCGCGTGGGTCGCATCGGGATTCATGCGGACCGTGAAGCCTCCCACATAAACGAAGCCATCATCGCTTTTCTCACCGGAAACAGCCTTGGTATCGACAGGCCACTCACCACCGCCGCTCTTGTAGTAATAGCTGCCGACACGGAACGTTTTTCCAGACTTGTCGGTGAAAACAGCGCAGGTGTTGCCTTGGTTGAAATAAAATTTGCCATCCGGACCCGCGGTAAGCGAATGCAGCGAGTGGTCATGGTTCTTGCCGTTGAATCCGGTAAGCACCACCTCACGCTTGTCACCGGATTTCGGATCAAATTTTCCATCCCGGTCCGCATCCGTCAGTTTCAGCAGGTTCGGTGGCTGTGAGACGTAAACCACATTGTCGAAGACCGCGATCCCGAGAGGAGACACGAGTTCCGGGTCCTGCCAGAACACTTTGGAACTGTCGCACTTCCCATCTCCATCCGTGTCCTCAAGGATGACGATGCGGTCCCCTCCTTCCTGGCGGCCGGCCTTGCCACGGTAATCCACGCCTTCCGTCACCCAGATGCGGCCGAGATGGTCGATGTCGAGGTTGGTGGGATTGAAGAGGGCCGGTGAAGCCGCCCATGGTGTGATTTCCAAGCCCTCGGGAAGCTGGAACGAATCCAAAGGCATCGCCGGTGGCTCCTGTCCCGGAGTCCAGGCGTGGGCCGCGGGCATCGTTGCGAGAATCAGGAACCGGTGGAGGAATTTCATGGGTTTCATAAATCAGATTTGGGAACGCTATTACACCGGTTGGTGGGGTCAACTATCAACAAATCCCCTGCCTTCTTTGACATTCGTGCGGCCGCCCGCTACTTAGGGCCATGCGATCGCTGATCAAACACGTCCTCAAACGAACGGACCCTTGTGATGAACTCCATGTCGCCGGCTGGGTCCGCACCCGCCGCGACTCCAAGGCGTTTTCCTTCCTTGAGTTGAACGACGGCAGTTGCCTCGGAAACCTGCAGATCGTCGCGGACGCGGGCATTCCCGGTTATGAGGATATCGCCAAGATGAGCACCGGAGCATCCATCGAGGTCCGGGGCAGGCTCATCCCTTCTCCCGCCGCCGGACAGGCTTGGGAAATGCAGGCGGAGTCGTTGAAATTGCTGGGCGGTGTGCCTGAGGATTATCCGCTCCAGAAAAAAGGCCATGGCCCCGAGTTCCTTCGCGGCATCGCCCATCTCCGCCCGCGCACCAATCTCTATGGGGCGGTCTTCCGCATGCGCAGCCGCATGGCCTTCGCGGTGCACGAATTTTTCCAAAAGCGGGACTTCATCTATGTCCATACGCCCATCATCACCGCCAGCGACTGCGAAGGAGCGGGCGAGATGTTCCGCGTGACCACGCTTCCGGATGACAAGATTTCAAAAGCCGAAGACGATTTCTTCGGCAAGCGAGCCTACCTCACGGTCAGCGGCCAACTCGAGGGGGAGACCTTCGCCTGTGCGCTGTCCAACATTTACACCTTCGGTCCCACCTTCCGTGCGGAGAACTCCAATACCTCGCGCCACGCCGCGGAATTTTGGATGATCGAACCGGAGGTTGCGTTCTGTGACCTTGAAGGAGATATGGATCTGGCGGAAGCGCTCGTGAAACATCTGGTCACCGAAGCCCTTACGAAAAGTGACGATGACCTCACGATCTTTGAAAAATTCGTGGATAAGGGCCTCCGCGAGCGTCTTGAATTCGTCGCCAGCCGCCCCTTCGAACGCATCAGCTACACCGACGCGGTCGAACTGCTGATCTCCAGTGGTAAGAAATTCGAATACCCGGTCGCATATGGGTTGAACCTGCAATCCGAGCACGAGCGCTGGCTCACCGAAGAACACTTCAAGAAGCCGGTGACCGTTTTCAACTACCCGAAGGAAATCAAACCCTTCTACATGCGGCTCAACGATGATGGCAAAACCGTGACGGCGATGGACGTGCTCGTTCCAGGAATCGGCGAAATCATCGGCGGCAGCCAACGGGAAGAGCGATTGGACGTATTGTTGGAAAACTTCAAAAAACACGACCTCGATCCGGAAAACTACTCATGGTATGCGGACCTGCGGAAATACGGAAGTGTCCCCCACGCCGGATTCGGTCTTGGATTCGAGCGGTTGCTCATGTTTGTCACCGGCATGGCCAACATCCGCGATGTCATCCCGTTTGCCAGAACTCCCGGGCATTGCGAGTTTTGAAAAGCCCGCATTGTCGGGTGGAAACTCCGACGATCTGCCGAACTTCCGGTTGGAAAATGTTCTCCTGCAGGAAGTCTGAAGCCTGGCCAACGCCGAGGCCCGGGCGCGGGGTTCCGGGTTTGCGTAACAACAAAGCCGCCGGGATAAACAAAGCCGCCGGGATATTCCCGGCGGCTTTGTTTGTGTAAATAATCCCGAGTGCGGTTGTTCTGGATTTACCAGATTATTCCCCTGCCGGTATTTCGCGAAACGCTTTAATCCCAAGTCCTGTCGGTGTGGTCCCCACGTCCGGTTGTTTCTTCCCCCCCGTTTTGTCCCTTCTACCCCGGTTGTGCTCCGCCGGTTATGCTCCTCCTCTCTCCACGATCCTTTCCACCCTTTCCACCCTTCCCTCTCTCCTCCCCCCGCACAAAAAAAGAGCCCGGCTCCCTTTT